>JBKEDL010000072.1:0-81316 GCA_047975385.1 Enterococcus sp. | reverse complement strand
ACCGCCCAATAAACACATAGGCTGGAAGGACTGCTTTGCAGGACTTCCCCTTAACTTGATTTATAGAACAACATCAGGCGAAAAATGATGGTTCTTTGACAACTGAATATACATCAAGGAGTGATGATTTTTGAAAGCTTATAATCAGAAAATCATTGAGACTCCCACGTACCTTGAAATTTATGATTATGAAGCAATCATTACTCCTAAACAAAAAACAGGAAATATTGAAACCAATCCAAAACAAAAAAAGAATTAGCTTGGCTTTATGAAGAAGAAAATCCAACTAGCGATAAAAGAAAAAACTATGATGAACTATCCGCTCAAGGACAATACGACAGCTTAAAACGAAAACAAAAATACTATCAAAATATGCGTTTTGAAATTGCCCGACTCGTAGATATGAACTTTGACAATCGATCAAAATTTTTAACCCTCACTTTCAGAGAAAACATTCAAGACATTGCCTATGCGAATAATGAATTCAAAAAATTTATCAAACGACTAAACTACGAACTCTATCACACAAAAAAAGCAAACCTGAAATACCTTGCCACGTGGGAAAAACAAGAACGAGGCGCCATCCATTATCACATCATCCTGTTTGACTTTCCTTTTATCTCTATCAATCGCCTTACTACCATCTGGGGACATGGATTTGTCAAAATCAACAAGATTGATGTGGATAGCATCGAAAATCGTGGGCGCTATATTAGTAAATATTTTGAGAAGGACTTGGATATGAAAGAGCATAAGAAAAAAGCATTCTTCAAATCCCGCAACCTCAAAGTACCCAGCGTCACAAAGCAACTCGTGGATCAACCTTTTGACATCACAAATCAAGAGGTACTTTATACCAATGAGTATCTCGTAAGACGTCCAATATTTTACAGTGCTTTAAGCGAAGGTGGGAATCCTGAACAAGTGATGGATTTTCAAGAAAGCACTGTTCGCTATACCAAGATAAAAAAATAATTCATTATTCCCTACGCAAAATTCAAAGGAAGTGAGAATATGACTGAAATGAAAATTTTACTCAGTGATGATCAGATGGGCATTATTTCTACTCAACTATCTGATTTAATCACAACTGAAATCGAAAAAATTAAGACACAGGAAAACCTGCAACACCGCTATATGAATAAAAAGCAAACTTGTAACTATCTACAAGTTTCCAATAATACGCTAGATGGCTGGATTAAAGATGGCTTACCATTTATTCAAATCCACGGATCAAATAGATTTGACCGTATCGCCATTGATCAATGGCTGGCAAGCCTAGCAAAATAATTCCGACATCGTTATACTCCATATATAGTATTTGATTTCGGCTCGCAAACTCGGAGGGAAATACTATGGCAATTAGCAAAACAGAAAATGAGACTTACCGTTTACGGCTTTACTATCCACAAGATATCCAAGAGATGATAGGTGTAAACAAACTTTATTCCAAAACTTTCAAAACTAGAAAGGAGGCAAAAGCAGCAGAAATTGATTTTTATGCCCATATCAAAGAGCTACGGGAAAACAAAGAAAAGAATGCTTTTGAACTAGGTGGCGAAGCACTGTTCAAAGATTTCTATGAAGATATCTGGATTGATGCTTATACAGCTGGCTTAACTTCTCGAAACACGAAGTCTCCCACTCCTGTTACAATCGCGAATACAAAAGATATTTTTCGACTTCACATCTTACCCATGTTTGGAAAATACACATTGAACTATCTTAATCACAACAAAGCCTTTGTTCTAAAAATCATGACACAAAAGGCTGCCGAATACGCTAACTTCAAAATACTACGTAGCTACGTTAATTCTATTTTTGATTGGGCTGAAGAGCTTGAATATATTGAACGAAATAAATTAGAAAAATCACTTAAACGGATCAATGCTACTAAGAAAAACCAATTGCAAGAAGCTAAAAAAGAAGAAGATTTATACCTTTCCTTTGAACAACTTCAAGAATGGTTAACTGCCGTCCAAAGCGATTACGAAAGTGGACAATTGACTTTACAGGACTATGTATTATTTCTGACTACCTTCTTTTTATCCGATCGCAAATCAGAAACCTACGCCATCAAATGGAAGAACGTGAATTTCACTACTTCCCAGATTACGATTGGTAAAGCCTTGGATAAATTCGGCAATGAAAAAAGCACAAAAGGGAATAAAACGACAATTTTCCATATTCCAAATGAGCTAAAGCAATTACTCCAACAGTGGAAAGTCCAACAAAAAGAAGAACTAGCTCAATTTGAAATCGAACAAACCGAAGAACAGTTTCTCTTTACCTTCTTTGATGATAAAGGGAACATCAATCAAAGGCTTCATACAGATTATTTGAACTACCGCATGAAATCCATTGAGCGACGACATAAACACCTTACCCATGCGACCCCACACAAATTACGGCATACTGGGGCGACTTTAGCCAAACAAGCTGGTGTAGCTCTGGAACAGATTTCTGAAGCATTGACTCACAGCGATACCAACATCACAAGAACATACGTCAATACACCCAACGTGATTCAAATGCCCATTGGTGAAATTGCCTATCGTAAATTGTCTCAAAAAGAGTCAGACCGGAATGGTGTCAACTCAAAAAAAGACGCTTCGCAAAGTGACTTGCGAAACGCCTGAAAGTATTGATATGAAGCTGTTTTTAACGTTTTGAAAACTGTGAAGCTTTACGGGCTTTTTTAAGACCTGGTTTTTTACGTTCAACCATACGAGCATCACGAGTAAGTAAGCCAGCGCGTTTAAGAGCTAAACGGAAATCTGGGTCTACTTGTAATAATGCACGGGCGATACCGTGACGGATAGCGCCAGATTGTCCAGCATATCCTCCACCATTAACGTTTACGAATACATCATATGAACCTTTAGTTTCGGTAACACCGAAAGGTTGGTTGATAACTTCACGCAAGTCAGCGTGTGGGATGTATTCAGTAACATCTTTTTTATTTACAGTAATTTGACCAGTTCCTGGTACTAAACGTACGCGAGCAACTGCATTTTTACGACGGCCAGTGCCGATATATTGTGCTTGTGCCAATGAAATTCCCTCCTATTAGATTAAGTTTGTGATATCTAGTACTTCTGGTTGTTGTGCAGCGTGATCATGTTCAGCGCCTGCAAAGACGTGTAATTTCATGCCTTGTTTACGACCTAAAGTGTTTTTAGGTAACATACCTTTAACAGAAGTTTCGACTAAACGACGAGAATTCTTAGCACGTAATTCACCAGCTGAAACTGATTTTAATCCACCAGGGTGGTTTGAGTGACGGTAGTAAATTTTGTCTGTCGCTTTTTTACCTGTTAATTTGATTTTTTCTGCATTGATGACGATTACGAAATCACCAGTATCCACATGAGGTGTGAATGTTGGTTTATTTTTTCCACGTAGTACAGATGCTACAACTGCTGAAAGACGTCCTAAAGGAACATCAGTTGCATCTACTACGTACCATTTACGTTCTACTTCGCCTGGTTTGGCCATATATGTTGTACGCACGATTTTTTTCCTCCAATTCAATTTCACGAATGTTTGACAATCACTTGAGTTTCCGGGGCTCTTGTGGGGCAAACAATACCATCTAACATAATATAGGCATTTCTTGATAAAGTCAACGAGTTTTGTTTTTTTATTTCCATTTTTTTCTTAAACTTTCTTAATAATTTCGTTTTTCAGAAACTTTTTCATTATATATCGTACTTTCCCGACTAGAAATATACAAAAAAAATGAATTAAACTGCTTTTTACGTATATAATTTTAAATTATTTTAAGTTTTTGTATATTTATTTAGATTCTCTCTTGCATTTCTATTTTCAATTTGTTACGATAGCCTCAGTTAATTACCACTCACTTACGAAAGGTCGGAAAATAAATGAAAGAAAAAGTTGTTTTAGCGTATTCAGGAGGACTTGATACTTCGGTTTCAATTAAATGGTTAGCAGATGAAGGTTATGATGTTATTGCTTGTTGTTTAGACATTGGGGAAGGCAAAGACATGACATTCATCAAAGAGAAAGCCTTAAACGTGGGCGCAATTGCTTCCTATGCAATTGATGCCAAAGAGGAGTTTGCGCAAGAGTTTGCCTTAATCGCTCTTCAAGGGCACACCTTTTATGAGCAATCTTACCCATTGGTTTCCGCTTTATCTCGTCCATTAATTGCGAAAAAATTAGTTGAATTAGCGCAATCAACGGGTGCGACAACGGTTGCCCATGGCTGTACTGGTAAAGGAAATGACCAAGTCCGTTTTGAAGTTGCTATCAACGCCTTAGATCCAAGCCTTAAAGTCATCGCGCCTGTTCGTGAGTGGAAATGGTCTCGTGAAGAAGAAATCGAATATGCTGCCAAAAAAGGCATTCCAATTCCAGCTGATTTGGACAACCCTTATTCAATCGATCAAAACATTTGGGGTCGTGCTTGTGAATGTGGGATTTTAGAAGATCCTTGGGCAACGCCGCCTGCTGGTGCTTATGAAATCACCGCTGAATTAGAAGATACACCTGATTCACCTGATATCGTAGAAATTACCTTTGATCAAGGGGTTCCAGTTGCTTTAAATGGTGAAACTTACCAATTATATGAGTTAATCAAATTATTAAATACCTTAGCTGGTCAACACGGGGTCGGTCGGATTGACCACGTCGAAAACCGTTTAGTCGGGATTAAATCACGTGAAGTTTATGAGTGTCCCGCAGCATTAACCTTAATGAAAGCGCACAAAGAATTAGAAGATTTAACGTTTGTCCGTGAAGTTGCACATTTTAAACCAACGATTGAAAACCAATTAAGCCAAGTCATTTATGATGGTTTATGGTTTAATCCATTAACAGATGCTTTAATCGCCTTCTTAAAAGATACCCAACAATATGTCAATGGGGTCGTGCGGGTGAAACTATTTAAAGGCAACATCATTGTTGAAGGACGTAAATCAACGAACAGCTTATACAACGAAAATCTGGCAACTTACACTTCTGCCGATACGTTTGATCAACATGCTGCCGTTGGCTTCATCAAACTTTGGGGACTACCAAGTAAAGTTCATTCTGAAGTGCAAGCTAATATCCAATCTGAAAACTTCGTCAAATAGAAAAATAAACAGGAATTTTCTAACATGAATTTTTCACTTAGTAAAAAAGAGGCCGTTTTCATGCGACCTCTTTTCGACTTGTAGTATACTAATTTTGAGGTGATGAATATGACAAAAAAATTATGGGGTGGCCGTTTTGACGGCAAAAATGAAGCTTGGATTGATGCGTTTGGTGCATCGATTACTTTTGATCAGAAATTAGCCAAGCAAGATTTAATTGGTAGTCTCGCTCACGTGAAAATGTTAGGTGAAACCGGCATTTTACCTCAAACAGAAGCTGAGCAAATTATCGCTGGTCTAAAAGTCTTACAAACCAAACTAGCCAACAATGAACTCACTTTTTCAATTCAGAATGAAGACATCCATCTAAACTTAGAAAGTTACTTGCATCAAGAAATTGGACCAGTTGCCGGTAAATTACATACCGCTAGGAGCCGCAATGACCAAGTCGCAACCGACATGCACTTATACTTAAAAGAAGTTGTCCTTGAGGCGATTGAAAAAATCCAAACATTTCGTGAGGTGCTTGTCGAAAAAGCGCAGGAACACATTTATACGGTAATGCCTGGCTATACCCACCTACAACATGCGCAACCAATCTCTTTTGGTCATCACCTAATGGCTTATTATTCGATGTTAACGCGTGATCAAGAGCGCATGAAAGAAAGCCTCGCACGTATTGACACGATGCCTTTAGGTAGTGCGGCCCTTGCCGGCACCACGTTTCCGATTGACCGGATAATTACCGCTAAAGAGTTGGACTTTACGAATATCTACGCCAACAGTTTAGATGCCGTAAGTGATCGCGACTTCATCTTAGAATTTTTAAGTAATTCATCGATTTTGATGATGCACTTATCACGTTTTTGTGAAGAAATCATCCTGTGGTGTAGTCATGAATTTAACTTTGTCGAGCTAACCGATACCTTCTCAACTGGTAGTTCCATCATGCCGCAAAAGAAAAATCCGGATATGGCTGAACTGATTCGTGGGAAAACCGGCCGAGTGTATGGAGATTTATTCGGGCTCTTAACCGTGATGAAAGGTCTGCCTTTAGCCTATAATAAGGATTTTCAAGAAGACAAAGAAGGCATGTTTGATACGGCCGAAACGATTTTAACCAGTCTGGATATTATGGCCGGCATGATTCATACCATGACCGTTCATAAAGAAACAATGTTAGAATCCACCGAAAAAGATTTCTCAAATGCGACCGAATTAGCCGATTACTTAGCAACCAAAGGGATTCCTTTCCGCCAAGCACATGAAATCGTTGGCAAACTAGTCATCGAGGGCATTCAAAATGGCCGCTTCTTACAAGATATCCCACTAGAAGAATATCAGGCAATTGCGCCCGTGATTGAAGCAGATATCTACGAAAAACTCGACTCAATCAATGCTGTCAAAAACCGTCATTCCTTAGGCGGCACTGGCTTTGACCAAGTCCAACACCAAATCAATCAAGCAAAAAAAACTTTTTAACCGCATCAAAAAACCCCTGAGACATAAATCGCAGGGGTTTTTCTAATGAAGAATGGTTTTATTTGATTTCGTTTGATTCAAATAATGGACTCACCGGTTTGTTTTCATGGATTCGTTTAATCGCCTCACCCATTAATTCACCGACACTGATTTGATCAATTTTCGTTGATTTGTGATCAGTTGGCAAGTTGATTGAATCTGTGATTACTAGGTGTTCGATTGCTGAATCTTCAATACGCTCAAAAGCTGGACCGGACAATACGGGATGCGTACATGACGCATACACACTCTTCGCTCCCGCTGCTTTTAAAGCGTTCGCCGCTAAAGTAATGGTCCCAGCGGTATCAATCATATCATCAATTAAGACACAGATTTTGCCATCAACACGACCAATAATGTTCATCACTTCAGCAACATTAGCTTTCGGACGACGTTTATCGATAATCGCAATCGGTGCTTTTAAAAATTCTGCTAATTTACGTGCACGTGTTACCCCGCCATGGTCTGGAGAAACAACGACCACATCGTCTCCTTGAATCTCTTTATCCAAGAAATACTGCGCAATTAATGGTGCTCCCATTAAATGGTCCACTGGAATATCAAAGAACCCTTGGATTTGGGCTGCATGTAAATCCAAAGTAATCATACGTGTAGCTCCGGCTTTTTGGATCATGTTAGCAACTAATTTAGCAGTAATTGGTTCACGAGAACGCGCTTTGCGGTCTTGACGTGCATAACCATAATACGGCATCACAACGTTAATGGTTTTCGCACTCGCACGTTTCAGAGCGTCAATCATAATTAATAGTTCCATTAAATTATCATTGACCGGACTACTAGTTGATTGCACCACATAAACGTGAGCACCACGAATACTTTCTTCGATATTAACTTGAATTTCACCATCGCTAAATTGATTTACTGAACACTTTCCTAACTCAACACCAACTTCGGCTGCGATTTTTTCCGCTAAAGGACGGTTTGAGTTTAACGCAAAAATCTTCAATCTTGGATCAAAATAATGATTCGACATGAGAACCTCCACTTTCTTTTTCAGATGACTTAAAAAGCGACTATTTATAAGTATCTTTCCTAGTAAATAGTAGTCATTTTTGACTGATAAATCAAGTTATTCTACTGATTTCCTAATGATTAATTTAAATAAGGCAATTTTTTCGCATAATCAGCCTTGTTTTCCTGACGAACCCGCGCAATGGCTAAAGCATATTCGGGAACATCTAAGGTAATTGTTGATCCGGCTGCCACTGAAGAATTGGCCGCAATATTCACTGGACCAATAATATTGGCATTAGAGCCAATAAAGCTATGATCCCCAATTGTCGTATGGTGTTTATTTTTGCCATCATAATTCACAAAAACAACGCCACAACCAAGATTAATATCTTTCCCTAGCGTCGCATCACCGACATAAGTCAAATGCCCAGCTTTGGTGCCTTCACCTAACGTCGCATTTTTCACTTCGACAAAGTTCCCAATGTGCGCATTTTTGCCAATATCAGCTTTTGGTCGTAAATGAGCGTAAGGTCCAACATCAGCACCTGTGCGAACAATACTTTCTTCGATAACCGATGATTTAATCGTGACATCATCTTCAATCACACTATCAACGATCTGCGATTGCGCGGTGATTAAGCAATCCGCACCAATTACCGTGTCACCTTTTAAGTACACACCCGGTTCAATCACCGTTTCAGCACCAATGGTCACGCCCGCATCAATATATGTGCTCGCAGCATCAATCAATGACACCCCGTTGACCATGTGTTGGCGGTTTAAGCGACGACGCATAATATCATTGGCTAAAGACAATGCCACGCGATCATTAACCCCTAATGATTCTTCAAAGTCGGTTGTTTGATACGCAGCCACAATTTTACCGGCATCTTTTAAAATTTCGATGATATCAGTTAAATAGTATTCACCCTGAGCATTATCCGTATTTAGATTAGCTAAGGCATCAAATAACAATTCATTATCAAAACAATAGGTCCCTGTGTTAATTTCTTTAACTGCTGCTTCTGATTTGGAAGCATCTTTTTGCTCGACAATTTTTGAGACAATTCCTAAGTCGTTACGTAAAATCCGACCATAACCCGTTGGATCTTCTGCATGAGCCGTTAAAATCGTCGCACTTGCGCCTTTGGCTTCATGATAATCAAATAACGCTGTTAACGTTTCAGTTGTTAGTAAAGGCGTATCACCACTAATAACGAGTGTGGTCCCTTGTTTTGCTTTTAGAAATTCTTCGGCTTGTAACACCGCATGCCCTGTCCCTAATTGCTCTGCTTGTAAAGCATATTGGCTTCGTTCACCTAATTGATTTTTTACCATCTCTGCCCCATGACCGACAATCGTGATGACTTCAGCTGGTTTAATTTCTGAAACACGATTCATAATGTGTTCGACCATTGGTTTGCCACATACTGGATGTAAAACTTTATATAATTTTGATTTCATACGGGTTCCTTTACCCGCAGCTAAAATGATTGCATAGCGATTCTTCACATGCTCACTCCGTTCAATTTATTCCCTAAATTTAACTACCTATTTAAATTCTAGCCCAGTTAGGCAAACATTTCAACAACAACACGCCACGCCAACTAGACCAATCAAAAAAGCACAAGCTAATTAACATTAACTTGTGCCTACGTTTATTCAGTAAAATAGTTTCCTGGAACGACGGTAATATTTTTGGTTTGCGTATCAACGTCTTTAACATATAACAATGACGTATAGTCATCAATGGCGCGTTCGCCTTTGAATTTAGCTTCCGCAAAAACCATCACGCCAACTAACTCAGCTTCAAACTCTTCAATCAAGCTTTGCATACCATTGACGGTACCGCCACCTTTCATAAAGTCATCCACAACTAACACACGTGAGCCTCGTTTTAAGCTGCGCTTGGATAGTTCCATCTTCTCAATGCGCTCAGATGAACCTGAAACATAATTCACACTAACCGTTGACCCTTCCGTAATCTTAGAATCACGACGGACAATCACAAATGGGATATTTAAATAATAAGAAACCGCTTGGGCAATCGGAACGCCTTTGGTTGCAACCGTCATCACCGCATCAATTTTTTCACCCAAATATTTTGAGGCAATAATTCGGCCGACTTGGCGTAGTAACTCTGGCTCGCCCAATAAGTCTGATAAGTAAACATAGCCACCTGGTAATAATCGATCTTGTTCTGATAAACGGTCCGCAAGCGCTTCAATATAACTTCTTGCTTCTTCTTTCGTAATTTCCGGAATAAATAAAACACCACCAGCAGCGCCTGGAATCGTTTCTAAAATCCCGGTACCTCGAGTACTAAAGGTTTTTTTGACAATTGCTAAATCCTCACTAATTGATGATTTGGCTGATTCATAACGCTTGGCAAAAAATGTTAGCGGGATTAGTTTATGGGGATGATCTAATAAGTAATGGGTCATATCGATTAATCGTTCACTACGACGCACTTTCACACAATTCACTCCTATCAATTTAGTTCCGTCCTATTATAAGCCTTTTTTTGTTTTAATTCGAGTATTTTGCAAAAATAGTTCGTAATTTGTAAGAAAAAATTAAAAAGAGAGGCGTTATCTTTCGCCTCTCTCCTACTTATTGATTAATTCGTTGTTTTCGTTGGATAAAAACAAGCATCCGTTTAACAAGATTTACCACGAGGAATAAGCCAATAAAGACTAGGGTAATGGTTCCTCCAGGTGGTGTATCCAAATAATATGAGCTCGTTAAACCACCGAGCATACCGATTAAGCCAACGAAAATACTCAGTAATAAAACCACGTTGAAGCTTTTGCCAATGCGCATACTAATTGCCGCGGGTAAAACCATAATCGCTGAGATCAACAAAGCTCCTGCAATCGGAATCATCACCGCAATCGCAATCCCGGTTAAAATATTAAAACACATTGACATTAAGCGGATTGGTAAGCCATCCACATGCGCGGTATCTTCATCAAAAGTTAAGACATACATTGGTCGCTTAAACAAGGTGAACAAGAGTGCAATGACCACAAATAACACGCCGAGAAAAACAACTTGTTGGTTAGTGATGGTCACAATCGAACCAAATAAATAAGACTGAATACTCGTCGATGAATTCCCCCCAGCTAGACTCATTAAAACTAAGGCTAATGCCAAGCCACCGGCCATTAAAATCGCAATTGAAATTTCCGAATAACTGCGATACATCGAACGTAAATATTCTAAGACAATCGCTGCCAAAACCACGACCAACAACGTCGTTACATTCGGATTAAGGTTAAAGAAAAAACCTAAAGCAACCCCCGCTAACGAGACGTGTGACAAAGTATCAGCCATTAAAGATTGCCGACGGATAACGAGAAAGACCCCTAACATTGGGGCAATTCCCGCAATAAAAATTGCCGCTAAAAAGGCTCGTCTCATGAATTCATATGAAAGCAACGCCATTGAGAATCCTCCTTTCGCACTAAACGAATTTGTCGATCCGCGTATTCTTTAATATCTTCATGATCATGAGTAATCATCAAAATTGATTTGCCATGCGCATGCGCATTATGACGTAACAACTCATAAAAAGCCTTGCGTGATTGCTCATCCATGCCTGTTGTCGGCTCATCTAAAATAAACAAATCCGGATCAGTTGAAAAAATGCGCGCCAAGCTAATCCGTTGTTTTTGGCCACCAGATAACTCACCAATCCGTTTGTGGCGCATCTCCCACATCCCAACTGCTTCTAATGATTTTTGAACATGCGCGTGATCACGCTCTGTTAATTTCTTAAACCAACGATTACGAGCAAAACGACCTGAGCGAACGAGCTCTAACACGGTACTTGGAAACCCCGCATTAAACGATGCAATTTGTTGAGGAATATACCCAACGCTAATTTTTTCACCCGCGGTATTGGTTTTACTTAAGCTGATTTGACCTTTGGTTGGTTTTAATAACCCTAATGTCGCTTTAATTAAGGTGGACTTAGCCGCCCCATTTTCACCGGTTAAAATGACAAATTCACCCGCATTCACATGATAATTAATACCTTCTAAAACAGGTTCATCATCGTAATAAAATGTTAAATCTTGAACATCGATATAGCGCACAGTGGCACCTCCTTATTGAATCTTTGCTTAGCCTGCTAGCTTTTTTCTCATGACTAAACGCCTCCACTTTCAGCAAAACGGAGGGATTACGATTTATTTGCAATAAGTTACTTTAGCAAACAAAAAAAAATCCGTCAATAGAATCGGCTTAATTTCTGATTTAGCTACCAAATCCATTGATAAATCGGAAAAGACAAGTACTTGTCCCCACGTCTTTTGTTGCGCGCGTTAAAAAAGACGACGAAAGAACATGCCTAAAAAGAAAGAAAAACTAAGTAACAAGAGCAGTAAAACCAACAACTGCAACGGAACTCCTCGAAGAAACGTGGGAATCGGTGCAATCCGCAAACGCTCTTGAATCCCCGCTCCTAAAATGCCACAAATCCAAAAAAAGCCTAGCCAAACACTATAGGTATACAAAAAATCGGTGCTGAAGAAATGCTCCAGCGTTGACATTGCCAAATTTATCAGAATAGGGATGACGATACACAGTTGGGCAAGGGTGCGGTTTAGCCAATTGGTATGCGCTAAAATCCAGGCAAAAAAAAGACTAATTGCAAAACTCACTAGTGACAGTAAGAATACATCCGCGATGACCACATTAAAGACAGGAGGTAACTCAGGCAACCACAAGTACAGATAAAGTGACAATAGACTGGCTAAGGTGATGCTAGTAATTAAACAAACGCTTTGAATTAAGCGACTACTTTTTTGCTGCATGAGTGTCCGCTGATTTTTTTCAATGGTCAAAAAAAGCAGTGACAGTGAAAAAAATAGCGTCATTTGAATAGCTAGATTCATCGCAATTGCTCCTTACTTGTCTAATTTGACTGGGAATTTTTGTAGACCTGGTTCACCTAAAACACGAAGACGAACCACGCGATCAATTAAAGGAACACAACAGTTCATCGCCAAAATCGCATAGCTAACCCCCTCATTCGTCGGTCCCCAAAAACGTAAAACAATAATTAACATCCCGATACCAGTAGCATAAAGACATTCACCGATTTTGGTTGCCGGACTAGACGAATAATCGGTCGCCATAAAGACCGCCCCTAACCAAAGACCACCACCAAAGAGATGTCCAACAACCGTTTGCCAATTCGCTAGACCGTTGGAATCGGCAAATAACCACGCACCAACACCAACAATCCCAATGATAATTGCAGGTATGTGTAATGGGATAATTTTACGCCAGATTAAAAATAAACAAGCGCCCATAATCAGTAACGTTGAGGTTTCACCAATCCGACCACCCGTATTACCAATAAACATTTGCCACAAATCAGCTGTGTTCAGTGACTCCCCAGCTTTCATCGCACCTAATGGGGTAGCACTAGAGGTCGCATCCATCAACGTGTGCTCCACAGCTGCCGGTTCAATCTTTCCAAATGGTGGCTTGGGCCAACTAATTTTAAACATTTCATCAAAAAATAAAATGACTAGCAATGCTCGACCACTAAGAGCAGGATTTAAAAAATTATAGCCTAAGCCGCCAAAAAATTCTTTAACAATTAAAATCGCAAAAAAAGAACCGATTACCGGAAAAAACCACGGGGCAGACGGCGGTAAGCTCATCGTTAATAAGAGTCCCGTAACAATTACACTAAGATCAAAGGTCAGCGGCTTTTGATTCATTTTAAACCAAACAATTTCTGTAAGTTGGGCCGTGATACACGCCAAAAGATACAAGCCATAAACGCGCCAACCAAAGTAATACCCGGAGACTAAGACAATTGGGGTTAAGGCTAGAATGACGTTGCCCATGATTTGACGGGTTGAGGTATCGTTATTCAAATGGGGACTCGGTGCGGTTCTTAACGTAAGATTGGACGCACGTAAGTTAACTAGCACTTTTTGTTGGTCTTTAGAAAGGTTCATTGGCGCGCCTCCTTTCTGATGCGTTTAAGCGTCTTTTTAGCCTCCGTAATTTTGGCAGCTAACTGACGCTTGGCAGGACAAACATAGGTACAACAACCACAATTAATACATTGCTCAGCTTGGAGTTGGGCACATCGAACGAAGTCTCCTACCCGCATCGCTTGATCAATCATTTGTGGTTCAAGACGCATCGGGCAACTTTTAACGCAACGATTGCAACGGATACAAGGACTTTCTGGCAAAATTTGATCATGTTCTTGGTTTAAGACCACTAACCCATTCGATCCTTTGGTTAGTGGTGTTTGTAAATGGTGCACTGCAATTCCCATCATCGGTCCCCCATGCAATATTCGCGAAAGCTTGCCATCGATGCCATCACAAAAGGCGATTAGCTCTGAAATACAGGTCCCCAAAGGAAAAGAAATCACCTGTCTTTTTTTTACGTCGCCAGTAACTGTGATTAAGCGGCGCAAAAGTGGTTCATGACAAGCAATCGCATCGTAAATAGCCTTAGCTGTCGCCACATTAATTGTGAGGGCCCCCGTCTCTGATGTCCGTTGATTCAGCGGCGCTTCTACCCCAAGTAAAGTTTCCACTAATTGTTTTTGCCCACCTTGCGGATAACGTGTTGGAAGGGCGAAAACTTGGCAGTTGGAGAATTTCGCTGCCGTTTTCTTCATCCGTTCAATGGCTTCTGGCTTGTCACGCTCAATCGCAATTAAAATTTTTTCCACATGCAATGATTCACACACAATTTGAGCGCCGCGAATGATTTCTTCTGAAAATTGGCGCATTAAATAGTCATCTGAATGGATCAGCGGCTCGCATTCTGCACCATTTAAAATGAGATAACGTATTTTCAAATCATCATTGGGAGTCGCTAGTTTGATATGGGTTGGGAAAGTCGCCCCGCCTAGCCCCACGACTCCCGCCTCACGAACCCGTTCAATCACAGAACCTTCTAACGACAGTGGTAAAATCGGTCGTTCTTTTTTTGTATTGTCGCGCTTGATCACGACGGCTGTTTGCGTTTTTCCATCCAAGGTCGGAACTTCACAAATATCCGTGACAATCCCCGAAATTGATGCGTGGACGTGACCCGAAATTGCTTCATCACTCATTGCAATTGTCTGCCCCGCACGAACTCTTTCACCAATCGCTACTTGGACTTTATTTGGGGCACCAATATGCTGATTAAATGGAATTTTGACTTCTTCCGGTTCATAAACCACGATTTCTGGTTCTAAGGTGAAGCGTTCTTTCAAATCAATTGTGGATGGTCCAAAGTCGATTCCACCGGTAAATAAGGTTTTTTTCATGAGAAAACTCCTTTCTGAAGCTTCACAGAAATTAAAAAATCATTAATCAAGCTCATACACCTATCATATCAAAAAAAGGCATATTTCTAAAATCAGCGCACACGCTAACCAAAAATGATGAACCTAAGACATTATTTATGCCCTAGGTTCATCATTTTTAGTTAAAGCGTGCGTACTAAATAAACTTCATCACAAAAGCCTTTTAACGCATTATAAATTCGTTGCGCGCGCGAATGTTGCTTGCATAAAGCAAAGACAGTCGGCCCACTGCCGCTCATTAAGGCCACATCGGCTCCATAGTTTTCCATCCGGTCTTTAATCTTTTGAATCACAGGATGGCGTTGAATCGTGACGGCTTCTAAACTGTTACCCATGTTCGCTAAAATTTCAGCATATTGCTTTTTCTCGATAGCTGCGACTAAATTAGCAATATTCGGATGATGGATTTGATCCACTTTCACTTCTGGAAAAACGGTCCGCGTTGAGACACTGACGCGCGGCTTAACTAAGACGACCCAACATGGTGGCATTGGCTGAATTTGTTTTACGCGTTCACCTTTGCCGCCAATATACGCGGTATTGCCAAATAAGCAATACGGCACATCGGTCCCAACATACATGCCGATTTCAACAAGTTCAGCATCCGAAAGGTTCAACTGCCATAAACGATTTAAACCACGTAAAGCCGCCGCTGTATCTGAACTACCACCACCAAGACCGGCTGCGACGGGGATATTTTTTTGAATCGTAATCTTAATCCCTTTTGTAATGTGATACCGTTCTTTCACCAATGCAGCAACTTGATAGACATTGTTTCTTTTATCAACCGGTAAGAACGCCTTGTTCGTCTCGATGATAATCTTGTCTTCCGGAAGCTCTTCAATTGTTAAACGATCAGCTAAGTCAACACTGGCCATGACCATTTCTAACTCGTGATAGCCGTCTTCGCGCTTATATAATACATCCAAGCCCAAGTTAATTTTGGCTGGGGCTTTTTCAATAATCTCCATTTTATCACCTACTCGAGATTTGTCATTACGTATTCGATTATAGCCAATTGGAAAAACCTGCTACATTTGCGATACATGTTTCCATTATAACAAAGCTCTCATGATTTTTAACCCGGAAGTTATGATTGACTAGCTGAATCAAGTGAAATTTAAGCAATTTAACTTTTGGCTTACGAAGAGATGACAAAAGTTACTAGCTGTCGCTCATTAAAAGACTTACTAAAACGGCTAGAACGCTAGTTAAGCAAAGAGCCTGGGACAGCTTTTTGCCCCAGACCCCCGCTTTTGCTACTCTTTAGTCACACTGGTCACTTCTTCAACGAGTGTCACGCCTTTATTTTTTCCCCGACCAATCAACGCGAAAAGTTGGGCCGCTGCTAAATAAAAATTACCATTCTTAGGATAGGCAAAGTAAGCTCCGTGCCATTTTTCAACATATTGCTGTTTGCCCGCAAAATGTGTTTGAAAGTCGTAAAAAGTATTACCAAACTGATAAATGAGATTCATTAAACGTTCTTGGGTGGAGGCGCTTGGACCATCCCCGACATTGACTAAAGGAACCAACCCTAACTCAACGGCATAATAACCTTGTTCTTGCCAAACTTTGACTAACGAACGTACCATAAAGTTGGCGGCTTCATCAGGTAATTCTGGCTCTAAACGCAATAAATCATAAGAAACCCACCGCTCATTAATTGGTTGTTCGGTGACAAAACCAACCACCCGTTGCTCGTGCCACAAAACACCGACACTACTTTTACGAAGATACGCTAATTCAAAGCGCCCACTCGCAAATTTCTTTTCTGGTTGACCATTTAGCCACTTGCTTGAAATGACTTGTAGTTTTACGATGAGCTCGGCCGGTATGCGCTCATAGTAACTAAAATGATAACCCGCTTGGATCAGCTCCTGCATGCTCGTTTGCTCGTCAATGACTTCTAGTGATTGACTCAAGACCACCTGGCCAGTCTCACCAATCTTAATAAAGCGAAACCCTAAGTCATGCAGTAAGACGGCATACTTTTCACTAATTTTATAAAAAGCCAGTTGATAGCCTAGCTGATCGGCTTGTTCGATAAAAGCGAGCGTTGATTGTTTCCACTTGATTTTATTACCAATCGGATCGCCTAAAACAAAACAACGATTCCCCTTCGTTTGATAGCCAAAGACAACTTGGTCGCGCCCTTCTTCTTGATAATAAAAGTAGCGATAGCCAGTAAGTTGCAACCGATGACTTGACTTAGTCCCCCCAAATCGTTCTAAGAGCTGTTGAAAACGAGCTTCTTGCCAGTCTTCACCGAGTGCGACAGCGCTTTTTGATAAGTATTGTTGTAAAGCTAACAACGTTAACAGCGAGACTGCAACACCGATTAGTCCAGAAAACCAGGTTGCTTCAGATGGAAAAAGTAAAAATTTTTCGCCCAAAACTTGGTTATTCCACCATTGTCCCCGATGATATCCCGCAACACCATAAGCAATCAGTAACACCCCGAACAACAGACTATCACAGAGTAGTGCTCCCCAAGAATAAACAAATTTTTTCCGGTAATATTCTTTTCTAGCCAACCAAACCATCAGTAAAATCAAACAGTAAACAACTACTAGTTGGAAAGAGCGGGTGCGGGAAATCGTGTTCGTAATCCCAAAAAAGAGCAAGAGCATCGTCGGTAAATAGGCCCGTTTGACTTTACTAGCAGTTGCGCGAGCTAAGCCTAGCAATAAAAAGCCGACGAGCAAGTTAAGCGTTTGGTCAAGAAAGTCAAATGAAAACGGCAAGAGAAATTCAAAAATCGTACTCAAATTGGACAAATTCGTGACCGTTGATAATAAAACCATCATCACGCCGGCAAAATAAATCGCTACTACTAAGAGAAAGTGGGCACTTTTTTGCATGGCGAGTTGCGGTAGATTATTAAAAAAGCGATTCATTTTCACACCTGTCTGGCGTAATAAGAGCAAAATACCACTTAAAAACGGAATCAGGTAATAAAAGAGGCGATAATACAACAACCAAACAACGGTTTCGCTTTGTGATAATCCTAGTTGTCCGAGACCTAAAATCATTAAGACATCAAAGGTTCCCATTCCCCCTGGTACAAGCGTCAACATGCCAATCACAGTCGCAATGAAAAACATTGGATACGTTGCAATGGCACTTAATTCAATGCCCATAATGCGACCGATCCCCCAAAAAACAAAAAATGCGCCGCCCCATTGAGCAAAGGAAATGCCAAACAGTTGCAAGACACCTTTTAAATAAAAATCAGCGAACAATTGCTTACGTCGTAAATAGGTGAAACTAAATAAAATGGGCGCATACCAACTCGCCCCAACTAACCAAATCCAATAATTACGAAAAATAGTTGGCTCCCGAAAGAAAAATACATCCATTAATAAAGCGAGTGACCAAAACGAAAGGCCCGAAAATAAAAATAAGGCCGTTTTAGAGACAGTTCCTAAAACGATTTTACGTGAAAGATCTTTCCCATAAAAATTATTCCGCAAACTAGTACCAATCACACCACCAAACCCCGCCAAATTATTAATCGTATTCGTAATCCACCCGCAAATAAACCAACTCAAGCGATTCATTTTCGGCTTGCCACGTTGCTCCAAGCTAGTAATAATCACCCAATCATACCCGAGCATTGGTACAATCCCAACTAAACCTAAAAGTGTCATCAACAGTAAGCTCCCTAAGCTTTGATGTTTCATCGTGACGAGCACGTCTTGCCAACTCATTCCATGAGCGATATTAATGACTTGATTACTAACAAAAACTAAAATCGAACCAAAGAAAATCAAACGTAAGAGTAGGCTATGAGCCTTCATCCAATTCAGTACGAGTGTCCCCTTTGCTTTCACAAATTGTCCCCCCTTTTTTTATTTACTACTTAAATGGTAGCTGAAAGTGGCGGTTTTTACCACTATTAATCCTTTGTACTATAGGTTGTGACACTTCTGAAACACCGTTTATTCGTCAAAAAAGACCTGAGACATATATGTCCCAGGTCCACTATTTATGAGCAATAGCTCTTATTTCGCATAATCTGTAGCACGCGTTTCGCGAATCACAGTAACTTTGATATGACCTGGATAGTCCAAATCATCTTCAATTTTCTTACGGATATCACGAACCAAACGAACCGCTTCTAAATCAGAAATTTCTTCTGGTTTAACCATCACGCGGACTTCGCGTCCCGCTTGAACTGCAAAACTAGAGTCCACGCCAGCAAAGCTATTAGAAATATTTTCAAGGCTTTGTAAGCGACGAATATAATTTTCTAACGATTCACTACGAGCGCCTGGACGAGCTGCTGATAAGGCATCGGCAGCCGCGACTAAAACAGAAATCACTGATGTGGCTTCAACATCCCCATGATGAGAGGCAATCGCATTAACGACCGTTGAATTCTCTTTGTATTTAGCAGCTAATTCCGCCCCAATTTCAACGTGAGAGCCTTCAATTTCATGATCTAAAGCTTTACCGATATCATGGAGTAAGCCTGCACGTTTAGCTAATTGAACATCTTCACCTAACTCGGCTGCTAAGACTCCAGAAAGTTTGGCAACTTCAATCGAGTGATTCAAGACATTTTGACCATAACTTGTCCGGTAACGTAAACGACCTAAAATCTTAATTAAATCTGGATGTAAGGTATGAGCACCGACATCAAAGGCCGCTTGTTCACCAAATTCACGAATGCGTTCATCCATTTCTTTGCGTGATTTTTCAACCATTTCTTCAATCCGGGCTGGATGGATCCGCCCATCTTGAATCAGTTTTTCCAAGGTCATCCGCGCAATTTCTCGACGAATTGGATCAAAACCTGATAAAACAACTGCTTCTGGGGTATCATCAATGATTAAATCAATCCCCGTTAACGTTTCTAACGTGCGAATATTGCGTCCTTCACGACCAATGATGCGCCCTTTCATCTCATCATTTGGTAAAGTGACCACAGAAACCGTTGTCTCTGAAACTTGGTCCGCTGCACAACGCTGAATCGCTAGAGATAGTAAGTTTTTGGCCTTACGATCTGCTTCTTCTTTGGCACGTTGTTCAGACTCTTTCACCATCAGTGTCAACTCATGATTTAACTCTTCTTCGGTTGACTTCATGATAATTTCTTTGGCTTCATCATGTGACAATGCCGCAACTCTTTCAAGTTCTTTTTGTTGCCCTTGGATTAACGTTTCGACTTCATTTTCTCGCTCGTCAATTAATTGCTGTTTCGCACTAAGTTTATTTTCTTTTTCTTCCAGTGAGTATTCGCGTTTTTCAATCGAATCATCTTTACGATCTAACACTTGTTCTCTTTGAAGCAAGCGATTTTCTTGGGCTTTTAATTCAAGTTTGCTCTCTTTCAACTCACTTTCAACTTCTGACCGATACTTCTGATTTTCTTCCTTAGCTTCCAACAATGCTTCTTTTTTTAGGGTTTCTGCTTCTTTTTCAGCACTAGCTAAAATACCGTTAGCTGAATTTTGCGCACCTGCAATCTCTTTTTCATGACGCGATTTCATCACAAAAACACCTGCCAAAAGACCGACAATTAAACCGATGATAGCGAGGAGAATAGTAAGTCCCATTAAGTCCACCTCCATACTATCTTTTTTAATGAAAAATTTTTCTGTAGTTTTTTGATAAACATACGTTTAAATTAATTATCAATATACCTACTTGCATACGTGTGAAACACACACCTTTATTCTAATGTTTGTCAGGAACACTGTCAACTTTTAATCCTACCCATCCGTGAAATACTGCTAGAAGAAAAGCTATTCTTACGACATTCAAACCGCTTCCATTTTTTTGCGGACAAATAAAAAATGAGGCACTGCTCTGCGGAGCGTTACCTCATTTTTATTCAGCTTTTTTAGTCTTCTGACGCCTCTTCTTCACTCGCTTCTTCAACGATTGAACCATCACCAATCCCAAAAGCCTCCCGAACGCGGGCTGAAACTTCAGCCATCATCTCAGGGTGATCTTTCATGTAGTTTTTGGCATTCTCACGGCCTTGACCAATCCGATCTTCCTTGTATCCATACCAAGCACCACTTTTATCAATAATGTCTTTTTCAACAGCCA
This sequence comes from Enterococcus sp., assembly GCA_047975385.1. GTDB lineage: Bacteria > Bacillota > Bacilli > Lactobacillales > Enterococcaceae > Enterococcus_C. The sequence continues at coordinate 60,316 of JBKEDL010000072.1, read as the reverse complement.
TATCAAGGAGTTCGCCTTCTTGCGAAATCCCTTCGCCATACATTAAGTCCACTTCAGCGACTTTAAATGGTGGCGCAACTTTATTTTTGACAATTTTAATTTTGGTTCGATTCCCAATAATCTCAGTACCTGATTTCAACTGCTCAGCACGACGAACTTCCAGTCGAATCGTTGCATAAAACTTCAATGCACGCCCACCAGGAGTTGTTTCTGGGTTCCCGAACATAATCCCGACTTTTTCGCGAATTTGGTTAATGAAAATGGCAATCGTCTTGGTTTTGTTAATCGAACCTGAGAGTTTACGTAAAGCTTGAGACATCAAGCGTGCTTGTAAACCTACATGAGACGCGCCCATTTCACCATCAATCTCGGCACGAGGAACTAAAGCCGCCACCGAGTCAACAACCACAATATCAACTGCTCCACTGGAAACTAAAGCATCCGCAATTTCTAAGCCCTGTTCACCCGTATCAGGTTGTGATAAAAGCAACTCATCAATATTAACACCTAATTTTTGAGCATATAATGGATCTAAGGCGTGCTCCGCATCAATAAAAGCTGCTGTCCCACCATTTTTTTGAACTTCAGCAATTGCGTGTAATGTCACGGTTGTTTTACCGGAGCTTTCTGGTCCATAAACTTCAATAATCCGCCCTCGAGGAAAGCCACCGACACCTAAGGCCACATCCAGTGCGAGCGAGCCACTCGGAACCGTTGAAATCTGTTGATCGGCTTTCTCACCAAGCTTCATTACGGCACCTTTACCAAAATTTTTTTCAATTTTTTTTAACGCAGCATCTAAGGCTGCTTTACGATCATCTGCCAATTGCTAGTCCTCCTTGTCGTCTTTTCAATCATGTATTATCTACCTTTACTGGAATCCGATTATTTCCTAAATTCTATACGTTAATCATAGCTTGTCTGATTTAAAAAAGCAAGAAAAAAGCGAACATACTTTCGTTTTTATTATTTTTTTAACACTTGGCGCCGTAAAAGATCCCAGCCAGCCATCACCGCACTATGACGGATATGATCACGACCACGACTAAAGTGATACTCTTGGACTTTCACACCGCCAGGATAGGCTAAAGCAATAAAGGTCGTTCCTGGTGATTGGCCTTCTAAAGAATCCGGGCCTGCAACACCTGTAAAAGCTAAAGCGTAATCAGTTTGCGCTAGTTTTTGTGCTTGGCAGGCCATTTTTTGCGCACATGCCGCACTCACCGTCCCAACTTCCGCCAAAAAATTTCCTTCAATTTGTAAAAAAGTTTGCTTGCTTGCCAAACTATACGTCACAAAACCACCGGGAAAAACCGTTGAAACGCCGGCAATGGCGCCCAAACTCGCTTGAAAAGCACCGGCCGTTAAACTTTCAGCTGCACTGATGGTTAAGTTTTGGGCTTTTAATAAATCAACGACAACTTGGGCCAAGCTATTTTCTTCGCCATATCCATAAAAATAAGTACCCACACGATCCAGAATCTTTTTCTCCAGCGCATCTAACAAATTTTCACCGTTGGCTTTTAGGGCCGTTTTAACCGTCAACCGCAGCGTTACTTCATTTTGTTTCGCATACGGTGCAATCGTGGGATTACTTTGTTTATCAATTAAATCCGCTAATTTAGTGACTAATTGTGATTCACCAATCCCATAAAAACGTAAAACCCGGGAATGTAATACTTCTGTCGTCATCGCCTTTTGGCTGAGTAACGGTTTAACCTGATGAAAAAACATTGGTTTTAATTCCTTAGGTGGTCCAGGTAACAATAAGAACTGGCATTTTGATCCTTGATAGAAAATCCCACTGGCTAACCCAGTTTCATTGCTTAAAGGTTGACTGCCTTCAAGTACCATAATTTGTTGATAATTATTCGGGGTTAATTCCCGCTGACTTGTTTCAAAATAATGATGAAGCTTCGCTAAACCAGCTGGATCTTCAATTAATTTTTTTCCCACATGTTTGGCCAATGCATCTTTGGTTAAATCGTCTGTCGTTGGACCCAGACCACCACAGAGAACCACTAATTCACTACGCGTTTCTGCTAATTGAATCACCTCTACTAGGCGGTTTAAATTATCGCCAACCACGCTTTGATAGTAAACTTCAATCCCGAGACTTGCTAATTCTTCCGCTAAAAATGTCGCATTGGTATTTACCACTTGTCCTAATAGCAACTCTGTGCCCACGGCAATAATTTCTGCTTTCATCTTCGTTCTCCTATTACTTACGTCATTGATGTTGCTTTTTATTTTTAAGTAAACAAAAAGCTCTTTGTAAATCATAACATAATCTACAATGAGCTTTTTTCTATTTATCGTATTTTTTACATTGATCCTTTGAAAACCACTGTGTTTTTCGCAAAATAATCAACTCCTGAATAAACCGTAAAGATTAAACAAGTATATAACATGATTTGATCAAGTGGTAAGCCAACCAAATTAAAGGGAATATTTTGAATCAATAATAAGATGATTGCGACCATCTGTGTAGCAGTTTTCACTTTTCCAGGCCAAGCAGCCGCCATGACCTCGCCGTGTTCAACTAACAATAAGCGCAGCCCCGTCACTGCCAGTTCGCGGCAGACAATAATTGAAACGACCCAACCAGGCGCTTGCCCTTGTTCAACAAGCATAATAAAGGCCGTCATCACTAACATTTTATCGGCTAATGGATCAGCAAATTTGCCAAAGTTCGTAACTAAATTATTGGCCCGCGCAATTTTGCCATCCAACCAGTCCGTCAAACTAGCAACCGCAAAAATAAGCGCTGCAATAATTTGGGTCCAAGCAACGGTCGTTTCACCGACAGTTACCGCCCCTAAATCTAATGGTAAGATTAGCATCAAAATAAAGATTGGAATCATAAAGATTCGTAAGACAGTTAATTTATTTGGTAAATTCACAAAAATACCCCTTTCAATGATTCGTTTTAAGCTCTAGTAACTTATTGCTTGTTAGCAACAAAGAAACAACTGACAAAACCGATTCTTTAAGGACTTGTCAGTTGTTTGCTGGATTACTTATATGAAATACTTAAATCGATGTTTTTTCGTAACGCTTCATAATCGCCCACAAAATCAAGCGGTTGATCATTCACTTTGATCTCAACATTGCCACTAGCGCCTAAAACAATCTCGGCAGCTTGCGTATTTTCTGGTAACGTTGTCGTTTGCGTTTCGCCGGCTTGTAAGGTTTGTTGGAAGCTATAACCGCCGCCCACGACTACACCGACCCAACAAGAACCATCCGTTGCGTCAAAGGTCAACTCAACTGGCGCACTAGCTTGTGTAATGGACATTGTTGCTAACGATTGCGTGTTTTTATCCATTGAAATTGCCATTTCCTCTGCTGAAGATGAGCTTGCTTGACTACTCGACTCACTACTTGCTTCACTGCTCGTCGATGAACTTTGCTCCTGGCTACTGCTTGTGGCTAGAGAGCCTTCGACGGTCAACGAGGTCTCGGTAATCATTGGCGCAGCTTGACGGTCTTGCCAAGTCATATAGGCAACAAATCCCACAATTAAGAGCGCAATAACCCCCATGGCGATCATCGGTAAGTGGCGCACAACAAAGCTTTCTTCATGTTCTTCCACGTGCAAAGCTTTTCTAGAGCCTTTGACTTGTTCTGGTTGTGGACGTTTAGGTAATGGTGGTTCTAAAGAATCTTTTCCTTCTAACACATTAACTAATTTGTCTCCATCTTCTTCCACCGCTTGTGCATACTGGCGGATGAAGGCTTTGGCGTAAAATTTTCCAGGGAGCGCCTCAAAATCATCAAGCTCAATGGCCTCTAAATAGCGTTTTTGAACTTTCGTAATTTGTTGTAGCTCATCAAGTGAAATATTTTTATTTAAACGGGCTTGCCGTAGTTTCTGTCCAATTGTCGTTGCATCATTGGCCACGCGTTCATCTTCTCCAGTCTTTTAAACTTTCAGGTTGTGCTCTTTCCTGACCCCAAAGCTAGCTTGGTTTCTAGCTTATTCATTGTTTTTTTCTATCAATTCTAAGAATACCATAAATAAAACGCAATGCGAAAAACTATTTTGACTGACGTAAACAAAATTTAAAAATTCCAACCCCAAAGATGGCAAAAGCTGGCGACTTACTGGCAAAAGTTAAGCTATTCTGCCAAAGGTTTGATGAAAAACTCACTAAAAGCCTCTTTTTGAATAAAACTAGCTCCTGTCTGATAGACATCTTCTAAGGTGATAGCTTGGATTATTTCTGGCACATCAAATAAAGTCGCTTCACCAAATAAACTTTGGGTGAACTGATTGGCAATGTATTCCAACGAATTTAATGATTGGAAATATTTTCCTAACATTTTTTTCTTCAATAAAGTCAAATTGGCTTGATTAATCTCGGGATCTTGCATAAATCCTAATAAAATTTGGGTGATTTCTTTGACAAATGCTTCCGGTTGTTCCGTATCACCAGAAAAATCAGCAAAATGAAATGTTCGATCAACATTAACTTCATAACCAAAGGTATCGTCGACAATTCCTGCATTGTACAAGCGCAAATAATTCGCTGAAGTGTTGCCTAAAAGTAATTGGAACAACAAACTTAATGCGGTTTTGTAAATTAATCGCTGACGCCCATCTATCGGTAAGTTTGCTTGGATCCCCTTCACTCCTAGGACCGCCTTCACCCGTGTCACAGGCATGCTGATTTCAGAAGTAGGAATAATATCTGCCAAGGTTTCTTTAGGAAAATGGCGGGTGATTTCCTTAATTGGGGTAAATGTTTTGGTTTGTTGGTTGGCCTTAACCCACGCCATGATTGTTTCTGGTTCAATATTGCCCACGACAAACAAGGTCATGTTACTTGGATGATAAAAAGTATGATAACAACGATATAAGTCCTCCGCCGTAATCGCTTCAATGCTCTCAATGGTTCCGGCGATATCAATATGAAGCGGGTGTTTAGGATAAAGATTCCCTAAAATACCAAAAAATTGGCGCCAATGGGGGTCATCTTCATACATTTGGATTTCTTGGCCAATAATGCCTTTCTCTTTTTCAACCGTCGCTTGCGTAAAGTATGGTTCTTGAACAAAATCAAGTAAGGTTTCTAAATTCTCTTGGATACGATTCGTTGCCGAAAAAAGATAACTCGTTTTCGTGAAGCTCGTAAAAGCATTGGCCGAAGCACCTTGCTTCCCAAAATCTTGAAAAACATCGCCGGTTTCTTTTTCAAACAATTTATGTTCGAGAAAATGTGCAATCCCATCAGGAACTTTTATCAAATTGGTCCCATCATACGGGACAAACGCATTATCAATTGAACCATAGTTCGTACTAAACAAGCCGTATGTTTTATGAAAGTCTTTTTTAGGTAACAAAAAAACTTGGAGACCATTGGCCAAAACCTCGCTGTATAAGGTCTCATTAATTTGTTCATAAGTCTTTTTATGCATTGTCATTTCCTCCATCTAAAAAGAACACTGCCTGTAGTTTGATTTTTTGAGCAACAGCTTTGACCTCCGCACTCGTTACCGCTTGAATTGCTTCAATGAATTGGCCTTCACTTAATCTAGTTGCGGGAAAGCAAGTCTCTAAAAATTGCCGTTCAATTAACGCTTGTGGATTGTCTTGAGAAAGTAAAAACTGATTGATTAACATCGCCTTGGTTTGCTCGAGAGCAACGTCATCAATCGGTTCGGTTTGGAGTGCGACTAGTTGTTCCTTAATTAACTGTAAGGCTTGCTGATAATTTTGACCATCAATCCCGGTTTGAACGTTTAAAAAACCGCGGAAGCTATCATAGTTACTCGAAGCATAATACGCTAAATTGGCTTTTTCACGGACATTGGTAAAGAGTTTCGAATGTGGGAAGCCACCAAATAACCCATTAAAGACCATTAAGGCGAAACGATCGGCATCAGTATAATAAATATCGGTTTGAAATCCAAGGTTTAATTTAGCTTGTGTCACTTCTTCAACTTCAAAGACTTCTTTAAGCGGTTGACTTGTTTGCTGATAGAAAAAGTTGGATGTCAAAATTTCTCTAGGCGCAAACGGCAACTGCTTCACTTCAGCTAAAACTTGCTGCTCACTCACATCACCCACAACGAAAATATCGACTTGATCGTCTGTGATCATTTGTTGATGCGTTCGCGCTAACTCACTGGCAGTTACGGTCGCGACATCTTTAGGATTGCCAAAACTTGGGGTCATTTGATTTTCATCAGTTCCAAAGTAGATTTCCTGTAAGCGTAAAGAAGCATAATATTGCTTGTCTTCTTTGGTACTTGCTAAATACGCCAAAAGATTTTCTTTTTCTAAGTTAAACGTGGTCAAATCAAATTGCTCCGCTTTAATATTAGGATAAAATAAAACTTCTTTTAAGAAGGCAAAGGCTTGTTGCAATAAGGTCGGATCATTGACGTATTTGCCATTAACGATTGACATCCCGACATTTACTTGATGAAATTGCCCTTTTTTTCCAACTCCGACCCCAAAACTTGCTCCATATAATTCGGCCAAGTGACTACTAAAAGCAGTTTGAGTAGGATAATTTAAACTATTGGTTTCCAACAAACTCGTCAATAACGTTCGCTTGGCAGCGGCAAGCTTCTCATGGCGGTTCGAGAAGCGAACAAAAAGACGAATCGTTTTGTATTTTTCTGTCGGAATAATGTGTAAGTTAACTCCCGGTTGAATTTGTTGTAACATTTCAGCTTCCTCTTTTCTAAGTTCTCAAGTTATCCATCATTATAGCATATACGGCCATTGTTCATGCACTGAATCGAATAACCATATCATTTCAAAAATTAAGACGGGTTCGTTATACTGGAGGAAACGTAAAAAAAGAGGTGGACAAAAATTGTTGAAAGAATTTAAAGAGTTTATCATGAAAGGCGATGTCTTAGATTTAGCCGTTGGGGTTGTAATCGGGAGTGCCTTTACAGCCATTGTAAATGGGTTTGTTGAAGGGTTGATTACACCCTTAATCGCCTTAGTCGTCTCATCCCTAACGGGGACAACCAGTCTGGAGGGCGCATTGTCTGTTTTGGATTGGAAAGTTCGCGATGGCGTCGTTTTTGCTTTTGGTGATGTGATTACAGCGGTGATTACCTTCTTAATCACAGGCCTCGTCTTATTCATCATTGTCAAAGCTGTGAATAAGATGCGGAGCAAAGAAGATGACGTTGAAGAAGTTGTGGCACCAACCACTGATGACTACCTTGCCGAAATTAGAGACTTATTAAAAGCCCAAGCTGAGCAAGAAACATTGCGTAATAAAAAGGATTAACAAAGAACCGCCCCAAGGTTGTTAACAATCTTGGGGCGGTTCTTTTTAGCTAAAAGCATGTGGGTAACAGAATTTCGTCACTGAGTAACCAAAATTCTTTACGATTAAACTGCTTCTGATAAAAATTCAATTTCAACGGTTCGTGTTAAAATATCTGAATAACTATACGATACACGTTCAAATGAATTCTCTTCTGGATCTAAATCCACGACAAAGACCGATGGATACGTTTCAGTCAACGTACCTTTACGTTCGGTTTGACGTTTGCGACCGGTTTGTGCAACTAACATAATCTCACTACCGATACGTTCTTCTAAGTCTTTTTTGATTGAAGCTAAAGTTGTTGGCATCGTCTTCACCTCACAGGATAATATACCATAAAACATCCTTAAATTCAAGAATATCATAAAACATTTCACTTTTCAATCCTTTCGCTGTTTGATGGCTAAATTTTTAATTTTTTTCATAATTTGAAAATTTACGGCGGACGCGATCATAAGCTGAGCGGACAGTGGCTTCTGATAGTTGATATTTATCCGCCATTTCGCCAAAACTCAAGCGTTCAAAATAGCCGTTAATTACTTTTAATTCCAAGCTTGAAAATTTGAGCTTTTGACAAATCAACGCTTCTTCTAAAATCAACTGTTCTAAGACATCTGAACTTTGGCTAGGCAGAAGTTCTAAATAATCCGCATCTTCATTGATTAAACTATTCAAGGAAAGGCTTTCATTTTGCGCTTGCCGTTTTTGTGCACTTTGATAACGAACCAAACTAATAATTTTGTTCTCAAAGTTCACCCGAAAAAAAGTCTTGAGTGATGCTCCTTTTGATGCATCAAACATTTCTAAACTTTTGTACAACACTAAACGTGCTTCTTGTAGCCAATCATCTTCCTCATAATCTCTTAAATAGTATTTTCCTCGAATGTGAAAAATTGTCCCCAAAAAATCATTAAATACTTGCTGAAACACTTCGTCATCTCGCCATGAATTATTTGGTTTCTCATTCATAAAAAATGCTCCCTTCGTTAATAACAAAGAGAGCATAGCAAAATTAATTATTGAGGATTCTCATTTTTTCGTTCCTTTTGCGATAATTCCTTGAGTTTGCCATTAAGATCGGCTAATTGCTCGTTGTCCCACGGCGAATTTCGGCGATAATGACTGTACTTAATCTCCTCTTGGTGACTACTAATATTTTTTTGAGTCTTCTTCACTGCTTGATGTAATTCGCGCGCTGAGGTTCGCAAGGCCCCTTGCGAAAATATGACCCATTGTTCAGCTAAATCACTCGTTGCCACCCATACTTGCGTCAAACGATTATTTAACTCACCAGCCACGCGCTCAATATAACTGTCGGCGGTCTCCCCTTCTTCGGTAAAGACGACCTGAACTTGATATTTCGTATATTTTTGCGTAATTCCCGGTACAAACTGGGCATCAAAAACAAGAATTACTTCTAAGCCTTCGTATTTTGCATAGTTGGAGAGGATTTCCAGTAATTTATCGCGTGCATCTTCTAGTTTCTCTTGATTTTTTAGCAGCTTTAACTCTGGCCAAGCACCAATCATATTGTACCCATCAACAAGTAACACTTCTTTTTTCAACATTACATCACATCATTTCGTTTACGAAACGCCTCGTACATCAAAAGGCCCGCTGCGACGCTCGCATTTAAACTTTGAACGTGACCTGTCATTGGAATCGTCAATAGTTCATCGACTTCTTTCATTAAACCGGCACTCATCCCGCGCCCTTCATTACCAATGATTAAAGCGATTGAGCCTTTGGCATTCCATTGTTGGAAGTTTGTTCCTTCCATTGCCGTGCCAAAAATCCAAACCCCCGCTTCTTTTAGTTGTTTGATGGCTTGAGAAAGATTGGTAACACGTGCTACGGGTACGTGTTCAATCGCACCGGTTGATGTTTTTACGACAACCGGGGTGATGCCAACTGCTCGGTGTTTGGGAATAATTACTCCGTCAACCCCACTCGCATCAGCAGTTCGTAAAATTGAACCAAAATTATGTGGGTCTTCCAAGCCATCTAAAATGATAAAGAACGGATTTTCTTTTTGCGTTTGGCTTAGTAATTCATCGAGATTTAAGTACTCATACGGGGTAATCGCCAAAACCATTCCTTGATGGACACCATGATCACTCATTGTATCAATCTTTTGTTTAGGTACCCATTTGACTGGCACGCTGTGTTCTCGCGCCAATTCTTTTAATTGCTCAATCTTTTCACCCTTGGCATCTTCTAATAAGAATAATTTATTACCGCGCCCTTGTTTCAACGCTTCGGTAACTGCATGGTGACCAAAGACGAAATTATCGGCCAATTCACCGTTTTCGGGCTTCGTTGGTTTTGATTGTTCAAACTTACGCCCTTGTCCTCGTTTTGATTCTTTATTAAAATCACGACGCTCTCTTTTTTCCGAGCGCTGATTGCGTTTAGTTGGTTTCATAACGTTCGCCTACTTTCTTAATACACCAGCCAATCAATTCTTCCATACGTTCTTTTTGCTGGGTCAAATGTAAATAGCCCATTAAAGCTTCAAACCCGGTTGAAATACGATAAGTCTTAATGTCGGCATTTTTCGCACTAGTATGACTCTTACTGTTACGGCCACGACGGTAAAAAGCTTCTTCTTCTGCGGTTAGTAACTCTTCTTCTAACATCGTTTGAATCAAAAAGGCTTGGGCTTTGGCTGACACATAATGCGTCGCCATTTTATGCAGTTGATTCGGACGCGTTTGGCCTTGTGATACTAAGTAATCACGAATATAAATTTCGTAGATTGCATCCCCAACATAGGCTAAGGCTAAGCCATTTAATTGTTTATAATCAGTCATTTTCTCTTCTCCAACGGGTTCCTTGAGGCGTGTCTTCCAAAATAATCCCTTGTTCTTTCAATTGATCACGAATTTCATCACTCCGAGTGAAATCGCGGTTTTTACGCGCATCCAAGCGTTCTTGAATCAAAGCATCGATGTCACTAGCTAATAATTCGGCATCTTTAAAATAAATGCCAAAGACTTCTAACCACGCATTAAATTGTTTAATTGCTTGTTGTAAGACCACACTTGAAACAATTTCTGCTTCACTCGTAGTATTTAACCATTTTGCTAATTCATAGACTACCGTAATTCCGTTAGCCGCATTAAAGTCATCATCCATCTCAGTGACAAAACGCTCTTCTAAAGTGGCTAATTCGGCTAATTTTTCGGCATCGCTCACTAATGTCTCTTCGGCACTATTTAAACGAAATTGCGCGTTGTCTAAGGCTGTTTTTAAGCGTTGTAAGTTGGTTGTCGCTTCGTTTAACGTTGTTTCGCTGTAACGAATTGGGCGACGATATTGCGTGGTCGCCATAAAGAAACGCAAGACTTGTGGGTCAACTTTTGCAAGCATCTCATGAACCGTCACAAAGTTTCCCAGCGACTTACTCATTTTTTCATCGTCATCACCAATCGTCACATAGCCATTGTGCATCCAATAATTGGCAAATGGGTGACCGGTTTTAGCTTCGCTTTGCGCGATTTCATTTTCATGATGCGGAAACTCTAAATCTTGCCCGCCCCCATGAATATCAATCGTGTCCCCTAAATGTTTGGTCGCCATCACCGAACACTCGATATGCCAACCAGGTCGGCCTGCGCCCCACGGTGACTCCCAAGAAATTTCGTCAGTCTTCGTACCTTTCCATAATGCAAAATCTAACGGATCTTCTTTGATTGCTTGTTCGCTTCCGGTGCGTTGGCTTGCTCCAATTTCTAACTCATCAATCGATTGGTCACTTAATTTACCGTAATCTTTAAACTTCCGCGTCCGATAGTAAACATCACCTGATACTTCATAGGCATAACCATTGTTGATTAGCGCTTGAATAAAGTTGATAATATCTTCAATATGATCCATCACACGGGGGTTCAAAGTTGCTTCTTTGACATTTAAGGCAGTCGTATCTTCTTTAAAAGCCGCGATAAAACGATCGGCTACTTCCGGCGCCGTAATCCCTAGTTCGTTGGCCGCATTGATGATTTTGTCATCAACATCCGTGAAGTTCGAAACATAATTCACCTCAAAGCCACGGTATTCCAAATAACGGCGAATTGTATCAAAAGCGATACTACTTCTAGCATTGCCGATATGAATATAGTTATAAACTGTCGGCCCACAAACATACATCTTAACCTTGCCTGGTTCTAGTGGTTCAAACGTTTCTTTTTCGCGTGTTAATGTATTATGAATTTTAATCATGTTTAACCTTCTTTCCGTGTAATCGAACAACTTTTGCTGGCAAACCAACTGCGGTGGCCGAAGCTGGGATGTCCGTTAAAACAACCGCCCCTGCACCGATTTTGGCATTTTCACCAATCACAACTGGACCTAAAATTTGCACGTTGGCTGAAATCATTGCACCACGTTTAACGGTTGGATGGCGTTTGCCAGTATCTTTTCCGGTTCCCCCAAGCGTGACGCCATGAAATAAAACAACATTGTCTTCAATTTCAGCCGTCTCACCAATCACGACCCCCATCCCGTGATCAATAAAGATTCCTTGACCGATTTTCGCTCCCGGATGAATCTCGATACCGGTTAAAAAACGCCAAAACTGGGCGTTTAATTTAGCCCATAAGTACAACTTTCTTTGATATAAAAAATGTGACCAACGATGCCAAAATAATGCGTGTAATCCTGGATACGTCAATAATATTTCAACCGTTGAGCGTGCTGCAGGGTCATTACTTTTCGTCGCCGCAATTGCTCGTTTCATCCATCCCATGTTCTTTTTCCCCCAATCTTAACCAAACATTTTCTTTAACTCTTCCTTCAAAAATAAAAAAGCGCCCTTCAAATAAGTTCCCTTATTCAAAAGACGCATTTGCGTGGTCCCACTTTTGTTTGTAGCATTTTGCCACCTCAATCTACATAACGGGTAGCCACCGTATTTGGTCTTACCAAATCCACTCCCAGATGCATTTCTCACGCCTACTTAGTTACTTGCAGCGACCGTAACCTCTCTAAAAAGTAAATGCCTGATACTTCGTCTGTTCCCTGTGTTTAAAAAGCTATGTAAGGTGAGCCAAGACTCACCTAAACGTTCTATGCTAAGGCACTTTCTAAATGTGCTAAAACTTTTTCTTTGCCTAACAATGCAACCGTATCGGGTAATTCTGGACCATGCATTTGGCCAGAAACCGCCACACGGATTGGCATAAATAGATTTTTCCCTTTGACGCCCGTTTCTTTTTGGACCGCTTTAATTGCTGCTTTAATCGCTGTTGGTTCCAAGTCGTCCATCGCTACAATTTGTGCTTTAAAGGCTTCTAAAACCGTTGGCACAGTTTCACCCGCTAAGACTTCTTTGGCAGCCGCATCAAAACTTAATTCAGCATTAAAAAATAAATCAGACAATTCGACAATTTGAGCCGCAAAACTCATTTGCGGTTTGTATAATGAAACTAATTGTTGGACCCAAGCTAGTTTTTCAGCCGTTGGATTGGCGGCAATTTTTTCACTAGCAACTAAGTAAGGAACACACATCTGCGTCAATGTTTCTAGTTCCATCGCTTTAATATACGTGTTGTTGACCCATTCCAATTTCTTCGTATCAAAAGCTGCTGGTGATTTACTTAGACGATTGGCAGCAAAGATTTTGATTAATTCTTCTTGCGAGAAGATTTCCTCTTCGCCAACTGGTGACCAACCTAATAACGCAATGAAGTTAAACATCGCTTCTGGTAAGTACCCTAATTCACGGTATTGTTCGATAAACTGCAAGATTGCGCCATCACGTTTGCTTAATTTCTTCCCTGTTTCGGAGTTGATAATCAAAGTCATATGACCAAATTCGGGCACGCTCCAACCAAAGGCTTCATAAATCATCATTTGTTTTGGCGTATTGGCGATATGATCATCTCCACGTAAAACATGGGTAATCTTCATATCATGATCATCGACTGCAACTGCAAAGTTATACGTCGGCATACCATCACGTTTTTGAATGACAAAGTCACCACCAACATTATCAGACTCAAAACTAATTGGTCCCTTCACCAAATCATTGAAATTATATTCAACATTTTTAGGGACACGGAAACGAATAACCGGAACAATTCCTTGGGCTTCTTTCTCAGCTTGTTCTTCAGGCGTTAAGTTAGCGCATTTCCCACCGTAATGTGGCATTTCACCGCGAGCACGTTGCGCTTCACGTTCAGCTTCTAACTCTTCTTCACCACAGTAGCATTTATACGCTCGATTACTTGCTAGTAACTGATCAATCAATGGTTGGTAAATTTCACCACGTTCTGATTGACGGTAGGGTCCATGTTCACCAGGATTAGCTGGAGATTCATCCCAATCGATTCCTAACCAAGCTAAATTATCTAACTGGCTTTTTTCGCCATCGGCAATATTTCGCTTTTGGTCAGTGTCTTCAATTCGAATAATAAAGTCGCCACCATGATGACGGGCAAATAAATAGTTAAATAAGGCTGTCCGAGCATTTCCGATATGTAAATGACCCGTTGGACTTGGTGCGTAACGTACGCGTACTTTTGACATGCTTTTTCCACTTCTTTCAGTTCTTTTTAAAATTTAGTTCAGGCTAAATTTAGCTACCTAAAAATAGGTCTTCAGCTAGAATTGTACAATCAATAACAAAAATAGTAAAGCTAGGCAACGATTTCTCTTACAAAAAAACTGCAGAAATCATGACCTAGCTTTATTTTTTATCCAATTGGGTACTTTTCTTAATGTTTTTTCTCTTTTGTTTCGGTAATTCCGCGGTTAGAATGTGCTGTTTTGGCAAAAATCATCCGCCCAGCCGCCGTTTGCAAGGCACTTGTCACAATCACTTTGATTCGTTCATTCATATAATGCTGACCATCTTCAACCACCACCATTGTGCCATCATCGAGATAAGCGACACCTTGTTGGCGTTCCGTTCCAGCTTTAACGACTAAAACTTCCATCGCTTCGCCCGGAATAACGACTGGTTTCACCGCATTGGCCAAGGCATTGATATTTAAGACCGGTACATTTTGAAATTCGGACACTTTATTTAAGTTGTAATCGTTCGTAACAACGATGCCATCAAGTAGTTTTGCTAATTTGATTAATTTGCTATCAACTTCAGCGATGTCTTCAAAATCACCATCATACATCTCCACTACGATGCCGTCTTCTTTTTGTAATGCATTTAAAATATCTAATCCTCGGCGACCACGAACACGCTTTAAACTATCCCCAGAATCAGCGATATATTGTAATTCATATAAAACGAAATTGGGAATTAATAAGACACCTTCTAAAAAGCCTGATTTGGCAATATCATAAATGCGACCATCGATAATCACACTAGTATCCAATATTTTATACTTGTGGAAATGATCGGTAACGTTTCTTTCTAACATCTGATGCTCTAATTCTGCATCAGCCTTTTTAGTCTTAGGCGCAAAAACTTTTCTCCACTCATCAATGCGCGTTGTTCCCATCGTAAAGCCGAGATACCCCAAAACAAACATTAAAATAATCGGTAAAATACTATTCACAAAGGGAATCGCCAAATTATATAAAGGAATCGAAATAATGACACCTAAAATCAAACCAATGATTGCACCAATTGCTCCAAACAACAGATAGGTTAAACTAAACTGACTTAACTTCTCCTCGATTTTTTTTAATGCCGCTGAAATATACTTTGCCAATACTAAAGATAATAAAAAGAAAATAAGAGCACCAAACAAACTATTGGTAAAGTTATTGTTCAACCATGGATTTTGTTGCTGATTAATCGCATGCCACGCAATCGGCATCAGTGAGATTCCTAAACTGGCGCCCGCTGCGACCATTAAAATCATAATCACTCGTCGTTGCATTCTTTTTCCTCCTCACAATTTAATTTATTAACGAAAGACTTTTTTTAACGTTTCTGCTAATGTTGTCACACCAACTATTTCGATGCCCACAGGAACTTGCCAACCATCTAAATTATTTTTGGGCAAATACACGCGGGTAAAGCCTAGTTTTTGCACTTCTTTAACCCGTTGTTCAATCGCACTCACGCGGCGAATTTCGCCGGTTAAGCCAATTTCGCCAATAAAGCACTCCGTCGGGCGGGTTCCTTTTTCACGATAACTTGAAGCAATACTGACTGCAATTGCCAAATCAATCGCCGGTTCGTTCAATTTCACACCACCAGCTGCTTTTAAGTAAGCATCTTGATTTTGGAGTAATAACCCCGCGCGTTTTTCTAAAACGGCCATAATCAATGATACGCGATTAAAATCTAGACCGGTCGTCGTACGTTTAGCATTACCATACATCGTTGGTGTCACTAAGGCTTGGATTTCTACTAAAATCGGACGGCTCCCTTCCATCGCCACAACAATGGCCGATCCAGTCGCGCCTTCTAGTCGTTCTTCTAAAAAAACTTGTGAAGGATTAGCAACTTCATGTAAGCCATCCGTGCGCATGTCAAAAATGCCAATTTCATTCGTTGAACCAAAACGATTTTTGACTGCTCGTAAAATTCGAAAACTGTGATGTTTTTCCCCTTCAAAATATAAGACGGTATCCACCATATGTTCAAGCATTCGCGGCCCTGCAATTGAACCTTCTTTCGTGACATGGCCGACAATAAAAATCGCAATCCCATTGGTTTTCGCGATTTTTAAAAGTTCGGCAGTCGTCTCACGGACTTGACTAACGCTACCCGCGACACTTGTGACATCGGGTTGTGTCATGGTTTGAATCGAATCAATAATCACGTAATCTGGGCGCAACTCTTCAATTGAGCGGCTAATGTCATGCATATTGGTTTCGGCATATAAATAAAACTCCGTATCAATTGCGCCCAGACGCTCAGCGCGCATCTTAATTTGATCCGTACTTTCTTCCCCGGAAACATACAACACACGCCCACCCAATTCAGCTAATTGTTGTGATACTTGTAAGAGCAAAGTTGATTTACCGATTCCTGGATCCCCACCGATTAAAATGAGCGAACCCGGTACAACACCGCCACCTAAGACGCGATTGAGCTCGCCTAATTTCGTTTCCACACGCGGTTCTTTTTTAGGAACAATCTCAGCTAAGCGCGTTGGTTTCATTTTTTGACCGGTGATGGTCGTGCGTACCCGGCGATCAGTTGTATCTTGTTGTAGCTCTTCGGTCATCGCATTCCAACTGCCACAATTCGGACATTTCCCTAAATACTTCGGGGAAACATACCCACATGATTGGCAGACAAACTGCACTTTTGGTTTCGCCATTAATTCTCTCCTTTAGATTGTTTTTCTTTCATTTGATGAACCAAATCCGCCGGTACGCTCACCTTGACTTTGATCGCTATCAGCTTTTAAAAAAGGTAAAAAGATTCCTTGCCCAATCCGATCGCCCTTTTTGATAACAACATCACTGAGTCCAAAATTCGTTAATTGAAACATAATATGCCCCTCATTCGTCTCATTGTTGTAGTAATCACTATCAATCACGCCAACACCATTCGTTAAAATTAAAAAGCGTTTTAACGGATTACTTGAGCGATTGGCCAATTGTAAAAACTCATCTTCGCCCATATAGGCTTTAATTCCAGTTGGAACTAAAATAGGTTTAATGACTTTTTGTGCCGCTTGTTTTTCAGAGTCTAATAACGTCTTAACACCCTGAAAAATCCCCATTTTCCAAATACTAGGAATCACCACATCTTGCGCTGCCTCAAAATCATAACCAGCTGCCTGATGCGTCGCTCTTTGGGGGCGATTAATTTGTTGGTCTTGGTAACTTGATACGACTTCAAAACCTCTTTTTTTCATAGAATCCTCCTAATTTTGCATACTGTTATTTTAACATAATTGGCTACATTCACGAGATTTTTCAATCATCTTTATCATTTTTAACGTTATCATAAACTTTTAATCCTAAATGAAACTAAGAAGATTTTAACAAACTTCAGAAAGGTAATTGTTTCACGTGAAAAAAAAAGCAAAAGCGAGTACAATAAGTGAAATTCATTGCATGACCGTTTTACAAATTAATTAATGGAGGGGTTTATTTGCGAACGTTTTTAAAAAATGCCCAGCGGATTGTGGTCAAAATTGGGACAAGCTCTTTGGTCTATCCCAATGGTCAAATCAATCTAGCAGGAATTGATCAACTAGCTTTTGTTTTAACCGATCTTTGTAATCAAGGAAAGGAAGTTATTTTAGTTTCATCTGGGGCAATTGGTGTGGGCTTAACTAAATTAAACTTAAGCTTGCGTCCAACAGCCATTCCCGAGCAACAAGCAATCGCGGCTGTTGGGCAAGCTGAATTGATGAATATCTATAATCAACGCTTCTTAACCTATAATCAAGTCACGGCCCAGGTTCTTTTAACGAGAGATATTGTTGAATTTCCCGAGAGCCGAAAAAACGTGATTAACACCTTAGAACAACTTTTACGAATGGGGATTATTCCCATTATTAATGAAAATGACACCGTAGCGATTGATGAACTTGACCATGCCACCAAATTTGGTGACAATGACCAACTGTCTGCAATCGTTACCCAATTAATCGCTGCCGATGTCTTGGTGATGCTTTCAGATATTGATGGTTTTTATTCTGGCAATCCCCAAAAAGACCCAACCGCAACTTTATATCAAACCGTCAGTCAAATTGATGAAACCATCTTAGCTCAGGCTGGTGGTACCGGAAGTCAGTTTGGAACTGGTGGCATGCTCAGCAAATTAAAAGCAGCTCAACGGATTTTTGCAGCTGAGAGTGCCATGATTTTAGCCAATGGACAACACCCAAAAATTATCTTCGACGTCTTAGCGGGACAACCAATTGGTACTTTATTTAAGGAGGAGAAATAATTTATGACTGATTTACAGACCATTGGTAAACAAGCAAAACAAATCTCCGCCCACTTAGCCTTGCTCGATACCAAAACCAAAAATCATTATTTACACCAAATGGCGGATGCTCTTGAAGCAGCAATGCCTGAAATTCTGACGGCTAATGAAAAAGACCTTGTTCGAGCACAACAAAAGCAAATCCGCGAGACCATGATTGATCGTTTGCGTCTGACGAACGAACGAATCAGTGACATGGCTCAAGGAATTCGGCAAGTTGCTCAACTACCAGATCCCATTGGCGAAACAACCAAAATGTGGAAAAACAGCGATAATCTAACCATTGGTCAACGACGAGTACCACTAGGAGTGGTCGGAATGATTTATGAATCACGCCCAACTGTCACCACTGATGCTGCTAGTTTATGTTTTAAAACAGGCAACGCCATCATCTTACGCGGTGGCTCCGATGCCCTCCACTCCAATCAAGCTTTGGTTGCTGTTTTACAAACTTGCTTACGGGCTAACGGACTAGCTCATGCCATTCAATTGGTTGATGACCCGAGCCACGCTCTAGCTACTGAGATGATGAATTTAACCGAGTACTTAGATGTCTTGATTCCACGCGGAGGCGCTGGTTTAATTCAACACGTGAAAAAAAATGCGACGGTGCCAATTATTGAGACCGGGACTGGCAACAATCATATTTATGTGGATCAAGACGCCCAAAGAAATATGGCGACTAACATCATTTTAAATGCCAAAACGCAACGGCCTTCTGTTTGTAATGCGATTGAAACCGTCTTAATTCATGCCGAAGTTGCCCCTTACTTTTTACCAAAACTAGGTGCTACGTTGATAAAACAAGGTGTGGAGCTTCGTGCCGATGAGCGTGCCCAAAGCTACCTTGATAGCGTACAATTAGCAACTGAAGAAGATTGGCAAACGGAATATCTTGACTATATCCTAGCGATTAAAGTCGTTGACTCGCTCGATGAAGCGATTGAGCATATCAATCGCTATAACACCAAACACTCTGAAGCGATTATTACCGATAATTACTTCCATGCTGAAAAATTCTTAAATGAAGTCGATGCTGCCGCCGTGTACGTCAACGCCTCAACTCGCTTTACTGATGGCTTTGTCTTTGGTTTTGGTGCTGAAATCGGCATCTCTACCCAAAAATTACACGCCCGTGGACCAATGGGATTAGCGGCGTTAACTTCTACCAAGTACGTCATTTATGGCGCAGGTCAAATTCGCGAATAAAAATATTCTTCAATGAATTTTCTTGTGCTATCATTCTTCGCCTTTAATTTTTTTAAGCGAGATAACTACTCTCTCAAAATACTCCTTTAGGCTGATGCTTCAGTTAACCAGACTTGCTATTCTAAAGTTAAGAAAAAATACTTGGAGGAATAACTATGAATAATCAATCACTACTTTACAAAATTGGCTTATTAATTGGTGGTTTAATTGTCGCTGCGCTAGTTCTAAATCTTGCTACTGGGATCTTGGGCGTCATCTTTAGTCTGCTCTTTAAATTTGGCATTCCGCTCCTATTTGCTTACCTCATCGTCCGTGGGTTAACTAGACACTCACAGCAACGCCGATACTAATAGGACTAGCCAGGAGGTTGTGACAGAGGTGTTGCTCAAGAAATAAGCGAACAAGCTCGGAAATTGCTTTCCAAATTTTTGAGCTTGCTCGTTTATTTTTCATAGAGGTAGCTTCTGGAACACCGTTTATTCGCAAAAAACTTGGGACATCTTTTTGTCCCAAGTCTTTTTTTTAGCCTAAAGCGACGTCTAAAATCATCATCACCAGAAAACCTAACATGGTCCCTAAAACCCCAAAGTGTTGCCGGCTCGAACTTGTTTGTTGAGCTTCAGGAATTAATTCTTCGGCAACGACATAGATCATCGCTCCGGCTGCGAAAGCAAGCGCGTACGGCAAAAGAATCGTCATTCGAGTCACCAAAAGAGCCCCCACAAGTCCCGCTAAAGGTTCGACAATTCCGGACGCTTGCCCATAGAAAAAGGCTTTGGTCCGACTTAAGCCTTCTTGACGCAAGGGGATAGAGACTGCCGCTCCTTCAGGAAAATTTTGAATACCAATCCCTAGAGCGACAGCAATTGCTGCTAAGAGCGCTTGTTGGGGATTTTCGGCACTAGTTGCTGCGCCAAATGCCACCCCAACTGCTAATCCTTCAGGGATATTATGGAGTGTAATCGAAAAAACTAATAAAATCGTCCGCTTCAAATGACTCGGTAGTCCTTCTGTTTGATGATCTGCGCCAAAATGGATATGCGGAATGAGTCGATCAGCCAAATACAAAAAAAGACCGCCCAAGCCAAACCCAATACTGACCACCAACCAAGCAATATCGCCATTTTCCTCAGCTCGTGCAATCGCCGGTGCTAGCAATGACCAAAAACTAGCCGCAATCATCACACCAGAAGCAAAGCCCAACATAAAATTCAACAGTTTGCGTTGAATCGTTTTAAAGAAAAATACTAAAGATGCTCCCAATGCCGTCATCAAATAAGTAAACAGCGTCCCCGCTAAAGCCTGTTGCCATGGAGCGAGTTTCATCAACCACCCAATCATTTACTCACAACCTTTCGGATTATATCTCCTTCTACTCTAGCATACTCTCAACTAAACAATGTAATAGACCGATTGACAATTGTTAGTTTTTCGGTAAATGATTGGCTCACGCCTTGAAACTTCTACCGTTCCTCGATATAATGCTATAAGACTTCTTGTCAATAAAATTAAAGCGAGGAATCACATTGATTACAGTTAGTGATGTTAGTTTACACTTTTCAGACCGTAAATTATTTGATGATGTTAATATTAAATTTACCCCTGGTAATTGTTATGGGTTAATCGGAGCCAATGGTGCCGGTAAATCAACCTTTTTAAAAGTATTATCTGGAGAAATTACCCCTTCAACTGGTAATATCACCTTAGGACCTGACGAACGGATGGCAACGTTAAAACAGAACCACTTTGATTTCGAAGCGTTCACCGTCATTGAAACAGTCATTATGGGTCACAAACGTCTTTATGATGTCATGAAAGAAAAAGATGCAATTTATATGAAAGAAGATTTCTCGGATGAAGATGGGATTAAAGCAGCGGAATTAGAAGGTGAATTTGCGGAATTAAACGGTTGGGAAGCCGAACCTGAAGCAGCGGTCTTACTCCAAGGCTTAAATATCACCGAAGATTTGCATTATTTGACAATGGGCGAATTATCAGCCGGTCAAAAAGTCAAAGTTTTACTCGCACAAGCTTTATTTGGACAACCTGATGTTCTTTTACTTGATGAACCAACCAATGGATTAGACATCCAGTCAATCAACTGGTTAGAAGAATTTTTAATCAATTTTGAAAATACGGTCATCGTCGTATCCCATGACCGCCACTTCTTAAATAAGGTCTGTACACACATGGCCGATTTAGACTTTGGCAAGATTAAATTGTATGTAGGTAACTATGATTTCTGGTTAGAATCAAGTCAATTAGCTGCGAAATTACAATCACAATCAAACGCCAAAAAAGAAGAGCAAATCAAAGAATTACAAGACTTTATCGCTCGCTTTAGTGCAAATGCTTCTAAATCAAAACAAGCAACTTCACGTAAAAAAATGTTAGATAAAATCACCTTAGATGATATCCAACCTTCTTCTCGTCGTTACCCCTTCGTTGGTTTTAACCCTGAACGCGAGATCGGCAATGACTTATTACAAGTCGAAAACGTTAGTGTCACGATTGATGGCAAGAAAATTTTAGATAACATCTCATTTACCTTAAACAAAGATGATAAAGTTGCTTTTGTTGCCAACAACGATATCGTGACAACGACGTTATTCAAAGTCATCATGGGTGAATTAACACCGGATACTGGTACTGTACGTTGGGGTGTTACCACTAGCCAAGCTTACTTACCAAAAGATTCAACCAAAGAGTTTGATAACGAATTAACGATTCTAGACTGGTTACGTCAATTTGCAAGTAAAGAAGAAGACGATAATACTTTCCTACGTAGCTTCTTAGGCCGCATGTTATTCTCAGGTGAAGAAGTCTTAAAGCAAGTGAACGTGTTATCCGGGGGCGAAAAAGTTCGTTGTCTCCTTTCAAAAATTATGCTCTCTAAGGCCAATGTCTTAGTTTTAGATGATCCAACCAATCACTTAGACTTAGAATCAATTACGGCGCTAAATGATGGCTTAATGGCCTTTACTGGTTCGTTATTATTCGCCTCTCATGACCATCAATTTATCCAAACGTTAGCCAACCGCATTATTGCTGTTTCTGACCAAGGTTTAATCGATCGTGCTGAAACGACTTACGATGAATTCTTAGAAAGTGCCGATGTTCAATCACGGATGAAAGAACTAGGCTTAGCCTAATTTAAGCAACAAAAAAGATAAAAAAATAAGCGAGCAAGGATAGAAATGATACCTGATTTCCTATCTTTGTTCGCTTATTTTGCGCCTAAAAAACCACTAACCCGCAATGGTGCAATGAAGACTATCGCGCTGGCTTAACTTCTTTGAGGCCCTTTCGTAATCGCGGCTAAACAGCCAATCCCTGTATGGCTAGCAATGGTTGGTCCCATTGGATAAATCCGGATTTCTTTCGGCGTTATTTGCTCTAAAATTAACTGCTTAAGTTGTTCTGCACTCTCAACATCACCACTTGTGGTAATCAAAATGAGTTGTTCACTCGGATTGGCTGTACTTTCAACCACTTTGGTTGCTAATTGTAAAAGAGCCTTTTTTCGCCCTCGAACCTTGCCAATGACAGCTAACTTACCATTGGTATCAATATATAAAAATGGTTTTACTTGCAATAAACCACCAATTGCTGCTGCCGTTTTGGAAAGGCGTCCACCACGTTGTAAATGCGCTAAATCATCCACGGTCACCCAATGTTGATAGCTGAGCGCATTTTCTTGTAACCAGGCAACGGTTTCCGTTAATGATTTACCCGCTTGTTTTAATTTAATTGTATCTAAAACCATCAACCCTTCACCTAAACTGGCGGCTTTCGTATCAAATACTTCAATTACAGCTTCAGGATATTCTTCTTTTAATAAAGCGACCGCCTGCAACGCGCTTTGATAAGAGCCACTTAACCCAGCTGAAAAACACAAGTAAAGAAGCGGCACTTGTTGCGCAACATACGGTCGAAAAAATTCCATATAGCGACCAACATTGACTTGAGAAGTTGTCGGCAACGCCCCATTTTGCAAACTAGCATAAAAATGAGTTAAATCAAACGTCTGACCCAAATCATCCAAATAGTCTTTGCCATCCCAATTGACTACCATTGAAATAAAATCAACATCATTTTCTTGTAATAACGTATAAGGAAGATCACAACATGAATCGGTAACTATTTTATACACCTAAACACCTCCTAAAAACATTCTTCTCTATTTTAGCACAATTCAAAAAATAACTAAAAAAAGAAGTCAGAACCCCA
Organism: Enterococcus sp.; assembly: GCA_047975385.1. Lineage (GTDB taxonomy): Bacteria > Bacillota > Bacilli > Lactobacillales > Enterococcaceae > Enterococcus_C. The sequence continues at coordinate 36,712 of JBKEDL010000072.1, read as the reverse complement.
CCTTGGTGGATTCGTGCACGTTGGTCACCAAAAAGACTTGGAACATGTTAATGTCCCAAGTCTTGCGTTTGACTAGCTTAAATTTGTGCCCAAACACTTTCTAAAATGTTTGTTTGTGTCCGGTCTGGTCCAACTGAGAAAGTTGAAATCCGAACACCCACTAATTCTGAAACACGGTGAACATAGTTACGTGCATTTTCTGGTAATTCAGCCAAGGTCTTACAGCCTGTAATATCTTCGCTCCAACCAGGTAATTCTTCATAAACTGGTTTGCAACGTTTTAATTCTTTTAAGCTTGCTGGGTAATGGTAAATCAATTCGCCATCTAATTCGTAAGCTGTACAGATTTTTACTGTTTCTAAACCACTTAAGACATCAATTGAGTTTAGTGATAAGTTAGTAATCCCTGAAACACGTCTTGAATGACGCATCACGACTGAATCAAACCAACCCACACGACGTGGACGTCCCGTTGTCGTACCATACTCGCGACCAACTTCACGAATTTGATGACCGATTTCATCGTCTAATTCAGTTGGGAATGGTCCATCACCAACACGCGAAGTGTACGCTTTACAGACACCAACTACTTTGTCAATTTTTGATGGTCCCACACCACTACCGATGGTTACCCCACCAGCCACTGGGTTAGATGAAGTTACGAAAGGATACGTTCCTTGATCAATATCAAGCATTACTCCTTGTGCACCTTCAAATAAAACACGCTTGCCGTTATCTAACGCATCATTTAAGATAACTGAAGTATCAGTGACATATTTTTTGATTTGTTGACCATACTCGTAATATTCTTCAAAAATATCTTCAAAAGCAATTGCTTCAGAGTCGAACATTTTAACAAACTGACGATTTTTCTCTTCTAAGTTAATGCGTAAGCGTTCTTCAAAGATTTCTTTGTCTAATAAATCAGCAATGCGGATCCCAACACGGGCCGCTTTATCCATGTAAGCTGGGCCAATCCCTTTAATTGTTGTGCCAATTTTATTCTCGCCTTTAGCGTCTTCTTGCAATTGGTCCAATTTGATATGGTATGGCAAGATAACGTGAGCACGATCTGAAATTCGTAAGTTATCGGTAGCGACTTCATGATCTTCTAAATACGCCAATTCTTTCACTAAAGATTTAGGGTTAACTACAACACCGTTACCAATCACACTGATTTTTTCTTTATAGAAAATCCCAGAAGGAATCAAATGTAACTTGTATGAAACTCCGTCAAACTGAATGGTATGACCAGCATTATCTCCACCTTGGTAACGAGCGATGACTTCGGCATTTTCACTTAAAAAGTCCGTAATTTTACCTTTTCCTTCGTCGCCCCATTGTGTTCCTACTACTACTACTGATGACATTTGAACACCTCATTATTTTTTATAATTAATCCGGAACTATTATATCAGTAAATCATTAAAAATTCAAATAATTATCGAATAATAAAATTCAAACCTTTATTTTTAAAAGCAAAAACCGAACATTAACCGTTTTATTTTTTTGTTTTTAAGCAAATAACTAAAAATATTGACTAAATTAGAACTTTCCCTATAAAAAAAAGCCGACTTGCAGAAAAAATTATTTTCTCCAAATCGGACCTTTTTAATATTCTTCACGTAAAGAAAGTGAAGAAAATTTATTATATTCTTTAATAAAGAGGAGCTCCACGGTCCCGCGAGCACCACTCCGGTTTTTCTCAATAATCACTTCGACCACATTGTTATCGGCTGCTTCTTGTTCTTCTTCGCCCTCTTCTCCTTCGCGTTGATAATAATCATCTCGATATAAAAAAGCGACGATATCCGCATCTTGCTCAATCGATCCAGATTCTCGAATATCACTCAAAACAGGACGCTTATCTTGGCGTTGCTCGACTCCCCGTGAAAGCTGAGACAATGCAATCACTGGCACCTTTAATTCCTTAGCTAAAATTTTTAACTGTCGTGAAATTTCCGATACCTCTTGTTGGCGATTTTCTTGTCCGGTACCTTGAACAAGTTGTAAATAATCAATCAAGATTAAGCCTAAGTTCTTTTGTTCTTGAGCTAGTCGACGACATCTTGCACGAATCTCAGAAATCTTAATCCCGGGAGTATCATCAATAAAAATTTTCGCTTGCGACAAACTTCCCATGGCAACAATTAAGTTCCGCCATTCTTCTTCACTTAATTGACCAGTTCGCAAATGATTGGCTTCAATCGATCCTTCTGCACAAAGCATCCGTTGAACCAATGATTCCGCTCCCATCTCTAAGTTAAAAATAGCAACTGAACGGTCCGTTTTACTACCGACATTTTGCGCAATATTTAAAGCAAAGGCGGTTTTACCAACAGCTGGTCGCGCACCAATAATAATTAATTCATCTTCATGAAAACCGGTCGTCATCTTATCTAGAGCTGGATACCCTGATGGAATTCCAGTAATTTCTTCATCATTTTGAGCCAATTGATCAATATTTTCAATCGTTTGCGTTAATACATCCGCAATTGAGCGAAAGCCATTACTATTACGTTTTTCAGAAACTTCTAAGATGCTCCGTTCCGCATTTTCAACAATATTGATGACTTCACCATCTTGTTCGAAGCCAGCGGTCACAATTTTATTCGCAGCATGAATTAAGTTTCGTAAAACTGCCTTATCACTCACGATTTTGGCATAAAATGAGATACTGCCGGCATACGGGGTAACTTGTGCTAGTTCTGTTAAATAGCTAATTCCACCAATGTCTTCTAAGCTATTACTTTTCTCAATTTCAGCTTTCAACGTCACGGGATCAATCGCCTCGTTACGATCACTTAAATTAGTCATCGCTTGAAAAATGATTTGATGGCGTCGTTGATAAAAGTCTTTCGGTTCAACTAGTTCCATGGCATTGACGATTTCATCTGCATCTAGAAAAATTGACCCTAATACCGCCTGTTCGGCTTCTATGTCTTGTGGTGGCATTTTATCTTGCCAATGTTCATCCATTTCGCTTCGCTCCCTTTAGTTTCTAACTATCCCATTTTACAAGATTTTGCTCGATTTTGAAATAGGCTCTCCATGCTTCTGCCATAAAAATCCTCTAGTTACGTTTTTCTTTAGAAAATGAACGCCCAAACGCCAAAAAAGAAGTCGCTTCCTTCATTTAGGAAACCACTTCTAGTTTAAACTGCATGATTAAGCTTCTACAACTTGCACTTTTAACGTCGCTGTTACTTCAGCATGTAATTTAGCGGGCACCTTGGTAAAGCCTAACGTGCGAATCGGATGATCTAGTGCTAATTTACGTTTATCTAATTTGACGCCATACTGCTTTTCTAAAGCTTCAGCAATTTGTTTTGATGGAATCGATCCAAATAAACGGCCATCAGCACCTGATTTGGCTTGAATCGTAATCACAGTTGCTTCTTTTTCTAACTCGTTTTTTAAAGCTTGGGCTTCGGCTAAAATTTCAGCTTCATGTTTAGCTTGAGCTTTTTTTTGTCCTTGAACAGCACTGACACTCTCTTTGTTGGCTTCTTTGGCTAAACGATTCTTCAATAAATAGTTTTGAGCATAACCATTGGGAACCTCTTTGATTTCACCTTTTTTCCCTTTGCCTTTAACATCTGCTAAAAAAATAACTTTCATACTTAATTTCCTTCTTTCTCACTAAAAATTCGGGTTAGTTCTTGGAATAATTGTTCTTTAATCTCTAAGACATCTTTGTCGCGAATTTGGGTTGCTGCATTCGTGAAATGCCCACCACCACCTAAGCGCTCCATAATCGTTTGCACATTGACGTGTCCACTGCTACGGGCACTGATGCCCACAACATCTTCTTTCCTTCTAGTAATTACAAACGAGGCTTCAATCCCGCTCATTGAAAGCAGTGTGTCGGCTGTTTTAGCAGTGGTCACACTATCCAGGATTTTCTCATCACTTGCACAAGCAACAACCACATCTTCTTTAAAAAATTCACTGCGTGCCACTAACTCACTAATGGCTAAAAAGGAAGCTAAATCAGAACTCAGCATGTATTGAATAACTGCGCTATCAGCGCCATTATTTTTTAAATAGCTAGCAACATCAAACGTTCGTGAACTCGTCCGTACTGAAAAGTTTTTGGTATCGACCGTCATCCCCGCTAAAAGTAATGTTGCGGTCATTTTATCTAATTTTTGATCCGAATTACTTTCATATTGGATTAATTCACTGACCAATTCGGCAGCCGAAGAGGCCGAAGATTCGATATACGTTAATAATGGTTTCGAAGGAAATTCTTCGCCGCGACGATGATGATCAATAATTGCAACTCGTTCAAATTTTTCATAGAGCTCTTGTGAAATCGAGAGCGATGGGCGATGATAATCAACCATGATTAATAGACTTTCTTTCGTTAATTGACGCATTGCTTGGTCCGGTGAAATAATTTTCCCTTCCAATTCTGGATGTTGATAAATTTCGGCTAACCCGCGTTCAACATCGGCGATCAACTCATGCTCATTGATTACCACAAAACTACGCCTATTATTAAAATCGGCTAAACAAGCGACTCCGTAAGCTGCACCAATGGCATCCATATCAGGAAAACGATGCCCCATAATATAAATATCTTTACTTTCTGTAAATAATTTATTTAAGGCTGTACTCATCGCTCGTGAACGGACACGTGTCCGCTTGGCAGTCCCCGCCGTATTACCACCAAAAAATTTGGGCTTCGCTTCTGCTTTTGCTTCTTTTAAAACAACTTGATCACCACCACGAAGTAAGGCAATATCTAAGTTATTTTGTGCGACTTCACCAATTTTTTTCAAGTTTTGGTCACCAAAAGAAATTCCGATACTAATAGTCAGATACATCGACTGCTTTTCGGCGGCTTTCTTCAATCGCTCAACAATTGAGAATTTATCTACTTCCATTTTTTTGATATCCACGGCATGAGCTACAAAAAAGAAGCGTTCGGAATCGAGCCGTTTATAGTAGATTTGATATTCTTTCGCCCAATCGGAGATAAATGTCGTTACAAAAGAATTCAGATAGGAAATCTCTTTTTCGCCCATCTTATCAATGACATCATCGTAATTATCAATTGAAATCAATCCCACGGCCGGCTGAATCTCGATTTGCTTAGCGACTGCCTTCATTTGATCGGTTACGTTATAGAAAAAGGCAATATTTTTCTTGCGATCAATGGAATAACGTAAAACATCATCTGGCAATCGAATCAACCCTTGATTCACTTTATTATTTTTAATCGTATCTAAGAGATAAACATGCCATGTATCTTTGCCATATTTATGTAGCAAAGACAAAGCGTTTTGATTCATCCATTCAACTTGATTAAAATCATTGAAAATAAAAATCAACGAAGGCGATTTATCCGAAAGATACCTTGAATTATCTTGTGCTAGTTGGGCTGACTGGCGCATTAATTCTTGCGTACTAATTTGCTGACGTTCCATGAACCTTTTACCGAGTTGATACAAAGCGATATTCGTCACGACAATTACGACTAAATCAAGCCACAGATCAGCGAATTGGCTCATGGTAACCAATACGACTTGGATGATACAAAAAATCAGGATGAACTTTGCAAACAAATGATTTTTCATATAAAACTCCTTACTTTACTTTGCCTCTTTCATTCCTCTTATTTTATCATACTAGAAAAAAATGTGCGATTTTATCAGTTGAACAAAAAAAGAGATCCCACACCATGATGGAATCTCTTGAAAAGTTATTTATTAGTTTTCTTCGCCTACGAATGGAAGTAATCCCATGATACGTGCGCGTTTGATTGCAACGGTTAATTTACGTTGGTTTTTAGCACCAGTACCCGTTACACGACGCGGTAAAATTTTACCACGTTCTGAAATGAAACGTTTTAATAAATCGATATCTTTATAATCGATTACTTCGATATGGTTTGCTGCGATATAGTCTACTTTACGACGTTTACGTCCGCCTCTTCTTTGTTGTGCCACTCTATTTCCCTCCAATCAATAAAATTTCTAGAATGGTAAATCATCATCTGAGATGTCAATTGATGCGCTATTTCCGAACGGATCAGAAGTATCACGATCAAAGTTTGGCATAGCATTTGATGACTGTTGAGATGACTGATTTTGATTGTTAAATGATTGTGAATTGTTAAAACTACCGTTATTGAATCCACCTTGATTACCACCAGCAAAATTGTTGGTCTCATTCCGGCGTTCGTTAGCCGAACGTGATTCTAATAATTGGAAGTTTTCTGCAACCACTTCAGTAACATAAACACGTTTGCCTTCTTGGTTGTCATATGAACGTGTTTGAATCCGTCCAGTAACACCTAGCAAAGTGCCTTTACGAGCATAGTTAGCTAGAGTTTCAGCCGATTTTCTCCAAATTACACAGTTGATAAAGTCGGCTTCACGATCTCCATTTTGGTTCGTAAAGCTACGATTTACCGCTAATGTAAAAGTAGCAACAGCTGACCCACTTGCGGTATAACGCAAATCAGGATCTTTTGTTAAGCGTCCAACTAATACGACATTGTTAATCAAGTCACTTCATCTCCTCATCGCTAATTTTTTGTTTCACGTGAAACAGTTTTTTAAACTTCTTCTTTGATAATCATGTGACGTAAAATGTCATCATTGATTTTCGCTAAACGGTCAAACTCGTTTGATGCCGCAGCGTCTGAAGAAGCGCTATATTTAACGATGTGGTAGATACCTTCACGGAATCCATTGATTTCGTATGCTAGACGGCGTTTTTCCCAATCTTTTGATTCGATAACTTCAGCTCCGTTATCTTTCAAAATTGAATCGAAACGTTCGATCAAAGCAGTTTTTGCTTCCTCATCAATGTTTGGACGAATGATGTACATAACTTCATATTTCGTATTTTCCATTGATTTTCACCTCCCTATGGACTTTGGCTCTTAGCTTCCTAAGAGCAGAGAGAATAGTTTTTAATACTATTCACAAATTTTAATTATACAGGCTATGAAGATAATTTGCAACTCATAAAGCTAAAAAAAACCCGTAGTTTCAAGAAACTTACGGGAATCTTTTATATTTAGTTACTCTATTGTTGCTTCTGGAGCATTTTCTGCGTCTTCAATTTCTTCAGGTGCAACTTTGGCCATCGTTACAACCTTCGCATCTTCTTCCATCTTCATCAAACGAACACCTAAAGTTGCCCGCCCAGTTTGAGGAACATTTGCGACATTAAATCGAATTAACACACCTTTATTCGTAATCAACATGATGTCTTCATCCCCGCCAACCGTTGTTAAGCCTGCTAACGGACCATTTTTTTCAGTAATATTGGCGGTCTTAATCCCTTTACCACCACGACCTTTAATTGGGTATTCACTCCCTTTAGTACGCTTACCATACCCGTTTTCCGTTAAGACCAATACTTCACTTTCTTCAGTGATTACGGAAACACCAATGACATAGTCTTCTTCACGCAAGCGAATCCCTCTAACTCCCGCCGCAGTTCGACCCATGTCACGAACCACTTCTTCTTTGAAGGTCACTGAATAGCCATCATGCGTACCGATAATAATCGCTTGATCACCATGGGTCACCAAGACATTCACTAATTCATCATTTTCTTTTAAACCAATAGCAATTAGGCCATTACTACGAATATTAGCAAATGCAGCAATATTCGTCCGTTTCACAACGCCAAGTTTCGTCGTAAAGAACAAATACGTCCCTTCTTGTGGGGTGCTATTGACTGGAATAATCGTTTGAATCTGTTCATTTGAATCAATTCCTAATAAATTGATTACCGGAATCCCTTTGGCAGTTCGACCATATTCAGGAATTTCATAGCCTTTTGCTTTGTAGACTTTGCCGGTATTCGTAAAGAACAATAGCGTATCATGGGTCGATGAAGAAACTAAGGTTTGTACGAAATCTTCATCATTAACGCCCATCCCTTGCACACCACGTCCACCACGACGCTGCGCCCGAAATTCGCTTTTGGCTAAACGTTTAATATAACCATTGTTGGTTAAGGTAATCACAACATCTTCTTCTTCAATCAAATCTTCGTCTTCTAGACTTAACACTTCGCCTACTAGTAATTCGGTACGGCGCTTGTCACCAAAACGATCGCCTAATTCTTGTAATTCGGTTTGAATAATTTGGCGGACGCGTTCAGGTTTTTCTAAGATATCAGCTAAATCAGCAATCAGTTTCAATAAATCTTGATACTCATTTTCGATTTTCTCACGTTCCAAGCCTGTTAAACGACGTAAACGCATGTCTAAAATCGCTTGCGATTGACGATCTGAAAGGCTAAACCGTTCCATCATCGTATTTTTTGCTTCATCATCGGTTTTAGCACCACGGATAATCGCAATAATTTCATCAATGTGATCTAAAGCGATTCGCAACCCTTCTAAAATATGGGCACGGGCTTCAGCTTTGGCTTTTTCAAACTGTGTTCTGCGTGTGATGACTTCAATCTGGTGCTCAATATAATTCTCCAAAATCCGTTTAAGACTTAAAATCTTCGGCACACCTTTTTCAATGGCCAACATATTGAAGCCAAATGACGTTTGCAAGGCCGTCATTTTATAAAGGTTGTTTAAAATCACAGAGGCACTCACATCACGACGAATATCAATCACAATACGCATCCCTTCACGAGAAGACTCGTCGCGTAAATCAGTAATTCCTTCCAAACGTTTTTCGCGATGCAACTCAGAAATCCGCTCAATTAAACGCGCTTTATTCACCATGTAAGGCAATTCGGTCACTAGAATCCGCTCTTTGCCATTGGGCATATCAACGATTTCAACGCGGCCACGAACCGTAATTGAACCTTTTCCCGTTTCATAGGCTCGACGAATGCCCGATTTTCCCATCACCAAACCAGCAGTTGGAAAATCTGGTCCAGGTAAGACTTCCATCAATTCGTTGGTCGTCACTTCAGGATTTTCCATTAATAAATCAATTGCCGCAATCACTTCATTTAAGTTATGTGGCGGAATATTGGTAGCCATCCCAACGGCAATCCCGGTTGTTCCATTGACTAAAAGATTAGGAAATCTCGCTGGTAAAACCGTGGGCTCTTTCTCGGTATCATCATAGTTTCCTTGAAAATCCACGGTATTTTTATTGATATCACGTAACATCTCTAGAGCTAGTTTACTCATCCGTGCTTCAGTATAACGCATCGCCGCAGCGCCATCACCATCGACTGAACCAAAGTTTCCGTGGCCGTCAACAAGCATGTAACGATAGCTAAACGTTTGTGCCATTCGAACCATTGATTCATAAATCGCACTGTCCCCGTGAGGATGATACTTACCCATAACATCCCCGACAATTCTTGATGACTTCTTGTGCGGTTTATCTGGTGTTACACCAAGTTCGCTCATTCCGTAAAGAATCCGTCGGTGAACCGGTTTTAACCCATCGCGGACATCCGGTAAGGCACGCGAAACGATGACACTCATCGCATAATCAATAAATGATTCTTTCATTTCACTTGCCAGATTGACATCGTGAATATTGTTATTTACTTCTTCGGACACACTTTTTCCTCCTTACATAGTTTAGATGTCTAGATTCTTAACATATTGGGCATTTTCTTCGATAAACGCACGTCTCGGTTCCACACGATCACCCATTAACATTTCAAAAATTTGATCTGCTTCAATCGCATCTTCCACACTCACACGAAGCATTAAGCGGTTTTCTGGATCCATCGTTGTTTCCCACAATTGATGATCATCCATTTCCCCTAACCCTTTATAACGCTGAATGCTTGGTTTAGGCGATGCTGGCAGACGATCAATGACTGCTTGTAACTCGTCATCGGCTTTTTTCCCTGGTTGGATATACGTGATATTTTTTCCTTGCTTCACCCCATATAATGGCGGTTGCGCAATATACACATAGCCAGCTTCAACAATTGGGCGCATATAACGATAAAATAAGGTTAATAAAAGCGTCCGAATATGGGCACCATCAACATCGGCATCGGTCATAATTACTAGTTTGTGATACCGTGCCTTAGATACATCAAAATCGCCGCCAAAGCCTGTCCCCATCGCTGTAAATAACGAGCGAATTTCTTCATTGGCTAAAATTTTATCCATGCTAGCTTTTTCAACATTTAAGATTTTCCCACGAATTGGTAAAATCGCTTGGTGTTCACGACTTCGGGCTTGTTTAGCTGAGCCTCCCGCTGAATCCCCCTCAACGATAAACAATTCACATTTTTCTGGTTCTTTACTTGAACAATCGGCCAGTTTTCCTGGTAAATTACTAATTTCTAAAGCGCCTTTGCGACGCGTTACTTCGCGGGCACGTTTGGCAGCGAGGCGCGCTTTAGATGCCAAGAGTCCTTTTTCCACAATCTTGCGGCCAATATTAGGATTTTCTAGTAAGAACTTGGCAAAGTGTTCTGAAAATAAACGGTCTGTGACTGTCCGCACTTCTGAATTACCAAGTTTAGTCTTGGTTTGGCCTTCAAACTGCGGATCTGGATGCTTAATCGAAATAACAGCTGTTAACCCTTCACGGACATCTTCACCCGTTAAGTTTTCTTCATTTTCTTTCATGATCTTTTGCTTACGGGCATAATCATTGATGACGCGAGTTAAGGCTGTTTTAAAACCAAATTCATGTGTTCCACCTTCATAAGTGTGAATGTTGTTGGCAAAGCTTAAGAGGTTCGAATGATAGCCATCGGTATATTGCATCGATACTTCAACCGTAATATCTTGTTGTTCACCTTCCAAATAAATTGGTTCTGGGAAAAGGACGGTTTTGCTATGGTTTAAATGCTCCACATAGCTTTTAATCCCACCTTCATAGTGAAATTCTTTTAAGGCCGGTACTTCACGTTTATCTTCAATCGAAATATGTAACCCACGATTTAAGAAGGCTAATTCGCGGACGCGTTTGGCTAATTTCTCAAAATTATATTCAATGGTTTCCGTAAAAATTTCTGGATCTGGAATAAAGTGAACAACGGTTCCATGTTTTGTTGTCTCACCGATGACTTTTAAATCATCAACAACTACACCGCGGCGATATTCTTGATAATAAATCTGGCCTTCTTTATGAACTTTCACATCCAGAGACGTTGATAGGGCATTAACAACAGAAGAGCCCACACCGTGTAAACCACCAGAAACTTTATAACCACCGCCACCAAATTTCCCCCCAGCATGCAAAACAGTGAACACCGTTTCAACAGCGGGACGACCGGTTTTAGCCTGGATATCTACAGGAATCCCACGACCGTCATCAGTGACCGTGATACTGTTATCAGTTTCAACAACTACTTCGATTTTTGTCGCAAATCCAGCTAAAGCTTCATCAATTGAGTTATCCACAATTTCCCAAACTAAGTGATGCAACCCTTCTGAACTAGTTGAACCAATGTACATCCCTGGTCGTTTCCGAACAGCTTCAAGCCCTTCGAGAACCTGAATCTGACTGGCATCATATTCTTGGGCGCGTTCGGCTAAACTTTTATTTTCTTCTGTCATTTAGTCTCTTCTCCTTTAATCTTCCCTTGTTGAACATTGAAAATCTGTGGTTCAACCGTCATTTTATTTTTCACATGGGCCAAAGTCGTTGTTGTTAAAAAAGTCTGGACTTTCCCTTCAATCGTTTCTAATAAATGTAGCTGCCGCGAATCATCTAATTCACTCATTACATCATCAAGCAACAAAATCGGGTATTCCCCAGTTTCTTCTTTAATCAAATCAATTTCAGCTAATTTCACACTTAAAGCCGTTGTTCGTTGTTGGCCTTGCGATCCATAGGTTTGCACATCTTTGCGATTAATCGCAAACTGTAAATCATCTCGATGGGGGCCTAACAAGGTTGATAAGCGCATTTTTTCTTTACGATAATTTTTTTTTAATTCTGCTAAGAACACGCGTCGAACTTCCGCTACTTCCATGGTTTCATTAATCGGTAAGGTTGATACATACGAAATCGTTAATTGTTCTTTGCCGTGACTGATTTTAGCGTGGAGTTCGTTGGCCCAAAACTCAAGGCGCTTCACGAATTTCAAGCGTCCAACTAGGACTTTACTTCCAAAATCAGCTAATTGTTCAGATAAAACATCTAAATACAATTGATCCGCATCTTTTTCTACGATTTGTTTTAAATACAAGTTTCTTTGCTTCAAAACGGCTTGGTATTGTACTAAATCGTATAAATAAATCGGATCAATTTGGCCTATTTCCATATCTAAAAATTTGCGTCTAAGCTGTGGGCTACCTTTGACGAGCGAAAGGTCTTCAGGGGCAAATAAAATTACATTCATTTGTCCGACATAGCTACTTAGTTTCTTTTGTTCAAGATGATTAATCTTCGTTTTTCGCCCTTTTTTTGAAAGTAAAATTTCTAAAGGAACTTGGTTATTTCTTTTTTCTAGAGTACCATTGATGAGGGCTGCTTCTTGGTTCCAACCAATTAATTCTTGCTCACTATTGGTACGATGACTCCTAGTCATGGCTAATACGTAAATGCTTTCTAGAACATTGGTCTTCCCTTGGGCATTTTCACCTAAGAAAATTACTAAGTTCTTTTTAAATTCTAGGTTCAATGACTCATAGTTCCGATAATATTTGAGTTGTAAATTATTCAGTCTCATTTCGTGTTTCCTGTTCGTTTTTCACCATAAAAAAGGTCCCAGCTTCAGGAATTTCAACCATCATTCCAGGGTATAATTTCCGTCCCCGGCGATTTTCTGGTTCACCATCTACAAAAATAGTATTTTCTGCTAAATACCATTTGGCTTGTCCGCCACTACTAATGACATTAACCTCTTTTAATACTTGGCCTAAAGTCATAAATTCAGTATTTAAATAGATTTTTTCTTTCATTTTCATCCCTCAATTCTCTGATAGGCATATGCTTTTATTATACTCTTTTTTAGCTAATAAAACAAATTTCCCTTTGCTATATTCTCTCTAAGCAATTTTTATCATTTTAGATATTTTTTAACCCCAAAAGAAAAAAAGGCTTAAAATAGATTTTAAGCCTTTTTTTGCCATTTTCAGTGTTTTCGATTTTTTTCAGAAAATTTAATGTTGTGACTAAAAAATACACTTAGTTTGTTCGAACGGGTGTAATCAATTGAATGAATTCAGCTTCTCCAGTTGTCGGTTCTAATGTAAAGGGACGGATGGCTGAAATAAATTTAATTGTAATGCTCATATCACCAAACGCGCGCAAAGCAGCTTTCATGTAATCTGGATTAAAGGAAATTTCGAGTGGATCACCAATTACACTCTCATAACTTAAGGCTTCTTCAACTTTGCCGATTTCTGGCGAGTTCCCATAAAGAGTCGCTTCATTTTCAGTGATGGCTAAACGGACAATATTATTGCGTCCTTCATGCGAAAGTAAAGAGGCCCGTTCAATTGCTTGAAGAAGGGATGGGACGTTAAATTCAATTTCTGTATTAAACGTTGAAGGGATTAAGCGATTGGTATCAGGATAATTACCTTCAAGTAAACGTGAATAAAAAAGCATATTTTCAGTTTGGAATAAAACTTGATTTTCCATAATGCTGATTTCAACAATTGCTTCTTCATCACTTAATGATTTAGATAATTCTGTTAAGCTTTTTCCAGGGATAACAATATTAAATTCACTAGCGGCTTGTTCAATTGGAATCAATCGTTGACTTAATCGATGAGAGTCAGTGGCAACAGCAAGTAATTTTTGATTTTCTAAAACAAAATGAACACCGGTTAAAATTGGACGACTTTCATGTTGAGACACCGCAAAAACCGTTTCATTGATTAGTTGGTTTAAGACATGCACGGGTAATTTAATTTGATTTTGACTCTCAACAACTGGCAGATGAGGATAGTTTTCCGCATCTAAACCGTTTACGATAAAATTGGCTTTACCTGAAGTAATTGCAACTTGATGATTACTTAAAACTTCCATGGTAAACGTTGTTTCTGGTAAACGACGAATAATTTCACTAAAGAAACGAGCTTGTAAAACAATTGCACCGGTTGTTTCAATTTGCATATCTGCTTTCTCATTTTCAATGCTTAAAAAAGCTTCGATTGAAATATCTGAGTTACTACCAGTTAAAGTTAATCCTTTTTCTGTTAGAACCATTTTGACACCCGTTAAAATCGGGATCGTGGTTTTACTAGAAATAGCGCGTTGGACAGTTTGTAATTCTTGAATGAATAGAGCACGATTTAACGTTACTTTCATCTAGGGAGACACTCCTTTTTATTAATATAGAAAAAATAGTCGTAGTAGTAGGCTTGTTAAAATAGTGGATAAGTATGATTGAAACCTTGCTGTTATAACTTTTCCACTGTGTATAACTTGTGCATAAGTTTTTAACAAGTCTTCCTTTTTATCCACAAACTAATTTAAAAGTAAATTTTTTATTTCAGAGACTTCATTTTGAATAATGGCATCGTTGTTTAATAATTGGCCAATTTTTTCATGCGCATGAATGACCGTGGTGTGGTCTTTCCCACCAAATTCAGCACCAATTTTTGGTAAAGAGTTATCGGTTAGTTCACGTGATAAATACATGGCGATTTGGCGTGGCACAACAATGCTTTTAACCCGTTTTTTCCCTTTGAGATCTTTTAAGTGAATATGGTAATACTTGGCCACTTCTTCTTGAATTTGTAAGATTGAAACTTGGGTCAGAACTTGACTAGATTTTAATGCTTTTAAGGCTTCAGCAGCTAAACTTGTTGTGATATCGGCATTTTTCATGGCAGCGAAGGCTTGCACACGAACTAAAGCCCCTTCTAATTCACGGATATTGGAATCAATTTGCCCGGCAATATAGCTTAACGTATCGTTAGGGATTTCTAAATGCTCTGCTTCAGCCTTTTTGCGTAAAATGGCAATTCGCGTTTCTAAATCTGGCGGGGTAATATCAACTGAAAGCCCCCAGGCAAAGCGTGAAACTAAACGTTCGGGTAAGGTTGGAATTTCATTTGGGAGTCGATCACTCGTCAAGACAATTTGCTTGTTGTTTTTATAAAGCTCTTCAAAAGTGTAGAAAAATTCTTCTTGCGTCCCTTCTTTACTAACTAAAAATTGAATATCGTCGACTAAGAGTAAGTCAACACTTCGATATTCATTACGAAAATCTTCCATCCGATTTTTTTGGATGGAATTAATAAAATCATTGGTGAAGTTTTCACTACTGACATATTTAATCTTAGCATTAGGTTGGTTTTGTAGCATTTGATGACCGATTGCATGCATCAAGTGCGTTTTTCCGAGACCAACACCACCATAAAAGAAGAGTGGGTTATAAATCGATCCAGGTTCTTCAGCGACTACTAAAGCTGCTGCATGGGCCATTTGATTGCCCTTCCCAATAACAAAAGTATCAAAGGTATATTTGGGATTAAGCATTGAGCTGGGGGAAACGTCTTTGCCGGCCGTTTTGGCTTTCTTTTCAGAACTTTCATCAGTCGCTGGCTGTAAATTTAAGGCCTCTTCTTGTGTGACAAAGGTCGGCATGATTTCTTTGCCATAAAGTTTAAAGCTCGTCTCAACTATTTTTGAGGCGAGATTTTTTTTCCAATATGTTTTATGAACATCGGTTGGAACTTGGATAAGTAATTGATTGTTTGAAAAAGTTAACGGTTTGACCGTCTCAATCCAAACTTCAAAACTTTGAGGATTGAGCTCTTTCTTTAAATCCCCTCGAAGTTCATCCCAGATGGTTTCAAGAGATGACATAAAATGCCCTCCTATCTGTAAATTATAAAAATAGATATAGTTAATTTATCATTAATTGCCAAAGTTTTCCACAGGAAGCGATCAAAAAAGCAATAAAAAATAAAATTCTAAAGTTTTCCACATCAAAAATGAAAAAATAAAAAGAGAAATTCACAGCAAGGGAAAACACTTTTCCACAAGTCCGATGCAGATGTGGATAGGCGACTCGTTTTTTTACTTTTCCACAAGGTGTGTTGGAAAACAACCTTGATGTAACAAGTTTAATCAGTTGATATCCACAAGTGTTTTTTGAGATGTGGATAATAAAATTGACAACTGTTAACTTGTTGAAAACTCTTGTAAAACTGACGAGCAACTTTAATTACTTCAAAAGACTATTCACAGAAATTCACATTTTCTTTTCGCAATTGTGGATAAAAATTTTAACTGTTTTTTTAACTATAATGATTTTTTTGATTGACAAAACTAGGAAGTACTAGTTATAATATTCGAGTATGTCTGATTCTATAGATAGATAGTTAACCTGATGGAGGTGGAATAAATGAAAAGAACGTACCAACCAAATAAACGTAAACGTCAAAAAGTTCACGGATTCCGTAAACGTATGAGCTCTAAAAACGGTCGTCGTGTTTTAGCTAGCCGTCGTCGTAAAGGAAGAAAAGTTATCGCAGCATAAACCACTGACCCTCAGTGGTTTTTTTTATGCCCTTTTTTGGTTAATCTTAATGAAGAGCAACGATTAACTATGGTATGATTGACTGGTGAGTATTGATTTTAAAAGAAATGAAGGAAAAGAAATGAAAAAAGCGTATCGTGTGAAAAAAGAAAAAGACTTCCAGATGGTTTTTCAAACGGGAGAATCCTTTGCTAATCGTAAATTTGTTGTCTATCGTTTGGATAAGCAACAGCAACCCCACTTTCGGGTTGGACTTTCAGTCGGTAAAAAGATTGGCAACGCGGTTAATAGAAATGCGGTGAAACGTAAAATTCGTGCAACTTTGTTAGACTTAGAAGATCGCATTAATCCTGAAATTGATTTTATTATCATCGCTCGTCCAGCGGCCAGTGATCTAAAAAGTAGCGAAATCTACTCAAATTTAGAACACGTGTTGAAACTCGCGAAAATATTAATTAAATAAAAGAAGGGATTTTGTTACGTGAAAAAAAGAAAACGCATTATTTTGCTAGCGAGTCTATTTGGGCTAGTCCTAATCCTGTCAGCGTGTGGGACTGGTGAAGTGAGTGCTAGTAGTACCGGTTTATGGGATCGTTACATTGTTTATAACTTTGCGCGAGCGATCCAAGCTTTATCCTTTGGGAATGTTGGGATTGGGATTATCCTATTTACCTTAATTATTCGGATTATTCTCTTACCATTAATGAATTTTCAAACGAAAAGCATGCGTAAGACACAAGAATTACAACCTAAAATCAAAGCTTTGCAAGCCAAGTATGCTTCAAGAGATTTGGAAACACAAAATAAATTAAAAGAAGAAACACAACGGTTGTATGCTGAACATAATGTCAATCCATATATCGGATGTTTACCACTTTTAGTCCAAATGCCTATTTTGATGGCTTTATGGCAAGCGATTGAGCGAGTGCCCGAGCTACACCAAGGTCAATTTTTATGGCTGAATCTCGGTGTTCCGGATCCAACCTTTATTTTACCGATTTTAGCCGCCGCCTTTACTTTCATTAGTACGTATTTGACAAGTATGAGTCAAATTGAACCCAATGCGAGTATGAAAATCATGAACGTTGCGATGCCATTGATGATTTTAATGATGGGGATTAATATTGCGAGTGGGTTATCACTCTACTGGGTAGCGTCCAATGCTTTCCAAGTATTCCAGACATTATTAATTAACAATCCATTTAAGATTCGTAAAGAACGTGAAGCAGCTGCACAAAAAGTGAAAGATAAAGAACGTGCATTAAGAAAAGCAATGAATCCTAAGAAAAAACGGAAATAATCGTAAGGGGGCGCATTATTATGCCGATTTATGAAGGTTTGACCATCGAAGACGCGATTCAATCAGGGTTAGCTAGTTTAGCTTTGAAAAAAGAAGATGCCGTAATCGAGGTGTTAGCAGAAGGAAAAAAAGGATTTTTAGGGATGGGACGTAAAAATGCTCAAGTCTCAATTGAAGCCATTGTGGTCGAAAAAATTGAGCCTTTAGTAAGCGAACCTTTAGTTAAGGAAAAAGAGCTGAAAGTTGATCAGCAATCGGCTACTAAAGAGCAATTGCGAGCCGATGAGCAACTAGTGTTGGATGATGAGACCGCGATTAGGCAATTAGCGAGCTATTTAACTAATATTACGACCGAGCTGGGTGCACCTGCTGTCGTTAAAATAACGCGCGAAGCAAATTTAATTGTGCTAAATTTAGAGTCGCAAAAACAAGGGGTCTTAATTGGTAAACATGGTCGGATGCTTAATGCGCTTCAATACTTGGCGCAAGTCTTTATTCATCGCGTGGCTAAGAATAAACTGTCAGTGATGATTAATGTCGCAGACTATCGCGAAAAACGGCAAGTAATCTTGGAGCGTTTAGCTACCAAAACGGCTGATAAAGTGAAGCGAACACAGCGCGCGGTATTTCTAGAACCGATGCCAGCTTTTGAGCGGAAACAAATTCATGCCGCATTAAGTAAAGACGAAAAAATAAAAACATATTCTGAAGGTGATGAACCTTACCGCTACTTGGTAGTTGAACCAATCAGAAAATATTAGCAAAAAAACCTGGGATCGTAGTTGTCTCAGGTTTTTTTGTTGAATAAACGATGTGACAATGCCTCAAGAAATAAGCGAACTCTTCTGCCCCACCTGATTTTGACTATGCCGCTTTTATGAATGATTCCATCATTTGGTTGCAGACGCTTGTAACAATCCTTTAAATTTAAATTAAGGAGAGTTGCGAGAATGGCGAAATTATGCTACTCTATGACCAGAATTTAATCAGACAAGCAGTGAAAGTGCAACGTCTACCCTATTATCTAGGGTGGAGTGGGCGCTTTTTTTGTTGTAAAGGAGAAGAAAATGGCTGGAATAATCCAAGAATTCGATACGATTGCGGCAATTTCGACCCCTCCTGGTGAAGGGGCAATTAGTATTGTTCGCTTAAGTGGGGATCAAGCAATTGACATTGCGGCAAGTGTTTATCAAGCAGGGAATAAAAATTTAACAAAGGTCTTAAGTCATACGATTCACTATGGCCACATTATTGATCCACGTGAACAAAAGAACCTCGATGAAGTGATGGTTTCGGTGATGCGTGCGCCAAAGACGTTTACTAGAGAAGATGTTGTAGAAATTAATTGTCACGGAGGCATTGTCGTGGTCAATCAAATTTTACAGCTCTTATTGCGTGAAGGAGCACGTTTAGCTGAACCAGGTGAATTCACTAAGCGAGCCTTTTTAAACGGTCGTATGGACCTCTCACAGGCTGAAGCAGTCATGGATCTAATTCGGGCTAAGACTGACAAAGCAATGAATCTGGCAATGAATCAATTAGATGGGAGTTTATCCGGCCTAATTCGAACTTTGCGGCAAGAAATCTTAGCGACTTTGGCTCAAGTTGAGGTGAATATTGATTATCCCGAGTACGATGATGTCGAGGAGTTGACCACCCGCCTACTCTTAGAAAAAGCGAGTCATGTCAAGGCACAGATTGAACAGTTATTACTGACTGCGCAACAAGGAAAAGTTTTACGCGAAGGAATTAGTACGGCGATTATTGGGCGGCCCAATGTTGGCAAGTCTAGCTTATTAAATCATTTACTTGACGAAGAAAAAGCGATTGTGACCGACATTGCGGGAACAACGCGCGATGTGATTGAAGAATACGTGAATGTTCGTGGTGTTCCTTTAAAGCTAATTGATACGGCTGGAATTCGCGAAACAGAAGATTTGGTTGAAAAAATTGGAGTGGAACGAAGCCGCAAAGCATTGAGTGAAGCGGACTTAGTCTTATTGGTCTTAAATCAAAGTGAAAGCTTAACAGTTGAAGATCAAGCTTTACTTGAAGCAACTAGTGAGAATAAGCGGATTATTTTGTTAAATAAAACGGATTTGCCAGCGCAATTCACACGTGAAGCGTTAGAAAAAGTTGGCGTCAATGCCCCTGTTTTCCCGGTCTCGGTCTTAAAAAATGCCGGCTTAGATCAATTAGAAATGGCGATTGCTGAATTATTTTTCAGTGGCCAAACCGGTGAGAAAGACGCGTCATATGTCTCAAATACGCGCCATATTGCTTTACTTGAAAGAGCACAACAATCATTAGCGGAAGTTATTCAAGGGATTGAATTAGGGTTACCTGTTGATTTAGTTCAAATTGATCTGACCCGTTGTTGGGATTATCTTGGTGAAATTGTTGGTGATAGTGTTCAAGATGAGCTCATTACGCAATTGTTTAGTCAATTCTGTTTAGGGAAATAAAGGAGACAAAAAAATGGTAGAATATCAAGCGGAAAATTATGATGTAATCGTTGTTGGTGCCGGTCATGCGGGATCAGAAGCAGCTTTAGCTAATGCTCGGATGGGCAATAAAACGTTGTTATTAACAATTAATTTAGATATGGTGGCTTTTATGCCTTGTAACCCTTCAGTCGGTGGTCCGGCTAAAGGAGTTGTGGTTCGTGAAATTGATGCTCTAGGTGGCGAGATGGGGAAAAACATCGACAAAACGTATATTCAAATGCGGATGCTAAATACCGGAAAAGGCCCTGCCGTACGTGCGTTACGTGCGCAAGCTGACAAACATGCCTATGCGAATGAAATGAAATTAACCATTGAGCAAACGCAAAATTTAACGTTGCGTCAAAGTCTGGTGGAACAAATCATTGTTGAAGATGGTGTCTGTAAAGGTGTAATCACCAACACAGGTGCTCGTTACAGTGCCAAAGCAGTCGTGATTACTGCTGGAACTTCTTTACGAGGTGAAATTATCATCGGTGAGTTAAAATATTCATCCGGTCCGAATAACTCACAACCCTCAATTGGCTTAGCCAATAATTTAAAAGAACACGGCTTTGAAATTGCGCGTTTTAAAACGGGAACCCCAGCTCGTGTGAAATCAAGCACGATTGATTATAGCGTGACGGAAATCCAGCCTGGTGATGAAAAACCAAATCACTTCAGTTTTGGTACGCCAGATAGTGCGTATAATACGAATCAAGTCCCTTGTTGGTTAACCTATACTAACTTAAAAACCCATGAAATCATCCAAGCCAATCTCCATCGTGCACCGATGTTTACTGGAATTGTTGAAGGGGTTGGAGCTCGTTACTGTCCATCAATTGAAGATAAGATTGTCCGTTTTTCAGATAAACCGCGGCATCAATTGTTCTTAGAACCAGAAGGATTGAATACCGAGGAAGTCTACGTTCAAGGGTTGTCAACTTCAATGCCTGAAGATGTTCAAAATGCGATGTTACATTCTATTGAAGGTCTAGAAAAAGTGGAATTAATGCGTCCAGGTTATGCGATTGAATACGATGTGATGGTCCCCCATCAATTAAGACCTACTTTAGAAACGAAAAAAATTGCTAACCTCTATACGGCGGGCCAAACCAATGGTACCAGTGGTTATGAAGAAGCAGCGAGTCAAGGATTAATCGCTGGGATTAATGCCGGATTGAAAATTCAAGGCAAAGAACCATTAATTTTACAACGAAGTGATGGTTATATCGGCGTGATGATTGATGACTTGGTAACGAAAGGAACCAACGAACCGTATCGTTTATTAACTTCACGTGCGGAATATCGATTAATTTTACGTCATGATAATGCAGATCTTCGATTGACCGAAAAAGGCTATCAAGTTGGTTTAGTCAAAGAAGAGCAGTATCAACACTACCTAGCAAAAAAAGCGGCTGTTGAAGCAGAAATCAAACGTTTAAGTACGCTTCGGATTAAACCAACCGTTGAAGTTCAAACCTTCTTAAAGGAAAAAGGCGCTGCAGAACTAAAAGATGGCGTTTTAGCGAATGAATTTTTACGACGTCCAGAGATTAGTTATCAAGAATTATTACAGTTTATCCCAGAAAATACAAAATTAACGAATAAAGAAGTTGAACAAGCTGAAATTCAAATCAAGTATGAAGGTTACATCAAAAAAGCTTTAGAAAAAGTTGAAAAATTAAAACGCATGGAAGCGAAACGCATTCCAACTAATATTGATTATACAGTGATTAATGGATTGGCAACGGAAGCGAAACAAAAATTAGCTAAAATCCAACCCGAAACGATCGCTCAAGCAAGCCGGATTAGCGGTGTTAACCCAGCGGATATTAGTATCTTAATGGTCTACATCGAGAATGGCAAAATTGCAAAGGTAAATCCGTAGTCGGTGCGTTAAAGGTGAGTCTCCCCTATCTTATTAAGGGAGACTTATTTTTTTGCCAAAAATAGTGTTTCACATGAAACACTAACTGGCTAAATTAATTCATAACATTGGTGATGTCCAGCGATGTTGCTTAATCGTAATCAAACATTGCGGTGCTTTACAGATTGGTCGCTCAAAGTGAAACGTTGCTGTTCTAGCGCAATTCATCTCAAAGGCCCCATCTCTCGACTACTAAGCTACGAATTAGAGGTGTGTTTCATAATTACTTGAAGAAAAGTCAGACTAAAAACAATCCGGCTGACGATAAATTTTAATAAAAACGTCATCGACACGATCCTCTAAATACTTGGAACGATCGTGTCGATGACGTTTTTTGTCAGCTATTCTATGGCTAGTTCATAAGAGTGGTCGTAATGCAAGTAGCTAGCGACAGAGCACGCAATTTCCGACGATTTTAATACGTTAATAGTCAGCTATAGTTTTTATTATGTGCCGAAGGTTCTGGGGAAGCTAGTAGTTGCTGCGTTTATTTCTTCTGTTTAGGAATGGATTGAAAATTACTTATTTGACTTCTCAACAGCCGTCATTTTAGTTTAATTTTAAAAAAAAGTAATAATGTTCCACGTGAAACGAGATAAAAATAACAAATTAACAATATTTTTCCTAATAAAAGACAGCGATAAACGTTATCTATCTCTTAGAATACTCCTGACAACCTTTTGTTATTTTATAAGAAAACACGCGTTCCGCCCTAAAACAATAAAATTTCCACCGATCGCCGCTGGATAAAAATTCATAAATATACACAAAAGTTTGTGAATTCGCTGGTTTCGCTTGTGAATTTCACAATGTTTTCGAAAAGGTTGTTTTAACGGTGGTTGAAAACGCTTCGCTTGTGAAGTGGTTTTTAGGGTTGTCTGAGAGGGCTGTTTTTATTGACAGTGATAAAAATGGGTAAGCCTTTTCAAGAGAGGAGTCACCTGTTTGTTTTGTATTAAGTTGACATCAATAAAACTAGAAAAGCTGGTAAAGTAGCCTTATAGGGGGAAATAGCTTTCTAGTCTAGGTAATAAAATAGCAGGATAACGTTATGTAATTATTTGATAAAAGTGCTAAATATAGCTGGATATTATTATTTAATAAAATGATTTTTTAAAATTAGATAACGAGATGATTATTTTTTATCGCAGTTTTTTCGTAGGAAGTAATGTTCCACATGAAACATTAGGAATGAGGATGATGGCGGTCGTCGAAAAATTTGATATAATAATTTTGGAAGCTTGTTTAGGAGGGATGCGGTTGGCAGATTATCAAATGGAAAAGGCGATCGGGAAATGTTTTCGTTCAGCGAGTGGTAATTTTCAAGGTTTGGTTCGAGTTTATGGTAGTTGGTACGATTATAAAGTGATAGCAGGTATTCCAGAGAGTGGTGTCATGTTGGAAATTATTGCATATGATGCCGCACAATTAATGGTTCAAGTAAATAATTCTTTATTCGAAAGTGATGTGAATTTTATTGGTAATTTTTAGTATCATCTTATTTGTTCTACTGCTTATTTTTGCTATTTTTTTATTAACACAATTGATTGTGATTGTTGAACAAGGGGAAGTTAAAGTTGTTGAAAGTTTTGGGAAGTATGTTCGCGCGCTAGAACCGGGACTACACTTTTTGATTCCTATTTTATATAATGTGAAACAACGAGTCTCTTTAAAACAGATTCCAATTCAAATTGATCCTCAAAGTGTTATCACAAGAGATAATGTGATTGTTGAAATTGACGAAGCGATTAAATATCATGTGACAGATGCACGAGCTTTTGTTTATGATAATGAAAATTCAGTGGTTTCAATGATTCAAGATTGTCAGTCTAATTTACGTGGAATTATCGGGAAAATGGATTTGAATGAAGTTTTAAATGGGACAGAAGAAATCAACATTGCTTTGTATGAAAGTGTCAAAGATATCACGGCAGGCTACGGATTATCTATTGACCGCATTAATATTGGTGAAATTTCAGTTTCCCATGAAATTGTAAATTCAATGAATAAATTGATTACAGCAAGTCGAGATAAAGAGTCCCTGATTACTATTTCTGAAGGGAAGAAGCAGTCAGTAATTCTAGATTCAGAGGCCAAAGCATCTGAAATGGAAATTGATGCTCAAGCTCGATCTAAGCAGACTAGAATTGATGCCCAAGCTCGAGCAGAACGAATTCGGATTGATGCCCAAGCTGAAGCTGAGCGAATTGCAGTCATTACAGAGGCTGAAAAACAACGAATTAAGGAAATTAATCAAGCAATCCAGGAAAGTCAAATTAACGATCAAATGTTGGCATACTTAGGGATTGAAGCATTTAAACATGTGGTTGAGAATAATAGTAATACCGTGATTTTACCAAGCAATTTGACGGAATTAGGAAATATTCCAGCGATTAAACAAGTTTGGGATGCAACAGATTCTAAAAATAAACATTGATAAGAGTTTGTGCGAGTCTTGTTAATCAAGGCTCGTTTTTTATGTCAACAGATAAACTAACCACGATGGTATTAGGGGGATTAAAGCTTGGCAAAAATCTCAGTGAAGACTATAATAACGGTATTCTTATTTAAAAATAGGAGGTGGTCAGATGGTACGTTTCGTATCTTTTAAACCAAGAGAGCAAGCTGTTGGTTACTAAAAATGCTTTGGATATTCTTCAAAGCATGGTGGTTTGAAGAAAGGACTTAATATGAGCGTAATGATAACACCAGCACAATTTCATTCGTTAAAAAAAGAAGTCGATCAATTAATTAATGCCTATCAATCAGTTAATGATCCAAAAACAATCATGGCCGTTCAAGGATTAACGATCGAAAAAATCAATGAAATTGCTGAAACAACAGAATTTATTCGTGAATTATGCGAATTTATTTTAGATAAAAGTTTGACGAAGGCTAGAGCAGAACAATATTTCGAAAGTTTTAAAGAACATGTCCAACCATTTAAAATACCCACTAGTCAACAAATTGCAAAAGTTTTTCGCAAGGTGAAGAAATTGAAAGTTCCTAGTTGGGAAATGTTTGATTTGCGGGAACAGTCATTTTTGGGGTGGAACGATGCCGGAAGTCAAAAGAAATATCTTTTATGCTATCAAGAAGAACGTTTAGTTGGTCTTTCGGGGCAATTATCACCGAATAATTTAAAAAATGTTTGTTCTATTTGTAACCACACGTCAAATGTGGCGCTGTTTTTAGCTACTACCAAGACTAGTGGTGATGGTACGTACACCAAAAAAGGCAATTATATTTGTGTTGACAGCCATACGTGTAATCAACAATTGCTAAATATTGAACAATTGCACCAATTTGTTACCAAAATAAGGTGAAAAGAGTCCCCAACGGATTGATATGCTTCTCTATCTAGACACTTCATTAGTTTAGTGTTTGATGAGGGCATCATTGGTTGGGGACTTCTTTAGTTAATGTAGGTGTAATATTTTTAGGATTTCAGGCAATTGCTTCACATTGATTTGTCCGGGAGCCGAAGCTTGTTCGGCCGAAGCAAACGTTGCGGCTGAGCCGAATAACTCGCCAGTTAAGCGACTGATTTGGCCTAATCTACCCATTGACATTGTAATTAGTGGGCGCTTGGCAAAGCAACGCTGCATTTCTTCGGTAGCTGCTAGTAGCGTTAGGACATCCTGAGGTGTTTGTGGCATGACCGCGATTTTGCAAATATCAGCATCTAGGTCTTGCATCAGTTGTAAGCGGCGAATGATTTCTGCTTTCTCAGGAGTAGCTTGAAAATCATGGTTGCATAAGATGACTTTGACTTGTTTTTGGTGTGCTAAGTAAATTAACTCGCTGACGATATCTTGCGGCATAAAAAGTTCGATATCCAAGAGATCCAATTGTCCTTCGTTTAACAAGGTGTGATACAGTTTGGTATAATCCGTATCACTAAGGGGACACTCGCCGCCTTCTTGCTGACTGCGAAAGGTGATGAGAAGTGGCTTGGCTAGCAATTTTTTTATCTCCTGAGAGAGATGCGCCACAGTGAGGGCATCTTGAACTTGTTCAAAGAAATCAATCCGCCATTCGACTAGATCACAAGGTAAAGTATTTAGTTTTTTTGCCTCCAAAAGAATATCAGCTGCTGTTTTTGCAACAATTGGGGTAATGATTTTAGGAGTACCACTACCAATAGTCACTTGATTAATAGTGACAACTTTCATCAGAATCACTCCTTTAAATAGGTTATAGAAAAACATGAAATGAGGTTTTATTATTCATCATAGCATGTTGCAGTGAAAATAAAAGGATGGCTCAGCTTTTTTTGTGTGGAAATCTGAAATTAGTAGATTAAAATTCTTTTTCAAAATGTGCTCAGGCATTGCAAGAAGCGGCTATTTAAGGTAAAGTAGAACTAGCGTGAAACACTTTTTTGTTTCACAAAAAGAGAAAGGAAATCGTCATGTATCCAGAAGAATTTCAAGCCTTTTTACAAACCCAAAATATTGCCTTGACTGAAAAACAAATGAATCAATTCCAACGTTATTACGAGTTATTAGTAGAGTGGAATGAAAAAATGAACTTAACGGCAATTACTAATAAACCTGAAGTGTATTTAAAGCACTTTTACGATTCAATTACCCTTGCTTTATCGGTTGATTTTCAATCAACCAGTTCGTTGTGTGACGTTGGTTCGGGCGCAGGGTTTCCTAGCATCCCTTTAAAAATTGTCTTTCCTGAATTAAAAGTAACGATTGTTGATTCATTAAATAAGCGTATCAACTTCTTAAATACGTTAGTCAATGAATTGGAATTAGAGGAAGTTTATTTGTATCATGATCGTGCGGAAACATTTGGTCAAAACAAAGAATTTCGTGAAACATTTGATTACGTAACGGCACGAGCGGTAGCACGGTTAAATGTTTTAACAGAACTTTGCTTACCGTTAGTAAAAAAAGATGGCTATTTCTTTGCGTTGAAAGCTGCTCAAAGTGAAGAAGAATTACTTGAGGCAAAACCGGCAATTGCGCAACTTGGTGGTAAATTTATCGACGAAAAAGCAATTGAGTTACCACTAATTGGAGATGAACGCCACATCTTGATGATTCAAAAGAAAAAGGTAACCCCGAAAAAGTATCCCCGAAAACCGGGATTACCAAATAAACAACCAATTAAGTAAGTAGGAGGAAATTTAATGAGTCGGATCATTTCCGTTGCTAACCAAAAAGGAGGCGTAGGTAAGACGACCACAACGGTCAACTTAGGCGCATGTTTAGCATATATTGGTAAGAAAGTTTTGTTGGTGGATATTGATGCCCAAGGTAATGCCACTAGTGGTGTGGGTATCCGTAAACCAGATGTTGAAAAAGACATTTACGATGTTTTGGTGAATGAAGCGCCAATTACTGAGGCGATTTTGCCGAGTTCGCGTGAAAATTTAGACATCGTTCCCGCTACGATTCAATTAGCAGGAGCTGAAATTGAATTAACATCAATGATGGCTAGAGAATCACGTTTGAAATTAGCCTTAGAAGAAGTTAAGGGGCAATACGATTATATTTTAATCGACTGTCCACCTTCTTTAGGTCATTTAACAATCAATTCGTTTACGGCGAGTGATTCAATTTTAATTCCCGTCCAGTGTGAATATTATGCGTTAGAAGGCTTGAGTCAGCTGTTAAATACAGTGCGTTTAGTCCAAAAGCATTTTAACCCGACATTAGAAATTGAAGGGGTCTTGTTAACGATGTATGATGCACGAACGAATTTAGGTGCGGAGGTCGTGGAAGAAGTTCGCCGTTATTTCCAAGAAAAAGTCTACGAAACGATTATCCCAAGAAATATTCGTTTATCAGAAGCGCCGAGTCATGGACTATCAATTGTCGATTATGATTTACGTTCAAAAGGTGCAGAAGTCTATCAAACACTGGCAAAGGAAGTGTTAGCCCGTGAAAAATAAAGGCAAAGGGTTAGGTCGGGGAATTGATGCGTTGTTTCAAGATTTAGCAAATATTGAAGAGGTTGATATTAAAGCCGAGCATGTAATCGAAATTGCCTTAAATGAATTACGGCCTAATCCATATCAACCACGGAAAACATTTGATGAATTTTCTTTGCAAGAACTAGCTAGCTCAATTAAACATACAGGTGTTTTTCAGCCGATTATTGTTAGAAAATCAGCGGTTAAAGGATATGAAATTATTGCCGGTGAACGCCGTTTTCGGGCGTCTAAATTAGCTGGGAAAGAAACGATTCCAGCGATTGTGCGCGAATTTGATGAAGAATCAATGATGCAAGTCGCTGTTTTAGAAAATTTACAACGTGAAGATTTAAATCCGTTAGAAGAAGCAGAAGCCTATGATATGTTAATGAAGAATTTAAAATTAACGCAAGTAGAGGTCGCGAATCGTCTAGGTAAGAGCCGGCCATATATTGCTAATTATTTACGCTTGTTGACGCTTCCTGATTTGGTGAAGGAAATGGTTCAAGATGAACGCTTATCGATGGGACAAGCGCGAACTTTGTTAGGCTTAAAAAATAAAGACGAAATTTTAAAACTAGCCAATCGTTGTGTAAAAGAAGGATTTACTGTCCGTCAATTAGAACAACTAGTTGCTCAAATGAATGATACGAAAGAAGTAAAACAATCGCCGCGAATTATCAAGGAAAAACCATACTATTTACGCGAAAGTGAAGAACGTTTAATGGATAAATTTGGTACGAGTGTGGAAATTCAAGAAAAAGATGGCAAAGGAAAAATTGCAATTGAGTACTTGTCACAAAATGATTTAACGCGTATTTTAGATATTCTGAATATTCATTTTGATGAAGCCTAGGAGGTTAGAACAATGTATGATTTAGGTGATGTGGTTGAAATGAAAAAAAACCATGCATGTCAAACGAATCGATGGGAAATCATTCGCTTGGGAGCTGATATCAAGATTCGTTGTGTCAAATGTGGCCATATCGTGATGCTAACGCGTCGTGAATTTGAAAAAAAAATGAAGAAAATCTTGGAAAGAAAGAGTGAAGTATAGATGGCTTTAACAGCTGGAATCGTTGGCTTACCGAATGTTGGTAAATCAACTCTATTTAATGCAATTACAAAGGCCGGAGCAGAAGCGGCAAACTATCCTTTTGCAACAATTGATCCCAATGTTGGGATGGTTGAGGTACCAGATAACCGGCTACAACGCTTGACTGAATTAGTCAAACCCAAAAAAACGGTGCCGACAACGTTTGAATTTACGGATATTGCCGGAATTGTTAAAGGAGCGAGTCAAGGCGAAGGATTGGGAAATAAATTTTTAAGCCATATTCGTCAAGTTGATGCAATTTGTCATGTGGTCCGTTGTTTTGATGATGAAAATATCACCCACGTGGAAGGTCGTGTCGATCCGTTAAGTGATATTGATACAATTAATTTAGAATTAGTGTTGGCGGATTTAGAATCAGTGAATAAACGCTACGCCCGGGTGGAAAAAATTGCGCGGACGAAAGATAAAGATGCGTTAGCTGAGTTTGAGGTTTTGAAAAAATTAAAACCGGTTTTAGAAGAAGGGGTATCCGCACGATCGATTGAATTTGATGAAGAAGAGCAAAAAATTGTTAAAAGTCTATTCTTATTAACGACGAAACCCGTTTTATATGTGGCTAATGTTTCGGAAGAAGAGCTAGCTGAAGGTGATAATGATTATGTGAAGCAAGTTCGCGAATTTGCAGCGAGTGAAAATTCAGAAGTAATCGTTGTCTGTGCGCGTGCCGAAGAGGAAATTGCTGAACTTGAAGACGAAGACAAAGCAGATTTTTTAGAAGCTTTAGGTATTGAAGAGTCAGGTTTAGATCAACTAATTCGAGCAGCATATGATTTATTAGGATTAGCAACTTATTTTACTGCTGGGGAACAAGAAGTTCGGGCGTGGACTTTCCGCCAAGGGATGAAGGCACCGCAAGCGGCTGGGGTTATCCATAGTGATTTTGAGCGTGGGTTTATTCGAGCAGAAACGGTTTCCTTTGATGATTTAAATCAGTACGGGACGATGGGCGCGGCCAAAGAGGCGGGACGTGTTCGTTCAGAAGGTAAGGAATATATTGTTCAAGATGGGGATGTCATGTTATTCCGCTTTAATGTGTAAGGCACAGATTCCTTACAATAACTAGAGAAAAGAATTAAGGAGAGTAGCTAATGGAACCAGAAACTTTGCGCAATTACGTTGCTGAAAATCGGGAATTAGAAGAAAAACTAACGAAACGTAATCAACAATACATTTATGACTTAAAAAAATCACTGGACGCAGCGAATCTTTCAGAAGAAGAAAAGACCACTGTTTTACACGACATGCTACCGATTTTAGTCACTGAGCAAAAAGGGGGCAAAACAGCGCGTCAACTTTTTGGAACCGTTTCGGAACGCACAGAAGCAATCTTGACCAAACCAGCTGAAGTCAAGGCTAGCCAGCCAGTTTTGATGTGGTTGGATAATAGCTTACTATTATTAGGTTTATTAGCGATTATGGTTGGATTTATGGGGCTAATTGCCCAAGGCCAAGCGCAAATGTATGGCTTAACAACGTTAATTCTAGGATCAGCCTACGGTGGTTGGGTCTTTTATTTAATGTACAAACTGATTTATCAATATGAACAACCTGGTGCTGATCAAAGTCAGCGACCAAAAATTTGGAAATCCCTCTTGTTATTAGTACCAGCATTTTTCGGGTGGATTTTAGTTCTGGGAGTTACTTCAGCCTTTCCAGCTAATATTAATCCGGTCTTTAACCCGTTAGTAGTTGTTCTGATCGGAGCAGCAGCAATTGCTTTGCGGATGTACTTAAAGAAAAAATATAATATTATTGGTAGCTTAAGTGCGCCAAGGAGATAAAGTGAGGCCACAACTTCTGCTTGAAAGTTGTGGCAAATTCTTGTAATCTAGTAGAAACTTAGTTCTACTAGATTTTTTTTAACGATCCAATAGCAGAAGCTTTTAGGCAAGTTAAGTGAAAGGACAAGTTAAATATTTTTGTGTGAAAACGTACTACTGTTAAAATTTACTATGATTTATTAAAAGGAATCAAGAAAAAAAACAACAATCGCTATCAACAGTTGACGCGTTGTTATTTTTCTGTTATTTTCATTAACAATATTAATCAAAGGAGTGGTATTCACAATGTCCAACTGGGAAACAAAATTTGTAAAAAAAGGTTTAACGTTTGATGATGTATTGCTGATTCCAGCAGAAAGTCATGTCTTGCCAAATGAGGTTGATATGCACGTCCAATTAGCAAAAAATATTCGTTTGAATATCCCCATCATTAGTGCCAGTATGGATACGGTAACTGACAGCAAGATGGCGATTGCAATGGCTCGTCAAGGTGGCTTAGGTGTTGTTCATAAAAATATGAGCATTGCTGCCCAAGCAGATGAAGTTCGCAAAGTGAAACGCTCAGAAAGTGGCGTAATCATCGATCCTTTCTTCTTAACCCCAGAGCATTTAGTGGCAGATGCCGAACACTTAATGTCTAAATATCGCATTAGTGGAGTCCCAATTGTTGAAACGATGGAAAATCGTAAATTGGTCGGGATTATCACCAACCGTGATATGCGTTTTGTTGTTGATTACCACGTACCAATCTCTGATGTAATGACCAAAGAAGGCCTTGTGACAGCGCCGATTGGTACCAATTTAAGTGATGCAGAGAAAATTTTACAAAAACATAAAATTGAAAAATTACCAATTGTCGACGAAGATGGCCGTTTAAGTGGGTTAATTACCATCAAGGATATTGAAAAGGTGATTGAATTTCCAAATGCGGCCAAAGATGAACACGGTCGTCTGCTTGTAGCGGCAGCGGTTGGTGTAACGAGTGATACCTTTGATCGTGCCGAAGCATTGTTAGATGCCGGTGTTGATGCCATCGTCATTGATACGGCCCATGGACATAGTGCCGGAGTCATTCGTAAAATCAAAGAGATTCGTGCAACGTTCCCTCAAGCGACGTTAATCGCCGGAAATGTTGCGACAGCTGAAGCAACCAAAGATTTGTATGATGCGGGCGTCGATGTGGTTAAAGTCGGAATTGGACCAGGGTCCATTTGTACAACGCGTGTCGTAGCTGGGGTTGGTGTACCACAATTAACCGCGATTTATGATGCAGCTTCTGTCGCTCGTCAATATGGTAAAGCCATTATTGCTGACGGTGGAATCAAGTATTCTGGTGATATCGTTAAAGCGTTAGCAGCCGGTGGTCACGTGGTGATGCTAGGTAGTATGCTCGCTGGAACGGATGAGTCGCCAGGCGAATTTGAAATTTATCAAGGGCGTCGCTTTAAAACCTACCGTGGGATGGGCTCGCTTGGGGCAATGGAAAAAGGCTCGAGTGATCGTTACTTCCAAGGTGGTGTCAACGAGGCGAATAAATTAGTCCCAGAAGGTATTGAAGGTCGTGTGGCCTATAAAGGTAGCGTGTCAGATATCTTATTCCAATTGATTGGTGGATTAAAATCTGGAATGGGCTATGTTGGCGCTGGTGATTTGAAAAAATTACGTGATGAAGCACAGTTTATTCAAATGAGTGGAAATGGCTTAAAAGAATCACATCCACATGATGTTCAGATTACCAAAGAGGCACCTAACTATTCGGTGGAATCATAAAAAGAGTCATAAAAGAGGCGTTGCGAATTTTCGTAACGCCTCTTTTTGATATGTTGATAGTTCTTATTTGATAACCGTTAAACCACCCATATAAGGCACTAAGACTTCAGGGATTGTCACTGATCCATCTTCATTTTGATAGTTTTCTAAAACGGCTGCGACTGTCCGACCGACAGCGAGGCCAGAACCATTTAAGGTATGGGCATACTGAATTTTCCCCTCGGCATCGCGATAACGAATCATTGCGCGACGAGCCTGGAAATCTTCGCAATTTGAACATGAGCTGATTTCACGGTAAGTGTCTTGAGCGGGAATCCAAACTTCTAAGTCATACGTTTTGGCTGCTGAAAAGCCCATATCACCAGTTGAAAGAGCCATGACACGATAAGCCAGACCTAGCTTTTGTAAGATATCTTCAGCGTTGCGTGTCATTTTTTCTAATTCGTCGTAAGATTGTTCCGCTGTACTAAATTTGACCATCTCAACTTTATTAAATTGATGCAAGCGAATGAGCCCACGCGTATCACGCCCAGCACTCCCAGCTTCAGAACGAAATGAAGGACTCAGTGCGGTAAAATAAACTGGCAATTCTTTTTGGTCCAAGATTTCATTATTGTAATAGTTCGTTAAAGGGACTTCCGCGGTTGGGATTAACGTTAAGTCGGTATCAGTCAACTGAAAAACATCTTCTTTAAATTTAGGAAATTGTCCAGTCCCATACATTGACTGGCTGTTTACAAGATAGGGAGTCATCATTTCGGTATAACCATGATCATAGACATGCAAATCAAGCATGAAGTTATACAAGGCACGCTCTAAACGTGCGCCCAACCCTTTATAGTAGACAAAACGACTACCAGAAACTTTGGCACCACGTTCAAAATCAAGAATCCCTAAATCTTCGGCGATTTCCCAGTGAGGTTTTGGTATGAAATCAAAGGTTGGGGTGTTGCCAATGCGACGGATTTCAAGGTTGTCCTCCTCATCAGCGCCAATCGGAACTGAATCATGCGGTAAATTTGGCAAACGTGTTGCCACGTCTTTTAATTGTTCATCAATCGCAGCAATTTTTGCATCAAAGGTTTTGATTTTTTCACCAACTTCTTTCATCTCAGAAATTTTGTCGGC
The DNA here is from genome assembly GCA_047975385.1 of Enterococcus sp. GTDB lineage: Bacteria > Bacillota > Bacilli > Lactobacillales > Enterococcaceae > Enterococcus_C. Next base: position 2,900 of record JBKEDL010000072.1, on the reverse strand, counting down.
AGCATCTTCTTTGTTGCGTTTTAGCTGTGCGATGGCAGCAGAAACATCGTTACGATATTTTTTCAAGTCTTCGGATTGAACTAATAACTCTCGTCTTGTTTCATCGAGGGTTAAGAACTGGTTTAAACTTTCTGGTGCCACCCCTCGAGTTGCTAATTTTTCTTGGATAGTTGCAAAATTTTGGCGAATCATTTTAATATCTAACATGTAAAAATTCCTCCTTTAGTTAATAACACAAAAAAACTATTCCACCCCAAGCAATAGTGCTTGGGACGAAATAGTAAATCGCGGTGCCACCCAAGTTCAGCTGATGCTGCCCTTGTAAACTCGTAACGTAAGTTAGACGTACTTTTTTTCAAAAGAGGCATTAAAAAAACTGGATTCCAAAAGTCCAATTACTGATTTTCACCAACCATCAGCTCTCTAAAAAAAGTAACTTTTGTACTAGGTTTTTTGCCCGAATATTTTATTGTATACAGAATAACCAAAAAATAGCGATTCGTCAACTTGTTGTTTCGGGGAAAGCTTTATTTCGTTTTAACGGTAGATGAATAATAAAAGAAGTCCAATCGGGGGTGGATTTGGCGTAAATATACCCACCGTGAAGAGCGATAATCCCTTGAGAAATAGCCAAGCCCAACCCAGTTCCTCCTGTCTCTTGAGAACGAGAGCTCTCTACGCGATAAAAGCGATCAAATAAAGAATCAAGTGCAGATTTGGGAATCATTGCGCCATTATTTTTGACAATAATAACGGCTTCGGTACCAATTTTTTGGACTTCAATCACGATTTGTGTTGCACCATGGCCGTATTTTAGGGCGTTGGATATCAAATTATTAAAAACACGTACTAGTTTTTCTGTATCACCATCCATAATTAATGAAGCAGAGTCAGTGATTGTGTGAATCACAATCGCTTTTTTTTGTGCTTCCAATTCAAAATCAATTGCCAATTGTTCGACCAATTGAATCATATCAAAAGACGTCAAATGAATAGGGACACTCGGTTGCCGGACTTTGGTGTATTCAAATAAATCATCGACTAGCGACTTCATTTGTTTTGCTTTGAGATAGGCTGTATGCGTATATTTTAATAAGTCTTCTTCTGAATGATATTGGCGATCTTCAATTAATCCTAAGTATCCGATGATAGATGTTAAAGGTGTTCGGATATCATGACTAACATTGGTAATCAATTCGTCTTTTGATTTTTCTATGCGTCGCTCATCTTCAATTGCGGCGACCGTGCTATCAACTAAGCCATTGATATTAGTTACAATTCGCCGTAAGTCGCCTTTGAGCTCAAACGGAATGCGATGGTCATAATTTCCATCTGCGATAAAGTGCAGTTCTCTAATAATATGTCGCAATTGAATTTGTCGATAACGACGGATTAAGCGCCAATATAAGACAGATAAATCAATGACAAAAAAGATTGGAATGATGAAGTTGCGCCCGCTTCGAAAAATATCTGTATCCAAATATTGTGAAAAAATAATCTTTGAATCCCAAATGGCGTCTTCTAAAGAGGGAGAGCTTTTAATAAAAGAAGTCAAAACGACTAAGATGGCAACATTTAGTAAAAGCAATAAGATGATAGTGATGATTGCTTCCGCTAAAAGTTCACTGTTTTCTTTGGAAGTTAAGGTAATCCGTTTTTGCCTTTCCATCTTATTTCGCATCGATCTTGTAGCCGACACCCCACACTGTTTGAATGACTTTTTCGCCACCAGTAGCCTCTTCAATTTTATCGCGAAGATGACTGACGTGAACCATGACGGTTTTTGCAGAAACGACACTTTCTTGTTTCCAAACACGTTCGAAAATTTCATCTGCACTGAATACACGATTTGGATGGGCTGCCAATAAATATAGAATACCAAACTCGAGAGCCGTCAGTTGGATGGCTGTTCCGCTGACTGTTTTTACTTCATGTGAATCTTTATTGATAATTAAAGAACCAACCTCCAAAACGTCAGGTTGTTCAGGTGTGGATTGCATATTGGTTCGTCGCAGTAAAGATTTCACACGCGCCATGACTTCTAGTGGATTAAATGGTTTAGTTACATAGTCATCTGCGCCAGCAACTAAGCCTTTTATTTTATCCATGTCGGTTGTTTTGGCTGTTAACATGATAATCGGAATTTGGGACTCTTTCCGCAGTTCTTTGACTACTTGCATGCCATCTTTTTCAGGCATCATAATATCCAAAATTAATAGTTCGATACCAGGCGTTGTCCGGACCTTGGCTAGAGCATCTTTGCCATCATAAGCTTTAACGACCTCGTATCCTTCGTTGTGAATGTAAATACTTAGTAATTCAACAATTTCTTTGTCATCATCTGCCACTAAAATTTTCATCAGAAAAACCTCCAATTTAATATTTCTTCTATAGATATATAGTAACAAAAAAAGCGATAATCAAAAAATAAAAGTAGTCGTTGAAGAAAAAGAAAATAAATTTTTTCAAGAAATTTAAGTGGAGTTCAAATTAAGTTGAAATGTTTTTTGGTGAAAAAACAAAAAACAATCGATTATGAGTAGAATAATAAGTTTTTTTTGTTTTAAAACGAACGATAGAATGGAGATTCGGGAGCCAACGTCCGTAAAATGATGGGTGGATACAGTGTGAATATTTTGGTTGACTTTAAGAGCGGTTGTTGGTATATTATTACTTGTCCTTATGAGACATCCGTAATTTCGATTAAGAAAAATAAGACTGATAAAAAACTTTCAAAAAGAGTTGACAGTCCTAGTTATTCTTGATAGAATAACGGAGCTGCTAAATTAACTTCTTAAGGAATGTTGATTTACCAATAAAATAAAGCAAAAAAGTTATTGACAAATAACACTTCGCTTGATAAACTAAATGAGTTGCTAAAAGCCGTCGCGTTTTTTATA
>JBKEDL010000029.1:0-2755 GCA_047975385.1 Enterococcus sp. | reverse complement strand
CGTTATGCAGAACGCACCACAACGAGAAACACCAAATAGGCTTGACCTATTTCAAGCGAAAGTATCGAGTGAAAGGCATCAAGCTTAATGATGTTGAGATTAAAAGATTGAAAATTGGAGGATAAAGATGGTTGAAAGGAAAATAGCTGAAAGTAATAGAGGGTTTAAAGGAGTTTGGATACCAGCGCGTATCTGGCTAGACGCAAATTTAACACTTCAAGAAATTATGTTTTTAGTTGAAATTGACAGTTTAGACAATAGTGCAATGGGCTGTTATGCAAGCAATAATCACTTTTCTGATTTTTTCGGATTGAGTAAATCAAGAGTTTCCGAAGTTATCAGCTCATTGGCTAAGAAGGGATATATTTCTGTTGAATACGAGCGAGAAGGGAAAGAAATAAAAAAAAGAATTATCAAGGTGTCCGGAATGCCGAAGAGGGGTATTCGGAAAAGCGAAGAGGGTATTCGGAATGTCGAAGAGGGGTATTCGGAAAACGCTAAAGGTAGTAATACATCTTTTAGTAATACATCTAGTAATACAAGTAAAGATATATTGTCTGGTTCTGACGAACAAGACGCTATTCCTTACAAAGAAATTCTAGACTATCTGAATTTGAAAGCTAACAAAAACTATAAAGCTTCTACACGAGATAGTAGAGCGCACATAAAAGCACGTTGGAACGAAGGGTTTAGATTGGATGATTTCAAAACGGTTATCGATAACAAGTGCTTTGAATGGATGGTCCCAGGCAAAACAATAAAAGGGACACCGTCCGCTAATTATCTAAGACCTGCAACGTTGTTTGGCTCTAAATTTGAAAGCTATTTGAACGGCAACGTTATGAAGGAGATGAATGATCGTGACACAACAGAGTACGACAACCTTTTCTAGCGTAGGCACTTTAAAAGAGATGCTTAAAACAACGGACGAGATATGCCCGATTCATGAAACTAACCTAATATCAGCGTTTGGCAAAGAGCCTATCTGCATAGAGTGCGGTAAAAAAGCGATTGATAAACGCAATCAAGAGCGAGCGGAAGAAGCGGCGGAACAACACCGAAAACGTAAAACGCAATACTGGTTAGACAATCGCTCGATATTTCTCGATGAGACTTTGAGAAAGGCGAGTTTTGATAATTACAAAGCAAGTGATGGAGAAACGTCTAGAAATAAAGAACAGGCTCTAGAAATTGCTAGGGAATATTTTTCAGGAGCGACGTACAACACAATTTTCACAGGTAAACCCGGCACAGGAAAGAGCCATTTATCAATGAGTATGCTGAAAGTTGTGAATGAGCATAGCAAGCCATATAGACAATGCGTGTTTGTTTCAATTGACGAGTTGATGAGACGGATAAAAGACAGTTTTAAAAATAAGGATAGCCGATACACAGAACAACGCATGATAGACCTACTAACACAAGCTGACCTGTTAGTTATTGACGACTTAGGAGCTGAGACAGGAGCGATAGACAGCGATAAAACGGCATCGGATTTCACGACTAAAACTTTATATGCGATTGTAAACGGCAGAGCGAACAAGCCAACGATTATCACAACGAACTTGAACAGCAAAGAATTGGCGAAAATGTATGACGGTAAGTTGATTTCAAGAATGTTCAGAGGGTCGGATGGACATGTTATTTCGTTTAAAGAAACGAATGACAAGCGCATAGGTATTGAATTTTGATGAAGGGGCGGTGTAGTAAAGATGGAACAACCGAAAAATATTTGTGAAGCGTGCTACGGTGAAGGAATCATTTATCGGATAGATGGATTCTTGGGGACAGTGTCATTAACACCGTGCGATAAGTGTAAAAAAGGATGAATCTGGAGGTAGCTTAGTGGCAATTCACACGATCAACATGGAACCAAAGCCGCAGTCCAGACCACGATTCGGAAATGGTCGGACTTATGAGAGCGCGGATATGAAGCTCTGGAAGCGGCAATTCATTCAGCATTTGAAACGCAAGAGATTTAAAAAGATTGAGTCTGGTCCAATTGCGGTGTGCGTGACATTTTACGTCAAGCCACCGCTTAGAATCAGCAAAGCGAAAACGAAGAATCCGCTAACGAATCAGCAACTAGAAAAGGTATTCGTGGATAAGAAACCTGATTTAGATAATTACTTGAAGGCAGTCTGGGATAGCTGCAACGGAATCTTGTACAAAGATGACGGGCAAATAGCGGTAACGACTGCTCAGAAATTGTATTCAAACAATCCGAGAATTTACTTAGAAATTTTTGAACTGGAGGAAGAGAAATGCAGTATTTAACAGCGAATGATGAAATTATTTTTAGTGATAAAGTGCCGATGAAGAAAAAGAGTAAGAATCCTATCTTGAAGACCACTGACGGTCGAACTCACTTAATAATCGGTGAAATTGTAGGTGGTGAGTTGAAAAAAATTCATAAGTTTAAAGAATGGAAAACCAAAAGCGAAGAATTAGAGGAAGATTTACCTAAGGTGCGTCGGACGGACTTCACAGTTAAAGCTACAAATGAAGTTACAGGAGTGAGTAAATTGTTCTCCACTCCTGCTGAAGCCGCTAAATACTTCGGAGTAATTAATGCCACAATCGGAACTGTTATCAAGCGGAGCAACATAGTCAAAAAGGGACCTTTGAAAGGCTGGAGTTTTGACTATGCTAACAACTAAGCGAAAAGCTCGGAAATTGCAGCGGGCGAAAATTCTGCAGGCGATGGATATGGGTGATTTTGAGTTAGCGCTAGAAGAACGGGAGAAGTTGGAAA
>JBKEDL010000069.1:0-6696 GCA_047975385.1 Enterococcus sp. | reverse complement strand
AAATTAAACCAAGTGTCATTTTTGTTGACCCACCGAGAAAAGGGTTAGATGCGAAGTTTATCGAAGCTGCAGCAAATACGACTGCTGAGCGCATCGTCTATATCTCATGCAATCCAGCAACCTTAGCGCGTGATGCTGCTTTATTTGCTGAATTAGGTTACGAAACAACGAAGATTCAACCAGTTGATTTGTTCCCACAAACAACGCATGTCGAGTGTGTGGCATTGTTGACGAAAAAATAATCATTAAATGATAACTTTTGAGAACTCAGATCTTGGTCTGGGTTCTCTTTTTTGCCCTAAATCAATAATTAGAAAATTTTCGTATTAGCTATTAAGGAAGCGATTGATGATGTATAATAAAGCAAAATTTGAAAATACCTTGCATCGAGAATTTGCTTCTCAAGCATCACTGGAATGAGTTTTGATAGACATATATACATACCGGAAAATTATTTATCGGATCTTTCAGTGGAGCGTAAGCAATGTAAAAAATGCTTAGACACCATCAAAATGGATACAACGATAATTTGAATTGGAGGTGACCACGGTGATTGATATGAATCAGATATACGCGTTCGCTATGAAGTGGAGTGATAAATTCAGAGACCAGAATATAAATTTCATCGAACTTGTTGACCACTATATGGCAGATGATTGTACTGCCCTTGGTTTTAAGATGGATTGTGGTCATGCCTTTGGACAAGTTTATGGTGCTGCGGTCAACAACAGTGATGAACTGGCTAAAGTCATTGATGACATCACAGATATTTCATTGCTTGGTTCGGCTATTTACTCTAAATGGCGATATTTTAATCATTGGGCATATGATGCGGCTGATATTTTAGAACCAAAGAATCGTGCATGATTCATTACGGCATTGGAACGCTTGGCTGAACTGTCCAAGCAAGAACCAACTTCGGAATGCGTGATTATTCCATTTCCGGAGTTGGTAACTCTTAAAGAGGAAATTGAAAAATTGCACACTGAATTATCTATGCTCTTACTTGAGCGTGACGAACTAAAATATGTGGAGTGTAAAAATATTGAAATGCAGTATATGCTCACATTAGGTTCTTTGGAATATAAAGCATTTGAACTGCACTGTGCGACGTTGCGTCTCAAACGAAAAATCGAACGCATTCAGGCAAAGAAAAATCGTCAAGAGAAGGTCTCAGTTTCTGCAATTGAAAAATTATTGGATGACGAGTTTGCTGAGTATCAGGAGAAACTCAATGAACAGATAGCTAAAATGAATGCAGCACTTTAGAGAGGCAAAGGAGAATTCCTCACAGCAGAAGAAACCAAAGAACTAAAAACGTTGTACCGTTTCATTGTTAAGGTGTTGCATCCGGATATTCATCCCGGTGTTTCTGAGGCACAAATTAAGTTGTTTCAAAATGCAGTTGCTGCTTATGAAAACGGTGACCTTAATACACTGCGCATCGTAAAAGAAATGGTCGCAGAGCCTGTACTTCCAGATCCAAGTGAAAATGGATTGGCTATTTTGATGAAAGAAAAAGAGCGTTTGCTAAAAATGCTCAAATTAATCAAAAAACAGATAATCGAAATCAAAGAGAATTACCCATATACGCTAAAACCAATTGTGCAAAGCACGGAGTTAACGGCTGAGAAAAAAGCTGATCTCGAAGATACTGTATCAAGGCTTCAAGAAATGATAGAAGTTTATAAAAAACGGATCGAAGAAATGTTGAGGTGAAATGATGAGTGGTCTTGTGAAGAAAGATGATAATACAGGATTGATGGGGTTATTGCATGGACAGGGCGGTCTTACGATTCCTAAACCTTTCGAACACGATATTTTTCTGTTTGACAGTCATGTTGCCGGAACCTCATTTATAGAAGGCATCGAGGAACTTGAACCGCATCTCAAAATAGATGACAGGCTTGATTTCTTCCGTGAACTCGACAATCCCCATGATGCGAAAGCTATCGTTATTAAAAATGTAGATGGCGTAAAAGTGGGGTACGTTCTGAAGGCGGATAATGTGATTTTCGCTCGATTGATGGATGCGGGGAAACTGTTGTTTGGCAGGATAACGCATAAGGAAATGAAGGGCAAGTGGCTGAAAATAAAAATTAAGATTTACTTGCACGATTAAAAGTGGATATGTTTCCACAAATAAACCGGTACCAAAACTGGCGTTATGGCATTCATTCGATCGCCTTATGCTATGTTGAGTGTGTGGCATTGGTGGTAAAAACTAAATAAATTATTTTCGAGAACCCAGATTTTTGGTCTGGGTTCTTATTTTTTTTGACTGACAAATATACTACTTTAAAGTATAATAATCGTAAGTATTAAAAATCGGAGGTGTTGATATGTTTTTAGGAAGAAAAAAAGAGCTAGCATCGCTTGAGAGAATGTATAAAAAACAAACATTCCAAATGGCCGTTGTTTATGGTCGTCGTCGTATCGGGAAAACTTCCTTGTTAAATGAGTTCATCAAAGGAAAGAATTCACTTTACTTACCAGCTGAAGAAGTAAACGACTCGTTAAATTTACAGAAATTTTCTCGTTTATTGGGAGAGAAGCTAGGTATTAACAACTTCCCAGCAGTTTCCGATTGGAATTCTTTTTTCTCGCTCATCAAGGAGCAACTTGGTCAGGAACGATTGGTCATTGTCATTGACGAGTATCCTTATGCGGCATCTGCAAATAAGTCACTTAATTCCATCTTACAACATGTGATTGATTACGATTTTAAGGAGACGAATATTTTCTTAATCCTTTGTGGATCATCTATGAGTTTTATGGAAAATCAAGTATTGGGCGAAAAAAGTCCATTGTTTGGAAGAAGAACGGGTCAGTTAAAGCTTAATCCTCTTGATTATTATGATTCTGCTCAGTTCTATCCCAATGTAAGTGATGAGGACAAGATTAAGTATTATGCCTGTGTTGGTGGAACGCCGTATTACCTTTCATTAATCGATTCTGACTTGAGTTTTGAGGAAAACCTTCGAGAGTTGTATTTTGAAATCAATGGTTATTTAAACAATGAGGGGGTTCTTCTGATGAAGCAAGAATTCAGAGAACCAGCTAATTACAATGCGGTCCTCCAGGCAATTGCGAGCGGCTCAAATACACTAGGTGAAATTGCGGGCTTTACTAAGCTTGAAAATACCCTTATTTCGAAGTATTTGATTACTTTACAAGAATTGAATTATATTGAGCGAGTAGTTCCCTTTGGCTCTAATCCATTAAAAGGCAAGACTAGTCAATATCAGATTGCGGAAAACTTCATTGCTTTTTGGTATCGTTATGTGTTTTCAGTTAAAACTGAGATTGAACGTGGAAATGGTGATATTTACTTTGCTTTGGCACTTGATGATTTATCAAATTTCATCGGACCAATCTTTGAAGAAGTGGCTCGTCAGTATCTACGTAGGTTGAATGGTCAAGGCAAGCTACCATTTATTACCAAGTCCTTTGGCAAATGGTGGGGGAAAGATAAAAAAGGGAATGGTCAAGAACTTGATGTTGTCGTTGAATCAGTGACAGGAAAAGAGTTAATTGTTGGTGAATGCAAATGGCGAAACTCATTTAAAATTGGCGAAACAGTGGAAGTATTAAATGAACGAGCGGCTTACTTTGATAAGGATTCAACCGATAAATATCTTTTCACAAAAGTACCGGTAAGATTGGAAGCTAAATCTGGTGTGACCAATATTTCATTGAGTGAATTTTTTGAATAGTTGTTACCAACGAATAAAAATTTTGTTTAGTAATTTTCGAGAACTCAGGTTTTGGTCTGGGTTCTCGATTTTTTTGCCTTAAAATCAAGAATAAAAAAATTCGTATTAGGTATTAAGGAGATGATGGAAGATGTATTGGGAAAGAGAGTTACAAGACGATATCTTTGAGGTGGCAAAGAAATATGGGGTGAGTTATTTGAAGGTTGAAAAAGTGATTTTCGAGAATCATTCAAGCGATAATCTTGAAGAACTATTTTTCGATGGAATTGAGCAAACTAGCGCAAATTTTTCCAAAGCGATTCAAACGATTCGGACGAAAATTAAAAATAATGGGAGGAAAATTAATCCCGATCCGATGAGTGAAGCCTTTCGACTAAGAGAACGAGGGGAGAAAGACGCGGCTTTTCAATTAATGAAACCATTTATGCAGCGATATCCTGATGACCTTGGAGCAAAAGTTCAATTTGGCTGGATTATGTATGATTATCTAAAAGAAACGCAAGGCCATCCAAAATATTTTCCGCAAAATATGCATATCTTTAACCGCTATGTGAAATTTAGTCAAAAAGAATTGAAAATGAAAAATGTTAGTCAACTTAATCAAGCCGTCTATGGACTAGTCAAACGAGTGCTAGAAAAGGGAAAGCTTGAATTACGGACAGCGTTGCCTGAAATTTTATTTTTCTTGAAAAATTATGAATTCATGTCTCAAAAGGTAATTAAAGAGTTGATTAATCGAGTAGGTGATGAGCTGTATTTTGCAGTTATCGATGAAATTGGTTTTGCTTGGTTAGAAGAACGGGATTTTAAAAAGAATTATTTTAAAAATAAAGCAGGCAAAAGAATTGAGAAACCACTGTTTGTCCAAACTATTTTTAATTATCATATGTATCGACTACTAAAAGCAAAGGAAATATCTGCAGCTACTTCTCGTATGAAAGAATTTCTATCAACACTAAAAACGGTGATAGCTGATCACATTAATTTGGAATGGTTATATTATGATGCTGCCAAATTAGCATTAAAATTGGGGTTAGAAGATGAAATAGTAGCTGAGTTTAAGTCTTTTGCCTGTCGACATACGAATCATTCTGGGGTTTGGTATCTTTATAGCCAAATGGTTGAAGAAGAAAGCGCCTTTAATTGTTTATGTGCTGGGTTATTGTGCCATGCACCAGAAGTCGAACAAGTAGAATTACAAGAAAAGATTGTCCCACTACTTGTAGCACGAAAAATGTTTGCGGAAGCGAAATTGGAAATAATGGAGCTAAACAAAACTTGTCGCAAGCATAATCGAGTTTTTCCAGAAATGATACGTGATTTGCAGAGGCAGGAATGGTATAAGACCACTAAACAAACCTCAGGTCGAAATTCTTTGCAATTATATGCGATACAAGCTAAAGAGTTGATTAGTTCTGATTTACCGTGGGAAGATATTCGCATTTCATCTCTAATAAAGCAAAGAGATCGAGTTTGGTTTTCTTACGCATCAAAAGGTCATAACCATCGAAACGAGAGCGGGTATTTTTACAAGGATACAATTCCAATCAGTGTGCACGACAAAATTGACCAGGAGTTTAAAGTCAAGATGGTAAAGACTTACCCATCTAAGGAAGTCTTTCAAATTTTAGCTTTGAAGGGTGATGACTAAATCACAATGCAGGTATTAGAGGATTAATTTAGGATTATTGATTGAATGAGTATAGATAAAAAGTTAGGGGACATAGTATGAAGGAAAGCGAAAATATTTATTCGAATATTTGTAATGTGATAGCAAATTCAATCAAAGAAGATTGGTTAGATAGTATTCTTGTTATAGAATATACCGAAAACTATCAAACTTTTGAAGGTACTTATACAAATTTAACCGGTCAAATATTAGAACTTGATGTTGGGGAAATCTCAGTTGAATTAGATGAAGAAATTTCAGAATTATATGAAATTACTGTTACTGGACATGATGATAGATGGAATGAATTGATATTTTACCTGAGTAATAATGGTGCATTGAAAGTCTATTTCATTTGGAATCAGGATTTTCAGAATGGCAGGTTAGAACAAAATAGTAAATAAGATTGAGTAATTTGAAATTTATCGCTCGGTTTTCGAGCGATAAAACGAGCGATAAATCAAGCGATAAATTAAACAGATAATAAATCTCCTTTAAAAATCAAACTTTCTACCTAATCTCATCGGTTTTGTGCTATGATAGTAAACGTTGTGAAAACATAAAGACTTTACATTTCATACCCACGATGGGTGTTTAAACAAGGAGAAATCATGGATAACAAAGAAAAAATGTTAGAAATCATCAAGAAAAAACAAGGTGGCGGCCGCGTGAAACAAATGGAAGCGCCGAAAAACGATCGTAGAAACATGCGTAAAGGTCCTAAGATTTTTAATAAATAAGCTAAAAAAAGCGGAATTGGCCACTTGGTCAACTCCGCTTTTTTGTTTACAAAGAATCAAAGGCTACTTCATTCCATGAGAAGACAAAAGCTCGGCCATTTTTTCAGCAGATTCTTGCATACCTCTAGCAATCCATTCATTAATCCAACCGTATGTACCATAACTCATAAATGAAGTTACATAAGCAGACATGTTGTCATATTCAGCTTTAGGCCCATTTTGTTCGAACATAATCTGAAGAAAAAGATGGAATAAATTTCGTTTGTGTAACAAGAGATAAAAAGGGCTATCTTCTTTCAAATGTTGAAAGAGACTACCGAAAAGTTCTGCATTTGAAGCATTATTTTGTTTTACCCATTCGTTATTCCAAGTGACGAAAAGGTGACGGACATGAATTAGGAGTATTTCTTCCTTATTGGTGAAGTTTCGGTAAAAAGAATTACGACTGACTTTGGAATGAAGTCAATACCTGAGACAGAAATTTCAGAGAGTTTTTTCCAAAAATTCCACTCCGGGAGTGTTCCAGAGTTTCAATCAACCCTCAAGCCAAAAACGCTTGACCGCTGATTGA
>JBKEDL010000055.1:0-72355 GCA_047975385.1 Enterococcus sp. | reverse complement strand
TCGAGTTCAGCTAAATCTTCCAATTCGGCCTGATTGCGAATGAATGAACGGGATGTGCTGCGGTTCCTTAAAAATTTAGCGCGTTCCTTATTCTTTTCCGCCCAGCGTTTGTTAGCTTCTGACTGTGCATTTTTTTCAGTCATACGATCCTCCTATAAAAATAGATTAATAACTTGTAGGATAATCACTATTACTAGCAAGATGTTAATAGTTCTTAAATTCTTTTTATCCATATTTAAATCCCCTCCATTATCCATTATAATAAGGGTAAGGAAGGGCTCGCGCCCTTAACCTTACATTTGGTTTAGAAGCTTGTCGATTATATTTAACAAGGTGTTTATTAGTTCTAGTATTGCTGTTACCAGAACTAAGATAATTGTTAAATCTTCAGGGTTCTTTTTCTTTTTGTGTGACACACATTCACCTCCCTTACAAAATTAATTATACTATCGATAGTATGTTGAGCCAAGGCTTTTTTACAAATAATTCAAAATACATAACAAAAAACGACTATCCGAAGATAGCCGTTACCAATACTTATTATATTTTTTGCGGACTGCTTACAGTGGTTTACCTGTCTGCCATTCCACCACCTCTGCGTCACCAATTAATCATAGCGATTAATGACTTAGATGTCAAGCAGACTTTGGTAATCGTTCCTGTGACAATTTCTTCAGCAAATTCATGCATCAAAATTGTATATCCTTGCCTTTGGTGCTAAAATTTATGTATCAGATAGTAGGGAGTGATTTTAATGAAACCGATTTTTGAAATTGATTACACAATTACTTTTCCAAAGGATTCACCACCCAAAGAACCCCAAAAAACCGGGACAGTTAAACTAAGTATTGTTCCAAGAAAAGGGGATCATGTTGAAATTCCTGGCACTACTGATCCAACAAAAATGTATAAGTTCTTATGTGAATCGGTGACGTTTCATCCAGTGGGACATGACTTGCCAGATGCGACGGTCAGATTAATTGATGATACGAATTTATGGGTTAGCCCAGATCGCTAAAATGAAATGATGAATGTGAACAGTTGAAGCACTAGTTGCTTCAGCTGTTTTTTTAGTCGCTATTAGTAAGTGTCCCTTGGTATGAAAAAAAGATGGTGTTGTTAGATGTAAATTTCAAAAGATTCTTTTAATAAATCTTGGTTTTTCTGAAGGGATTTTCAGAATAGTGGAATATTGATTGCAATTTAGCAAGTCCTATCATAAAGTAAAGAAAATAGTTTAGGGAAGTGAAGAAATCGATGAAACAATTTGAAAAGTCGACGAAATTAGAAAATGTCAGCTACGATGTTCGTGGACCTGTCTTAGAAGAGGCTGAGCGAATGCAAGAAGCGGGCGTCAATATTTTACGTTTAAATACCGGGAATCCAGCCACATTTGGGTTCCAAGCGCCAAATGAAATTATCAACGATTTGATTACAAATGCTAGAGATTCTGAAGGATACTCCGAATCAAAAGGTATTTTTTCAGCTCGAAAAGCAATTCAACAATACTGTCAATTACAAAATTTTCCTGATGTTGGGATTAATGATATCTATACCGGAAATGGTGTTAGTGAGTTAATCACGATGAGCATGCAAGGTCTTTGTAATGATGGTGATGAAATTTTAGTGCCATCACCAGATTATCCACTTTGGACGGCGTCTGTTTCACTAGCCGGAGGTCAGCCAGTTCATTATATTTGTGATGAAGCCAGTGAATGGTATCCTGATATGCAAGATATTCGCTCTAAAATTACTTATAAAACGAAAGCGATCGTCATTATTAATCCTAATAATCCAACCGGGGCCGTTTATCCCAAAGAAATTTTGGAAGAAATCGTCGCGATTGCTAGAGAGTACGATTTAATTATTTTTTCTGATGAAATTTATGATCGTTTAGTGATGGATGGATTAAAACATATCCCGATTGCTACTCTTGCACCGGACCGCTTTGTCGTGACGTTTAGCGGTTTATCAAAATCGCATCGCGTAGCAGGGTTTCGTGTGGGGTGGATGGTCTTAAGTGGCGATAAAACACATGTCAAAGACTACATCATGGGATTGAATATGTTGTCTTCGATGCGTCTATGTTCGAATGTATTGTCGCAACAAATCATTCAAACTGCGTTAGGCGGTTATCAAAGTAGCGATGAATTATTACTACCAGGTGGCAGAATTTATGAACAAAGAGAATATATTTACCAAGCGATTAATGATATTCCAGGTCTATCAGCAGTAAAACCCAAAGCTGCATTTTATATTTTTCCTAAGATTGATACGAAGCGCTTTAATATTAAGGATGATGAACAATTTGTACTTGATTTTTTACATGAACACAAAGTTCTTTTAGTGCATGGTGGTGGTTTTAATTGGCAAGAACCCGATCATTTTCGAATTGTCTATTTGCCCAATTTGGATGATTTGAAATTAACCGCTACTAAAATGCGTGATTTTTTGACGACATATCGACAAAAATAAAAGAAGACCGAATATTTCCGACGCTTTATCGAGTCAGAAATATTCGGTCTTTTTTCTATAGTTAATGCTTATTAAAATTAAAGTAGTTGACAAGCTTTTTTGCTAATAATTAAGCGGTTTGCATATTTTTCAGTTAGTTCTTCACAAGTTGGTTCTAAGACATTAATCAGAAAAGAATTTTGATACTCGTGTTCGATCCATCCTTGGAAGGATTGATTTTGCCAATTAAAAATTACATTTGCTTTCATATCTAGAATGCCCTACTTTCTCTACAATAAAATATTTGCTTTTTATTAAAAATGACTTGTATACTCGTATTATGTGATAAAATAACTGATAAATATAATGCGAATTCGCATATTTTAAGAGGTGTTGAAAAAGTTGCAAGAAGTTATTACATTAGGGCAAGTGATGAAAAGAATTCGTAAAGAGCGAAAACTCACCCAAAAAATGTTATCGCATAAAATCTGTTCACAAAGTGTCTTGAGCCGTATTGAAAATGATGAAGAATTGCCAAATATCTTAGTAATGCAACAATTGTGTGAGCGATTGGGAGTGACTATGGATCAAGTTGTGTACGCTCAATCTTATGAAATGCAAGCGGTTCACCAGTTGGTGACTCAAATGGAGGAGTTGTTCTTTCATCAACAATACCGACAATTAAAACATTTGATGGAGCAAGAACAAGTTGTGGAGCAATTGTATTTAGATGCAGATTTACAAGCATATTATTATTATCGCGGAAGTTGTGAGTATTTTTTAAGCGAAAATGTTGATGCGGCAATCGCATATTTGCGCCAAGGATTAGCTTTTACTTATAACCAAGACAAAGAACACGTGACGGTGATGGAGATTCAACTATTAAGTTGTCTGGGGTGGACCTTAACGTTGCGCAAAGATCCGACCGGCGAGAAACTTTTGCAAAAAGCAGTTGATCTAGCCGTTCATTTACCTAATCAAAGAAAAACAGCTCAGTTAACCAAAGTATACTTTAATTATGCTCAATTTTTAATTGGCAAACAGCAGTTTCAATCAGCCTTAGAGGTGGTGGCAAAAGGTATCGCCTGGGCACAAAAGAAAAAAAGTTTTTATTATTTAGAAGAGTTGCTGATAGCTAAAAGTGTCGTGTTAGAGTCGTTGAATCAAAAGGAAGAGGCGCAGCGGTTTATTCGCTTAGCAGAAGAAGTTAAATTTCTAACAAACCACTTAAATGGTGTAGACCTTTCTTGACATCCGTCCGAGAAAGGGGTAAGTTAAATTTAGTAAAATAAAAGGAGCGAATCAAATGAAAACATTTATTTTTGCCGACAAATTCTTTTTTAAGACAGGAATTAAAGGTCCCGGTTATTTAGAAGTGATTGATGGCAAATTTGGCGATTTTTCAACTGAAAAACCAAGTTCAGGGACAATTATTAATCAAGTAGGCAAGTGGATTGCTCCAGGATTAGTTGATACTCATATTCATGGCTACATGAACCATGATGTGATGGACAATAATCCTGAAGGAATTAAAGTGATGTCAGAGGCGTTATTGGATTGTGGAGTTACAAGCTTTTTACCAACAACGTTAACCTCTAGTAAAGAGCGTTTACGTGACGTTGCTGAAACGATTGGAAAAATTCATAAAGATGTGACTGGAGCGAAAATTCCGGGGATTTACTTTGAAGGTCCGTTCTTTACCGAAGAATACAAAGGCGCACAAAATCCGTCGTATTTTGGAGACCCTAGTATTGAAGTGTTTAATGAATGGCAAGAAGCTTCTGGTGGGATCATTAAAAAAATTGCTCTCGCCCCAGAACGTGAGGGCGTGAAAGAGTTTGTCGAACACGTAACGAAAGAAGGCGTGGTTGTTGCTTTAGGACACAGTAATGCAACGATTGAAGAGGCACAGGTTGCTGTTGAATCAGGCGCAAGTGTTTTTGTTCATGCGTTCAATGGTATGCGTGGGCTAAATCATCGTGAACCTGGAATGGTCGGCGCGTTGATGAAATTGCACCATGTCTTTTCAGAATTAATTTGTGATGGCCATCATGTGCATACAGATGCTGCTGAAATTTTAATGGAAAAAGTTGGTCACGACCATGTGGCGTTAATCACCGACTGTATGAGAGCTGGGGGAATGCCTGATGGTGATTATATCTTAGGTGAGTTCCCAGTAGTCGTTGCTAATGGAACGGCTCGTTTACAAGAAGGAAATCTTGCTGGTAGTATCTTGAAACTAAAAGATGCGATTAAAAATGTGGTTGATTGGGGCCTTGCTACTCCAGAACAAGCCGTGATGATGGCTTCATACGTTCCAGCGGTTAGCTGTAAGATTGATGATGTCTCCGGGATGATTGCGCCCGGACGGGATGCCGATTTTATCGTGTTAAATCCCGATATGACTTTAGAAGCAACGTATTTAGATGGCATCGAACGTTTTCATGCGTAAGCGCTAATTATGAATTTCAAACAAAAAAACTTGGAGCAGTCTGATGTTCCAAGTTTTTTTCGATGAATCATCTAATTAGAAGGATTTTTATTCTATATAATTATATTATGTAAATTGAAGAGCTGCTCCTGAAAAGATTGCTCATTTCAGGAGCAGCTCTGTGTGTTACTCATCGATTTTATCTTTAATTTTCTCTTGGACTTGAATGAGCATTGTTTGTAATTCATCTTCTTGCTGTCTTAATTTTTCCAAATCTTCACTAATTTCTTGGGCTTTTTCAATTTCCGGTGGGCGGATAATGAAGTTGATACTAATTGCAATGAACGTCCCAATAAATGTATCGATGACACGATCCAGTGCATATAATGAAGATTCTCCTTGCGGAATACTCATGGTAATTAACAAGAGTGTTGCGATGGCCGAAACGATACCTGCATTGTTATCAAAGCCATCAGAAATAACGATAACTAAAACAACAAGAAAGGGCAGTAAGAATAGTTCTACTACAAATTCATGGTCGAAATACTGGATAATGAAAAAATAAATCATTGCCAGTAATCCCCCAACCGTATTACCTAAGACGCGGGATTTACCAAAGGAAACAGTGGTCGTCAAATCTTGGCGCAATGAAAACACAGCCGACAGAGCAGCAATCAAGGGTTCACCGCGATCTAAATAATGAAAAAGTAAAATACAAATCAAAACTGCAAGGGCGGTCTTCATCGTGCGCATACCTAATCGAAATCTTCCGAAACGCATAAATGGCCTCCTTTCATAAATTGATGGTATCCTTAACTTAATGATAACTAATCTTGAAATAATAGCCAATTATTGTGATTGGATAATCGCTTAACAGGGGGATTTTTAATGAAAATAGGTCTGCGAACAATCAAAACAGCCATTGGTGCGACGGTGGCGATGGCAAGTGCTTTTGCTTTAGGTTTACTTTATGCACCAGCTGCTGGGATTATTGCCATTTTGAGTGTGGGAAACACCAAAAAGGCGACCATTAAAACAGGTGGGTTGCGCTTGATTTCGTTAGCGATTGCTACAATAATCGCGTATGGTTGTTTTATGATTTTAGGGTTTAATCCAATTGCTTTTGGCGTGTATTTATTGCTGTTTATTCCGCTATCGGTTTTTTTTGAATTGCAAGAAGGGATTGTAGTCAATTCTGTGTTAGTCACGCACTACTTAAGTGAGAAATCTTTTTCAGGGGCCTTATTATATAATGAACTTTTATTGATGAGTTTAGGTGTCGGGGTTGCCTGGCTACTAAATTTGTATATGCCTGACTTGGCACAGGGCTTAAAAAAGGATCAAGCCAAAATTGAAGCAGATTTCCGGTTCTTACTAATTCAATTAGCGGATTGTTTGAATCAACCGGCAACAAATGAGCTCCATCAACAATATGAGCAATTAAAAAGTTTTATTCAACAGGCACACGCGACTTCAAAGCGCTATAGTGACAATCATTGGCAAAGTGAAACTAATTATTATGAGGAGTACTTTACCATGCGGCGGATTCAACTCAATTTGATTGGTGAAATGCTGCAATTATTAGAGAAAATTGCGGTGGAAGAAACGTTTGTTACAGGTATGCGTGAATTAATTTTACAGACAGCTCAAACATTTGATGAAAAAAATGATGGGTATGAATTAACGTGGCTCCAACTACAAATTTATGAAGAATACCGCGAACAGCCCTTGCCGCAAACGCGAGATGAATTTGAAAATCGGGCTTTGTTGTTTCAATTGTTGCAAGTGTTTGCTAGCTTTATTGAAGTGAAAAAGGCGTTTGCAGATCAAACGATAATCAAAAGCCACGCGAATCAGTCTGTAAAAAAATGGTAAAAATTTTCTTTTCAGATGCTTTTATTGAGTGAATTAGGTAAACTAATAGCAAGGAGGCGATTGTCATGCATGAGGTCTATATCCAGGTGTTAGTTGAAACAATCAAGGAAAATTTTCAAACAGAACAAACGTTTGTTGAAGATGTTTTGTACGTCAATGCTAGTCGCTGGGAGGCTTGGAAAAGAGGCGAAGAAACGCTTTCGCAAGAGCAAAACCAAAAAATAAAAAATCTATTTAGCGATTATGAGTGGATGCTATTGCAAAAAATTCTGCGCCAAACGGTCATTTTTCCGGAAAAAAGAACATCCGCATTAAGTGACTATAAACGAATGAAAACGAAAGTTGCTCATAAATGGCTGCAAGAAAAATTAGCCACAGTGGAACTAATTCCACAAGAAAGCTCAGTAATGACGAGTGCTTACTTAAATTTGAAGGTGACTATCTCTTACGGTGAATGGGGATTTGACGATATCCTAACTTTCCGGTTGCCTGCTAGCGTTCAACAACAAATTGAAAATGAGCGCATGGAGTTATTAACTTGGGTGAATGCGAATTTAGCGGAAACGTATACAGCCACAAATGAAGTTGTTTAGCTACCATGAGTGAGGGTCGTAGGAAAAGAAATGTAGGGGAACTATGATAAGAAGAAAAAAGCGCCAGCCGGTGAAATTGCCAACACTATTAGCCGGTTTTTTGATAATCATCTTCGGATTTGTTTTTTCGTTGAAAAGTTTAAGTCAACCAATGGAGAGCTTCTTTTCAAGCGAGCCTTCGAATCAAAGCGTTGGTCGTGAAGAATTTATTGCGCAACTAGTTCCGCATGCCCAAGAACTTCAAGCGGGTTATGGCATTTTACCCAGTATTATTTTAGGGCAAGCGTGCTTAGAATCAAATTTTGGTCAAAGCTCTTTAGCTAGTCAATACAATAATTTATTTGGTGTAAAGGCCTATGGTGAACAAGAACAGGTTAATTTAGAGACACAAGAATTTGTTAATCAACAGTGGCTTACGATTCAAGGTGATTTTCGTGTTTATGACTCTTGGGAGGAGTCCATGGATGACCATACGATGCTTTTTGTTTCGGGGGTTGATTGGGATGTCCATAAGTACGAAGCCGTGTTAACCGCCAAAAACTATCAAGAAGCTGCGCAAGCTTTACAAACGGCGGGGTATGCTACCGATCCGACGTATGCGGAGAAAATTATTGCTGTGATTGAAGAGTATGATTTGGAGCAATATGATTAAAAGAGTTAAGGGGGGTGAGGTAGATGTCTGATTTATTTATTCCGAATATTACTACTGATTTACGCAAGGATATTGTAAAAGTACCAGAAGTTATTTTACAAGCGAGTGGAATTATTATTTTTGGCAAAAAAATTCGCTCAATTATTTTTACCACCGATATTGCCATTATCCGTAACACAAATGCTAATGCCGTGATTGCGGTTTATCCATTTACACCGCATCCAGCCATTACCAAAAGTATTATTGAAGCAGCTGATATTCCGGTTTTTTCCGGAGTCGGCGGTGGTTTAACTCATGGTCGGCGTTCGCAATATATGAGTATGTTTGCCGAAGCACAAGGGTCAATTGGGGTTGTTTTAAATGCTCCAACACCAGTCGAAACGGTGCAACAAGTCTGTGAGATTGTCGATATCCCGGTGATTAGCACGGTGACGTCTAAATTCACTCAAATTGACGATAAATTAGCAGCGGGTGTAGCGATTATTAATATTAGTGCGGGGAAAAAAACAGCAGAGACCGTGGCTCATTTTCGGCAACGTTATCCAGAATTACCAATTATTGCCACCGGGGGTGATAGTGACGAAAGTATCCGCCAAACCATTCAAGCTGGAGCAAATGCAATTACGTACACACCGCCATCTAATGGTGAATTGTTCAGTCGAAAGATGGACCATTATCGTGAAGTTGAACGAGAAGAAACTGATGAATAATACGCAAGTCAGCGCGTAAATAGAGGAAAAGCAGTTGGGACGGTTTCATGTTCGAACTGCTTTTCGCATAAAAGCGAACAATGGCGGTGTTTATTTCGTTAACATCCGAGTTTTCTTTGACATGTCGGTGGTGGATTGATAGAATAAAAGCGAAAAACGAGAGGAGCGCATGATGATGCCAAATGTAGCTGTAATCATGGGGAGTGTTTCTGACTGGGAAACGATGAAACACGCCTGTGAACAATTAGAACAACTAGGAATTCCTTATGAAAAACAAGTCGTTTCAGCCCATCGGACACCGGATTTGATGTTTGAATTTGCGGAAACTGCCAGAGAGCGTGGGGTGAAAGTGATTATTGCGGGAGCCGGTGGGGCAGCTCACCTACCAGGAATGGTGGCGGCTAAAACAACCTTACCCGTAATTGGGGTTCCAGTTCAATCACGAACGTTAAATGGATTGGATTCGTTGTTGTCAATCGTTCAAATGCCAGGTGGGGTTCCGGTTGCAACAACTGCAATTGGAAAAGCAGGGGCAACGAACGCAGGATTACTTGCGGCACAAATGCTTTCAATGTATGATTTAGATGTAGCGCAAAAATTAACCCATCTGCGTGAACAAATGCGAGAAACTGTAATGGAAAGTAGTGATCAACTTGGTTAAGCCAATTATGCCCGGATCAACGATTGGAATCGTTGGCGGTGGTCAATTAGGGCGAATGATGACCCTCAGTGCAAAAAAAATGGGCTTTCGGGTAGGCGTGTTAGACCCGACGGCAGACTGTCCAACGGCACAAGTTGCCGATTGGCAAATTGTGGCAGCTTATGAAGATGTTTTTGCATTAGAAGAACTGGCACGACGATGTGATGTGATTACGTATGAATTTGAAAATGTCAGTGTGGAGGCGTTGAATTCCATTTTACCGGATTCAAATGTTCCTCAAGGGACCGATCTTTTGGCGATTACGCAAGATCGGTTGTTAGAAAAATCTTTTCTAGAAGCGAACGATATCGTCATTGCACCTTATGCTACGATTATTAGTCCAACTGATATTCAAGATGCCATTGATAGCATTGGTTACCCTTGTGTCTTAAAACGGACACGCGGTGGATATGATGGCAAAGGGCAATTTGTTTTGTACAGTACGACTGATTTAGCACCAGCCATGAATTTACTACGTGAAGGAACGTGTGAATTAGAGGCTTGGATTCCATTTGAAAAAGAATTATCGATTATGGTTGCTGGCAATGGTCGTGGGGATTATGCGACTTTTCCAGTTGTTGAAAATATCCATCGTAAGAATATCTTACACCAAACAATTGCACCAGCTAGAGTAGATGCTGAAGTGATTGAAGAGGTCGAACGCATTGCTAAAGTCATTGCCCAAGCGTTAGACTTACATGGGGTTTTAGGAATTGAAATGTTCTTAACCAAAGCTGGGGGCATTTATGTCAACGAATTGGCCCCACGGCCCCATAATTCCGGTCATTATTCAATGGAAGCTTGTAATTTTAGTCAATTTGATGCGCATATCAAAGGGATTTGTGGCTGGCCATTAGGAAATGTTCACTTATTAAGTGATGCGGTGATGGTCAATGTTTTAGGGACCGAGTTAGTGGATACGTATAAATTAATTGACAAAAAACCGAATTGGCAATTTCATTACTATGGCAAGGCTGAAGCGAAAGCCGGGCGGAAAATGGGACATATCACCATTACAACGGATGATATTTATGATACGCTAGAAGAAATCTATCAAACCAATATTTGGGATTAGGAGAGAACAAACAATGTTAGAACGTTACACACGACCAGAAATGGCTGCTATTTGGACAGACCACAATAAATTTCAAAGTTGGTTAGAAGTTGAAATCTTAGCGGATGAAGCTTGGGCTGAATTAGGTGAAATTCCAAAAGAAGATGTCAAAAAAATTCGCGAAAAAGCAACTTTTAATATTGAGCGTATTTTAGAAATTGAACAAGAAACGCGTCATGATGTGGTGGCTTTCACGCGTGCCGTATCAGAATCACTAGGTGAAGAACGCAAATGGGTTCACTATGGCTTAACAAGTACCGATGTGGTCGATACTGCGTATGGCTACCAATTGAAACAAGCCAATGATATTTTACGTGCGGATTTAACGCGCTTTGTTGAGATTGTTGGTAACAAAGCGAAAGAACACAAACATACGGTCATGATGGGGCGAACCCATGGTGTGCATGCTGAGCCGACGACGTTTGGTTTGAAACTGGCTACTTGGTATTCAGAAATGAAACGTAATGTTGAACGTTTTGAATTAGCTGCTAAAGGTGTTGAAGCGGGGAAAATTTCTGGTGCCGTGGGAACCTTTGCTAATATTCCGCCGTTTATTGAAGAATATGTTTGTGAGCAATTAGGCATCCGAGCACAAGAAGTTTCAACACAAGTCTTACCGCGTGATTTGCATGCAGAATATTTCTCGGCAATGGCGCTCATCGCGACAAGTATCGAACGCTTTGCGACGGAAATTCGCGGCTTACAAAAATCAGAACAACGGGAAGTGGAAGAGTTCTTTGCTAAAGGTCAAAAAGGCTCTTCTGCGATGCCACACAAACGTAATCCGATTGGTTCAGAAAATATGTCTGGTTTGGCTCGCGTCATTCGTGGCCATATGCTGACAGCTTATGAAAATGTTCCTTTATGGCATGAGCGTGATATCTCTCATTCCTCAGCTGAACGAATTATCGTTCCTGATACCACTATTTTATTAAATTATATGTTGAATCGTTTTGGAAATATCGTGAAGAATCTAACGGTTTTCCCGGAAAATATGAAACGCAATATGGATGCCACCTTTGGTTTAATTTATAGCCAACGAGTAATGCTTAAATTAATCGATGCAGGCATGTCTCGTGAAGGGGCGTATGATTTAGTTCAACCGAAAACGGCGTATGCTTGGGATAACCAAACGGCATTTCGACCGTTGTTAGAAGCGGATGAAAAAATCACTTCGGTTTTAAGTTCGCAAGAGTTAGACGATGCCTTTGATTACAATTACCATTTACGCAATGTCGATGCGATTTTTAGTCGTGTCGGTTTGGACTAATTCACGGGTGTTAAACAATATTCTTATCAAAAAGTTCTGAGACATATTTGTCTCAGGCTTTTTTTGATGAATAAACAGTGGGCTAGAAGACAACTCGGTTAACAAATGGGCTGTGATGTGCTACAATCAAAAAATCGTGTAAAAAAAGGAGCGGAGCAACATGACGCATGCGTTAGAAATAAAAGGTTTAAAAAAAGTATATGCTACTGGAGTTGAAGCTTTACGTGGCATTGATCTAATTGTTGAAGAGGGAGATTTTTATGCGCTTCTTGGTCCCAATGGCGCGGGTAAATCGACCACGATTGGAATTATTACTTCGTTAGTTAATAAAACAGCTGGGACAGTGAACGTTTTTGGTTATGATTTAGATCGTGACTTAGTCAAACTGAAACAACAAATTGGCATCGTTCCGCAAGAGTTTAATTTTAATCAATTTGAAACCGTGGAACAAATTGTTGTGAATCAAGCAGGTTATTATGGCGTTTCACGAAAAGAAGCCTACCTACGCAGTGAAAAATATTTGAAGCAATCAAACTTATGGGAGAAACGCCATGTCAAAGCCAGAATGCTATCAGGGGGGATGAAACGGCGGTTAATGATTGCTCGAGCGTTGATGCATGAGCCGCGTTTGTTAATTTTAGATGAACCGACAGCCGGTGTTGATATCGAATTACGGCGCGAGATGTGGGATTTCTTGCGCGAGTTAAATCATCAAGGGACAACGATTATTTTGACGACCCATTATTTAGAAGAAGCGGAGATGCTATGTAAAAATATCGGTATTATTCAAACCGGTGAGTTGATTGAGAATACGAGCATGAAAAGTTTATTAGCCAAACTGCAATTTGAAACATTCATTTTTGATATCGAAGGAGCTAATCAGGCGCCGGCAATTGTTGGCTACTCAAGTGTATTAGCCGATGAAAATACATTGATGATTGAAGTTGAGCGTAATCAAGGCTTAAATGCGATTTTTGAACAATTGAGTAGTCAAGGAATCAAAGTTTTATCGATGCGGAATAAGTCCAATCGCTTGGAAGAATTATTCTTGAAAATTACCGAAGAAAATCAGCGAGAGAAGGCGTAACATGTTTAATTTATATTTTAGTGCTTTTAGAAGTTTGGCGGCCAAAGAAACCCATCGCTATTTAAGAATTTGGGTACAGACGTTGGTGCCACCGGTCATCACGACTTCTTTGTATTTTGTTATTTTTGGGAAAATGATGGGTGATCGAATTGGTGCTATGGGCGGCTTTTCGTATATGGAGTTTATTGTTCCAGGGTTAATTATGATGTCAACGATTACGAGTTCTTATTCGAACGTCTCATCTTCATTTTTCTCACAAAAGTTTCAAAAAAATATTGAAGAATTGTTAGTGGCACCGGTGCCAACGCATATTATTATTTTAGGTTTTGTTAGTGGTGGTGTTGGACGAAGTATTTTGGTAGGGGCTTTAGTGACCTTGGTATCCTTGTTTTTTGTTCCGTTAAATGTGTTTTCTTGGGGCATGGTTATCGTCACCTTATTAATGACGGCGGTTCTCTTTGCTTTAGCCGGATTACTAAACGGTATTTTCGCCCAATCTTTTGATGATGTTTCGATTATTCCCACGTTTGTTTTGCAACCCTTAACTTACCTAGGAGGCGTTTTTTATGCAATTTCGATGTTACCTCCGTTTTGGCAAGCCGTCTCAAAGGTTAACCCGATTGTTTACATGATTTCTGGTTTTCGCTATGGTTTTTTAGGGGTGACTGATGTTTCGGTGGTTTTTTCATTAGTTATTTTAATCTGTTTTATTGTTTTACTTTATACTATTTGTTGGTATTTAATTGAAAAAGGACGTGGATTGAGAAGTTAACCTGCTAAAAGAGGGGCAATCTGGAGTCTCGTGTATGTGGCAAAAAGGCTGTTGATGAAATTTTTCATCAACAGCCTTTTAATTTTTTTCAATTAAGGAAAGCTTGCTGGTAAAAGTAATCCGTGCGTTCTTGGCGTAATAGCTCAAGTAACGTTTCGATGAAAGTGAAGTTTTGTTCTTCGGTATTCAAATAAATCTCAAACTGACAACAATGGTGAAAAAAATGTTTTTGATGAATTTGCTGAACAATTAATTCTTCGTGTAAGTTATTTTGGTAAGTCATGATTTTTTGGTGATACGTAAGCTTTCGCGATTTGGTTGGAAATATTTTTTTTAAAGAATAAAAAGCCGTGTTTTGGCTCGCGTGATAAATATCATTAATTGCTAATAGATCATTAAAGAGCATTACGTGATCGGCAGGATCTAAGGATAACAAAAAATTTTGTGCGCTTTTGGTGACGGCATTCATTTGTGGTAGCCTCCTAAGAAAAACTAACTTTACCTAATCTTAACTATAGCATTGAAAGATTTTGTTGTAAAAGGTTTATGATAAAGACAAGAAAACGGCTTCAAAATAGCTAGTGCCCGCGTTTTGCTTAAACACGAACGATTTTTGTTTTTAAACACGATAATGTCAAGTTTGTTGTTGACCATGATTTTAGAGATTGTTAAAATAAAGTTGTTAAAAAGCGAACGAATATTTACTAAATGTGTTCGAACGTAAATAAAAAAGAGGTGCGAAGATGGAAAAAAAGGAATTGCTATATGAAGGGAAAGCAAAAAAACTATTCCGGACTGATGATTCCAATGTTTTATGGGTCGAATATCTCGATCAAGCAACAGCTTTAAACGGTTTGAAGAAAGATGCCATTCGTGGTAAAGGAGAAATGAATAATCAAATTACCTCATTAATTTTCGAAGAACTGTTAAAACAAGATGTTCCATCACATTTTATTAAAAAACTTTCCAATACGGAGCAATTAATTCAAAGCGTGGAAATCATTCCATTAGAGGTAGTTGTGCGCAATGTCGCTGCCGGAAGTTATAGTCGACGATTAGATATTGCGGAAGGGACGACCTTAGAATTTCCAATTGTTGAATTTTACTACAAAAATGATGCCTTGGATGATCCTTTTATCAATGATGAACATGTCCGCATTTTGCATCTTGCAACTAGTAAAGAAATCAATGATTTAAAAGATTTAGCAAAAGATGTGAATCAAAAATTGATTCAGTTATTCCAAGAACTAAATATTCGTTTAATTGATTTTAAATTAGAGTTTGGTCGTACCGAAGACGGCACAATTCTCTTAGCTGACGAAATTTCACCGGATACTTGCCGCTTATGGGATATTACGACCAATCAGCATCTCGATAAAGATATTTATCGTCGTGACTTAGGCGATTTACTACCGGTTTATCAAGAAGTTTTACAACGATTAGAAGAAAAAAACTTAGTGAAGGAGCAATAACATGTATTTTGTAAAAGTTTATGTCACGTATAAGGAATCTGTTTTAGACCCTCAAGGAGAAGCGGTTAAAGGTGCGATTCACCGTTTAGGTTACAGCGAGGTTGAAGAAGTACGGATTGGGAAATATTTTGAGATGAAAATTCAAAAGTCAGAACGTGATGTTGAACAACTAGTTGAAGAAGCGTGTGATAAACTGCTTGCCAATGTCAACATGGAAACGTATCGTTATGAAGTTCTAGCGTTGGAGGAAGTCTAGTATGAAATTTGCAGTGATTGTTTTTCCAGGTTCTAATTGCGATATGGATATGCTTTGGGCCATCAAGGATATGATGAAAGCCGAAGCTGAATTTGTTCGTCACGATGAGACGAGCCTTGAAGGGTTTGATGGTGTTTTATTACCTGGTGGATTTTCATATGGAGATTACTTACGTTGTGGGGCAATCGCGCGTTTTTCAGCGATTATGGCAGAAGTGATTCGTTTTGCAAATGAAGGCAAACCTGTTTTTGGAACGTGTAACGGGTTTCAAATCTTAACTGAAGCAGGGTTGTTACCAGGCGCGTTGCAACGAAATGAGTCATTGCATTTTATCTGTAAAACAGTTCCTTTGAATGTGGTAAATAACGAAACGAAATTTACTTCAGATTATGAAAAAGATGAAATTATTCAAATTCCGGTTGCCCATGGAGAAGGAAACTATTACTGTGACGAAGAAACGTTACAAGAATTAAAAGAAAACAATCAAATCGTTTTTACTTATGGTGAAAACATTAATGGTAGTTTAGAAAATATTGCGGGGATTTGTAACAAAGCGGGGAATGTTTTAGGGATGATGCCGCATCCGGAACGTGCAATGGAAGAAATTTTAGGATCAGCTGATGGTCGTAAATTCTTCGCTTCAATTTTGAAAAATTTTGGAAAGGTGCCTGTAAACCAATGATGAAAGTAACTGAGCCAACAGCACAAGAGATTAAAGAGCAAAAAATCTACGCCCAATGGGGATTAACGGATGAAGAATACCGCATGATTGAAGAAGATATTCTTGGTCGTATGCCAAATTACACGGAAGCTGGTCTTTTTTCAGTGATGTGGAGTGAACATTGTTCCTATAAAAATTCCAAACCAGTCTTAAGAAAATTCCCAACAGAAGGGCCTCAAGTGTTACAAGGTCCTGGTGAAGGTGCAGGGATTGTTGACATCGGTGATGGTCAGGCCGTTGTTTTTAAAGCGGAAAGTCATAATCACCCATCAGCTGTTGAACCTTATGAAGGAGCTGCAACGGGTGTTGGCGGAATTATCCGTGATATTTTTAGTATGGGTGCACGTCCAATTGCGATGCTTGATTCCTTGCGTTTTGGGGAATTAGACAACGAACGGACGAAATACTTATTAGAAGAAGTTGTCGCTGGAATTAGTGGCTATGGTAACTGTATCGGCATTCCAACGGTTGGTGGTGAAGTCGCTTTTGATCCTTGTTACGAAGGCAACCCGCTCGTAAATGCGATGTGTGTCGGTTTGATTGATCATAAAGATATTCAAAAAGGTCAAGCCAAAGGTGTCGGTAATGCCATTATGTATGTTGGAGCGAAAACTGGTCGTGATGGTATCCATGGCGCGACGTTTGCTTCAGAAGAATTTGTGGAAGGTGAAGAACAACAGCGTTCTGCGGTTCAAGTTGGTGATCCATTCATGGAAAAATTATTACTAGAAGCCTGTTTAGAATTAATCTTAGATCATGCTGACATCTTAGTTGGCATTCAAGATATGGGTGCTGCCGGTCTTGTCTCATCAAGTTCAGAAATGGCTTCAAAAGCCGGTTCGGGGTTAAAACTGTATTTAGATGATGTGCCCCAACGTGAAACCAATATGACGCCTTATGAAATGATGCTTTCTGAATCACAAGAACGGATGTTAATTTGCGTTGAGCAAGGTCATGAAGCTGAAGTTGTTGAATTGTTTGAAAAATATGATTTAGATGCCGTGAGCATTGGCGAAGTAACCGATGATGGTTTGTATCGTTTATTCCATAAAGGTGTGGAAGTAGCGAACTTACCGGTTGACGCACTGGCTGAAGATGCGCCAACTTATTATAAAGAGAAAAAAGAACCCGCACGGATTCAAGAATTTGCAGCCTTAGCCGATTTTGTCCCAACGATTAGCGATGCTACAGAGACCTTTAAAGAATTAGTTCAGCAACCAACAGTAGCGTCGAAAAAAGCGATTTACGAAACGTATGATTCACAAGTGCGGACCAATACCGTTGTTCGTCCAGGGAGTGATGCTGCTGTTTTACGCGTCCGTGGGACGAAAAAAGCGCTAGCAATGACAACTGATTGTAATGCTCGTTATCTGTATTTAAATCCTGAAATCGGTGGTCAGATGGCTGTTGCCGAAGCTGCCCGAAATATCGTGGCTTCTGGTGGACAACCATTGGCGATTACTGATTGTTTAAACTATGGTTCACCGGATAAACCAGAAGGTTTCTGGGAATTATGGACATCAGCTGACGGGATTTCAGAAGCTTGTCGAACATTAAATACGCCTGTTATTTCAGGAAATGTTTCGATGTATAACGAAACCGACGGCAAAGCAATTTATCCAACACCAATGATTGGCATGGTCGGCTTAATCGATGATTTAACGCATATCACCACGCAAGCGTTTAAAGCTGCAGACGATTTAATTTATGTTCTCGGTGAAACAAAAGCTGATTTTAATGGTTCTGAATTGCAGAAATTACAATTAGGCCGGATTGAAGGGCGCTTGATGGATTTTGATTTAGCTAGCGAAAAAGCGAACCAAGATTTAGTCTTAACAGCCATTCGTCAAGGGTTAATCGCAAGTGCTCATGATTGCAGCGAAGGTGGTTTAGCTGTTGCTTTAGCTGAATCGGCTTTTGAGAAAGATTTTGGTTTAGCAGTAGCGCTTGAACTGCCTGTGGCGCATCTTTTTGCTGAAACCCAATCACGTTTTGTGCTTTCGGTTTCCCCAGAAAAACAAGTAGCGTTTGAAGCTTTGGCTAAAGAACAAGCAACTTTAATCGGAAAAGTTACAAATGATAACCAATTAAACATGGTTGCCAATGATGGCAAAATTCAAGTAACAACCACACTTGTTAAGGAATTATGGGAGGAAGCGATTCCATGTCTTATGAAGTAAAAAGTTTAAATGAAGAGTGCGGCATCTTTGGCGTCTGGGGACATCCAGACGCCGCTTCCGTGACGTACTTTGGCTTACATAGTTTGCAACATCGTGGCCAAGAAGGAGCGGGGATTGTTTCAAATGAGAATGGCAAACTTCATGGATATCGTGATCTCGGTTTATTAACGGAAGTGTTTAAAGACGATCGTCAACTTGCGCAATTAAAAGGTGAGGCTGCCATTGGCCATGTCCGCTATGCGACAGCTGGCAATGGTAGTGTTGATAATATCCAACCGTTTTTATTCAAATTTTTTGATAGTCAAGTAGGCTTAGCTCATAATGGGAACCTCACCAATGCCAAAACGTTACGCCGTGAGCTAGAAAAAGATGGGGCAATTTTCCATTCCAATTCAGATACTGAAATCTTGATGCACTTAATCCGTCGTAGTAACCAACCGACGTTTATCGAACAATTAAAAGAATCATTAAACCAAGTGCAAGGCGGGTTTGCGTATATCTTAATGCGCGAAGATTGTATGATTGCAGCACTTGATGCCAATGGTTTTCGTCCGTTAGCGATTGGTCAGATGAAAAATGGTGCTTATGTAATCGCATCTGAAACGTGTGCGTTAGAAGTCATTGGTGCTGATTTTGTTCGTGATGTGCAACCGGGTGAGATTATTATCATTGATGATCACGGCTTTCGGATTGATTGCTTCACTAAAAATACGCAACACGCCATTTGTTCAATGGAGTATGTTTACTTTGCACGACCAGACTCAAATATTGCTGGTGTCAATGTCCATCGTGCCCGTAAAAATATGGGGCGAAACCTCGCTACCGAGTCCCCAGTTGACGCGGATATGGTGATTGGTGTGCCTAATTCGTCATTATCAGCAGCTAGCGGGTTTGCCGAGGCGTCAGGAATTCCATATGAATTAGGTCTAGTCAAAAATCAATATGTAGCTAGAACCTTTATCCAACCCACCCAAGAGTTGCGTGAACAAGGTGTGCGAATGAAGTTATCAGCTGTTCGTGGCGTCGTTGAAGGGAAAAAAGTCATTATGGTTGATGATTCGATTGTTCGCGGGACGACAAGTGGGCGCATTGTGAAATTGCTCAAAGAAGCTGGGGCTAAAGAAGTTCATGTTCGGATTTCATCCCCACCTTTAAAATATCCTTGTTTTTATGGCATTGATATCCAAACGCGTAAAGAGTTGATCGCAGCGAACTATTCGGTGCAAGAAATCTGTGACATGATTGGGGCCGATTCACTGAGCTTTTTGAGTGAAGACGGGTTAATTGATGCGATTGGTCTGAATTTTGACGCACCGTATTCAGGTTTATGTATGGCTTATTTTAATGGTGATTACCCAACGCCTTTATACGATTATGAAGAGAAATACCAAGAGTCATTAAAAGAAAAAACATCATTTTTCTAAAGGAGAGAATTTTGTGACAAACGCATATGCAAGAGCCGGTGTCGATGTCGAAGCTGGTTATGAGGTCGTTGATCGAATTAAAAAACACGTCAAGAAAACAGAACGTCTAGGTGTGATGGGCGCGATTGGTGGTTTTGGAGGTTGTTTTGACTTAAGTACGGTGGATGTCAAAGAACCGGTTTTAGTTTCTGGAACAGATGGTGTCGGAACAAAACTAATGATCGCCATTCAAGAAGATACGCATGAACATATTGGGATTGATTGTGTTGCCATGTGTGTCAACGATATTGTGGCCCAAGGAGCAGAACCTTTATATTTTCTCGATTATATTGCTTGCGGCAAAAATATTCCTGAACGTTTAGAAAAAGTGGTGGCTGGTGTCGCTGAAGGATGCGTTCAAGCAGGCGCTGCTTTGGTTGGTGGCGAAACGGCCGAAATGCCAGGGATGTATGCTGAAAATGATTACGATTTAGCAGGGTTTGCCGTTGGGATTGCTGAAAAAAAACAACTAATTACCGGAGCAAGCATTGCTAAAGGGGATGTCTTGTTAGGGTTAGCTTCTTCAGGCGTTCATTCAAACGGTTTTTCATTAGTTCGTAAAGTTTTCTTTGAACAAAATGATTTTACGGGCGAGACACGTTTGCCAGAACTGGATAACCAAAAATTAAAAGATGCGTTGTTAACACCGACGAGAATCTATGTTGAACAATTATTGCCGTTAGTCAAAAAGGAGCTGGTTGCAGGAATTGCTCACATTACCGGGGGTGGGTTTGTTGAAAATATTCCACGAATGTTACCAGATAACTTAGCCGCGGAAATTGAAACGGGTACGTGGCCGGAATTGCCGATTTTTGCGGCCTTAGCACACTACGGTGAGATTCCAAGAGCTGAAATGTTTGAGATTTTTAATATGGGGTTAGGGATGGTTTTAGCTGTGAAACCGGAAAAAGTGGAACAAGTCAAAGAAATTTTAGCGAATTTAGCTGAAACCGTTTATACCATTGGGCAAGTCACTGAGAAAAATGAAAAAACTGTTATAATTAATGAGGGGAATTTATGAGGGTAGCTATTTTTGCTTCAGGCAATGGAAGCAACTTTGAAGCGATTGCCCAAAGTTTTTCTAGCGGTCAAATCAAAGGGGAACTAGCGCTAGTCTTTTCTGATAAGCCGGATGCTTTTGTGTTGGAACGAGCAGAAAAATGGGGGATTACCCATGCGAGTTTTTCACCCAAAGATTTTGCATCAAAAAAGGCATACGAAGCAGAGTTAATCAAATTATTGGCTAGTTTTGAAATTGAGTTCGTTGTCCTAGCCGGCTACATGCGTATTATTGGTCCACAATTACTGGCAGCATTTCCTAAGCGAATCGTCAATATTCATCCATCTTTGCTACCGGCTTTTCCGGGTTTACACGGGATTAAGGATGCGTATGATTATGGTGTCAAAGTAACTGGTGTGACCGTTCATTATGTCGATAATGGCGTTGATACAGGACCAATTATCGCTCAAGCGGCCTTAACCGTTGAAGCCGAGGAAACTGTCGCCGAACTAGAAGCGCGCATCCATCAAATTGAGCATGAAATTTATCCAGCAACCTTAGCGAAAATCTTAAATTAGGAGTGTTTTGACAAAATGACGAAAAGAGCGTTAATCAGCGTTTCAGATAAAACTGGAATTGTGGCATTTGCAAAAGCATTAGTTGAAGTTGGGTTTGAACTTATTTCAACAGGTGGCACCAAAGAGGCTTTAACGAAAGCTGGTCTTGAAACGATTGGGATTGAAGAAGTGACTGATTTTCCTGAGATGATGGATGGCCGTGTGAAAACGTTACATCCAAAGATCCACGGTGGTTTGTTAGGTCGAAGAGATCTGCTAACGCATGTGAATGCCATGAAAGAACATCAAATTCAACCGATTGATTTAGTGGTGGTCAATTTGTATCCTTTTAAAGAAACGATTTTAAAAGAGGGTGTTAGTGAAACTGAGGCAATCGAAAATATCGATATCGGTGGACCGAGCATGTTGCGTTCGGCGGCGAAAAATCATGAATTTGTGACCGTTGTGGTGGATCCAAGTGATTATGACTTAGTTTTAACTGAGCTTCAAGAACAAAAAACAACAATGCTGGAAACGCGAAAAAGATTAGCAGCCAAAGTCTTTCGTCATACGGCTGCCTATGATGCCTTGATTGCCGAGTACCTAACGAATCTAGTTGCAGAACCCACACCAGAAAAATTAACGATGACTTATGAATTGAAACAGACACTCCGTTATGGTGAAAATGCGCATCAAGACGCGGCTTTTTATCAAAGTGCTTTGCCGGCAGGATATTCAATTGCCCAAGCCAAACAATTACACGGCAAAGAATTATCTTATAACAATATCAAAGACGCGGATGCCGCCATTCGAATCGCAAGAGAGTTTGAACAACCAACGGTGGTGGCTTTAAAACATATGAACCCATGTGGAATTGGTACTGATCAAACAATCGCTACGGCTTTTGCGGCTGCTTATGATGCCGATCCAGTTTCGATTTTTGGTGGTGTGATTGTTTTAAATCGTGAAGTTGATTTAGCGACAGCTGAAAAAATGAGTAAAATCTTTTTAGAAATTATTATCGCCCCAAGTTTTGCAGCAGAAGCCTTAGAAGTGTTAACGAAAAAGAAAAATATTCGTTTGTTAGCATTAAGTTTTGCTCAAAAAAATGAGGCTGATGAAACGGAAAAAGTTTCTGTCTTAGGTGGATTATTAGTCCAAAATCAAGATGTGTTAGTTGAAGAAATGAGCAATTGGGAAGTTGTTACTAAGCGTCAGCCGACAAAAGA
Organism: Enterococcus sp.; assembly: GCA_047975385.1. Taxonomy (GTDB): domain Bacteria; phylum Bacillota; class Bacilli; order Lactobacillales; family Enterococcaceae; genus Enterococcus_C. Next base: position 49,819 of record JBKEDL010000055.1, on the reverse strand, counting down.
TGAGCGATTAGCCCTGGATTTTGCCTTTAAAGCGGTGAAACATGTCAAATCAAATGCGATTGTGTTAGCAAATAAAACGCAAACAGTCGGAATTGGTGCCGGGCAAATGAATCGTGTCGGTTCGGTAAAAATTGCGATTGAACAAGCCGAAGCTGCAGGGAAAATACAGGGTGCCGTCTTAGCTTCGGATGCGTTCTTTCCGATGGATGATAGTGTCGAATATGCGGCTAAACATGGGATTCAAGCGATTATTCAACCCGGAGGCAGTATCAAAGATCCCGATTCAATTGCGATGGCTGATAAATATGGCATTGCAATGGTCTTTACCGGTGTTCGTCATTTCAGACACTGAGAAAAGACGGATTTGAGGGCGTTACACAAATGGATGACATTCAATTCTGGAGGGTAAAATGAAACTGTTAGTAATTGGAAGTGGTGGTCGTGAACATGCGATTGCTAAAAAACTTTTAGAAGACTCAAAAGTGGCCGAAGTTTATTGTGCCAAAGGGAATCCTGGAATGGAAAAAGATGGGATTCAGTTAGTTGAGATTGCCGAAGATGATCATCAAGCCTTAATTGCTTTTGCGAAAGATTATGGGATTAATTGGACTTTTGTGGGGCCAGAGATTCCTTTGCTAAATGGCATTGTCGATGATTTTCAAGCAGCAGGCTTAAAAATTTTTGGTCCACAAAAGGCGGCAGCGATGATTGAGGGCTCCAAAGATTTTGCCAAACAGTTAATGGTTCAAAATAAGATTCCCACGGCCGACTATCAAACGTTTACTGATTTTGCACAAGCAAAGCGCTATGTTGAACAAAAAGGTGCACCAATTGTGATTAAAGCGGATGGTTTAGCTGCCGGTAAAGGGGTGGTTGTAGCGTTAACCATCGCTGAAGCACTTCAAGCGCTTAGTGAGATGCTTGAAGACAATAAATTTGGTGCCAGTGGTGCGCAAGTGGTGATCGAAGAATTCTTGGCTGGTGAAGAGTTTTCCTTGTTAGCTTTTGTACGCGAAGCAGAAGTTTATCCGATGGTGATTGCTCAAGATCACAAACGAGCATTTGATGGCGATCGTGGCCCGAACACCGGCGGAATGGGAGCCTATTCACCGGTACCACAAATCGCAGACGACTTAGTTACTCAAGCTGTGGAACAAGTGTTAAAACCAGCGGCAGCTGGGATGATTGCCAATGGTACGCCATTTACAGGGATTTTGTATGCCGGTTTAATTGCTACGAAGACTGGCGTGAAAGTCATTGAATTTAATGCGCGCTTTGGTGACCCGGAAACCCAAGTGGTCTTAGCGCGGTTACAGTCAAGTTTGGCTGAAATTATTGATGATCTATTGAAAGGGCGTCAACCAACGATTGTTTGGAATGAAAAAGCTTCGGTGGGAGTTGTTGTCGCAGCGGACGGTTATCCAGGTGTGTATCAAAAAGGGATGCTGCTACCGACAATCACAAATCGTAGTACCAATGTCTTTTATGCCGGGGTTAGTGGTTCAAAAGAGCGACTGATAGCTTCTGGTGGCCGGGTCTTTTTAGTGGAAGCTAGCGGCGATTCGTTAAAAGAAGCGCAAGAGCAAGTCTATCAGGAGTTAAGTAATCACTCGCTAGATAACTTTTTCTATCGTCGTGATATCGGATCAAAGGCGCTAAAAGAACTTAAATAACAAAATGACGATTTTAACTAATGGGATTCCTTGGTTGAAATCGTCTTATCTTTTCAGTAAATGACAGCGTTTTTATATTTGTTGTGGTAAAATGACAATGTTACTAAATATTGGAGGTTGTATTATGAAGCAAGTTCGATTTGGATCGACTGATTTAGCAGTACCAAGCATTATCTTAGGCTGTATGCGCATTGTAAATGCGCAAAATCCAGTTGCAGTATTAGAAACAGCAGTTGAAAATGAAATCACTTTTTTTGATCATGCGGACATCTATGGTGCGGGTGAATGTGAAGAAGTGTTTGCTCAAGCGTTAGCGAAAACAACAATTAAAAGAGAAGAATTATTTATTCAAACAAAATGTGGCATTGTGCCAGGTGAAATGTTTGATTTTTCGAAAAAACACATTATTTCATCTGTGGATGAGAGTTTAAAACGGTTGAACATGGAGTACGTTGATGCGTTATTATTGCATCGTCCAGATACTTTGATGGAGCCAGAAGAGGTTGCTGCAGCGTTTGATGAGTTAGAAAAGAGTGGGAAAGTTCGTTATTTTGGTGTCAGTAACCAAAACAGTGGCCAAATTGAATTGTTGAAAAAATTTGTGAACCAACCATTAGTTGCTAACCAGTTGCAATTTGGCGTTATGCACACTGGGATGATTGATCAAGGCTTGCACGTGAATATGAAAGATGCTGCTAGCTTTGATCATGATAGTGGGATTTTAGAATATTCACGCTTAAATGAAATGACCATTCAAGCATGGTCACCGTATCAGTACGGCTTTTTTGAAGGCGTCTTTATCGGGAGTGAAAAATTCCCTGAATTAAACGCAAAATTAAATGAACTAGCCGAAAAGTATCAGACAACACCGACTGGCCTAGCATCAGCGTGGATTTTACGTCATCCGGCGAATATGCAAGTCATTTTGGGGACAATGAAACCAAGTCGCATCAAAGAAGTTGCTCAAGCAGCGCAAATTGTTTTGTCAAGAGAAGATTGGTACGCGATTTATTTAGCAGCCGGAAATATTTTACCATAAGTTAGCGTACTGATGGAGAGAGTCTGAATAATCGTTCGTGTTTTACGAACGATTATTTATTTGTTCGAACTTTCTACTCGTAATCACTTGAATTATCCGATTAATTAAGATAAATTACTAAAGGCGTCACATTTAGATGTGAGAAATGTCAGAGGTCGTTAAAAGTGAGAGGATGTTTATTATGTTTGACATGAAAGTTTTTGATTACGAAGATATTCAATTAATCCCCAATAAGTGTATTGTAAATAGTCGTTCAGAGTGTGATACGACAGTAACCTTAGGGAAGCATAGTTTTAAAATGCCGGTTGTCCCGGCCAATATGCAAACCATTATCGATGAAAAAATTGCCGAATTTTTAGCTGAAAATGGGTATTTTTATATCATGCATCGCTTTTATGAAGAAGAACGCGTCCCATTTATCAAAAAAATGCAAGCCCGTAACTTAATTTCTTCAATTAGTGTTGGTGTGAAGGCTGCCGAATATGATTTTGTCGCAGCTTTAGCTAAAGAAAACTTAATTCCTGATTATATCACGATTGATATTGCGCACGGTCATGCCAATTCAGTCATTGAAATGATTCAACATATCAAAAAATTATTACCAGAAACTTTTGTCATTGCTGGTAATGTCGGGACACCCGAAGCGGTTCGTGAATTAGAAAATGCGGGTGCGGATGCAACAAAAGTCGGCATTGGACCAGGGAAAGTTTGTATTACTAAAATCAAAACTGGTTTTGGAACCGGTGGTTGGCAACTAGCGGCTTTACGTTGGTGTGCCAAGGCTGCTCGTAAACCAATTATTGCTGATGGGGGGATTCGGACGCATGGTGATATTGCAAAATCGGTGCGTTTTGGTGCAACGATGGTCATGATTGGTTCGTTATTTGCCGGACATGAAGAATCACCAGGTGACACCAAAGTTGAAAATGGCGTCGTGTTTAAAGAATACTTTGGCTCAGCGTCAGAATTCCAAAAAGGTGAAAAGAAAAACGTCGAAGGTAAAAAAATCTGGATTACTTACAAAGGGTCACTCAAAGATACGTTAGTTGAAATGCAACAAGATTTACAGTCTTCGATTTCTTATGCTGGCGGAAAAGATTTAGAAGCCATTCGCAAAGTTGATTATGTAATTGTTAAAAACTCAATTTTTAATGGTGACACGATTTAATTAAATTAATCATGCGCAACAAGAGCTTGGAGCAGCGGTTCCAAGCTCTTTTATTGTAAATGTCGCCGTCTCGTGTTTAAAAAGCATCTTGAACGGATCTAAGAGTGGGAAAAGTTAATAAAATTAACCCAGTCATTTGGCATTGATGCCAGTCACTAATCGATAGATTTTGATCTTGGTGGTATTGCCGAATAAAGGTTAAGATTGTCTGAGCTATGTTTGGTTGAGTGAGTTGAGTCCAAGCAACAGTTCGTGTGTTTAAAACAGCGATTGGTTCGATTGGCGTCAGGTGCAACTGAGTGAGATGGTTTTCAAGGCAATAGAAACGGCAGAAATGTTGCCGGGTGACTTCTGTAAGCTGGATAGCAAAAGTCTGTTCAAAGTAGCGCCAAAAACGTTGGGCACACGTGTAATTTTTGATGATTGCACTATGGTAAGTTTTTGCATAGTGAAAATATTCTGTTGGCAAAAAATTAAAATTAGTCAATGGATACCAAAATAATTCATCCACTCCATGATGGGGGCGTAAATCGACCCCTTGTTTAGCTAAGAAATCCGCCACGATTAACGTGAGTTTGGGTGAGGTCAAATAGTTGTTCATTGATGCATGGACGAAGTGGCCCTGCTTGATCCGCATGTAAGCAATTTGTAGCGAAGTGTTCAAAAGCTGTAACAAGGAGGGGTCGACCGGTCGGTTAATCGTTAAAAAAGCTGTCCCAAGTTGTTTGAGTTCAGCAAATTCCGCAGCAGATTCCTGCAGCGGAACGTCTGTTTGCGGGAGTTGTAGCAAGGTTAAGAAATAACGCAGCTGATATTCATCACCATGTAGTCGGAAAGGCTTTTTTAGAACCGTCACCCGAAAAAAAGCCAAAAATTTTTCTAATTTAAGTAATTGTCGCTTACAAGATGAAACGCTTACATAAAGCTGTTGACTAAGCGTTGTTAAATTATGGTAATTTTCAGATAATAACAATTTGATTAATTGATAAGCATACGAATGATTTAAGTAATATGAATAAAGCTTGGTAAGGTCAAGGGGACGCTCATAGGATAAGAAGCAACATTCTTTTTTGATTTGGATACTCAAATTGGCATGTGTCTGATTAATTGTCAAAATACGTTGTTTAATCCGGTAGGGAGAAAGTTTTAGATAAATGCTTAAGAGTTGGATCATCGCTTGGTTATGATGGTGATATAAATATTCAATTATTTCCAAACAATCACGCTTAGTCTGATCTAATAATAGTCGTATGTTAATAATTATTCACCTCCAGGGGTTCTTATGCTTATTTTAGCAAATAAAACAGCGGAAACGAAATAAAAATTCGTAATATAAAAAATTCCAATAGAAGTCGTCTTTTTTTATTAATTAATTAGTATAGAACAAGATTGGAAAAAAACAGAAAACGAGTTTTTATTGTCGGAGATTTAGGAGCTACGTGTGAGTAGAAATAGTCAATGAAATTAAATTTTTCTAATACAATATTGTTTAAAGTGTTGTTATGGCCATTTCTTATCACTGGGAAATAAAAAAATTACTAATTAAAAGATTTTTTGTGAGATTAAGCACGAATCATAAAGGAAGTTTTAGAACCCAATCTGTTTTATAAATCGAGTGTTTCTGTACTAAAAAAGCGCGGAAACCACAAAATCTCTGCGGAATCAATGGAAAGCTTTGTGCTTCTTTTCACTACTTGTTTTATTTGATGGAATGACGCTCTTGTCAAGAAATTGACTTTAGCGTATTACTTGAATTTCTTTCAGAGAAATGATAATTTAATAATGTAAGCGGATAAACGTTAGTACAGTTTTTTTTGCTGTTTTAATGTTCTTTTTAGCTAACCACTCAGGAGAGGAATGTGTTCCCATGGTAAAAAAACAATCACCAATTGACTTTGAAGGTCTATTAAAAAAAGTAAATGCTGATTTCCCAACTTATCAAGCGTTGGATAAAGATGGTCAAGTTATTAATGAAAATTTAGTGCCCGATTTAACGGATGAAGAATTAGTTGAATTGATGACGCGGATGGTTTGGTCGCGGGTTTTAGATCAACGTTCGACGGCGTTAAATCGTCAAGGTCGTTTGGGCTTTTTCGCACCAACGGCAGGCCAAGAAGCCAGTCAACTAGCGAGTCATTTTGCCTTTGAAAAAGAAGACGTCTTGTTACCTGGTTATCGTGACGTACCACAATTAATTCAACACGGATTACCATTGTCACAAGCCTTTTTATGGTCAAGAGGACATGCGGCAGGCAACATGTATCCACCAGAATTACAGGCTTTACCGCCACAAATTATTATTGGGGCACAATACGTTCAAGCAGCCGGCGTTGCTCTAGGGCTAAAAAAACGCCAAAAACAAAACGTGGTCTTTACATATACCGGCGACGGTGGTTCATCTCAAGGTGATTTTTATGAAGCAATCAACTTTGCGGGAGCTTACAAGGCAAATGCGGTATTTTACATTCAAAACAATGGTTTTGCGATTTCAACACCACGTGATAAACAAAGTGCTGCGGTGACTTTGGCGCAAAAAGCTGTCTCAGCCGGAATTCCTGGGATTCAGGTTGATGGGATGGATCCATTTGCAGTGTATACAGTTTCTAAGTTGGCGCGTGAATGGGCGGCTAATGGTAATGGGCCTGTGTTAATTGAAACCTTAACGTATCGTTATGGCCCTCATACTTTATCAGGAGATGACCCAACACGCTATCGCTCAAAAGATATGGATGATGAATGGCAACAAAGAGATCCGTTAATTCGTTTCCGTAAATACCTAGAAGCAAAAGGGTTGTGGTCCGAAGAAAAAGAAACGGCCATCATTGAACAAACCCGAGAAGAAATCCAGACTGCGATTGCCGAAGCGGATAAAGTGCCGAAACAAAAAGTTTCTGACTTCTTAAAGAATATGTTTGAAGTCCAACCGCAAAGTATCAAAGAGCAAATTGAATTTTACGAAGCGAAGGAGTCGAAATAATTATGGCACAAAAAACAATGATTCAAGCCATTACAGATGCGCTTGCTTTAGAATTAGAAAATGATGAAAATGTTTTGGTTTTTGGCGAGGATGTCGGCAATAATGGTGGTGTTTTCCGAGCTACTCAAGGGTTACAAGAGCAATTTGGAGAAGAACGGGTATTTGATACACCATTAGCTGAATCAGGAATTGGGGGCTTGGCTTTTGGCTTAGCGCTAGAAGGGTTTCGTCCGATTCCAGAAATTCAATTCTTTGGTTTTGTTTTTGAAACAATGGATGAAGTGGTTGCGCAAATGGCGCGGACACGTTATCGAATGAGTGGTACACGTAATTTACCAATTACGATTCGTTCGCCATTTGGTGGTGGCGTGCACACCCCTGAACTGCACTCTGATAATTTAGAAGGGCTGATTGCACAATCACCAGGGATTCGGGTAGTCATCCCATCAAATCCTTATGATGCCAAAGGTTTATTGATTTCTTCAATCAGAAGCAATGATCCGGTGGTCTTTTTAGAACACATGAAGTTATATCGTTCGTTCAGAGAAGAAGTTCCTGATGAAGCGTATGAAGTTCCCTTAGATCAAGCTGCTGTAACCAAAGAAGGTCGTGATGTGACCGTGATTACTTACGGAGCGATGGTTCGTGAAGCGTTGAAAGCAGCGGATAAATTAAAACAAGAAAACATTGATGTTGAAATTATTGATTTGCGGACAGTTGCCCCTCTTGATATCAAAACGATTATTACTTCTGTCGAGAAAACTGGTCGGGTGGTCGTTGTTCAAGAAGCACAAAAACAAGCGGGGGTTGGTGCTCAAGTTGTTTCTGAAATTTCAGAACGGGCAATCCTTTCATTGCAAGCACCAATTGGACGTGTCTCTGCTCCTGATACTGTTTTTCCGTTCGGTCAAGCGGAAGGCATTTGGTTGCCAAATGCAACAGATATCGAAGTGAAAATCAAAGAAATTGTGAACTTTTAAGTTAATCAAGAAGGGATGAAAGGCAAATGGCATTTCAATTTAGATTACCGGATATCGGTGAAGGAATTGCAGAAGGCGAAGTCGTAAAATGGCTCGTTAAAGTTGGGGGCACCATTAATGAACATGATGCGTTAGTGGAAATTCAAAATGATAAATCGGTGGAGGAGATTCCTTCACCGGTAACGGGAACAGTTAAAAAAATTATTGTTTCAGAAGGCACCGTTGCTAACGTTGGGGATGTGCTAGTTGAAATTGATGCACCGGGTTATGAAGAAGAGTTGTCAGCTAGCGAAAGTGTTGAGGCGCCAGTGCAAGAGCAAACACCTGCACAACCAGCTGCAATCCCTACTGAGACTGGTGGTTACTTCCAATTTAAACTACCAGATATTGGTGAGGGGATTGCTGAAGGTGAAGTGGTGAAGTGGTTTGTCAAACCAGGCGATACCATTAATGAACATGATGCGATTGTTGAAATTCAAAATGATAAATCCGTGGAAGAAATCCCTTCACCGGTCACTGGAACGGTTAAAACAATTGTGGTCGCTGAAGGCGTCGTTGCCAATGTTGGCGACGTTTTAGTCGAAATCGATGCACCAGGTTTTAATCCTGAAAAATCGTCAAGTGCAACGACAGAACCTGCGCCAAAAGCCGAGGATAAATCGGAAGCTGTAGTGCAAAGCGGTTCAAATAAAAATGTCTTGGCGATGCCGTCGGTTCGTCAATTTGCGCGCGAAAAAGAAGTCGATATCTCTTTAGTGAATCCAACCGGTAAAAACGGTCGGACAACCAAAGCGGATATTGAAGCCTATTTAACTGGCGGATCAGCGCAAGTGAATCCAACTAGTGCGAGTGAACAAGTTACAACGAAAGTGGCTGACACAGCCTCTGCACCGAAAGTACAAGCGCCGGATAAAGAAGTTACAAAACCAGCCAAACCATTTACTTCAAACGTAGCTGAATTAGAAACACGCGAAGCGATGACACCAACACGTAAAGCGATTGCCAAAGCGATGGTTAACAGCAAACAAACAGCGCCACACGTGACATTACACGATGAAGTCGAAGTGTCTAGCCTTTGGGAGCACCGGAAGAAATTTAAAGAAGTTGCCGCAGATAACGGGACAAAATTAACGTTCTTACCATATGTCGTTAAAGCGTTAACGGCGACAATGAAAAAATTCCCAGTCTTGAATGCTTCAATTGATGATGCAGCGCAAGAAGTGGTTTATAAAAATTACTATAACATTGGCATTGCCACTGATACCGATCATGGTTTGTATGTACCGAATATTAAAAATGCCAATACAAAAGGGATGTTTGAAATTGCCGATGAAATCAACGCCAAAGCAAAATTGGCGATTGATGGTAAATTAACAGGTGATGACATGCGTAATGGCACAGTCACTATCAGTAACATCGGTTCTGTCGGTGGTGGTTGGTTCACACCGGTGATTAACTATCCGGAAGTTGCGATTCTAGGTGTTGGAACGATTGGTCAACAACCGATTGTCAATGCCGAAGGGGAACTGGCCGTTGGGCGCGTCATGAAATTATCATTGAGTTTCGATCACCGAATCGTTGATGGTGCGACAGCTCAAAAAGCAATGAATAACATTAAACGTTTATTAGCTGACCCAGAGCTAATGTTGATGGAAGGATGATCAGTAAATGGTAGTTGGAGATTTCGCAATCGAATTAGATACAGTCGTGATTGGTGCAGGTCCTGGAGGGTATGTTGCAGCGATTCGAGCTGCCCAAATGGGTCAAAAAGTTGCGATTATTGAACGAGAATATATTGGTGGCGTATGTTTAAATGTTGGTTGTATTCCTTCAAAAGCTTTAATCGCAGCCGGACACCACTATCAAGAAGCGATGCATTCAGAAATGTTTGGTGTTGCTGCTGAAAACGTTACGCTTGATTTTGCAAAAACGCAAGCGTGGAAAGATGATGGCGTGGTGAAGAAATTAACCACGGGTGTAGGGGCGTTACTGAAAAAACATAAAGTTGAAATCATTGAAGGTGAAGCGTTCTTTGTTGATAATCAAACATTACGCGTGATTCATCCTGATTCAGCACAAACGTACTCCTTTAATCATGCGATTGTTGCAACTGGCTCACGTCCGATTGAAATCAAAGGATTTAAATTTGGCAAACGCGTGATTGATTCCACCGGGGGATTAGCTTTAAAAGAAATTCCTCAAAAATTAGTAATCATTGGTGGTGGGGTAATTGGATCAGAGTTAGGTGGCGCTTATGCCAATCTGGGTGCTGAAGTTACTATTTTGGAAGGGTCACCACAGATTTTGCCAACCTATGAAAAAGATATGGTCAAATTAGTGGAAGCCGATTTTGAAAACAAAGGTCTGACTGTGGTGACGAATGCCATGGCTAAAGAAGCGATTGATAACGGCGATAGTGTGACGATTAAATATGAAGTTGATGGTCAAGAAACAAGTCTTGAGGCTGATTATGTGATGGTGACAGTTGGTCGTCGTCCGAATACTGATGAGATGGGCTTAGAGCAAGCTGGTGTTGAAATTGGTGAGCGGGGCTTAATTACCGTGGATGAGCAAGGTCGCACGAATGTGAGCAACATCTTTGCGATTGGCGATATTGTTCCGGGAGCAGCTTTAGCTCATAAAGCAAGCTATGAAGCAAAAATTGCTGCCGAAGCCATTGCTGGGAAAAAAGTCGCTGTTGATTATCAAGCGATGCCAGCGGTCGCCTTTACCGATCCTGAATTAGCAAGTGTCGGGATGACAATTGCTGATGCCAGAGCAGCGGGAGTGGCAGCCAAAGCCTTTAAGTTTCCTTTTGCCGGTAACGGCCGTGCGCTTTCACTTGGGAAAACAGAAGGGTTCATTCGCTTAGTGACTCGTGAGGATGACCGTGTGATTTTAGGTGCACAAATCGCTGGTGTGGGAGCGAGTGATATGGTCTCTGAAATGGCTTTGGCGATTGAATCAGGGATGAACACTGAAGATATTGCATTGACGATTCATCCGCATCCGTCGTTAGGCGAAATTACAATGGATGCAGCCGAATTGGCTTTAGGGTTGCCGATTCATATCTGAGGATAATCTAAGGCGACAGTTGTTTAAACTGTCGTCTTTTTTTGCGTTTTTTCGATTGGAGTATGCTAAACTAAACATGAAAACTAGCTAGGAGTGGATAAGATGCAAGAATATCAATACCCATTAGATTTAGACTGGACGACAGCTGAAATGGTCACGGTGATGAATATGTGGGAATTACTAGAGCAGGCGCATGAAGATGGGGTGGCGGCCGATAAATTTCTAACTGCCCATCAAAAATTTAAACAAGTTGTGCCAAGTATTGGTGAAGAGCGCCGTTTAGGGCGTGACTTTGAGCGCTTGTCAGGCTACTCGTTGTACCACGCCGTTCAAGCGGCCAAAAAAAATCCACAAGGGAAATTAAAATTGAAGGGGAATTGATTGATGTTAGCATTGGCAAATGAAATCAAAGGCTGGATATTAGAAGCTGGCGAAAAAATTAAAAGCGGTTTGGCTCAAAATTCGTCACTAGAAGTTTTAACTAAAAAAGACCGGAAAGACTTGGTGACCAACGTTGATCAAGAAATCCAACAATTTTTAGTTGAAAAGATTTTGCTTTTTGATCCGCAAGCAAAAATTATGGGGGAAGAAAACGGCAAAGATTCATTAACTGATTTGAGTGGGCGAGTCTTTATCATTGACCCGATTGACGGCACGATGAATTTCGTATTAGAAAGAGAAAACTTTTGTGTGATGGTGGCGCTCTATGAAGACGGTGTTGGTAAATTAGGGTTTATTTTCAATGTGATGAAAAATGAATTTGTTTGGGGTGGCGCTGAAATTGGTGTGTTTTGTAACGATGAGCGACTGCCAGAACCGCTTGATTTGTCGTTAAGAGACAGTTTAGTCGGCATGAATGCGGCAATGCTAATGAAAAATTTTAAAAATTGTCAATTAATTGGCCAAGAAGCATTAGGTGTTCGCATGACCGGATGTGCCGGTGTTGAATTGAGCGCTATTTTGTTAGGGCGTCGCGGTGGTTATGTGTCCAATTTAGCACCATGGGATTATGCTGCTGGGAATGTGTTGCTGCAAGCGTTTGGTTTTTCGTATGGCACAATTACGGGAGAAAACCTACGTTTTGATGGTCGGGAATACTATATTGCGGGCACGAAATCAGCGTTTGCAGAGATGTTAGCGATTATAAAAGCGTAAACTAGGTGAAATAAATCTTGATTTCGTATTTTTTGAAAACTTTTCGCTATATTTCAGAAAGAAATTCTGCTATAATAAACCGTCGAGAGTTCAAGCAAGAGGACAAAAAAAGGAGCAAACTAAATTGAAATTAAGAAATGATATCCGCAACGTTGCGATTATTGCCCACGTTGACCACGGGAAAACAACATTAGTTGATGAGTTATTGAAACAATCACAAACATTGGATAGCCATACGCAATTACAAGAACGCGCAATGGATTCAAATGCTTTAGAAAAAGAACGTGGAATTACGATTCTAGCTAAAAATACGGCTGTTGAGTACAACGGCACACGGATTAATATTATGGATACCCCTGGTCACGCGGACTTCGGTGGTGAAGTTGAGCGAATCATGAAAATGGTTGATGGCGTGGTTTTAGTCGTTGATGCCTATGAAGGTACAATGCCGCAAACGCGTTTCGTATTAAAAAAAGCCTTAGAGCAACATTTAACACCAATCGTAGTAGTTAACAAGATTGATAAACCGTCAGCACGCCCTGCGGAAGTTGTTGATGAAGTCTTAGAATTATTTATCGAATTAGGTGCGGACGAAGATCAATTAGAATTCCCAGTCATTTATGCAGCTGCAGTTAACGGAACTTCAAGTTTATCAGATGATGTTGCTGACCAAGAACCAACAATGGCACCAATTTTTGACACAATTGTTGAGCACATTCCAGCACCAGTTGACAATAGCGAAGAGCCATTACAATTCCAAGTATCATTATTAGATTACAATGATTACGTTGGTCGTATCGGGATTGGCCGTGTATTCCGCGGAACTATTAAAGTTGGCGATAGCGTATCATTAATTAAATTAGACGGTTCAGTTAAAAACTTCCGTGTTACGAAATTATTTGGTTTCTTTGGCTTACAACGTTTAGAAATCAAAGAAGCCAAAGCCGGCGATTTAATCGCGGTTTCAGGAATGGAAGATATCTTTGTTGGGGAAACTGTTACACCAGCTGACCACCAAGAAGCGCTACCAATCTTACGGATTGATGAGCCAACATTACAAATGAAATTCTTAGTGAATAACTCACCATTTGCCGGTCGCGAAGGTAAATACGTAACGGCACGTAAATTAGAAGAGCGGTTGATGGCCGAATTACAAACTGACGTTTCATTACGCGTTGATCCACTTGGACCAGATGCATGGACTGTTTCAGGTCGTGGGGAATTACACTTGTCGATCTTAATCGAAAACTTACGTCGTGAAGGTTTCGAGTTACAAGTAGCTCGTCCAGAAGTTATCGAACGTGAAATCGATGGCACAAAATGTGAGCCATTTGAGCGTGTTCAAATTGACACTCCTGAAGAATACATGGGTTCAGTTATTGAAGCGTTAGGACAACGTAAAGCCGAAATGTTAGACATGATTCACGCTGGAAACGGTCAAATCCGTTTAGTATTTTTAGCGCCGGCTCGTGGTTTAATCGGGTTCTCAACTGAATTCTTATCAATGACGCGTGGTTACGGTATCATGAACCACACGTTCGATCAATACTTACCAATGATTTCTGGAATCATTGGTGGCCGTCACAACGGTGTCTTGGTTTCTATGGAAAATGGGAAAGCGACAACTTACTCAATCATGAGTATCGAAGAGCGTGGAACGGTCTTTGTAGAACCAGGTACTGAAGTATACGAAGGGATGATCGTTGGTGAGAACTCACGTGATAACGACCTTGCAGTTAACATCGTTAAAGCAAAACAAATGACTAACGTCCGTTCTGCAACGAAAGACCAAACCTCAGTTATCAAACGTCCTCGTATCTTAACATTAGAAGAATCAATCGAATTCTTAAATGATGACGAGTACCTTGAAGTAACACCTGAAAGCATTCGTTTACGTAAACAAATTCTTAACAAAAACGAACGTGAAAAAGCAAGCAAAAAGAAAAAGTAATTCATTCTGGGGCCTAGGACAGTTTTGTCTTAGGTTCTTTTTGTTACTCGCTGAAAATGGTGGTCGGTTCGATTCGTTGATGCAACTGTTGCAAGAAGCGCAGTTTTTTTGTTTTTGTGGAGAACTACGAGTATTGATTACGTTTGTTTGATGAACGACTTGATTTGACGCTTGAACGCAAGAAACGAGTTTAGGAGCAAGTTTGTATTTGCGGTTATTTGTTTCACATAAGTTTTTTGTTTCACTAAAAAAAGGGCGAAAAAATCGATGAAAATTATGTGAAAGCTTTAGGGGTGCTATCCTAATAATTATGAATTATGTTATAATACTGAGAATGGAAAGAGGAGGTTTGATGCGATGGTGCAAGGGGTTTCTGCAGAATTTGCGCTAGAGGTGCTGCTAGAAGATGCGGAACGAATTAAACGATTGATTCGTAATCAAAAAAATAGCTTGTGTATTTCACAATGTAAAGCATTTGAAGAAGTCGTTGATACACAAATGTATGGCTTGTCACGGCAAGTTGCTTTTGCGGTTCGTTTAGGAATCGTGACAAATGAAGTTGGTCATCAACTGTTGAGTGATTTAGAAAAAGATTTGAATCTTCTATATAGTGAAGTTTACGAAAATCAACATCAGAATATCGTTGGCAAGGAGGCGTAATTTTGCCAAAAAAAATAAAAAAACGCCATTTTTTGGATTGGAGTATTTTATTACCCTATCTCGTTTTGTGTATTTTAGGCTTAATGATGGTTTATAGTTCAACTTCTTATTTATTAGTTGAAGCAGATAGTAATCCCATGGCTTCGGTGATGAATCAATTCTTATTTTGGTTGATTAGTCTAGCGGCCATTGGGCTGATTTATAAATTAAAGTTGGATTTTTTACGTAAAAAAGGACTAGCTGGGCTAGCCATCTTTGTGATTTTGATTTTGCTATTGATCGTCCTTTTATTTGGTGAAGAGGTCAATGGTGCCAAGGGGTGGTTAACGCTAGGGGGCTTTTCAATTCAACCCGCCGAGTATTTAAAAATCGTTGCCATTTGGTATTTGTCAGTGTCACTGGCGAATCGGCAACCAGATATTCAAACATCCTTTTTAAAACAAGTCCGCACACCGTTACTATGGATTGGTCTGTGCCTTGGCATCATTATGGCAATGCCCGATTTTGGGAATGCTGCGGTCATTTTGTTGATTGTTTTTGCGGTTCTAGCCGCGAGTGGGATTAATTATTTATATACCTACTGGTTATTACCAGTGGGGATTGTTGGTAGTATGGGTGCTATTTGGGTCGTTATTGCAACCGGCGGGAAATTTTTACCAGAGCACGTTTACAATCGTTTTGCGATTTTTACGAATCCATTTGCAGATGAATACAACTTAGGTCATCAAATGGTCAATGGTTATTATGCGATGTTTAATGGTGGTCTTTTGGGACGCGGGTTAGGTAATAGTATTCAGAAAAAAGGCTTTTTACAATTTGCGCAAACGGATTATATTTTTGCGATTGTCATTGAAGAGCTTGGCTTAATCATGGCAATTTTAATTTTAGCGTTATTGTTTTATATGATTTGTCGGATTTTTCTCGTGGGCATTCGTTCAAAAGATCCATTTAATTCATTGATGTGTATTGGTATTGGGAGTTTATTTATGATTCAAACCTTTGTTAATTTAGGTGGAATAACGGGTATCATTCCATTAACGGGAATTACCTTCCCTTTTTTAAGTCAAGGTGGATCAAGTTTGTTAATGTTATCTATTTGTATCGGTTTTGTCTTAAATATTAGTGCCGAAGAAAAAAGAAACAAGATTCTTTTGGATATAGAAAATAGCAGTTATTGAGGAGTGGTTTTTTAATGAAAAAAGTTTTAGTCGCCAATCGTGGTGAAATCGCAATTCGAGTCTTTCGAGCGTGCTCGGAGTTAGATATTAAAACCGTCGGGATTTATGCTGCCGAAGATGAGTACTCTGTTCATCGTTTCAAAGCAGATGAAGCTTACTTAGTCGGGAAAGGTAAAAAACCGATTGATGCGTATTTAGATATTGAAGATATTATTCGAATCGCGAAAGACTCTGGCGCTCAAGCCATTCATCCAGGATATGGGTTCTTATCAGAAAACCTTGAATTTGCCAAACGTTGTGCGGAAGAAGGTATTATTTTTGTTGGCCCTTCAACGCATCATTTAGATATTTTTGGCGATAAAATTAAAGCCAAAGAGGCTGCTCTAGCCGCAGGAATTCAATCAATTCCCGGATCGGATGGCCCGGTTGAAACAGTTGATGAAGTGTTAGCATTTGGAGCGACTTATGGTTATCCAATCATGATTAAAGCCGCTCTTGGTGGTGGGGGCCGCGGCATGCGCGTGGCTCATGATGAAAAAGAAGCGCAAGATGGCTACTTACGGGCGAAAAGTGAAGCCAAAGCCGCCTTTGGTAGTGATGAAGTCTATGTCGAACGCTATATCAGTGATCCCAAACATATTGAAGTCCAAATTTTAGGTGATGTTCACGGAAACGTGGTCCACTTATTTGAACGCGATTGCTCTGTCCAACGTCGTCATCAAAAAGTTGTGGAAGTTGCGCCAAGTGTTTCTTTATCAACTGCCCAACGAGAAGAAATCTGTCAAGCCGCAGTTAAATTGATGAAACATGTCGGCTATACCAATGCAGGAACTGTTGAATTTTTAGTCGAAGACCAAGGATTTTATTTTATTGAAGTAAATCCGCGGGTTCAGGTGGAACATACAATTACCGAATTAATTACGGATATTGATATCGTGACCACCCAATTATTAATTGCCCAAGGAAAAGATCTGCATCGTGAAATTGGGATTCCGACACAAGAGAAGTTAACTTTTAAAGGGGCGGCGATTCAATGTCGGGTTACGACCGAAGACCCATTAAATAATTTCATGCCCGATACCGGAAAAATTGACACGTATCGTTCACCAGGAGGCTTTGGGGTTCGTCTAGATGTCGGCAATGCCTACGCAGGAGCTGTTGTCACACCGTTTTTTGATTCATTATTAGTAAAAGTTTGTACGCATGGTCATAATTTCGAACAAGCAATTCAAAAAATGCAACGTTGCTTAAAGGAATTTCGTATTCGAGGTGTGAAAACGAATATTCCTTTCATGCAAAATGTCATTAACCACCCGAAATTCCAAAAAGGACAAGCCAAAACGACCTTTATCGATAATTCAAAAGAGTTGTTTGAATTCTCCACGGTACGCGACCGTGGAAATAAAACGATGAAATATATCGGTGAGATTACCGTTAATGGGTTTCCTGGAGTTGGTAAAACGGAGAAAACCTTTTATGCAGAGCCTAGAAAGCCCAAACAGTTAATTCAACTAACCGACGTTGTGAGTGCTAAAAATGTCCTTGAGCAATCGGGAGCTGAAGGGGTTGTTGAGTGGATCAAAGCGCAAAACGAATTATTGATTACCGATACGACGTTTAGAGATGCGCACCAAAGCCTTTTGGCGACGCGTGTTAGAACGCATGATTTTGCCAAAATCGCTGCTAAGACGGAGCAAGCATTGCCGCAACTTTTTTCAAGTGAAATGTGGGGCGGGGCGACATTTGATGTGGCTTATCGCTTCTTAAACGAAAATCCTTGGACCCGCTTGGAATTAATCCGCAAACAAATGCCAAATACCTTATTACAAATGCTCTTTAGAGGATCAAATGCGGTGGGGTATTCGAATTATCCGGATAATGTTTTAGCCGAATTTATTAAAGAAGCGGCGGCTAAAGGTGTCGATGTCTTTAGAATTTTTGATAGTTTAAACTGGGTTGCACAGATGGAAAAAAGTATTCAAGCCGTGCGTGATACCGGGAAAATCGCTGAGGCTACCATTTGTTATACGGGGGATATCAACGATCCAAGTCGTGATAAATACACCGTACAGTACTACAAAGAAATGGCAAAAGAACTGGAGCAACTAGGCGCGCACATTATTGCGATCAAAGATATGGCGGGGTTATTAAAACCACAGGCAGCCTATCGTTTAATTAGTGAATTAAAAGCGACTGTTGATTTACCAATTCATTTGCACACACATGACACAAGCGGAAATGGGATCATTACTTACGCCCAAGCAACGAAAGCCGGCGTGGACATTGTAGACACTGCGATGAGTGCGATGAGTGGTTCAACTAGTCAACCGAGCATGAGCAGTCTATGCTATGCCCTAGATCAAGACGTGCGCCAACCGAAACTAAATATTCATAACATGCAAGAAATTAATCACTATTGGGAAGATGTTCGTCCATATTACCATGCGTTTGAAAACGGCTTAAATGTTCCGCAAACCGAAGTTTATCAACATGAAATGCCAGGAGGACAATATTCAAACTTACAACAACAAGCTAAAGCAGTTGGTTTAGGTGAACAATGGGATGAAATTAAAGCTGTCTATCATGATGTGAACATGATGTTTGGCGATATTGTGAAAGTAACACCTTCTTCAAAAGTTGTCGGCGATATGGCACTCTTTATGGTTCAAAACAAATTATCAGAAGCTGATATCTATGCCAAAGGCGCGGAACTAAACTTCCCAGAATCGGTTGTGACCTTCTTTCAAGGGGAATTAGGGCAACCAGTTGGTGGTTTCCCTGAAGAGTTACAAAAAGTTATCTTGAAAGGCCGTCAAGCCTTTACCGAACGTCCGGGAACACGGGTTGCACCAGTTGATTTTGAAAAAGTTACCGTGGAACTAGCAGAAAAAATTGGGTATCAACCTTCAGCAACTGAGGTCTTAAGTTATTTAATGTATCCGCAAGTTTTCTTGGATTATACAAAGGCTTATACGCAATTTGCTGATATTACCGTTTTAGACACACCAACTTTCTTTGAAGGGATGCGTATCGGTGAAACAATTAATGTTGAACTTGAAAAAGGGAAAATTTTAATTATTCGCTTAGATGAAATCGGTGAACCCGATATTGAAGGTAACCGTATTTTATACTTCAATTTAAATGGTCAACGCCGTGAAGTCGTGATTAAAGACAACTCGATTACGAGCTTGGTACAAACCAAACGCAAGGCTGAACCAACGAATAAAGAACAAATTGGCGCCACTATGCCAGGTTCTGTTTTGGATGTTTTAGTAGCCAAAGGTGATCGTGTCAAACAAGGTGATACGTTACTCGTTACCGAAGCAATGAAAATGGAAACAACCATTGAAGCTCGTTTTGATGGTGTGGTTGAGCATATTTATGTTACCAAAGGCGAAAGTATTTCGTCAGGAGACTTATTAATCGAAGTGCAAGAAAAATAAGAAAGTAGGGATATCGTGGGAAAACGAGGCCTAGTTTTTACCAGTTCAATGTTAGTGGCCTTAGCGTTAGTTTATGCTGAGCCAATCGTTTTCCCTAAAACGATTCCTGATTCACCAATTGAAAAAAGTGAAGTTAGTCGTCAAAGTACTGCGCTCCAATATGAACCTATTCCAACGCAAGGGTATGCGAAATGGATTGGACAATCGCTAAAAACGTTTGAGTCGAACTTTGGTAGTGCACTTGAGTCATATCCATCAGGCTTTGGCTATACCGTTTCTTTGTACAATTCACTTGATAAAACGCAATATTTGGAAGTTAATAGTCGAGAAGAGCAGATTGCGGCCATTAAAATTGTCGGTAGTTCAGCGACAAACGAGAACATTGCGCCCTTTACTTTTGGGATGACGATGAGTGATTTGGCACAAATTTCGATGATTTATCCTAATTTTTCGATTTCCTATCAGGACCAAGTGATTGGTTTTGAGTTAATGGAAGAAGACATGAATTACCGACCACTAATTGCCTTTGATAATGATACCTTTGCGATGCTCTTTTTTAATCAGACGTTAGGTGAACTAATGTCGGTGATGTATTTAGATAAGGATACCTTATTAAAATTGGCTCCTTATCAAGTCACGATGGGCACACCACCGAGTTATTCGGTAGCTGCGAACGCTGACTGGGAAGTCATTAATAGTGAAAAAGAAAAATACCTCAAATTGTTACTTTCAAATTTAAGACTGAAAGAATTGGGAATACCTACGAATTATAGCGTTGAGTTACAAAGCAAAAGTGACATGTTACTTGGTAAGTTGGCGCAAGACCCGGCAAATTATTTTAGTGAAGAACGCTATGAAGAGTTGCTTGCTTCACAATCAACGCTCACGCATGCTCCGTTTGTCAGTAGTGGTACTGAGTTTGAAGAAATTTTGAAAAAAGAGCAAATCACTGATGCTAGAGGTCTCATGTATACCCCAAGTTATGATCCAACTTTTCAATTGCTATCGTTTTTTAGTGACCCGTTTGTTCATACTAAATTTGTTGATGAACCCAATGCGACATTTGCGCTTTCAATTGCACAAGAAAAGATTCTCATCTTGGTTCAAAATGAGAACAGTACAAAGGATAGTGAGTAATTTGATATATGATGAACATTTTTTTTCTTTAGAAGACCAAATGGAACGCCTGGTTCAGGGGATTCTTAATTCACAAGTAATGGGAAATTACTTGGATAAAGAAGGTTTGTTACATAGTGATCCGACCGTCAAAAAATTACGAGACAGCTTTAGTAACCAGAAACAGGATTTTGAATTAATCGCCCCCTATGGAAAGTATGCTCCAGGATATAAAGAAAAAATGCAACAGACGCGGCGTGCGAAGCGGGATTTGGATTTGCATCCAATGGTTGCTGATTTTAAAGTGGCGGAACTAGATTTGCAAACAGCTTTGGATGTGATTAGTACCCAAATTGCTCAAAGTATTTCGGAGCAAATAAAAGTTGAGACTGGGAATCCGTTTTTTGAAGGAAAACATCGTGGATGTGGAGGGAATTGCCATGCAAGTTGATGAACGTGCAAATTTTAAGTTAACCCCTAGACGAGGTTTGATTGTCTGGGTTTATAGTTTGCGGCAATTGAAAAATTTAAAACGTTTTGGCTTCGTTCATTACGTTTCAAGAAAGTTAAAGTATGTCGTCATCTATTTAGATGAAAAAGATTTTGCCGAAAAGTGTGCCAAGATTGAAAAGTTACACTTTGTACGTCAAGTCGAAGCGTCGTATCGTCCGGATATCGAGATGAATTTTGCGGATAAAATTGGCACGAAAGCTGCCTATCAAGTAAAAGAAGACGATGGCTTTGAAGTGGAAGAATTAAATACCCAAATTCGCTTAGCTGATAATATTTAAACAAAACGGGAGTTGGGAATTATTTGCAATTCCCGTTTGTTTTAGGACGAAAATTTTGAGGGAGGGACGTCATGCGAGTCATATCAGGAGCGTTTCGTGGTCGCCGTTTGAAAAGTTTGGATGGTGATAATACACGACCGACAACCGATAAAGTAAAAGAATCGATTTTTAATATGATTGGTCCGTATTTTGATGGTGGGAATTGTCTCGATTTATTTGCCGGAAGCGGGGGCTTGGCTATTGAAGCTGTTTCGCGCGGCATGGACTTGGCTGTTTGTATTGATCGCAATTATGCAGCCATGAAAGTAATTAAAGATAATATTAAATTGACCAAAAAAGAAGAACAATTTCTCCCGCTTAAAATGGATGCTAACCAAGCGCTTAAAGAGATGAAGGTGCGCGGTTTTAGTTTTGATTTAGTGTTATTAGATCCGCCATACCAAAAACAAGCAATTGTTGAACAAATGTTGGCCTTAGAAGAATTGGACTTATTAAACGATCGGTGTCTGATTGTTTGTGAAACCGCTAAAGAAGTGGAGCTGCCAGCTGAAATCGGCGTATTAAGCCAAATTCGTCAACAGACTTATGGCATTACGGCGGTTAGTATTTACAGAAAAGAGGTCTAGTATGAAAAAAATTGCTTTGTTTCCAGGCAGTTTTGATCCGCTGACGAATGGCCATCTAGATACCATTGAACGTGGTGCGAAATTATTTGATGAAGTCATCGTGGGGATTTTTCATAATACCAATAAAGAAGCGTATCTTTCGCTCAGTGAAAAAATCGATTTGGTTGAACAAAGTGTCAAGCACCTAGCAAATGTTCAGGTCATTGCCCAAGAAACCGAATTGACCGTGATTACAGCAAAAAAAATGGGTGCACAATTTTTACTACGTGGCATCCGCAGTGTCAAAGATTATGAGTACGAGAAAGATATTGTCTCCATGAATAAACATTTAGCAGCCGATTTAGAAACTGTTTTTTTACTGGCTGATGCGAAATATAGTCATATTAGTTCGAGTCTGTTAAGAGAAGTTTTGAAATTTGGTGGCGATGTTCGTGGATATTTACCAGAGCCGGTTTATCAAGCAATCGTAAAGAAGAGTGATGAGGATGAACAATAAAAAAAGATGGGCCAAGCTAGCACTTATTTTGGTGCTAATCATTACCGTGGCAGCCGCTTTTGTACCAACGGCCTATTATGTGGAGATGCCAGGATCAACGATTGATTTAAAAGAGTTGATTACGGTGAACAATGAACAAGACAAAGAAGATGGCTCATTTTCCCTAACGTCAGTTGGCATTCAACGTGCCACGGTTTTCCGCTTAATTCGCGCACAATTTTCGTCTTTTGAAGAGATTGTGAGTCAAGAAGAATTGATGGGGGGATCAACTTCAACCCAATACAATCAGATGCAAGAATACTATATGGAATCGTCACAAAATGCAGCCATTCAACAAGCATTAGAATTGGCAGAAAAAGACTATCAGATTGATTACAAGGGTGTCTACGTCTTGGGCGTGGATGAAAATTCGGCTTTTGTTAATCAAATTGCGATTGGCGATACCGTAACGAAAGCCGATGGTCAAAGTTTTGCGAGTAGTCAAGCCTTTATGGAATATGTACAATCACAAGAAGTGGGCCAAGAAATGACGGTTACTTATATCCATGACGGCCAAGAACAAGAGGCAACGGGGCAATTGATGGAATTACCATCAAATCAAAAACCAGGAATCGGGATTACTTTGACCGATCACACCGAAGTTACTACGGATGAAGTAATTAATTTTGATGTCGAAAACATCGGTGGGCCATCAGCTGGGTTGATGTTTACGTTAGAAATCTATGCCCAATTAGTGCAAGACGACATTCGTAAAGGGCATGAAATCGCGGGCACAGGTACGATTGATAACGAAGGCAATATCGGCAGAATTGGTGGCATTGATAAAAAAGTTGCTAGTGCGACTCAAGCGGGCGCTGAGATTTTCTTTGCGCCAGATGATGAAGTTGCCAGCGATTCAGGCGAGCAATCGAATTACCAAGAAGCTAAGGCGGCAGCGAAAGAACTTGGTAGTCAGCTAGAGATTGTACCAGTGAAAACCGTCCAAGATGCTTTGGACTATTTGGAACAATTAAATTAAGTGACTGCTTTTCATGCGCTCACGCGGTGGCTTTAATATGCTATAATTGAAAAAAGGAGTGTGGAGACACTTGGAAATTAAACGTCAAAAACCCGTAGTTGAAGCTTATCACTACGATAAAAAAAATCCCGAGAAAGAACAAAAAACGGTTTTAAATGTCGGTTTCTCACCATTGCAGTCAGCAGATGAGAATTACCCTAAAGAAAACAGTATTATCGGCGCACGCTTAGAATTTGTGTTGGTCTTTGAAGCGTATGTCTTATCAGGACGTGTTAGCCAGATTAATCATTTAATTAATCGTGAAGTAACATCGCAACAAGATGTCACCAAAGATGAGATTGATCAGATTGTGGCACCTTTATTTGATATTGTGAAACGCCTGACTTATGAAGTCACTGAGATCGCAATGGATGAACCAGGTCTGAAATTAAATTTTAAATCTGATCCTGAAACGCAAGCCTAGGAGGGTATCATGTTTAGTGATGAGATGCAAATCATGCTGTATGTGGATGATGTCAAAAAAGTAGCCGCCTTTTGGCAAGCTTTAGGCTTTGTCATTATTGATGAACAAGAAGCTGATGGGACGGCGGTGATTGAGATTGGTGCTAGCGAGTTAGCCCAAGCACACTTTGTGTTGTATGATCGGCAGTTTATTGAAGCTCATTCACCTGAAGTTGCTAGTAATAGTCCATCGATTATGTTTTTTACTACGGACGCAATGGCCTTGTATAAAAAAATGCAAGCAAATCAAGTTGAACTAGGTGATTTGGTGCAATTAGGCGAGCGTTTGGTCTTTAATTTTGCTGATATCGAAGGAAATTATTTCGCTGTATCTGAAAAATAATTTGAATGAGGAGTGTCTCATCTTCTAGCTGAAGAGAGGCGCTCTTCTTTTGGTCTCTTCAAATTGTTCAAAGTCACCAGGGAA
Source organism: Enterococcus sp. (assembly GCA_047975385.1). GTDB lineage: Bacteria > Bacillota > Bacilli > Lactobacillales > Enterococcaceae > Enterococcus_C. The sequence continues at coordinate 25,545 of JBKEDL010000055.1, read as the reverse complement.
CTGCTATAATGAATGGGAGATAGAGGAGGGATTTGATGAAGCCGTATGTTTTTGCAATTGGTGATATTCATGGCGAGTTGGATTTATTTCAACAAGTTCTCACGCATTTTCATCCTGACTGGCATCAATTGGTCTTAATTGGTGATGTCAATGATCGTGGTGCGCATTCCAAAGCTTGTTGGTTATTAGCAAAAGAATTGGTTGAAAAATATGATGCCGTCTATTTAAGAGGCAATCATGAAGAATATTTTTTGCAATTTTTAGTCAATCCAGAAGATTGGGCGCCTTCGTATCTGCACAATGGGGGGAAAGAAACAATTGAAGACTTGTTGCATCCCGGTGCATTTGCGGAATATTCCCCGACAGAAATTGCGATGATGATTCGGAGTCGCTATCAAGAGCTGATCGCTTTTTTGATGGAGCGTCCGCTATATTATGAATGGGGGAAATATCTGTTTGTTCATGCGGGGGTTGATTTAATGAAAAAAGATTGGCGTAAAACGAAGCCACGGGATTTTCTTTGGATTCGAGCCCCCTTTCATGATGGAGTGAACGAGACGGGAAAAGTAATCGTTTTTGGACATACCATTACGCCAATGTTATATGGTGATATGAAAACGACTACTCTTTGGCAAAGTAATCAAAAAATTGGGATTGATGGTGGGGCAGTGGCTGGCGGTTCTTTGCATGGCGTGATTTTTAATCAAGACACGTTGATTCAAGACATCGAGTACCAAAATCTTCATGGACCGTGGCAGCCGAAATAAGGGATTGCTAAATTTTAAATTGAAAGGTGAACGAAATGACAGAAACAACAAATCAAACGATTGTCCAAATGGTCTTAAAAGAGCTAACGAGTTATCAAAGTGGACAAATTCAAAAAGTTTTAACGCTTTTACACGAGGGGAATACGGTTCCTTTTATTGCCCGTTATCGCAAAGAAATGACTGGCAATTTAGATGAGGTCCAAATTCGTGAAATTGAAGAACGGTATCATTATTTAGCAAATCTTGAAAAAAGAAAAACCGATATTTTACGTAGCATTAGTGAACAAGAAAAATTAACGCCGGAATTAAAACACGCAATCGAACAAGCTAGCAAAATGCAGCAATTAGAAGATTTGTATCGGCCATTTAAACAAAAGCGCCGCACCAAAGCAACGATTGCCAAAGAACAAGGCTTAGAACCATTGGCTAATTGGCTACTAACTTTCCCTGAAAAGGCGCTTGTTGCCCAAAAGGCTAGCCAGTTTATCACCGAAGAGGTTTTGGATGTGGCGGCAGCGTTAGCCGGCAGTCACGAAATTTTAGCGGAACAAATTAGTGATGTTGCGGAGTTTCGAACGTGGATTAGGAATTACATCTTTAATAATGGGAGTTATCATAGCCAAGTGAAGAAAGCTGAACTTGATGAAAAAAACGTTTATGAAATGTATTATGATTTTTCCGAACCAGTTCGAAAAATTGTCGCTCACCGAATTTTGGCAACCAATCGTGGGGAAAAAGAAGGCGTGCTCAAAATTTCGTTAGTCGTCAATGAAGAAAAAATCATGGCCTACTTACACCAGAAATTAATTCTCAATGAAAAATCAGTAGCGACAGAGTACGTTGTCGCGGCCTATCAAGATGCCTATAAACGCTTTATTGGTCCGGCGATTGAACGCGAAATTCGCCACGAATTGACCCAATTGGCTGATGAGCAAGCCATTGCTATTTTTGGTGAAAATTTGCGTAACCTGTTATTGCAATCTCCCTTGAAAGGCAAAGTTGTTTTGGGGTTTGATCCAGCCTATCGAACAGGGTGCAAATTAGCTGTTTTAGATGCCACTGGCAAGGTTTTAGACGTAGATGTGATTTATCCGCATAAACCAGCCAATCAAGAAAAACGTTTGGCCGCGGCTGAAAAATTTATTCAGCTAATCGAACGCTTTGAAATTGAAATGGTTGCAATTGGTAACGGGACGGCAAGTCGGGAATCAGAATTATTCGTTGCTGAAAATTTACAAACACTAGCACGTGAAGTTTTTTACGTTATCGTAAATGAAGCAGGGGCTAGCGTCTATTCAGCAAGTGATACTGCTCGGCAAGAGTTTCCTAACTTACAGGTGGAAGAACGTAGCGCAATTAGTATCGGTCGCCGGTTACAAGATCCGTTAGCAGAATTAGTTAAAATTGATCCCAAAGCAGTTGGAGTGGGTCAATACCAACATGATGTTGGCCAAAAACAATTGGCTGAGCAATTAGATTTTGTCGTTGAGACGGTGGTCAACCAAGTCGGGGTGGATGTCAATACGGCTAGTGCCCAATTACTGCAACATATCTCGGGGCTAAATAAAACGACGGCGCAAAATATCCTCGTGTATCGTGAAGAAAATGGCGCTTTTTTACGACGGAATCAATTGAAAAAAGTTCCGCGTTTAGGTCCAAAAGCTTTCGAACAAGCAATTGGCTTTTTGCGTATTCCGGATGGGAAAAATATCTTGGATAATACCGGCATCCATCCAGAAAGCTATGAATTAGCGGAACAAATTTGCCAAATTGCACAAGTGAAACCAACAGAACTCGGCACACCCATGGCAAAAGAGGCGTTTAATCAATTAGATCCGCGCCAAGTTAGTCAAGAGCTAAATTCTGGGAGTGCAACCGTTGTTGATATTATTAAAGGGCTTGTTCAACCCGGAAGAGATATGCGCGAAGAAATGCCAGCACCATTGTTAAGAAAAGATGTATTGACGATGAATGATTTAAAACCAGGAATGGAATTAAGTGGTACGGTTCGTAACGTGATTGATTTTGGGGCCTTTGTCGATATTGGGGTTAAACAAGATGGTTTAGTCCACATTTCCAAACTTAAACAGGGCTTTGTGAAGCACCCGAAAGAGGTTGTGGCTGTAGGTGATATCGTGACTGTTTGGATTGAACAAGTGGACGCACAAAAAGGTCGAATTAGTTTGACGATGATTGAGAATCAGCCGCCAAAATGACGGAGGCTGAATTACAAAGATTAGTAGAAACCGTTTCTTGGACTTTTTTTCAACGTCCCTTTACACATCAAGCGCATTTCAATAGACGATTGCAAACGACCGGAGGCAGATATCATTTAAAAGACCATCATCTGGATTTTAACTACCAGCTTTTCCAAAAAGTAGAACAAGAAGTGATTGTAGGCATTATTAAACATGAATTGTGTCACTATCATTTGCATTTACAAGGACTAGGTTTTCGCCATCAAGATGTTGATTTTAAAACATTACTTGCTCAAACTGGGGGCTTACGCTATGCACCAGTCGAAAAAAAGGCCAAATGGTGTTATCGTTGTCAGTCGTGTGGCCAACAATATTGGCGGATGCGACGCGTAAATCTCAATAAGTTTGGTTGTGGCCATTGCCGAGGAAAGTTACAATTAAATCAAAGTAATTAATAAAAGATTACAGCTCTTACAAAAAGTAACCATTTTACTAACTTCAAGGAAAATTCATTGATATTTCCATCAATTTGTTAGATAATAAAAACCATATGTATCAATAGTTATTGAATTAATAAAAATACCGAACATTTGGTTTTTAGAATTTGAAGTTTGAGGAAAGAGGCTTTATTTAATGAATAATGAAAATATTTTGTATCATTTTGTCGGAATTAAAGGTTCAGGAATGAGCTCATTAGCATTAGTTTTGCATGAAAAAGGATTCAAAGTGCAGGGATCAGATGTCACTGAGTACTTTTTTACCCAACGTGACTTGGAAGTAGCGAAGATCAATTTATTACCATTTAACAAAGAAAATATCCAAACGGGAATGATTGTGATCGCCGGTAATGCGTTCCCTGACAGCCATGAAGAAATCGTTCGTGCAAATGAATTAGGGGTAGAAGTCATTCGTTACCAAGAATTCATTGGCCGTTTCATTCAAAATTATACGAGTATTGCCGTGACTGGATCGCATGGTAAAACGAGTACGACAGGCTTATTGGCGCACATGTTGAGTGGTGTTCGTCCAACAAGTTATTTAATTGGTGATGGAACCGGGCATGGCGTTGCTGATGCCGAGTATTTTGCTTTTGAAGCCTGTGAGTATCGGCGTCATTTCTTGGCATATTCACCAGATTATGCCATCATGACGAACATTGACTTTGATCATCCTGATTACTTTACGAGTATTGAAGATGTTTTCTCAGCCTTCCAATCAATGGCCAGTCAAGTGAAAAAAGGTATTCTAGCTTTTGGTGACGATGAAAACTTGCGTAAATTAGCGGTTGATGTGCCTGTTTATTATTATGGGGTCAATGACAACGATGACATTCAAGCCAAAAATATCGCAAGAACGACTAAAGGTTCAGAGTTTGATGTCTATATTAAAGGCGAATGTGTAGGCCATTTTGAATTACCAGCATTTGGTCAACACAATATTTATAACGCATTAGGTGTGATTGCGATTGCCTACCTTGAAGGAATCGATATGCAAGAAGCGGCCAAAGAATTAGCGACATTTGGCGGTGTGAAACGCCGCTTTAGTGAGAAAATTATTGCGGATATGACGATTGTTGATGATTATGCCCATCACCCAGCTGAAATTCAAGCGACGTTAGATGGCGCGCGTCAAAAATATCCTGATAAAGAAATTATTGCTGTTTTTCAACCACATACATTCTCACGCACGATTGCTTTACTGGATGAATTTGCCACAGCTTTAGATTTAGCCGACCATGTGTATCTATGTGATATCTTTGGTTCAGCTAGAGAGAGCCAAGGGGATGTCAAAATTGAAGACCTTGGTGAAAAAATCACTAAAGGTGGGCAAGTTGTTCAAGAGGAAAACATGTCACCATTGCTTGATTTTCATAATGCTGTGATTATCTTTATGGGCGCTGGTGATGTGCAAAAATTTGAACATGCTTACGAAAAATTATTAAGCAATACGACACGTAACGTATTATAAAAGCAAAGCGTTTTGGAGCTAGGACCTGACAAAGTCTTAGCTTTTTTTCTGCACTTAAACCTCAGAGGGAAGAAGCTTGCACTTTTCTTTTCATCTGCTAGAATTATAGTAATTAAATAAAATTTGGAGGAATACTAAATTGTCGATGAATAAAATGAATAAAATTGGAAAAAGTATAGAGATGCTAGCAGAAGGTGATTCGTTATCTTTAACGGAGTCGGTGGAAGATAGTCAGTTATTTTTATATTTAGGGTTAACCAACGATTCCAATCCGCTATATATTCAGCAAGCATATGCGAGAAGTACGCACTACAAGCGTCCCATTGTACCATCAATTATGCTGATGGGTATCATTACCAGTGCTATTTCTAAGCATCTTCCCGGACCGGGATCACACGTCGTCAATTTTTCGATTAACTGTTTGGAACCGGTGTATCATTATGAAACTTTAACTTTTTTATTTGAAATTATTAAAGTCGACAAACGGAAAAATCTCGTGACGATTTCAGTAGAGGCGACGAATACTGAAGAAACACGGGTCCTAGATGCCGTCGTAATGGTCCATCCCCCAGTAGTTGAAAGCGAGGAACTTGAAAATGAATAATCAGATCGAAACACCAATCTTAAAAACGCAGGGGTTAAATCAGTTCTATGCCAAGGTCTATTCGTTCTTTGCCATCGGCTTAGGGTTAAGTGCCCTGACCGCTTTTCTCGGCGCAACGGTTTATCAAGAACAAACCTTAAATTTTATCAATGGCTTTCCATTAGGTTTTGTCGGGTTATGGTTGGTGGAAATTATCTTGGTAATCGTCTTAAGTCGTAAAGCTGAAAGTAACCCGGCGTTATCAGTGGCTGGATTTATTGTTTACTCTTTATTAAATGGTGTGACCTTATCCGTGACCTTTTTAATGTATGATCTGGGCACCGTTTATACAGCCTTGGCAGTAGCGTCAGTCACCTTTATTGTTTCAGCTGTTTTTGGGGTATTTACCAAACGTGATTTAAGTGCTGTCGGTCGTATTTGTATTAACTTATTAATCGGCATCATTGTGGCTAGTTTAGTCAATGTCTTCTTATTAAGAAGTGCACCAGTTGATTTGTTTATTTCTTTTGTCACCGTTTTTGTTTTTGTGGGCTTGACTGCCAAAGACAATCAAATGATCCGCCGATTTTATGCCAAATATAGCGAAGAAAATACGGGGATTGCTGCTTTTATCGCTTTGCAGCTTTACTTAGATTTTATTAACTTATTCCTAGCTATTTTAAGAATTATCGGGCGCAATGATTAAAAAAATTGTAACACACCTTTTGAGTCTTGACTTAGAAGGTGTTTTTTTGTCTCGAATTTACTTGGAGAAGAATGCTCAAATCATCGCAATTGCAGTGGGGATTTGATAGAATAGAGAAGAACTTTTTAGAAGAGGAGTTATTGAAATGACAAAGAAAAAACTCTTATTAGTAGATGGTAACAGTGTCGCCTTCCGGGCTTTTTTTGCTTTACACAACTCACTGGAGCGTTTTAAGAACGCGAACGGGTTACATACGAATGCAATTTACGCCTTTCACACAATGTTTGAAAATGTCTTAAAAAAAGAACAACCCACCCACGTCTTGGTAGCCTTTGATGCTGGCAAAACGACTTTTAGAACCGAGATGTATACTGAATACAAAGCGGGGCGTTCAAAAACTCCCGGTGAGTTTAAAGAGCAGATGCCTTATCTGCGCGAATTGATTACGGCACTTGGCATGAAATACTATGAGTTAGACAATTATGAAGCCGATGATATTATCGGAACGTTAGCAACTCAAGCCAACAAAGACGAATTTGAAGTGGTTGTCCTTTCAGGAGACCGCGATTTAACGCAATTGGCTTCCGATGATATTCGTGTCGAAATCACCATCAAAGGGGTGAGTGAGCTAGAAAGTTATACGCCCGCATTTATTGCTGAAAAATATGATGGCTTAACACCGCAACAAATTATCGATATGAAAGGTCTCGCTGGCGATAGTTCAGACAATATTCCCGGAGTTACGAAAATTGGTGAAAAGACCGCTATTAAACTGCTCAAAGAATTTGGCTCGGTAGAGGGGATTTATGAAAATATTGATTCTTTGAAAAAGAGCAAAATGAAAGAAAACTTAATCAATGATCGAGAACAAGCTTTTTTATCAAAACAATTAGCAACGATTAATGTCGACTCACCGGTTGACATTACGATTGATCAACTAGATTACCAAGGAAAGAACTTAGAGTTATTGGTTCCGTTTTACAAAGAAATGAATTTTAAGACCTTCCTAGAAAAATTAAACATTGAGCAACCGGAAGAAGAAAAGTCAGCGATTAGTTTTAAAGTCGTTGATGAATTTACTAAAGAAATGTTTACTGATGAGATGGCACTTTATGTCGAAATGATGGGACCAAACTATCATTTGGAAAATATCGTGGGAGTTGCTTGGGGAACGGATAAAACGATTTATGTCACCAATAATGAAGCGTTATTTGAAAATCCGTATTTTTTAGCTTGGCTTAAAAACAAAGCTCAGCGCAAAATCGTTTATAATGCCAAGCGGACGTATATCGCTTTAAACCGGTATGCCACCAAACCGCAAGGCATCGAATTTGACGTCTTACTGGCCGCTTATTTATTAGATACCAATGATAATAGTGATGATGTAGCTGCGATTTGTGCCCATTATGGGTTTAATGATCTTTTGACGGACGAACAAGTTTACGGAAAAGGTGCGAAAAAAGGCTTGCCGGAAGACGAGGAGCGGTTCTTTGAACATTTGGCACGTAAAATCAAAGGCATTCATTGGTTAAGTCAAAGATTGGTAGCTGAACTTCATGAAAAAGATCAGTATTCATTATTTGCCGACATGGAATTGCCGCTTTCGACAGTGTTAGCAGAGATGGAAATTGCCGGAATTACGGTCAATGCCCAACGTTTAACGGAGATGAAGTCAGAATTTGCGACGCGCTTGGCACAAATTGAAAGTGATATTTATGAGTTAGCCGGCGAAACCTTTAATATCAACTCACCAAAACAATTAGGTGTGATTCTTTTTGAAAAAATGGGCTTACCAGTTATCAAGAAAACCAAGACGGGATACTCAACTGCCGTTGATGTTTTGGAGCAACTAAAAGAACAAGCCCCAATTGTGGAACACATCTTAACCTACCGTCAAATTGCTAAGATTCAATCAACGTATGTCGAAGGATTATTAAAAGTTATTCAAAATGACGGCAAGATTCACACCCGTTATGTTCAAACGCTAACGCAAACCGGACGCTTAAGTTCGATTGATCCCAACTTACAAAATATTCCGATTCGTTTAGACGAAGGTCGTAAAATTCGTCAAGCCTTTGTCCCGCGAAGCGAAGATTGGGTGATTTATTCTTCCGATTATTCTCAAATTGAATTGCGTGTATTAGCTCATATTTCCGCTGATGAACATCTAAAAGCTGCTTTTAATGAAGGGCAAGATATCCATGCCAGTACTGCGATGCGTGTTTTTGGGATTCAAGATGCCAGTGAAGTGACGCCCAATATGCGTCGTCAAGCTAAAGCGGTCAATTTTGGGATTGTTTATGGGATTTCTGATTATGGTCTGTCACAAAACTTAGGGATTACTAGAAAAGCAGCGCAACAATACATTGATACTTATTTTGAAAAGTATCCGGGTGTTAAACGATATATGGCTGATATCGTAGCTGAAGCCAAAGACAAAGGCTATGTTGAAACACTTTACAAACGTCGTCGCTACTTGCCAGATATCACTGCGCGCAACTTTAATCTGCGGTCATTTGCTGAAAGAACCGCAATTAATTCACCAATTCAAGGAAGTGCGGCTGATATTTTGAAAATCGCAATGATTGAGCTAGCCCGGCGTCTAAAAGCAGAAGCGTTTGAAGCGGTTATGTTGTTACAAGTGCATGATGAGCTCGTTTTTGAAGTGCCCAAGGAAGAATTATCACGACTTGACGCGCTAGTCAAAGAGGTTTTAGAAAATGCAGTTACGTTAAGTGTACCTCTAATTACCGATAGTAGTTGGGGCAAAACGTGGTACGAAGCAAAATAAAGAGGTGAGAGCAGATGCCCGAATTACCAGAAGTTGAAACGGTTCGTAAAGGCTTGATTCAACTTGTTTCCGGGAAAGAAATTATGCACGTCGATGTGACGTGGCCCCGCATAATTGAACAACCTGACGTTGCCCGATTTTCAGACCAATTGGTTGGTGAATCGATTCAGGATGTTTGGCGCCGAGGGAAATTTTTAATTTTTAAGTTAACACATTTTGATTTGGTCTCGCACTTGCGAATGGAAGGCAAATATGAATACGTCAAGCCAAGCTCAGAAACGGCGATTGACCCACATACGCATGTTATTTTCACGTTTCGTGATGGTAGTCAATTGCACTATCAAGACGTTCGTAAATTTGGGCGGATGAGTCTGGTGGCTAAAGATCAAGCGCCCAATTATCCTGGTATTCAAAAATTAGGGCCCGAACCAACAGCTGCTAGCTTTAAGTTGCAACCTTTTAGCGAGCAATTGAAACGTTCGAAGAAGTTAATCAAACCTTTGCTACTTGACCAAAGATTGGTGACTGGCTTAGGCAATATCTACGTTGATGAAGCTCTTTGGCAAGCGCGAATTCACCCCAAACGAGTGGCGAATTCCTTAACTGAAAAAGAAGTGAGTCAATTACGACAAGCAATTATCGAGGTGCTGGCAAAGGCCGTTGCAGCTGGCGGAACCACGATTCGAACGTATCAAAATGCATTAGGAGAATCTGGGAACTTTCAAACGAAGTTACACGTCTATGGCCAAACCAATCAACCTTGTCCGCGATGTCAAACCTTGATTGTTAAAACGAAAGTTGCTCAGCGCGGGACGCATTTTTGCCCGCAGTGTCAACGACTAGAGGAAGTGAGTCAATGAGTTTTATTTTAGGGATTACAGGTGGAATTGCTACTGGGAAAAGTATGGTGGTTAGTTATTTGAAAGAATTGGGTTTTCCCGTGGTGGATGGCGATGTTATTGCTCGCGAAGTGGTGGCCAAAGGGTCTTTAGCTTTAGCACAGATTCAGACGGTTTTTGGCCCAGAATTTATTACTGCAGAAGGCGAGTTGGACCGAACCAAGCTCGGTCAGCTGATTTTTAAAGAACCTCAACAAAGACAAGCCTTAAATGCGTTATTAGATCCTTTTATTCGTCAGCAAATTTTGGCTGAAATCGCCATGCAACAAACAAATCCATTAGTGGTGGTCGATGTTCCGTTAATGTTTGAGACCAACTATCAACAATATATGGATCAAGTTGCCGTTGTTTATCTTCCGGAATACTTACAAATTGAGCGTTTAATGGTACGTAATCAACTAACTAAAGAAGAAGCGCAACAACGCATTCAAGCTCAATGGCCAATTGAACGTAAAAAAGCTTTGGCTGATCTCGTTTTTGATAATACCCAGAGTCGTAAGCACACCAAAGAACAAGTCCACACCTGGTTAGTTCAACAAAAATTTATTACAGGTGATGGTAACGCAGTTAAGAAAAAGGCATAACACCAGTATTTAAATCCAGAATTTTTGTCTATCCGTTCTTTTTTTAGTAAAATTAAGATAAAGAACGGAGGGGTTTTTGATGGGAACGCTTAAAGATGGTAAGGACAGAATGATTGGTGTGACGAAAGAAAAATTGGGGGAACTTACGCATAATTCACAGTTAGAAGCAAAAGGCAAACAGCAAAAAGAGTTGGCACATGAACATCAAGAAATGCGGCGAGAGCGGATTCAAGAACTAGAAGATGAGTATGAAGAAAAACGGGCCCAAATCCAAGATGCCACACAAGAACACGTGGGTCGGGGATTGACTGAAAAAAAATATCTAGCAAGTGAATATCGTGACAAAGACCGTTTGGAAATTGAGCGCCAAAAACATTTAACTGGTGAAGAAGATAAGCCTTGGTAAATTTCAAGGCTTATCTTTTTTGGTGTGAAGAATAAAAAAGCATTTATTGGGCATTGAGCGAAAGTATTCCCGAGGTTTCGCTGGCTTTTTCAGCCGAACAACAAATTTTCATGTTATAATTATAAAAAATATGATTGAAAGAACACAGCTCAATGGCTGATGTGAATCAAAAGAGGTGAAGGAATGCGTTGTCCTAAATGTCAACATAATAGTTCTCGTGTGATTGATAGTCGTCAAGCTGACGATGGTCGAGCGATTCGCCGACGTCGTGAATGCGAAAGTTGCGGCTTTCGCTTCACAACCTTTGAACGAATTGAAGCAACACCATTACTAGTAATCAAGAAAAACGGTGCGCGCGAGGAATTTAATCGTGATAAAATTTTAAGAGGGTTAATTCGTTCAGCTGAAAAACGACCAGTTGCGATGGAACAAATGGAACAAATTGTCGATCATGTTGAAAATCGTGTTCGTAGTCACGGAGAAAATGAAGTATCAACGACTTTAATTGGTGAATATGTCATGGAAGAGCTCGTTAATTTGGATGAAATTGCCTATATTCGCTTTGCCAGTGTCTATCGTCAGTTTAAAGATATGTCCGTCTTTTTAAAAGAGCTCCAAGACATTGTTAGTAAAGCCAAAGAAAACGAACAGGAAAGCAAGAGGAGCGATTAAAGGATTTGAATAGGAGTAACAAAGAGATCCAACCAAAAGATTTGTATCGTGTCAATCAAAGGACACCTTTAAGTCAAGAAGGTGAGCAGGCCTTACTTTACTTATATCAACCAATTATTGGTAGTGATGCGCTTGCACTTTATTTTAACTTGGTAGGTGATGCCTTAAGTGGACAGGAATACACGCATTTGGATATCTTAAATGGTATTAATTTAGGCTTACAGCCATTTTTAGCGGCCCGTTACAAATTAGAAGGCTTGGGTCTGTTGAAGACATATCAGGAGGATTTGGAATTAGGTCCGATGTTGACTTATGAATTGCTCGCGCCATTAAATCCGCAAGCCTTTTTGGCAGAGCAACTTTTAGCCCATCTTTTATTAAGTCAAGTTGGGCAACGAAAATTCGATCAATTAGTGGCGCGTTTTAGCCCGAAGATTCAAGACTATCAAGGCCTTCAAGAAATCACGAAAAAATTTTCAGAAGTTTATCAATGGTCGAATCAGGCATTTGGTCGCCATCAAGCAATGTTGGAACAGGCAGCACAACAATTTGCAACGACCAAACAGACAGCCATAACGGTTGATAATCCGCCGCTTGATTGGGCGTTACTTGTTGAATTAGCTCAAAATAAATTTGTTGATCCGGCTGTTTTTACGGCAGAGTTTAAAGAACAAATCCGCTTGTTTCAGAGTTTGTATGGCTACAATGAAATGCAGTTAGCAGAAGCTTTAGGCCAAATTGTCACGCTTGATAATGGTCAAGTGAATGCCAAAGACTTAGAAAATTTACTGATGAATCAAAATAAGGTTATCCCAGATAAAAAAATTTCAAGTCCCGTTCAAACCAATCAAAATCGACGGTTTAATACCCTAAGACAAGCGGGGTATTCCGATAGTGACATCCAAATGATTCAACAAGCAGAAGAACTAGCACCAATGGAATATTTAGTTGCGATTAAACAAGCGAAGGGAAGCTTTGTTTCTAAAAATGAAGAGTGGTTAGTGAAAGATTTAGTGAATCTTTCCCCGTTATCCAATAGTGTCATTAACGTTTTACTAAACTATGTGCTCGTTCTTTTGAAAAAGAGCTCTTTGGTGCCAGCTTTAGTCAATCAGATTGCGACTGATTGGTCAGAAAAAAGCTTTAAAACGCCGGAAGAGGCCATCAAGCATGTGCGCCAACTACGTGAAGAAAGTGCTAAACCAACGTCTACTAAGCCGCGATATCAATCCCAAAAAGGATTTCAAAAACAAGAAGAGTTACCGGATTGGTCGCAAAAAACCAGTGCCAGTAATCCTGCACGGCAAGCTGAGATTAACCGGATGATGGCCGAGTACTTTAGTGAAGAGGGTGAAAAATAATGGAAGATGTCGGAAAAAACATGCAAGCAATGTTAAATCGGCGCAACTATCAAACGCGCTATCAAGAGATGATGGCCGAAGTCTTGCAAGATGCGGATGTCAAAATATTCTTAGCTAAACATCAGGCACAATTATCAACTGCGGATATCGAAAAAAGTTATGCAAAACTTTATGAGTTTGTCCAAGAGAAAAAAAAGTTTCAAGAAAATGATCCCCATCAAATCGCGCAAGGATATGAACCGCAGCTAACGCTAAATCATCATTATGTCGATGTTACCTATATTCCAACGCAAGCGTTACTTGAAAGAAAGCAATACGAGGAAATCAAGAATCGGATTCGGACAATTGAAATGCCCAAAGATATCAAAAATGCAACGATGCAAAGTGTGTTTAATTCCGTTGAGCGTGAAGAAGCGCTGTTTGAAACGATGAAGTTTATTAAAGACTATACGAACGCTCCTCATGAATTTCATAAAGCACTTTATTTGGCGGGCGATTTTGGGGTCGGAAAAACCTATCTTTTAGGTGCGATGGCCAATGAATTAGCTAAACGAGGGATTCATTCAACGCTCGTTCATTTTCCAACCTTTTCTTCACAAATAAAAAGTGCGATTGCCAATAATACGGTGAATGAAAAATTAGAAGCCGTCAAAAAAGCGCAAGTCTTAATTTTAGATGATGTTGGCGCCGAGGCGATTACTTCGTGGACGAGAGATGAAATCTTTGGGGTGATTTTGCAATACCGGATGCAAGAGCAACTACCGACTTTTTTCACCTCGAATTTAGAAATGCGGATGTTTGAAGAGCATTTACGCGTAACGAAAAACGCGGATGAACCATTAAAAGCTAAACGTTTAATGGAACGTGTGCGTTATCTAGCCAAAGAAATCATCATGAGTGGCGAAAACTTACGCAATAAAGAATAAGATACCAACCAATACCGATTAATGGAGGAAACTAAAAATGAAAATGAATGTTGAAAGTTTTAATTTAGACCATACGAAAGTCAAAGCACCTTACATTCGTGTTGCTGATCGCAAAACGGGGAGTAACGGAGATTTAATTATCAAATATGATGTCCGCTTTAAACAACCGAATAAAGAGCATATGGATATGCCAAGTTTGCACTCTTTGGAACATTTAACTGCCGAATTGATTCGAAATCACGCTGATTACATTGTTGATTGGTCACCGATGGGCTGTCAAACTGGTTTTTATTTGACTGTTTTAAATCATGACAATTATGCAGAAGTATTAGATGTTTTGGAAAAAACAATGCAAGATGTTTTAGTGGCGACTGAAGTTCCTGCGAGTAATGAAGTTCAATGTGGTTGGGCAGCCAGTCATACATTAGAAGGCGCGCAAGCACTGGCAAAAGAATTTTTAGCTAAACGATCAGAATGGACAGAAGTCGAGGCTTAATCACCGTTGGCTAAACGTCAATGATGAGATTTCCTAAAGAAGAACTTTTTTGATTTTATGGAAAAGTTTCTTCTTTATTTAGCATAAGTAACCATGATTAAAGGAGTACAAAAATGAATGAACAAGAATTATCACGGCGCTTAAAACGCGTCGGGGAATTTGTTCCCCAAGGTGCACGTTTGGCAGATATCGGATCTGATCACGCTTACTTACCAGTCGCCTTAGTGTTACAAGAGAAAATTAGTTTTGCTGTGGCTGGTGAAGTGGTGGAAGGTCCGTATCTCTCTGCGCAAAAACAAGTGCGCAAAAGTCGCGTCGAAGAAAAAATTACTGTCCGGTTAGCCAATGGTTTGGATGCGATTGAACCAACCGATGAAATTTCGGCAATCACGATTGCGGGCATGGGTGGCACACTGATTAAACAGATTCTTGAAGCTGGTCGCGCTAATAACCGAATAAATGGTTCAGAACGTTTAATCTTGCAACCAAATGTGGGTGAACGTAATGTTAGACTTTGGTTAGTTCAAGAAGGGTATCAAATTATTGCCGAGGACATCCTAGAAGAAAATCGTAAAACGTATGAAATTATTGTGGCGGAACAACAGAAACTACCAAAAGAATACTGCGCGCAAGAATTGTTCTTTGGGCCGTTTTTAATGCAAGAAAAATCAGCCGTTTTTAAGGCTAAATGGCAGCGTGAATTCGCTCAAAGAGAAAAAGTGTTGGCGCAATTAGATGGCACTCAAAAGGAGCATCAAAGAAAAATTCAGGAACTTAAAGAGCAAATCAAATGGATTGAGGAGGTCTTGGCATGAGTATCTCAGGTCAAGCGTTTATCCGGCGTTTTGAACAATATTGCCCGCTGTGGTTAGCCGAAGAGGGCGATCCAGTCGGGTTACACATTGGCTCTTTAGATAAGCCAATTGCGAAGGTCATGATGACCCTAGATGTTAGGCCGGCAGTGGTTCAAGAAGCAATTGAAAAAAAGGTTGATTTAATTATTGCAAAACACCCACCGATTTTTCGACCGATTAAACGTCTGCTGGCTACAGACCCGCAACAAAAAATGTACCTTGAATTAGCGAAGCATGATATTGCCGTCTATGCGGCACATACCAATATGGATATCATTGAAGACGGGTTAAATGATTGGTTTTGCGAAGTATTAGACATCGACGTTGAAAATTATTTATTGAAAACCCATGAAGTGAGCTTACAAAAATTAATTGTTTTTGTTCCAAGGGAAAGCCAAGCAGCGCTACGACAAGCATTAGCTGACTCCGGTGCAGGGACCCTTGGAAATTATCAAGCCACAAGTTTTACCTCAGAAGGGGTTGGCCGTTTTACACCTATGGACGATGCACAGCCGACAATTGGTGAAATTGGGCAAGCTGAAACAGTCGCCGAGGTAAAAATTGAAGTCGTTTTTCCAGAAACTAAGCAAAAAGAAGTGTTAGCCGCGATGGTTGCGGCTCATCCTTATGAAGAAATTGCGTATGATCTGGTAAATTTAGCTAATCAAAAAGTAACATATGGGATTGGGCGTGTCGGTTCATTAGCTGAACCGATTGCTTTTGAAGAATTCGTCAAACAAGTCAAACAAGTTTTTGCTTTGGATGGGGTAAAAGTTATTTTACCAAATTCCGGGATTGAAAAAGTTCAAAAAATTGCCATTTGTGGTGGGAGTGGGAGTACCTTTTTCATGGAAGCATTAAAACAGCAAGCAGATGTGTATCTCACAGGGGATGTGACGTATCATACTGCTCATGATATGCAAGAAACACCGATGGCCGTAATTGACCCAGGTCATCACATCGAAGTGTTATGTATTCCACGTTTTATTGAAAAAATGAATTCTTGGAAAGTTGAAGAGGGTTGGGATGTCGAATTTATTGCTGCGACAACTGATACGAATCCTTTCCAATACCGATAAGGAGAAATGGAAATGTACGAAAATTTATTGCCACGTTTTTTAAGATATGTTACAACCGAGACTCGCTCAAATCCAGCGAGTACAACGACGCCTTCAACGAAAAGCCAAGTGGCGTTTGCCCAAGTTTTAAAACAAGAACTAATCGATTTAGGCTTAAGTGATGTCATTTATAATGAAAGCAATGGCTTTGTGATTGCGACATTGCCGAGCAACATTGAAAAAGCAGTTCCAACGATTGGTTTTATTGCGCATATGGATACGGCCGATTTTAATGCCGAAAATGTTAATCCGCAAATTATTGAAAACTATGATGGTGAGTCGACAATTCCGTTAGACAAAGAGGGGAAATTCACCCTAAACATTAACGATTTTCCCAACTTAGGTCTTTATAAAGGAGAAACTTTAATCACCACTGATGGGACAACGTTACTTGGTTCTGATGACAAATCAGGGATTGCCGAAATTATGACGGCGATGGAAATTTTACTTAAAAATCCTGAAATCAAGCATGGGACGCTAAAAGTTGCCTTTGGTCCTGATGAAGAAATCGGGGTAGGGGCTAATAAATTTGATGTCGAACAATTTGCAGCTGATTATGCTTACACGATGGATGGGGGCTTGGTTGGTGAATTACAATTTGAAACCTTTAATGCCGCTCATGCCGATATTACGATTCAAGGGAAAAACGTTCATCCAGCAACCGCAAAAAATGTGATGATTAACGCCTTACAATTAGCATTAGACTTCCATAATCAATTACCAGCTGCTGAAGTGCCAGAGCATACGGAAGGCGAC
The DNA here is from genome assembly GCA_047975385.1 of Enterococcus sp. GTDB lineage: Bacteria > Bacillota > Bacilli > Lactobacillales > Enterococcaceae > Enterococcus_C. The sequence goes on along the minus strand of JBKEDL010000055.1, from coordinate 8,460 downwards.
CAAGGGTTCTTCCATTTATTCTCATTAACAGGGACTCCAGAAGAAGCGAAAGCAAGTTACATCATTCGCGATCATAATCGTGAAAAATTTGCCGCGCGCAAACAAAAAATCTTGGCTATTCAAAAAGCGTTAAATGAGCGTTTTGATCAAGAGCGCGTTTCGGTTCAGATGTACGATCAGTATTACAATATGCGTGAGGTGATTGAAAAAGATATGACCGTGGTTGAGCTAGCGAAACAAGCGATGATTGAATTAGGCATCAAACCAATTATTGAACCAGTTCGTGGGGGAACAGATGGCTCAAAAATTTCCCAAATGGGCTTGCCAACACCGAATATTTTTGCCGGTGGCGAGAATATGCATGGCCGTTTTGAATTTGTCTCGTTGCAATCCATGGAGAAAGCAACGGATGTCATCGTCAAAATTGCTGAATTAAACGCGCAATAAGTAATCCCAGCTGACAAATGGTTTAAAGAAGAGTACATTCATAGTAGATGGATGTGCTCTTTTTTGAACGAAGTGATTAGAAAATTTTCACTAGCCTTATAACGACAACGTTGCCGTGGTCTAGCTTCAAAAACTAGCTCTTAGCGACAAATTTGTGATCTGGCTGAGTCCGTTCAGCTTTTCTTAGGAGGTGCGAATGATGAAAAAGATTTTTGTCTTGTACAATCAAGCTGCAGGTGATAATGAAGGACTTCAATTAGCAAAGTTATTTGAGCAAAAAGTGCACCGCGCATTACCAGAAGTGGACGTATTTTTACAAGGCGTGAATAAAAAAAGTGATCCCCAAGTGATCCATCAAAAAGGGCTGACCTTTGGCTTGGATACCCTAGTGATTATCGGTGGTGATGGGAGTATTCATCACGGGATCAAAACTTTTCAAAAGGAATTGCCCCAGGTAACGATTGGGATTCTTGCGGCTGGAACAGTCAATAATTTAGCTAAGGCACTGGCTTTACCTAGTGGCGTAGATGAGCAAATACAAACAATTATCAATCACAAGGTGAAAGCCATTGATTATGGCCAGGTAAACCAAGATATTGTTCTTTCGACAATCACCATTGGTTTATTAGCCGATAGTGCGGCGAAAGTCACGCAAGCCGAAAAACAAAAACTAGGTGTTTTAGCATTTATCAAAACATTTTGGCACCATTTGATTAAGCGGCATCGCCCGTATTTAACGATTCAAACGGCAAAGGAACACTGGGAGGGAAAAGCCCAAATCTTAACGATTAACTTGACCAATTCGGCTGGAGGTTTTCAAAAATTTAATAGCGAAGCAACGGTGGATGATGGTTTTTTTCATGTCACATTATTGCCGAAGCTGTCTTTGGTGAAATTGTTTTTGGCCTTACCTAAAATTGCGAGTGGGAAATTTCATGAATTAGCGGATGTTAAGTATTTTAAAACGACTCAAGTCAGCATTGCCAGTCGCGATCTTCAAACTAGAAGTCGGATTGATGGCGATCCAGCGGAAGACCTCCCGCTTAAATTAACCATGCATCACCAAGCTATTTCAGTTTTTGTGCCAAAAAACTAATTTTTAGAGATATTTTTGCGTGTTGGCTAAATTTAAGGTATGCTAGAGACTATTGATGAATTTTAAGGAGGAGAGCGATGCAAGCTTTAATTACAAATGCCATTTGGTTTTATTTAGTGATTGTTAATTTATATTTATTTGGTTTGATGTTTTACGATAAACGTCAAGCAGTGAAGCAGAAATGGCGTGTTCCAGAGAGTAATTTATTATTTATGGGGATTATTGGTGGTGGATTAGGTGGTTTGTTAGCGCAACGAATTTTCCGTCATAAGACACTCAAAGTAAAATTTACCATCTGTTTTATTATTGGGATTGTTGTGGATGCACTGTTGCTAACTTTGGTATTTATTTAGGCGGGGGAGCATGAAATATAATTCAAAAACTAAGTTAATTTTTAATTTATTAATTTTAGTACTTATTTTTGGGATGATGGCGTATCTTTTGCAAAACTCTTTGGCTGAAACGCTGAATGAAATTAGTCAAACAACGCCACTCGTTTTATTTTTAATCCTTTTGCTAGCCAGTTGTAGTTTATTTTTTGAAGGGAAAGGAATCCAAGCGATTGTTCAAGCGTTGCCAGTTACTTTTACCAGTTTTTCTGGCATCTTAACCATTGTTTATTCTTCTTTTTACCGTCTGGTCACATTTGGAGCGGGCACGTTTATTTCAGAGATTAATTTTTATCGTAAAAAGAATTTAAAATTATCTCAAGGGTTAGGTGTGACGGCCCTGCATTTGGTGGTTTATAAATTGTGTGTCATTACGCTGGCTTTTTCTTGTTTAGCCGTCGAAACACCACGCTTAATGCAACTGTACCCAACGTTAATTATGCTAGTTATATTCGGGGGCATCCTTAGTTTGTTCGTTGTAGGAACGATTTTACTGGTGACCATCAGCTTAAAGTTACAAGTTGGCTTGGTTCGTTTGTGCCATCGATGCTTAAAATCGGTGCAACTACGTGAGTATGTGGATCGTTTAAACCTACAAATTTATTCTTTAAGAGACGTTGTGGCCCAAGTCTTAGGCGATAAAACGAGTTGGCTGAAGATTCTGGTTTGGCATGGCTTAAAATTTGTGGCTTGGTTTTCCATACCGTATGTCACGTTGGTGGCCGATCATCCTGATTTAAACTACTTATTCAGCTTTGCTTTGGTAGGATTTGCGGTTTTGTTAGCAAGTGTTATCCCGACACCTGCTGGCTTAGGCTCGTTTGAGTTTATGTTCTTATTATTGTTCAAGCCGATTGTCGGGACGGTCGATGCTGTTTCAGCCATGTTGTTATATCGTTTAGCAACGTTGGTCTGGCCGTTCTTTTTAGGTTTTATTTACGTGTTAATCGAAAAACGCCAAGTTATCGGGGAAGAGATTCAAGAAATTCGAAATGAAAAAAAACACAATTAACTTAATGTTTCTCAATTTGAGAAAGGTTAAGTTTTTTTTAGTTGTTAAAATTTGGCTGAGTCGTTTTTGACCAATACTGACCATAGGTGTATAATAAGTTTAACGAAAAGTACGAAAGGATGAGTTTATGGATACCGAAAAACTAACAAGTGCCTTACAAGAAGCGCTCGCACAAGCACAACAAATCGCAGTGACGAGGAAACATCAAGCGATTGATATCAGTCATCTATGGAAGATTTTTTTACAGCCCAATCAATTTGGTCGTAACTTGTACCAAGAATTAGCGGTTGATTTAGTCGCATTTGAAGGTGAAGTCGATCGTGACTTAGATGAATTAGTTCGTGTTGAAGGTCAAAATGTCGCTTATGGTCAAAGCTTAAGTCAAAATCTTTTCCGCTTGTTAAATGAAGCAGAGCAATTAAAAGCACAATTCCAAGACGAGTATCTTGCAACGGAGCTCGTTATTTTAGCCTTAATGGAACTAAAAAATCATCGCTTGACACAATTTTTACAACAGCAAGGGATGAATTCACAAAAAGTTAAACAAGAAATTGAAAAAATCCGAGGTGGAGAACGCGTGACATCCAAAAATCAGGAGAATAATTATCAAGCGCTGGAAAAATATGGCGTGGATTTAGTACAACAAGTAAAAAAGGGCAAATTAGATCCAATTATTGGTCGCGACGCAGAAATTCGCGATGTCATCCGAATTTTAACGCGCAAAACGAAAAATAATCCCGTTTTAATTGGGGAACCTGGTGTTGGTAAGACGGCAATTGTCGAAGGTTTGGCACAGCGAATTGTTAAAAAAGATGTGCCCGAAAATTTAAAAGACAAAACGATTTTCTCGCTAGATATGGGAGCTTTAATTGCTGGTGCAAAATTTAGAGGTGAATTTGAGGAACGATTAAAAGCGGTTTTAAAAGAAGTTAGTAAATCAGAGGGTCAAATCATCCTCTTTATTGATGAAATTCATAATATTGTCGGTGCGGGAAAAACTGAAGGTAGCATGGATGCGGGAAACCTCTTAAAACCAATGTTAGCTCGAGGCGAACTGCATCTGATTGGAGCAACGACTTTGGATGAGCATCGTCAGTACTTGGAAAAAGATAAAGCTTTGGAACGTCGTTTTCAAAAAGTGTTGGTCAAAGAGCCGACCGTTGCTGATACGATTTCTATTTTACGCGGGTTAAAAGAACGGTTTGAAATCCATCATAGCGTGACGATTCATGACAATGCACTAGTGGCTGCCGCGACTTTATCTGATCGTTACTTAACTGAGCGCTTTTTACCAGACAAAGCGATTGATTTAATTGATGAGGCTTCAGCGACGATTCGGGTGGAGATGAATTCAATGCCGACTGAATTAGACCAAGTAACGCGTCGGTTAATGCAGCTTGAAATTGAAGAGGCTGCATTATCGAAAGAAGCTGATGCGGCCTCAAAGAAACGTTTAGTTATCCTGACTGAAGAAATTGCTGATTTACGGGAAACCGTGAATCAAATGCGCTTGCAATGGGAAAGTGAAAAAGCTGAAGTCAATTTAGTTTCAAATAAGCGTAGTGAAATTGATCAAGCGAAACACCAATTAGTTGAAGCTGAAAATAATTATGATTTAGAAGCCGCGGCTGTTTTACGCCACGGCACTATTCCGCAACTTGAACAGGAATTAGCTGAATTAGAAGCGAAAAATGAACAAGTTTCAGCTAAGATGCTTCAAGAAGCCGTAACTGAAAACGAAATTGCCTTGGTCGTTGGTCGTTTAACGGGGATTCCGGTGACTAAATTAGTCGAAGGGGAACGCGAAAAGTTGATGAAATTAAATGAAACGCTCCATCAACGAGTAATCGGTCAAGATGAGGCGGTCAATGCGGTGAGTGATGCAGTGATCCGTTCACGCGCGGGTTTGCAAGATCCGAATCGTCCATTAGGCTCGTTTTTATTTTTAGGTCCTACGGGAGTCGGTAAAACCGAACTAGCCAAAGCCTTAGCGGAAAAACTTTTTGATTCTGAAGAGCAAATGGTTCGTATTGATATGAGTGAATACATGGAAAAACATGCACTTTCGCGCTTAGTTGGTGCACCTCCAGGTTATGTTGGTTATGATGAAGATGGTCAATTAACTGAAGCAGTTCGCCGTAATCCGTACACGATTGTCTTGTTAGATGAAATTGAAAAAGCGCATCCAGATGTGTTCAATCTTTTATTGCAAGTCTTAGATGATGGGCGTTTAACCGACTCGAAAGGTCATATCGTTGATTTTAAGAATACCGTCTTGATTATGACCAGTAATATCGGCTCGCAATTACTCTTAGAAGGAGTAAGTGCTGAGGGGGACATTTCTGCAGCAACGAAAGAAACCGTGCTTAATTTACTGCGTGGCCACTTCAAACCAGAATTTCTTAATCGGATTGATGACACCATTTTGTTTACGCCGTTAAGTTTGGCTGATGTGACGGGAATTGTTGAAAAAAACATTGCGCAATTGGCAAAACGTCTGGAAATCCAAGAAATTGTTTTAGAAATCACGACTGAGGCTAAAGCTTGGATTGCTCAAAAATCCTATGAACCAGCGTATGGAGCGCGGCCACTCCGCCGTTTCATTACACGGGAAGTCGAAACACCATTGGCGAAAGAAATTGTTTCTGGTCGCGTGTTACCGAAAACTAAAGTTGTTATCAGTCTCTTGAATGACAAATTAGTTTTTCAAAATGAAGTAATCGCTGAAATTTTATAAACGGTAATTAAATTATGTAAACTTTGATAGAAAATCTTAGAAACGTCTGAGATTTTCTATTTTTTTAGTATAATGAAAAGAAACACCTAAGGAGAGAACAGATGAAAAAAATCGCAGTCATCGGCGGAACACCCGTGGACTCATGGATGGGGAGCCAATTATTTTTAGACACCGAAATTGAATGTGTTGAAGTCCCGCTTTCTAAAAATCCGCTGGAGCAGACCTACTTTCAAACTTTACCACAAGCAGAGAAACAACAATTTTTATGGGCGTTATTGAAAAAATTAAAGCACCAAAAGATTGAGGGGATTTTGGTTTACTGCAATTCGTTAAGTGCCTCGATTGATTTTGACGCGTTAGCCAGTGAGTTTCAAGTACCAATAGTCACCCCGTTTCAGATTTATCGTAAACTTGCGGGGGCGTATCAACGAATCGGCGTATTAGCAGCCAATGCGCAAGGAGCTGCAGGGATTGAGCGTGAATTGGTGCAAGCGAATCCTGACTTAAAAGTCTTTTCCGTGACGAATTTGGAATGGGTGACGGCGGTCGAAGCCCAAGTTTTACCGCAATTAATTTTGGAACGCTATGGTCTGATGGAGACGATGACGTTCTTTGAAAAAAATCGAGTCGAAGCTATTTTAATTGGTTGTACGCATTTTCCTTATTTTTTAAAAGAATATCAGCAGCAAAGTGCGCTGATATGTATCAATCCAGCTGAAAAATTACGCGAAACAGTAATTGATCGTTAAACGCAACGATAAATTTTGTTATCTTTGGATGAAGTAAAAGTCTTTAAATATCTGTCTGTGGTTGGTATAATGAAAAGGCTGATTAGATAGAAATGAGGAAGCTTATGAATATAGAAGAAATGAAAAAACGCCAGGCTTTAATTCGAAACTTTTCAATTATTGCCCATATTGACCACGGGAAATCGACTTTAGCTGACCGCATCTTGGAACAGACCAATACGGTTACATCACGGGAAATGCAAGCCCAATTGCTTGATTCGATGGATTTAGAACGTGAACGTGGAATTACGATTAAGTTAAATGCGGTTGAGTTGAACTACTTAGCCAAAGACGGGCAAGAATATATCTTTCACTTGATTGATACCCCAGGACACGTCGATTTCACTTATGAAGTGTCCCGGAGTTTAGCTGCTTGTGAAGGCGCGGTTTTAGTCGTGGATGCAGCGCAAGGAATTGAAGCGCAAACGCTAGCTAACGTCTATTTAGCGCTTGATAATGATCTCGAAATTTTACCAGTTATCAATAAAATTGATTTACCAGCCGCCGATCCAGAACGTGTGCGGCAAGAAATTGAAGATGTGATTGGTTTAGATGCGAGTGAGGCGGTACTAGCTAGTGCCAAGGCGGGTATTGGCATTGATGATATCTTAGAGCAAGTCGTAGCGAGTGTCCCGGCACCACAAGGCGATTTAGAAGCGCCATTAAAAGCCTTAATCTTTGACTCAGTTTATGATAGCTACCGTGGTGTCATCTTAAATGTCCGCATTCATGATGGTGTTGTGAAGCCTGGCGATACGATTCAATTGATGAGTAACGGTAAAACTTTTGAAGTTACTGAAGTGGGAATCTTTTCTCCTAAAACGGTCAAACGCGACTATTTAATGGTCGGTGATGTTGGGTATATCACAGCAAGTATTAAAACCGTTCAAGATACTCGCGTGGGTGATACGGTAACATTAGCGAATAACCCTGCTGAAGAGCCTTTAGATGGTTACCGCAAGATGAATCCAATGGTCTTTTGTGGGTTATACCCAATTGATACGTCGCGTTACAATGACTTACGTGAAGCACTAGAAAAATTACAATTAAACGATGCAGCCTTACAATTTGAACCGGAAACGTCACAAGCGCTAGGCTTTGGTTTCCGTTGTGGTTTCTTAGGGTTACTACACATGGATGTGGTTCAGGAACGTTTAGAACGTGAGTTTAATTTAGAATTAATTACAACAGCACCATCGGTTATTTATCATGTCAATAAAACGGATGGTACGCAAGAAGTGGTCGATAATCCAGCGGACTTCCCAGACCAAACCAATATTCAAAATGTGGAAGAACCGTTTGTCAAAGCCCAGATTATGGTGCCTAATGATTATGTTGGTGCGGTGATGGAATTAGCGCAAAGAAAACGTGGTGAATTCATCACGATGGATTATTTGGATGAGTACCGTGTCAATGTCGTTTATTATATGCCGTTATCAGAAATCGTGTTTGACTTTTTCGATAAGTTAAAATCAAGTACGAAAGGTTATGCTTCATTTGATTACGAAATGGCGGAATATCGTCCAAGTAATTTAGTGAAGATGGATATCTTATTAAATGCTGAAAAAGTCGATGCTTTAAGCTTTATCGTGCACAAAGAGTTCGCTCAAGAGCGCGGTCGTTTGATCGTGGAAAAACTAAAAGCTTTGATTCCAAGACAACAATTTGAAGTGCCAATTCAAGCCGCTATCGGTATGAAGATTATGGCCAGAACCGACATCAAAGCCTTACGTAAAAACGTTTTAGCGAAATGTTATGGTGGCGATATTTCCCGTAAACGTAAATTGCTAGAGAAGCAAAAACAAGGGAAAAAACGTATGAAACAAATCGGTTCCGTCGAAGTTCCGCAAGAAGCCTTTATGGCGGTTCTGAAAATGGATGAGGACGAAAAGAAGAAGTAGCAAGGGTTCAAGCCGTTTTTAATAATAAAATTTAATGATTTGCCTACGCTGAATCCACCGCGTAGGCAAATTTTTTATTATGCTTTCTTG
>JBKEDL010000053.1:0-36019 GCA_047975385.1 Enterococcus sp. | reverse complement strand
TTATGTTATAATAAACTTAAGAATTCATCGGTTGAAGGAGGGATTGGATGAGACAGTCCAAGTCTACCATTTTGAGCACTTGGAAGTTTGTCTATTTACCTGTTCTTTGGGTGACAATTGGTGGGGTATTAGTTGTGATTGAAACCAATTTTTTCACTAACCCCGTCAATCATTTGGTGCGAATGCCAAGTAAAGAGGAATTGGTTGCCGATCAGATTACGGTGGAGACAACTCAAAGTGAAAAGAGAGCTGTTACACAACCTAATCAGCGTGCTTCTAACGAACAGAGGACCATTGAGACGGCCGAAAAAGAGTCAAGTATTTCAGCATTTTCTGTGATAAACCACCCCGAATCACAAGTAATGGAAGTGGTGAATGTTCCCAAAAAAGTAGTTAGTTGGAATAATCGAGTTACGACCGAATTTGTTAATGAAGGAGAGGAAGCACTACCATTATTTTCTTCGAGTATAGATACTCCGAAAATCATCAAGAATGAGAGCGGAATACCGCATCTGGAACGAGTGATTTTTGATAAACCTAGCACTCAGGCTACGAATAAGGAACAAGTTACAAAATCTGCCGGTCGTTTAGTAGCGACTGAACAACTTGCTGAAGCATCCGTGATAACTCAAGATGTCTCAGAAACAAGTTCGACTAAAGTCGCGTCACTTCCCACAAATTCTGATGCATATGTCGAGCGAAATGAAAGTGTTCATGAACCAACAATCGAGACGTCTGTTGGTCAAAGCCAAAGCGAAGACCACGTAATTGAAGAAAGTGAAGTGCCGACTGAGATGTCTTTAGCAACAAGTGAGATAACAACTCCTGATGCGACACCCCCTCAGACACCAGAAACTAAATCACAGCGATTAATTGTTGGTCAAGAAGAATCGGAAGTAGAACAAGAGCTAGCTAATCAAGAGCAAGTCTTAGTTGACGATCCGCTAATTAGTGAAGAAACTAATTTGACGAATCTCGAAACTGAAACAAGTGAGGCGATTACCGTGGCAGAGTTTAATGAGGTTGCTGACGATGAAAGCGTAGCGGAAGAAACAATGGGGAGCGCCACGGAGTCTAATGAATCCGTAACTGAAATTCAATTTACTGAAGAATCAGAGGAACAGTCTACGCTTAGCGAGACTGTCGCTGAATAGTGAAAAATAAGTCAAGGACAACTCCGAGGCTTATTTTTTTGTCTGCTAATTAAAGGGATAAAAGTTCTCGTTTGTCAAAAAAATGGTATAATGAAAGTTAAGTGAATTTTGAATAGCGGATGTAGAAAGGGAGTCTTCCTATTGAAACGGATTGAACGAATTTATCAATATGTGGTTGAGCAAACTCAATCGTCGAGCCAAAATCTTGGAATCACCACCAAAGAAGTTGCCGAAACGTTGGCGATTCAACGAACGAATGCGAGTAAAGATTTAAATGAATTGGTTCGCGAGGAGCGTTTACGGAAAATTGAAGGTCGTCCAGTTCGCTATGCACATACTCTAAACGCAGCGGTTGTTGAAAAATTGCCAACGCTTTCTAAAAAACATGTCGCTAGTTATTTTGGTGCGCCAACTACTATGCAGCAACCGATTTCGAGAACACCGCGAAAAATTGAGCTGAGTGATATTTTTAGCCAGATTATTGGTGCTAAGGGAAGTATGAAAAATGCCGTTGAACAAGCCAAAGCAGCAATTTTATATCCTCCTAAAGGCCTGAATTGTTTGATTACCGGTCCGACAGGTTCAGGGAAAACTTATTTTGCGCACGCCATGTTTCGCTTTGCAAAAGGCAATCAGGTTGTGAATTCTGACAAAGAGTTGCTCGTTTTTAATTGTGCCGACTATGCCAACAATCCGGAATTGTTAATGAGTCATCTCTTTGGCTATAAAAAAGGCGCCTTTACAGGAGCCGATCAAGATAAGATGGGTTTAATTGATGAAGCAGATGGGAGCATGCTGTTTTTAGATGAAATTCACCGGTTACCGCCAGAAGGCCAAGAAATGATTTTTTATTTTATGGATCACGGGACCTATAGTCGTTTAGGGGAAAGTGGTAAAAATAATCGTGCTGATGTCCGCATTATTGGCGCAACAACCGAAGATCCCAATTCAGCGTTATTAGATACATTTGTGCGTCGAATTCCGATTAATATTCAGTTGCCAGCCTTTGATCAACGCCCAGCAGCTGAAAAAATTGATTTAGTCAAAGTGATGGTCGCACAAGAAGCCAATCGGATTCAACGTCAAATTTCGTTAACCGAGGATGTTATCAAAGCGTTAATTGGCAGTGTGAGTTTTGGCAATATTGGCCAGTTGAAATCCAATATCCAATTGGTTTGTGCCAGAGGTTTTTTGAATCATATGCAAAATGATGAGATTGCGATTGCGATTGATGATTTGCCAGAAGGGATTCGTTCGGGCTTGACTTTATTAGCGAGCAAACGCGATGTCTTAAATGCACTCTCCAAACATCTCCATCCTAAAATCATCATTGCCCCCAATGAAAATCTCTTAGAAATTCGGACGGATTCGTATGAGTTGCCTTATAATTTATATGATATCATCGGTGATAAAGCTGCCTTGTTGAAGTCAGACGGTCTCAATCAAGAAGCGATTAATCATTTTATCTCAACGGATATCAACATTCATTTAAAATCTTTTTACAAGGATCATGGCTTTTCTTTTATCGCGGATAATAAACTAGCGGAATTTGTCGATCAAAAAATAATTGATACCACCAATCATATTTTCGAAATGGTTCATCAAAAATTAGGGGTCGAGTTTCAACAAAACTTTATTTATGCGATGAGTTTACATATCAGCTCCTTTTTAAAGAAAATTAATAATGGAGAAGAGCGTCATACGAATGATAATATCCGCCAAATGGTCTCAGGATATCCTGAGGAATTTGAGATTGCCCAGAGTATTCGTGAATACATTGGGGAAATGTTTCAAGTTGAAATTCCCGAAAGTGAAGACTACTATTTAGCCGTGTTACTGATTTCTTTGCGCGCCAATCAAACGGAAGGCAAGCTCGGCGTGGTTGTCGCGGCTCACGGAAATAGCACAGCAAGTAGCATGGTTCAAGTGGTGAAGCAATTATTGGAAGTCGAGCAGGTGGCTGCAGTTGATATGCCCCTTGATATGCCACCTAAAGTTGCCTTGGAAAAAATCAAAGAGGCAGTCTTACAAGTTGATGATGGCAGTGGGGTGATTTTACTCGTTGATATGGGCTCTTTGGCGACCTTCAATTTGGAAATTCATCGGGAAACAGGGGTTGATGTGCGCACAATTGACATGGTAACGACGTCATTAGTCCTAGAGACTGTCCGCAAAGCTTCGGTTGTGGGAACGGATTTAGACGTATTGTATGACTCACTGCGCAACTTTCGTGGATACGGTGCGGTGATTGAAAAAGAGACGTTAGCGCCCAATCTGAAAAAAGCCATTTTAGCCATTTGTTCTTCAGGCGAAGGAACTGCGGAACGGATCAAGGAAATTATTCAACGGTCATTGGTTTTACTGGACGAGGAACTAGAAGTCGTCACTTTATCGGTGGTGGATTTAGAAAAAAAATTACCAGAATTACAACAAAAGCATCATATTATCGCAACAACAGGAATTGTCGATCCCGAAATCCAAGCCCCGTTTGTTCCGTTAGAAAGTTTTATTAATCAAGATGTCGATGAATTATTGAAGCAATTACTGCGAGAAGATGATTTTGAATTACTAACGGAAAAATTTGAATTGGATCAACGTCAATCATTGAAAACCGCGAAAAAGTTTATTGCGGAGAGTTTTACGTTTATTAATGCGGAGAAGTTGATTCAACCAATTTGGGAATTTGTGACTAATTTAGCGCAAGAGGCCGGAATATCCAGTGAAGCCAACGCGATGTTTATTAATTTAGCGTTACATACCGCAGGCGTCATTGAACGCGGGTTGTTAGGTCAACCTTTAACTGCGAGTGTGGCCGAGTTAAATGAGCTGAAACAATTTGAATTTTATCCCCGGATGCATTTACAAGTTCAGTCGTTTGAGCGTTTGTTACGGATTGAGGTTTCCGCAGCTGAAGAGTATTTCATTTCAGCGATTCTCAAAACGCAATTGGAAAAAGAAGTGTATCAAGAGGGAAAAAATCAGTAACAAGAATAAAATACACTAAAAAGATACACTTAGGCAGATTGTATCTTTTTAGTGTGTTTATTTTTATTGGACAAATTAAGGTTTTTTTAAGGAGTGTATTATTTAAAAGTTGGCACGCATCTTGCTTATATATAAGTGATACAGGAGGTGAATTTCTGGAAGAAACAATGCGTGGCGTTGTTTCGCACAGTGTTGTTAAGTAGGGGGGAGTTGATGAGCATCGATATACGACTAGCGCGTATTGATGATCGCTTAATTCACGGACAAGTGGCAACCGCTTGGTCAAAGCAAACAGGAATTACGCGGATTTTGGTTGTTAGCGATGAAGTCGCCAATGATCAATTACGAAAGTTTTTGTTAAGTGAAGCCTCACCACCAGGGATTAAATCAAATGTCATTACCATTTCCAAGATGTTGGAAATTAATGAAATCGGTTTTTTACAATCACAAAAGGTCATGTTGCTTTTTACTAATCCACAAGATGTCGAACGACTGATTCGTGGCGGGATGAGCCTTTCCACAATTAACATTGGCGGAATGCGTTTTACTGAAGGGAAGCGGATGATTACGAATTTTGTGTCGGTGGATGAACGTGATATTCAATCTTTTAGCTATCTAGCGAAATGCGGTCTTGAATTAGAGGTTCGTAAAGTTCCGGCTGATCGTAAAGTCTACTTGATGGATCTGTTACAGAAAGATAAATTAGTTTAGTTGATTACCAAATGACTTCGTGCTGCAATTATCAATAATTCATTTCCTCTATTACACGGAGTATTTGGAAAAATTTAATAGGAGGTATAGAGAATGGTAGGAATTATCCTAGCAAGTCACGGGGAATTCGCTGAAGGTATTTTACAATCAGGCTCAATGATTTTCGGTGAACAAGAAAATGTTAAAGCTGTTACGTTAATGCCTTCTGAAGGTCCAGATGACGTTAAGGCGAAAATGGAAGAAGCGATTGCATCTTTCGACAATCAAGACGAAGTGCTATTCTTAGTCGATTTATGGGGCGGTACACCGTTCAACCAAGCAAATACTTTGCTTGAAGGTCACAAAGATAATTGGGCAATCGTTGCCGGTATGAACTTACCAATGGTAATCGAAGCTTATGCATCGCGCTTCTCAATGGAATCAGCGCAAGAAATTGCCGCACACATTCTAGGCACAGCAAAAGACGGGGTTCGTGTGAAACCTGAAGAGCTTGAGCCAGAAGAAAGCAAAGCAGCCCCAGTTGCGGATGCGCAACCTCAAGGAGCAATCCCTCCAGGGACAGTTCTAGGTGATGGCGAGATTAAATTTGTTTTAGCTCGTATTGATTCACGTTTATTACACGGTCAAGTTGCGACTGCTTGGACGAAAGCAACACAACCATCACGGATTATTGTTGTTTCTGATACAGTATCACAAGATGACATGCGTAAAAAATTAATTGAACAAGCAGCACCTCCAGGGGTTAAAGCGAACGTGATTCCAATCGCTAAAATGATTGAAATCGCCAAAGATCCACGTTTTGGTAACACCAAAGCCTTGTTATTATTTGAAACACCACAAGACGTATTAAAAACAATCGAAGGCGGCGTATCAATTGAGGAAATTAACGTTGGTTCAATGGCGCATTCAGTTGGTAAAGTGGTTGTAAGTAAAGTATTATCAATGGGTCAAGACGATGTGAAAACATTTGAAGCTTTAGAAAACAAAGGAATTAAATTCGATGTTCGTAAAGTACCAAATGATTCACGCGATAATATGAATGAGATTCTTAAAAAAGCTAAAACAGAATTAGCGAAATAAAAATAGGAGGTATATCATGGAACTTAGTTTACTTTCAGCAATTTTAATTTTAGTAGTTGCGTTTCTTGCTGGTATTGAAGGTATCTTGGATGAATTCCAATTCCATCAACCACTAGTGGCATGTACATTAATTGGTTTAGTATCAGGTCAATTAGAAGCAGGGATCGTTTTAGGTGGTACGCTACAAATGATCGCTTTAGGATGGGCAAACGTCGGAGCGGCTGTCGCACCGGATGCTGCCTTAGCATCAGTTGCATCTGCAATTATTTTAGTATTAGGTGGTCAAGGAACTGCTGGGGTTACTTCAGCCGTAGCGATCGCGATTCCTTTAGCCGTAGCTGGTCTATTCTTAACCATGCTTGCTCGTACAATCGCTGTGCCAATCGTTCACATTATGGATGGTGCTGCTAAAGAAGGTAATTACAAAAAAATGGAATTATGGCATATCATTGCAATTTGTATGCAAGGTATCCGAATTGCCATTCCAGCTGGAGCGTTATTATTAATCCCTGCTGAAACAGTTCAAGCATTCCTAGAGTCAATGCCTGCTTGGTTAACAGAAGGTATGGCTATCGGTGGTGGTATGGTTGTGGCCGTTGGTTATGCAATGGTTATCAACATGATGGCGACAAAAGAAGTATGGCCATTCTTTGCGATTGGTTTCGTTGTTGCTGCTATCTCAGAATTAACATTAATCGCTATCGGTGCACTTGCCGTAGCTGTCGCTTTAATTTACTTGAACCTTTCTAAAATGGGTGGTTCAGGAAATGGTGGCGGAAGCAATACTGGTGACCCACTTGGCGATATCTTAAATGACTATTAATCTTGAAGGAGGAGAACAAAATGGCAGAAAAAATTCAATTAACTAAAAAAGATCGTTTAGCCGTTGCATGGCGCTCTACCTTCATTCAAGGTTCTTGGAACTATGAACGTATGCAAAACGGTGGTTGGGCATTTGCAATGATCCCAGCAATCAAAAAATTATACACTTCAAAAGAAGATCGTGTTGCCGCTTTAGAACGTCACATGGAATTCTTTAACACTCACCCATACATTGCATCACCAATCTTAGGGGTTACTTTAGCGCTAGAAGAAGAACGCGCAAATGGTGCACCAGTTGATGATGTAGCAATTCAAGGGGTTAAGGTTGGTATGATGGGACCTTTAGCCGGTGTTGGTGACCCAGTCTTCTGGTTTACAGTTCGTCCAATGTTAGGTGCGTTAGGTGCGTCACTAGCATTAAGTGGTAACATCTTAGGCCCAATCATCTTCTTCGTAGCATGGAATATCATTCGTTGGTCATTCATGTGGTACACACAAGAATTTGGTTACACTGCTGGTTCTAAAATCACGGACGACCTTTCAGGTGGTTTATTACAAGATGTAACTAAAGGTGCATCGATTCTAGGGATGTTCGTTTTAGGATCATTGGTTCAACGTTGGGTAAACGTGACGTTTACGCCAGTTGTCTCAACAGTTCCGCTTGCTGAGGGTGCCTACATTGATTGGGATACATTACCGTCAGGTTCTGAAGGAATTAAAACGGCGTTAGAACAATATTCTTCAGGTATGTCACTTACTGATACAAAAGTAACAACTCTGCAAGATAACTTGGATCAATTAATCCCAGGGTTAGCAGCCTTGTTATTAACTTTCTTATGTATGTACTTACTTAAGAAAAAAGTTTCTCCAATCGTTATCATCCTTGGCTTGTTCATCGTTGGTATCGGTGCTCACGTTCTTGGTATTATGTAAGAAATTTAAAAGTCTGTGGCAAAAGTCAATTGATTTTTGTCACAGCTTTTTTATTTAACTATTTTACCAATGGCGTTATTTGAACAATTAAGCAAAACTGAAAAAAATTCTAATTGCACGAAGGTTATTCAGGTCGTATAATAAAAGCATTAGAGCTAAAAAGGAGCGAGTGAATGGTTGAATCATTAAATACCAAAACAGACTTAACGATTGATGCGACTTCATATATGGGAATCAATGAATACGGTCGGATTATGGTTGGTGACAAAGCATTTGAATTTTATAATGCCCGTGATGCAAGAAAATTTGTACAGATTCCGTGGGAAGAGGTTGATTACGTCATTGCTTCGGTTGTTTTTAAAGGGAAATGGATTCCGCGTTATGCGGTGAAAACCAAACGAAATGGAACCTTTAGTTTTTCTTCGAAAGAACCCAAAAAAGTTTTACGAGCAATGCGAGAATATGTTGAGCCAGAGCGTATGGTTCAATCACTAGGCTTTTTTGATGTTATTAAGCGTGCATTTAATAATAAATTTAAAAAGAATGCCAAATAAATAAACCAAACGAATGTTCAGCGACAGGTATTTTACGCAACTTTCGTTTGGTTTTTTTGCTATAATAATAGTAGTTAAATGAAAGTGGGGAATTAGATGTCACGAATTAAAAAATTAAGAAGTGCAATGAAAAGAGCGGAGCTAGATGCTTTTTTAGTAACAAGTCAGTATAATTTACGATATCTAGCGAATTTTACTGGTACGACAGGCGTCGCGGTGATTACTCAGACAGACGCTTTTTTTATCACTGATTTTCGTTATACCGAACAAGCCGCGAGCCAAGCACAAGGATTCAAAATTATCAAAAATGTCGGACCAATTTTTAATGAAGTTGCAAAATTGTGCCAAACAGAACAAATCGCAGCCTTGGCTTTTGAAGAAAATCACGTGAGTTTTGCGCAATACACTGTTTTGGAAGACGTAATCACAGAAAGTTCTTTAGTGCCGATTACGGGCATGATCGAGTCATTAAGAGAAATTAAAGACGAAGAGGAAATCAAAATTGTTCGTCAAGCGTGCCATATTGCCGATTTAGGTTTTGAACATGTGTTAACGATGATTCGACCAGGGATGACAGAAATTGAAGTGGCTAATCAACTCGATTTCTTTATGCGTTCACTTGGAGCAACAAGCGTTTCTTTTGAGACCATTGTTGCAAGTGGCGTTCGCTCAGCGATGCCGCACGGGGTAGCTAGTTCGAAAGTAATTGAACAAGGTGATTTAATTACCTTAGATTTTGGTTGTTATTACGAAGGGTATGTTTCGGATATGACCAGAACTTTTGCCATTGGAGATCCAGGGCAAAAGTTAAAAGAAATCCATCAAATCGTGTTAGAGGCCCAATTACAAGTGATTGAAGCAGCGAAACCGGGGATTAGCTGTGGTGCGTTAGATGCAGTTGCGCGCCAATATATTGAAAAATGTGGGTACGGAGATGCGTTTGGTCATAGTACAGGACATGGAATAGGGCTTGAGATTCATGAAGCGCCGATGATTGCTAATCGTTACAAACAAACGTTAGTAGCCGGAAACATCATCACGGATGAACCGGGAATTTATTTACCAGGGATTGGCGGCGTGCGGATTGAAGATGATTTGTTGATTACAGCCACCGGCAATGAAATCCTAAATAAATCACCAAAAGAATTAATTATCCTTTAATTTGCTAACACGGCCATACGTAGGTCTGGGACGCCAGCGGCTCCCAGACCTTTTAGCGTTGCTAATCTCAATTGCAGAATAGTTGTTTTATATAGCGTTACGTTGCAATTAATGATAAACTATTACTGATAATTTCATGTCCTTGGTTGATGAGGGCATTTGAATATCTAGTTTGTCTTAAAATCAAAGTTGATGATGAGACGATTCGTAATTATAGTAGAGTAGAATGGAGGGGTCTTTGTGGCTGATGAACAAAATCTTTTATTAGATGCCAATCATGAATTGGGTGAAATAGTAATCGCCCCTGAAGTTATTGAAGTAATTATTGGAATTGCGGCAGCAAAAGTTGAAGGTGTCTATGGCATGCGAGGAACTTTTGCAAATAACGTCACGAAATTATTAGGTGGCTCAACACACGGAAAAGGTGTCTATTTAACAATTGATGAAACAGGAATTAAAGTCGATGTCTATTGTTTTATCAAATATGGTGTATCGGTACCTAAAACTGCGATGGCAATCCAAGAAGCTGTGAAACAACAAGTTTTATTTATGACTGACGTTGATTTACTTGAAGTTAATGTCCATGTAGTTGCCGTTGTACCAGAAAAATTAGAGCAACCAGATTTTGCTGAACTATTTAGAAATGATGAGGAAGAAAATGACTAAAGAAATTTCACGCCATGAGATTCGGAAGATGGCTTTACAAGCTTTATTTCCACTAGATTTTAATCAAGATTTATCAAAACAAGATGCTATTTTTCATGCGCTAGAATTAGAGCATCACGCAATTATTGATGAGGAACAGGAAAATTTTGTGCCGCATTATTTAGATGAATTGGTTGAAGGGGTTTGTCAGAAAAAAACAGAATTGGATGCCCGTATTCAAGAAAAACTCAAAAAAGGGTGGACGTTAAAGCGCTTATCCAAAATGGATGTCACTATTTTACGGATTGCCTTATATGAAATGTTATATGTTGAAATGGTACCAAACAAAGTAGCTTTGAATGAAGCGATTGAACTAGCTAAAACATTTAGTGACGATCAATCAAGAAAATTTGTGAACGGTATTTTATCGGCGATTAACAATGACTTAGAAGCTGGGGAGTAATCCCAGCTTTTTTTAACTAATTTTAAATGGATGTAGTAAAAATTAGGAGCAGAGGGAGCGATTTTGTGGCTGAATTAATTAGCGGTAAGGAACTTGCGACAAAGATGCAAGCGAAGTTGAAAATAGAGGTCGAAGAATTAGCACGTGAAGGGAAAAAACCTGGTTTAGTTGTTTTATTAGTCGGTGAGAATCCAGCAAGTCAGACGTATGTGCGCAACAAGGAGTTGGCGGCCCAACGAATTGGTATTCATTCAAAAGTGGAACGCTATAGTGCTGATATGACTGAAGAGCAATTGCTCGCTGAAATTGACAAATATAATCAAGATGCGGCTTTTGATGGCATCTTAGTTCAGTTGCCGTTACCCAAACAGATTGATGAGGAAAAAATCTTATTAGCGATTAATCCTGAAAAAGATGTAGATGGATTTCATCCCATGAATTTAGGACATCTTTTTGCAGGGGCGCCAGTGATGATTCCTTGTACACCGTTTGGAATTATGAAGATGTTTGAAGCGTATCAAATCGATTTAACGGGGAAAAAGGCGGTTGTGATTGGTCGTAGTAATATTGTTGGCAAACCGATGGCGCATTTATTGCTAGGGGCCAATGCGACCGTCACAGTTGCCCATTCTAGAACACAAAATCTAGCAGCGCTTGCCAAAGAAGCCGATATTTTAGTTGTGGCAATTGGTAGAGGGCATTTTGTGACCAAAGAATTTGTAAAAGAAGGTGCGGTTGTGATTGATGTTGGGATGAACCGGAGCGCAGAAGGGAAATTAATCGGAGATGTAAAGTTTGATGAAGTTGAACCAATAGCTAGCTACATTACCCCAGTTCCTGGTGGCGTGGGTCCGATGACGATTACGATGCTGATGCAACAAACGGTTGATGCGTGTAAGAGAAAGAATTAAGGTGTGAAATGACCCGAGACTATTTAACAATTACGGCGCTCACTAAATATTTGAAGAAAAAATTTGATGCCGATCCTTATTTGGAACGTGTTTTTCTGACGGGCGAGATTTCTAATTTTCGCTTGCGAGCAACCCATCAATATTTTTCATTAAAAGATGATGGGGCCAAAATATCGGCGACAATGTTTAAAGGGGCGTTTAGTAAACTCAAATTTCAACCAGAAGAAGGTATGAAAGTTTTTGCAATCGGTCGAATTTCACTTTATGAAGCGACTGGGAGTTATCAAATTTATCTAGAGCATATGGAACCAGATGGTGTCGGTGCATTGTATCAAGCGTACGAGCAATTAAAAAAGCAGTTAGCCCAAGAAGGCTTATTTATTAGTCCTAAAAAAGAACTGCCACGTTTTCCGAAGCGGATTGCCGTTTTGACTAGTCCGAGTGGTGCGGTGATTCGCGACATCATCACCACTGTTAAACGACGCTATCCCATCGCGGAGGTTGTTTTATTTCCAACGGTTGTTCAAGGCGAGAAAGCGAGTGCGGATGTCGTACGAAATTTAGCCCGAGTGCAAGAAGTTGGTAATTTTGATACGGTAATCGTTGGCCGAGGTGGTGGCTCAATCGAAGATTTATGGCCGTTTAATGAAGAACGTGTCGCTCGTGCGATTTACAATTTCCCACTACCAGTCATTTCTTCTGTGGGGCATGAAACGGATACGACCATTGCGGACTTGGTCGCCGATGTGCGGGCGGCAACGCCAACCGCTGCGGCCGAATTAGCTGTTCCGGTTTTGTCAGAGGAATTGCTCAAAATTAAAACGTGGCAAGCACGCTTAGAACAAGCCTTTAAAAAGGAAATTCAGAGTCAGCGCGAACGCTTTACTCGGAGCAAAGAATCCTATGTTTTTCGGCAACCCGTGCGTTTATATGAAGGGCAAACCATCAAATTGGATCGCATCAATCAACAAATGATTCAACAGCTGCAACAACTGCTTTTTGACAAAGAACGCCAACAGCAACAGTTACTTCAACGTTTAGTGCGAAATACGCCGCAGACACAGTTAAAACAAATGATGCAACAACATGCATACTTGAAAGAACGCTTAACCAAACAGACGCGAAATGTTATGGATAGTCAGTGGCAAAAGTTTACACAAACCACACAAGCTTTGGATTTGTTAAGTCCATTAAAAATTATGGGACGTGGTTACAGTTATACGACAAAAGAAGCGCGCGTGGTGAAATCAATCACCGAATTGGCGGTTGGTGAACAATTAGCCGTCTTTTATCCAGATGGTCAAGCGACGGTTCAAGTTATGGAATTAAAGGAGGAAAAACATGAGTAATCCAACTTTTGAAGAATCATTACAAGAATTAGAACAAATTGTCAGTAAACTCGAACAAGGAGATGTTCCTTTAGAAGAAGCCTTGAGTTCTTTTCAACGAGGGATGGTTTTAAGTAAGCAATGTCAAGAAACGCTAACCAAGGCCGAGGAGAGTTTGACCAAGATGATGTCAGAAAACGGCGAAGAAATCCCGTTTGGAGAGACTGCTGAATGAGTATCGAGCAAATTAGTCAACAATATTTACCATTAGTTGAAAAAGAAATGTTGTCCTTTATTGCAGCGAATACTCAGGATGCGCGTTTACAAGAAAGCATGATTTATTCCATTCAGGCAGGCGGTAAACGAATGCGCCCGCTCTTAATGTTGGTGACGGTACGAGCGTTTAACAAAGAGGTGACGCGAGGGACGATTCAAGTGGCTGCAGCTTTGGAAATGATTCATACCTACTCACTAATTCATGATGATTTACCGGCGATGGATGATGATGATTTGCGTCGTGGCAAAGCGACCAATCATAAAAAATTTGATGAAGCAACGGCGATTTTGGCCGGTGATGCCTTATTGACAGAGGCGTTTAGTCTCTTAAGCCAAGCGGAGGTAACTGAACACGAACGCGTCTTACTGATTCAACTTTTGGCGAAAACGGCTGGTGCTCGGGGAATGGTTGCGGGGCAAGCGGCGGATATGCAAGCCGAAGGACGATCAATTTCTCTGGCTGAATTGATGGCGATTCATCAGAAAAAAACCGGTGAGTTAATTCGTTGTGCGTTAGTTGCTGGCGGTACTTTAGCGCATCAGTCAACGGAAACCATCCAACAATTAACGCAATTAGCCGCCCATTTAGGCTTGGCTTTTCAAATTCGTGATGATTTGTTAGATGTGACTGCTTCGGTCGCTGAACTAGGGAAAAATCCCCAACAGGATGCCCGCTTACAAAAAAGTACGTACCCGAGTCTTTTAGGGTTAGCCCAAGCAAAACAAGCGTTAGCCGCCGAATTACGTCAAGGGGTAGAAATCGTGCAAACACTGAGCCAATCACCTGAATTTGATCATCAGGAATTAAGGGCGTTAATCGAACAATTTCGGTTAAACGATAGAAAGTGAGACTACTATGAAGAAAGAACGTGTCGATGTGCTAGCCCATCAGCAAGGCTTGTTTGAAACGAGAGAACAAGCCAAACGTGGTGTAATGGCGGGCCTTGTTTACACCGAAAAAAATGAACGATTAGATAAACCAGGAGAAAAAATAGCTAGTGACACAACCTTGCAAACTAAAGGACAAAAACTACCTTATGTTTCTCGCGGAGGATTGAAATTAGAAAAAGCCCTCAAGCAATTTGCTTTTACCGTGACGGATAAAATCATGTTAGATATCGGCTCTTCAACCGGGGGGTTTACGGATGCGGCTTTGCAAAACGGCGCTAAGCTGAGTTATGCGCTAGATGTGGGCTACAATCAATTGGCTTGGAAAATTCGCCAAGATCCACGGGTTGTGGTGATGGAACGGACCAATTTTCGTTACGCGAAACCAGAAGATTTCAAG
The DNA here is from genome assembly GCA_047975385.1 of Enterococcus sp. Classification (GTDB taxonomy): domain Bacteria; phylum Bacillota; class Bacilli; order Lactobacillales; family Enterococcaceae; genus Enterococcus_C. Next base: position 21,708 of record JBKEDL010000053.1, on the reverse strand, counting down.
GACGGGACACCGCAAGTCGCGACCATCGATGTGTCGTTTATCTCCCTGAAATTAATCTTGCCACCGTTACATGCCATTTTAGCCGATGGCGGAGATGTCATTGCGCTAATTAAGCCACAATTTGAAGCTGGAAAAGAAGCTGTCGGAAAAAATGGGATTGTTCGTAATCCCGAGACACACCAAAATGTATTGACTGAAATCACTAATTTTGCCATTAAGCAAAATTATCAAGTCGAAGAACTAAGTTATTCACCGATTACTGGCGGTGAAGGAAATATTGAATTTTTAGTCCATCTAAAAAAAGTCGCTCAAACCGGTGAGTTAGCAAAAAACGTTGATATTTCAGCAGTGGTTGAACAAGCCCATCAACAATTGTACAAATAACAAAAATAAATGGCGGTGAAACTAATAAAACGGTTTCACCACTCTTTATTTATGCGTAAAAATAAGCTATGATTAATATGAATACAAGAGTTAGGAGTTGTGACTATGAGAAAAAAAGAACGTCATCGTTTAATTACCCGCTTGTTAACAGAACAAGATATTCAAAAACAAGAAGATTTTGTTGAATTATTGAAAGCACGTGATATCTTAGTGACTCAAGCAACAATCTCAAGAGATATCAAAGAATTAAAACTAGTCAAAGTACCATCGGCTGAGGGTGGGTATCGTTATAGCATGCCGGCTGAAACACCGGAAGATGTGGGCGTGAAACTTGAGAAAATCTTGCGTGATGCCTTTCTTTCAGTCGATCAAATGGATAATTTTGTCGTCTTAAAAACCTTACCTGGCAACGCTTCCGCTTCCGCTAACTTAATTGAACGTCGGTTTAAAGAGCAGTTGTTTGCGACCATTAATGATGATGATAGTATCTTAATGGTCACTAGAAGTGAAGCTGATGCACAAATGTTACGCCGAGAGTTTGTGCGGTATTTGTAAGAGGAGGAGATTGCTTGTTACTCGAGCTGAATATCAAAAACTTTGCGATTATCGCAGAACTACGCTTAACATTTCAAGCAGGCATGACCGTCTTGACCGGTGAGACGGGGGCGGGAAAATCAATTATTATTGATGCGTTAGGACTGTTAGCCGGCAGTCGTAGTTCGAGTGATTTTATTCGGCAAGGAAGTCAAAAGTGTACCTTAGAAGGTCTTTTCGAGATTCCTCAACAAGGCGCTTTTCTTGAATTGGCCCAGGAGTTAGGGCTTGAGTTAGAAGAAGGGCAACTAATTGTCCAGCGTGATATTACGACGGCTGGTAAAAATGTTTGTCGCGTAAATGGCCGTACATTAACGTTAGCGAATTTACGGCGTGTAGGTCATTTTTTAGTGGATATTCAAGGTCAAAATGAACATCAAGAATTATTGCAACCAGAACAGCATCTTCATTTGTTAGACCAATTTGGTGATCGAGCGTTTCAAGAGTTGCGCGCGCGTTATCAAATTGCGTACCAAGAAATGAAGGAATTAGCAAAAAATGTTCGGCAATTGCAACAAAATGAGCAGTCGTTTGCTCAACGGATCGATATGCTGCAATTTCAACAAGAAGAAATTGCCCAAGCGCAACTGCAAATCGATGAGGAAGTTGGTTTGTTAGAAGAAAGAGAAAAATTAATCAATCATCAAAAAATTGTCGATGCGTTAGCCCAAAGTTATGGTGCTTTAGCAAATGAAAATAGCAGTAGTTTAGATGGTGTGGCTCTTGCGCTGCAAGAAGTGCAAGGCGTGGCAATGTTAGATACCGAATACGAACAAATTAGTGAAGGGTTGCAGAGTGCCTATTATCTCTTGCAAGATGCAGTCACGAACCTTTCGCGTCAAATGGACAACTTGGAGTTTGATGAAGAACGCTTGGAAGAAATTATCCAACGCTTAGAATTAATTCGGCAATTAAAACGGAAGTATGGGGATTCAGTTGCGACGATTTTAAATTATTTCGCATCAATTACCAAAGAATTAGCTGAATCAGATTATTCAGAAGAAAAACTCGAGCAATTAACACTCGCGCTAACGAAAAGCCAAAGCCAAACGCAAGCATTGGCTGAACAGTTGCATCAAAAACGCCAAATTTTAGCAGAACAACTCGAACAAGCCATTGTTCAAGAGTTAAAAGCGCTGTACATGGAAAATAGCCAATTTGCCGTTTGTTTTAACCAACAAAAGCAACTTCAGGAAACCGGCTTTGATGAAGTTCAATTTTATTTGACAACCAACCCAGGAGAGCCATTAAAACCATTGGTCAAAGTGGCTTCAGGTGGGGAATTGTCACGGATTTTATTAGCGCTAAAAACAATTTTTTCTAAAATTCAAGGGATTACTAGTATTATCTTTGACGAAGTTGATACTGGTGTTAGTGGTCGTGTGGCACAAGCGATTGCTGAAAAAATTGCCGCCATTGCCGATCATTCGCAAGTTCTTTGTATTACTCATCTGCCGCAAGTGGCAGCCAATGCAGATGCGCAATATTTGATTGAAAAAGACGTGCAAGCTGGCAGAACACAAACCCACGTCCGCCAATTGTCAGCTAAGCAACGCGTTGCTGAAATTGCAAGGATGCTTTCTGGGGCGGAGGTAACGGATCTAACGAAGCAACACGCCCAAGAATTATTGGCTTTAGCCCAAAAACGCTCGACCTAGAATGTCTAGGCCGAGCGTTTTTTTACATAATGCTTAACATTGCTGTTAGAAAGACAGATCCAACAGTTAAAATTAACATAGTCCAGATTACAACTTTAGTGATTTTAGAAAAGGTACTGACAGATTTTTTTTCGCTCATAGGTCCCATCCTTTTATAATGATAATCAAAGTCTACCGCCATTTTTTAAAATATTCAAGTATACTAGCTGATTATTTAGAGAAGAATTAAGAAATATCCTAAAATTACTAAAGAAAAACTGAATTATCTATTTTTTGCCGAAAAGGGAAAGAAAGTTAGGGTATAATCGAAAAGGTTAGTAAAGTCTTAAAAAAACTTTAAAAAAACTAAATGAATTATTTAATAATAAAGAGGATAGTAAAGTTAGTTATGGAGGCTTTGTTTTATGGAAAAATTTTCACCGCTATTATTATTTTGGTATATTTATCCCGTACTTGTCATTTTTGCGAGCAATTTATTAGTGACCCGCGGGTCTTTGGGCAAAAGGTTTGGTGTTAAGGCTCCAGATTTAGCGATTGTCTTCTTGATGATTGGGATGCAGTCTATTTCAAGTCTATCATTTGGCCTATCGGTAATTCCTTATTTTTTGATTTCTGTTTTTTTATTGGGCATTGTTTTGGTTGTTTTTCATGTTTATTACTATCAGGAAATTGCCTATCCCCGCTATTTTAAGATGTTTTGGCGTCTCGTTTTTTTATTTTCAATCGTTGTGTATGCGGTGCTCGTTCTATTTAGCCTTGTTACTTTTTTGTAAGTTCATGAGATTCTTTTCTTGGTAAAAAATAGTCAAAAGTTCTCCCCACTTTTAATAGAAAAGGTGGTGGAAAGTGGGGGCTTGTGGTAGACTATGGATAGCAAGTGGAGACAGGGGGATTTTGTCGATGTTTATGGGTGAATTTCAACATACAATTGATGCCAAAGGTCGTTTAATCGTCCCTTCCAAATTGCGTGAAAAATTGGGTGAAAAATTTATTGTCACCCGGGGGTTAGATGGTTGTTTATTTGGTTATCCCCTTGCAGAGTGGGAAAAACTCGAAGTAAAATTAAATGAAATGCCCTTAGCTAAAAAAGATGCTCGGACCTTTGTGCGTTTTTTTTATTCGGCGGCTACGGAGTGTGAACTCGATAAGCAAGGGCGCATTAATCTCCCGAACACCTTACGAACACATGCCGGTTTAGTGAAAAATTGTGTAATTACCGGTGTGGCCAATCGGATTGAGATTTGGGACGAAGCCAAGTGGCTCCAATTTTCAGCAGAAGCTGAGGAAAAATTTGATGAGATAGCTGAAACAATGATTGATTTCGGCTTTTAAAATAGGAAGAGGCGTGTTTGATGACACAAGGATTTCAACACTACACAGTGATGTTAAAAGAAACAGTTGATGGGTTGAACATTCGGCCTGATGGTATTTACGTGGATTGCACGCTCGGTGGCGCAGGACACAGTGAATATTTGTTAAGTCAACTAAATGAAAACGGTCATTTATATGCATTTGACCAAGATCAAATAGCAATTGATCATGCCAAAGTTCGCTTGGCACCATATGTTGAAAAGAATCAAGTCACCTTTATTAAAAGTAATTTTCGTTATCTTAAAGAAGAATTACTTCAACGTGGTGTTTCAGGTGTCGATGGTATTCTTTATGATTTGGGTGTTTCATCCCCTCAATTAGATGAAGCAGAGCGTGGCTTTAGTTATCATCAAGATGCACCATTAGATATGCGTATGGATCGTGAAAATCCCTTGTCGGCCTATCAGGTAATTAACGACTATGATTTTCATGAACTAGTGAAAATCTTTTTCCGCTATGGGGAAGAAAAATTTTCAAAACAAATTGCGCGTGAAATTGAACGGGTTCGTCAAATTAAACCGATTGAAACCACCGCTGAATTAGTTGAAATCATTAAAGATGTGATTCCGGCACCAGCGAGAAGAAAAGGTGGCCATCCAGCCAAACGGATTTTTCAAGCCGTGCGAATTGCGGTTAATGATGAATTAGGTGCTGTGGAGGATTCACTAGAGCAAGCCATCGAGTTATTAAACCAACATGGGCGCATTAGTGTGATTACTTTTCATTCGTTAGAAGACCGAATTGTTAAAACCATGTTTAAAGAATACAGTTCACCTAAAGATTTGCCACCGGGATTACCGGTTGTACCAGTTGAATACCAACCGGAACTAAAATTAGTCAATCGCAAGCCGATGGTGGCTTCAAGTGCTGAATTGACAGAAAATAATCGTTCCAGAAGTGCAAAATTACGGGTTGCCGAACGAATAAAGGAGAGAAAGGAGCAGTAATATGGCTGAATTAAAAGTTCACGATTATGGGTATGACTATCAACCAAATAATGAAGAACCACAGCAACAGCCAGCTCCAATTTCGACTGAACGGCCCGAGATTATTGTCGTTCCTGCTTCTCCAGCTCGTAAATTAAAGCGCATTTCACGTTTAGAAAAGTCGATTGGAATCTTGGGGATTTTATTGTTCTTGTTGCTGTCAGTTTTGACGATTTATCTACGAACAGATATCAGCCAAGTGGAACATGATGTAACGGTGATCCAAGCCAAAACAACTCAAAAACAAGAGGAAGCGACGCGTTTAGAACAAGAGAAAAGTGAACTTTCTAAAACGGATCGAATTAAGAAAGTCGCCGAAAAACAAGGCTTAACGATTACTGATGATAACTTAAGGAAAGTGAAGTAAATGCGTTTTAGAAAAATTAGAAAATATTTTAGAAATAAAAATTTAGCCCCAATGAACAATCGCAAAAATGTAGGTAAAATTTTATTTTTACTTAGTATTGGATTGTTCTTTTTATTTTCCGGCCGACTAACGTATATCGTTGTGAAAGGTGAGGTCGCTGGGACTTCTTTGAAAGAAAAAACCGAAGCGTTATATAGTGGAACGGCACCGGTTTCCGCCAAACGTGGAACCATTTATGATCGTAATGGGGTGGTGATTGCTGAGGATGCGACTTCGTATTCGGTCTATGCAATCTTATCCGATACATATGTCAGTGGTGATGATAAGTTATACGCGCAAGAAAAAGATTTTGAGACGATTGCTGAAATTTTGCATGATGTCTTGAAAATTAATGAAAAATCGGCTTTACAAACATTAAAAGACGGCGCTAAAAATAACCAGTATCAAGTCGAATTTAATCAAAGCGGTGGGAAAGACATCACCTTAGAGAAAAAGGAACAAGTTGAAGCTGAAATGGAAAAAGCTGATATTAAAGGGCTGTATTTCAATGAAAAAGCTGCGCGCATTTATCCAAATGGAATTTTTGCTTCGCATTTTATTGGGATTGCTGAGTCCGAAGATGAATCAGCTAACTTAGAAGGTAAATTTGGCTTAGAAGCTGCATATGATGATCTTTTGAGTGGGTCAGATGGCGAAGTTACGTACCAAAAAGATAATTATGGCAATCCTTTGCCAGGAACCGTTGCTGAAGAAAAAGAAGCGGTCGATGGGCAAGATATTTATACCACTTTGGATAGTCGGCTGCAAAGCTATCTCGAAACTTTGATGGATGCATCGTATGAAGAGTACAATCCAGAAAATATGACCGCGATGTTAATGGATGCTAAAACGGGTGAATTAGTTGCGATGAGTCAACGGCCAACGTTTAATCCGGAAACACAAGAAGAATTATCAGACCCCGATTTTGAATGGCGAAATCTATTAGTAGAAGATCGTTATGAGCCCGGGTCAACTATGAAAATTTTAACGGTGGCTTCAGCAATCGATCAAGGAATCTTTGATGAAGACGAGTCGTATCAATCCGGAAGTATCCAAGTTGGCGATGTAACCATTAGTGACTGGGATAAGGGAGCTAAAGGGGTCTTAACGATGCGCCAAGCGCTCTCTTGGTCAAGTAATGTGGGAATGGTAATGCTTGAACAACAAATGGAAACACGTTGGCAACGTTACTTACAACAATATGGCTTTGGTCAGAGTACTTATTCTGGGTTACCAGGCGAAAATGCGGGGACCTTACCGACGGATAATATCGTTGATAAAGCGATGAGTTCATTTGGTCAAGCCATCGGTGTGACGAATTTTCAAATGATGCGTGCGTTTTCAGCGATTGCCAATAACGGCACGATGTTAAAACCACAATACATTAATAAGATTGTTGATCCGAATACTGGCGATCAACGCGTAACTGAACCAGAAGTTGTCGGCCGACCAATCACGAAAGAAGCTGCGACTCAAGTTCGTGAGTACATGCGTGATGTGGTTGAAAGTGCCGAATACGGAAGTGCGTACAGCGGTGAATACAAAGTTGATGATTATCATATTGCAGCCAAAACCGGAACTGCACAAGTCGTTTCTGATAATGGTGGCTATATGACGGGGGAATCAGCGTACCTTTATTCAATCGTTGAGATGGTTCCTGCGGAAGATCCAGAGTATGTGTTGTATATGACGATGAAATTACCGGAAGAATGGAGTCAAAAAGCCTTATCAAGCATTGGTAATCCACTCTTACAACGGGCAATGGACTTCAAAGAATCAGAAGAAACAGCAAGCAAAGAATCAACAACGGAAAAAATTTCGGTGACAGACTATCGCAATTTAGAAACAACGACGGCTGCGAGTGAAGCAACCAAAGCTGGCTTGATGCCAATCGTGATTGGGACAGGTGACAAAATTAAGCAGCAGTCACTAGACAGTGGCACGAAAGTTTTACCGTCTGGGAAAATTATCTTTAAAACAAATGGTGATGAGTTTTATATGCCGGATGTGACGGGGTGGTCGAAAGCGGATCTAGAAAAACTAGGTAATCTGTTTGATTTGGAAGTTAGTTTTTCTGGAGATGGGTATTGTGTCAATCAAAGTATTGAACCGTATGAATTAATCGATGGTAAGAAAATAAAATTTACTTTAGAATAAAAAACATTTGAGGAGAGAGTAGTTATGGAAGGAACAGAGATGATTATCCCATTAGCAAGTGGTTTTGCATTTACTTTTGCGTTTATGCCCTTGTTTATTGGCTATTTCAGAATGAAGCAATTTGGACAGGAGATTCGTGATGAAGGGCCCAAATGGCATAATAGTAAAGCCGGTACGCCAACTATGGGTGGAGTCGTCTTTTTACTTGCGAGTATTGTCACTAGTCTATTGGTTGCTGTATGGCGCAACTTACTGACACCAGAATTGGGAAGTTTACTTTTTATCCTCTTCCTTTTTGGTTTATTAGGCTTTTTAGATGATGGTATTAAAGTGTTTAAAAAGCGGAATATGGGATTGACGTCGTTACAAAAGTTAGTTGGTCAAATTGTTGGTGGTGTGGTCTTTTATCTGGTTTATTTAATGCAAGGAAACACGAATACCTTGAATTTGTTTGGTTATGAGTTGCCACTAGCTATCTTTTATGGCCTATTTGTAATTTTTTGGCTCGTTGGTTTCTCAAATGCAGTGAATTTAACGGATGGAATTGATGGGTTAGTCGCAGGTCTTGGAGTGATTTCTTTTGGAACGTACGGTTTAATTGCGTATCACCAAAACCAAGCCGATGTGTTAATTGTTTGTTTAGCGGTGATTGGTGCGCTAATCGGTTTCTTCCCTTACAATCGCAAACCAGCCAAAATCTTTATGGGTGACGTGGGTTCACTAGCTTTAGGCGGTTTATTAGCAGCAATTTCGATTCTCTTACACCAAGAATGGACCTTACTATTAATTGGTTTGGTTTATGTTTGTGAAACAGCTAGCGTGATGATGCAAGTGACTTCATTCAAAATGACTGGGAAACGGATTTTCAAAATGTCGCCAATTCATCACCATTTTGAATTAAGTGGTTGGTCAGAGTGGCGAATTGATCTCACGTTCTGGTTGGTCGCGTTAATTTGTTCAGCAGTGACCTTGTTCTTAGTATGGTAGGAGGAAAAAACAATGAAAAATATAACAACTTATCAAAATAAAAAAGTTCTTGTGCTTGGATTAGCAAAGAGCGGAATGAGTGCGGCCAAATTGTTACATCAATTGGGCGCACTTGTTACCGTTAATGACGGCAAACCATTTGCTGAAAATCCTGAAGCACAAGACCTTTTAGCGTTAGGCGTTAAAGTGGTAACCGGCAGTCATCCGATTGAGTTATTGGATGAAGGCTTTGAATTAGTTGTGAAAAATCCAGGAATCCCTTATACCCAGCCGCTAGTTAAAAAAGCACTTGAAAAAAACATCCCCGTTATGACAGAGGTTGAATTAGCCTATCAAATTAGTGAAGCGAAAATCATTGGGATTACCGGTACTAATGGAAAAACGACGACCACGACGATGATTGGTCAAATTTTAAATGCTGGCTTGAACCAAGGCAAGGCGCACTTGGCTGGTAATATTGGCTATCCGGCTAGTTCGGTTGCGCAACAAGCAACGAAAGACGATTTTTTAGTAACGGAGTTGTCTAGTTTTCAACTCATGGGAGCCTTCTCATTCCATCCAGAAATTGCTGTCATTACGAATTTATTTGAAGCGCATCTTGATTATCATGGCAATCGCAAAGAATACGTCGCTGCCAAATGGCGCATCCAACAACAGATGACCAAAGAGGATTTCTTAGTCTTAAACTGGAATCAACCAGAAGTTGTAGCATTAAGTCAAACCACTCAAGCAACGATTATTCCTTTTTCAACCCAAGAAAAAGTTCCGGGAGCCTATTTACAAGATGGGATGCTGTATTATTTAGAAGAACCAATCATTGCGGCGACTGACTTAGGTGTTCCAGGCGCCCATAATATTGAGAATGCTTTAGCTGCCATTGTTGTGGCTAAACTAGTTGGAATTAAAACACCTCAAATTGTAGCAACACTGGCCCATTTTACCGGGGTGGAGCATCGGACGCAATTTGTAGCAACGATTGCAAATCGCCGCTTTTTCAACGATTCGAAGGCGACTAATAGCCTAGCGACGCAAATGGCATTAAGTGGTTTTGAAGCGGAAAAATTAATTTTATTAGCTGGTGGATTAGATCGAGGTAATGGATTTGATGATTTAATTCCGGCCTTCAAGAATCTCAAAGCGGTTGTTTTATTTGGCGAAACGAAAGATAAATTAGCGCTAGCTGCTAGAAAAGCCGGTATCCAAGTGATTGTGTTTAGTGAAAATGCTGAGACAGCTGTTGAAACAGCATTTTCTTTGAGCGAAAAAGACGATACAATTTTATTATCCCCGGCAAACGCAAGTTGGGATCAATACCCGAATTTTGAAATCCGGGGGCAAAAATATATGACGGCGATTCAAAAATTAAAAAATCAAGTAGAAGAGAGCGAAGAATAATGCGTGTATTAGTGACCGGTGGTGGAACAGGTGGACATATCTATCCAGCTTTGGCCTTTATTGAATATGTGAAAAAACAAGATCCAAGTGCGGAATTCATGTACGTGGGTGGCAAAAAAGGACTCGAAAATAAAATATTACCTAAAACGGACGTTCCGTTTAAAACGTTAGAAATCCAAGGATTTAGACGAAGTTTTTCAATGGACAATGTGCGAACGATTCAATTGTTTCTAAAAAGCTTAAAGGAAGCAAAGCAAATTTTACGTGAATTTCAACCAGATGTTGTGATTGGTACGGGTGGATATGTTTCCGGGGCTGTCGTTTACGCAGCCGCAAAGCTCAAAATTCCCACGATTGTGCATGAACAAAACAGTGTTCCTGGGGTAACAAATAAATTTTTAAGTCGTTATGTCGATAAAATCGCGCTCGCGTTTTCTGATGCGAAAACTTATTTTCCCAAGCATAAAACGACGTTAATTGGTAATCCGCGTGCAACCCAGGTTCGTGATGTTGAAAAATCAACAATCTTATCTGAATATGGCCTAGACCCAGAAAAAGAAACAGTTTTAATCTTTGGCGGGAGTCAAGGAGCCTTAAAAATCAATCAGGCGATGGTTGCAGCGCTTCCGCAATTAGCGCAAAAAGAGTATCAAATTTTATATGCTTCGGGCGAACGTTATTTTGCAGAAATCAAGGAAAATCCTCATTTTGTATTGGAGGATTTAACGAATATTGCTATTGAACCGTATATTGATAAGATGGCCGAAGTTATGTGTAACACAGATTTATTGATCGGTCGTGCAGGCGCGACGTCAATTGCTGAATTCACAGCTTTAGGATTACCAGCGATCTTAATTCCTAGTCCATATGTCACCAATGATCATCAAACGAAGAATGCTCAAAGTTTAGTTGATGCAAATGCGGTCAAAATGATTGCTGATAATGAATTAACTGGCCAGACGTTAGTTGAGACAATTGATGAAATTATGTTAAATCGAGCATTACGAGCGAAAATGGCTCAAGCATCAAAAGCACAAGGTATTCCCGATGCCTCAGAACGGCTCTATCAATTAGTCAAAGCAATCAGTTGATGAACGTTTTAAAAAAAGGGGGGGAGAACGATTAGTAAAGGGCCTGATGACCAACCAAAACAAGAGCAAGCAAGCGAGCCAAAGTCGCTAACACCTTGGCAAAAAGCACATTTAGAATATTTGAAAAAGCAGGGAGCGCAACCGTCAGGACATCTCAAACCGTTACCCAAATCATCATCTGAAGACACCGAAACACCTGTGGATTTGGATGAGGAAACAACAGCCGTGGAGTTGTCAGCTGAGATGGAGAGTGAAGTAGATGAAGTCGTGCCGGTGAAAGAGCCACTTGACCCGAAAGTGAAGCGGCGGCTTATTTTACTGATTAGTTTATTTTTACTTCCATTGTTAATAACGTTTTATTATATCTCACCTTTAAGTAAGTTAGCGAAAGTGACTGTTACTGGCAATGAAGAACTGGCTGCAGCGACAGTGATTAAATCAGCCGATTTTACGTTAGGTGACGGATTGTGGCCACAATATTTTAATAAAGAACAAGTTGTTCAGAAAATCAAAAAAACACAGCCACGGGTCGAAGATGCAACGGTCTCGATTAAACACTTTAATCAATTTTCAATTGAGGTTCAAGAGTATCCTGAAGCTGGTTATTTAACGAAAGGGAAGAAATATGCCCCGATTTTAGCAAATGGTGTTGTTTTAGAAGAAACTAAGCGTAAAGCTGATGATGACTTACCGGTTTTAGAAGACTTTACTTCCCAAAAGAAAATTTTGGCTACTTTAAAGGCGTACGATGAATTAAGTCCTGAAATCCAAAGTAGTATTTCCCAAATTTTATACACGCCGACTGATACCAATAAAGAGTTATTAAAGCTGTATATGAACGATGGAAATCAAGTGATTGTCAACATCTCCAATTTGAGTGAACAAATGGAGTATTATCCGCAAGTTGCCAAAGAACTCGATGGTCAAGGGGTCGTCGATATGGAAGTCGGTGTCTTTTCGTATCCTTATCCAGAAGAAACCGAAACCAGTGGCAGCACAGAAGCTGAGAGCGCAGCGTCGACTATGACGCAAGAGTCGACGTCAGTAACGGAGCAATCGGCAGCATCAACAACCACTTCAACAAATATTGAAGGCATCGGTGCTGTTGAACCCTCAAGTGCTAGTAATGAAGTGGGCGCGTTAGAAAATTCGGTTGTTGAACCAAGTAGTAGCTCGACAACGGTTGAGGAAACTCCCGAAACGTCGAATGAGCCGCTCACGGGAAATCAATAGATTACATTATTAATTTTTCATTATCTAGTTTCTAAAACAATATGTTTTATGGTAAAATTGTGGACAAGTGAATAAAATGAATTAAGAACATCTAATTACGAACGTTTTTTGTTCGCGGTATATGGAATTAAACTAGGAGGGAATCCCATCCATGGCAAAATCAGGAATGTATGTTGGTCTTGATATTGGTACTACTTCTGTCAAAGTAGTAGTTGCTGAATATGTAGACAGCCAAATGAATATTATTGGCGTAGGAAATGCTAAATCAGAAGGAATTAATCGTGGTATCATCGTGGATATCGAAAAAACAGTTCAAGCGATTCAACGAGCAGTCAGACAAGCAGAAGAAAAAGCAGGGATTCAAATTCGTAGCGTCAGTGTTGGCGTTCCAGCCAATCTTCTTGAAGTTGCAAATTGCCAAGGGATGATCGCAGTAACCAACGATTCAAAAGAAATTACCGATGAGGATGTTCGCAATGTTGCATCCGCAGCATTAGTCCGTTCGACACCACCAGAAAGACAAATTGTAGCGATCTTACCGCAAGAATTTACGGTTGATGGCTTTGAAGGTATTAAAGATCCACGCGGCATGATTGGTGTGCGTTTAGAAATGTTCGGTTTAATCTTCACCGGTCCGAAAACAATTATGCACAATATCCGCAAATGTGTGGAAAAAGCAGAATTGATTGTCAATGAGATGGTGATTACACCACTTGCATTAACCGAATCGATTCTATCTGATGGGGAAAAAGATTTTGGTACCACGGTGATTGATATTGGTGGCGGCCAAACGACAACAGCTGTCATGCATGATAAACAATTGAAGTTCACACACGTTAACCAAGAAGGTGGCGAGTTTGTTACCAAAGATATTTCAACTGTTTTAAATACTTCATTTAATAATGCTGAAGCTTTGAAAGTGAATTACGGAGATGCGTATCCTGAACGGACTTCAGCTAGTGAAGAATTTCCAGTTGATGTCATTGGCAAAACCGAACCGGTTAAAATTGATGAACGCTATTTAGCTGAAATTATTGAAGCACGTATGGAACAAATTTTTACCAAATCAAAAGAAGTTTTAGATGAGATTGAAGCTTTGAGCTTACCGGGCGGTGTTGTTCTGACCGGTGGAGCGGCAAGTCTTCCTGGTGTAGTTGATTTAGCGCAAGAAATTTTTGGAACAAACGTGAAATTATATGTGCCAAATCACATGGGGTTACGAAATCCGGTCTTCACTAATGTCATCAGCATTGTTGATTATAGTGCGAATTTGAGTGAAGTTTACCAATTGGCTAAAGCTGCCGTGACGGGGGAAAAAATCCAACCAAGAGTGCAACAAGCAGCCCCAATTCAACATGAGGTTCAATATGAAAATTATGAATCACAGACGGAACAATATGATGAAGAATACGAAGAAAAAGAACAGCAAAGTATGACAAGTAAAGTCAAAGATTTCTTTTCTAATATTTTTGAATAACCAATTGCAGGAGGAATAAACATAATGGAATTTTCAATTGACAATAACATTAATGACGGCGCGGTAATCAAAGTTATCGGTGTCGGTGGTGGTGGCGGGAACGCTATTAACCGGATGATCGAAGAGAATGTTAAAGGTGTTGAATTTATCACCGCCAATACGGACGTGCAAGCGTTGAAAAACTCTAAAGCAGAAACTGTCATTCAATTAGGCCCTAAATATACTAGGGGACTAGGTGCAGGTTCGCAACCAGAAGTGGGGCAAAAAGCCGCTGAAGAAAGTGAAGAATCAATTCGTGAATCACTAGATGGAGCTGATTTAATCTTCATTACTGCCGGCATGGGTGGTGGTACCGGAACTGGTGCGGCACCAACTGTGGCTAAAATCGCGAAAGAGTTAGGCGCATTAACAGTCGGTGTAGTGACACGACCATTTACCTTTGAAGGACCAAAACGTGGTCGTTTTGCAGCCGAAGGAATTGCGAAACTAAAAGAAAATGTCGATACATTGTTAATCATCTCTAATAACCGTTTATTAGAAGTCGTTGATAAGAAAACGCCAATGTTAGAAGCATTCCGTGAAGCAGATAATGTTTTACGTCAAGGGGTACAAGGGATTTCTGATTTAATCACAGCGCCTGGTTACGTAAACTTGGACTTTGCTGATGTGAAAACCGTTATGGAAAATCAAGGCACAGCCTTGATGGGGATTGGTGTTGCAAGTGGTGAAGAACGCGTGGTTGAAGCGACGAAGAAAGCTATTTCTTCCCCATTATTAGAAACATCAATTGATGGTGCGGAACAAGTCTTGTTAAACATCACTGGTGGTTTAGATATGACTTTATTTGAAGCACAAGACGCTTCAGACATCGTTGCAAGTGCGGCAACAGGTGATGTGAATATCATCTTAGGTACCTCAATTAATGAAGAATTAGGCGATGAAATTCGCGTGACAGTAATTGCGACTGGAATCGATCCTACAAAAAAGCCCGGTAAATCAAACCGTACATCTCGCCCAAGTCAAGTTCAAGCAGCGCCTCAAAAACCTGTTTTAGACTTAGATCAAGCAAAACCACAAGAAGATGAAAACGCGTTTGGTGATTGGGACATTCGTAAAGAACAAGCGGTTCGTCAAAAAGTCGACGAACCACAATTTGAAAGTATTGAGAAGAAAGAATTTGAAACATTTAATCGTGATGAAGTAAAAACAAACGATGATGATGAATTAAGTACACCACCGTTTTTCCGTCGTAAACGATAGAAGGAGGCAGAGCACATGATATCTGACAACTTGCGGGAGGTCCGACAAGAGATACAGAAGTCATGTGCTCTTGTTGGTCGTCAGAGCACTGAAGTGACGCTTGTTGCGGTTACAAAAAATGTTGATGCGGATACGACAGCTGAGCTGATTGCTCAAGGAGTCGAGCATTGCGCTGAAAATCGCGTCGATAAATTTTTAGCTAAAAAAGCAGCATTAGCAAACGATGACATTGTCTGGCATTTTATTGGGAATTTACAGCGACGAAAAGTTAAAGCTGTCATTAATGAAATTGACTACTTTCATGCGTTAGACAGTCTAAAGTTGGCCCAAGAAATCGCTAAACGAGCAACTAAAGTCATCAAATGCTTTGTTGAGGTGAACGTTGCCAATGAGCCAACCAAGAATGGGATTGCCCCGACAGTCGTGCATCCTTTGATGGCTGAATTAAGCTTACTGGAAAATATTCAAGTTGTCGGGTTGATGATGATGGCGCCGTATGACTCGACGCAAGCTGAGCAAAAACAATATTTTGAGCAGTTATATCACTTGCAACAATCCGTTATTGCAAAAGAATATGCGCATTGCCCCTGTACCCAATTAAGTATGGGGATGAGCAATGACTATCAAGTAGCGATCCAGTCAGGCGCGACGTTTGTTCGGATTGGCACGCGCTTATTTCAAGAATAGGAGGGAAATGGATGTCATTTTTAAATCGAGCTGCAACCTTTTTTGGCCTTGCAGATGATGACTCTGAAGAGTATGAAGAATACGAAGATGTTGCCAAAACCAAAGCAACCTCAGTAGCACAACCTAAGGCACAACCGGTCGAACAGTCGCATCAAGCAACTGGAACAACCCGTGCTAGTTCGCGTCAAACGCATGTGCCTAAGCCAGAACGAGCAACAACGCAGAACGTTCGAACGGAGAAAAAAATCGTTGCGATGCCGCAAGCGGTAAAACAAAACCGGCGGGTGCAACCAGTCGGAGATCAGGCTGGCAAGATTACGATTTTGGAACCGCGGGTATATTCAGAAGCAATGAAAATTGCCAAACATATTATTAGTGGTGAGTCAGTACTAATTAATTTTCACTTAATTGAAGAAGAACAAGCTCGTCGAATTGTTGACTTTTTGACAGGGACTGTATATGCTCAAGATGGTGATATTAAACGTGTTGGAGACGAAATCTTTTTGTGCACGCCTCGTGGTGTTGAAATCGAAGGCGCCGCTCAAAGTCTAG
Source organism: Enterococcus sp. (assembly GCA_047975385.1). Classification (GTDB taxonomy): domain Bacteria; phylum Bacillota; class Bacilli; order Lactobacillales; family Enterococcaceae; genus Enterococcus_C. The sequence continues at coordinate 5,470 of JBKEDL010000053.1, read as the reverse complement.
CGGATTCAACTATGTTTGACTTCTAAGATAAGGAGGAAGCCATCATTATTTATTTATTGTATTATTTTAGCCGAGCAATTTATTTTTACACGATTTTACTCGTAATTTACGCACTCTTGTCTTGGTTTCCAGGTGGCTATCAGTCAGGATTAGGTAAATTTTTACGGAAAATTTGTGAGCCATATTTAAGTTTGTTTGATCGATTAAATTTACAAATTGGGCCAATTGACTTAACTATTTTGGTGGCTATTTTGGTGTTAAACTTGGCAAGTGATGCCATCATTACGATTGCCCAAATGTTTCTTTATTAAGCGTGAGGGGGTGAAATTCGTTGAATGCAAATGTTTACCAACATTTTCGCAACGAAGAACACCCTTTTATTGATAACGTCCATGACTGGATTGAACAAGTTGAAAATCAATATGCCCCGTATTTAACTGATTTTTTAGATCCACGCCAGGCATATATTGTCGAAATTTTGGTTCGTCAGTCATCAGATTTAAAATTTGCTTTTTATGGGGGCTATAATCAAGCGGAGCGCCGACGAGCGTTGATTTTTCCCGATTATTATCAACCGACACCCGAGGACTTTCAAATGGAATTGATTGCAATCAAGTATCCTGAAAAATTTGTTACGCTAAGCCATGGCAAAATTCTGGGAACCTTATTACATACTGGGGTTAAACGTGAATTTTTTGGTGATATTATGACCGATGGTAGCAATTGGCAGTTTTTTATGGCGCAAGAAATTGGTCATTTCGTCAGAATGCAAGTTGATAAGATTGGTAGTGTCAGCATTCGTTTGGAAGAAAAACAATTGCTTGAGATTATAACGCCTAAAGATGAGTGGAGTGAAGAGAAAACGACAGTTAGCTCACTGCGTTTAGATGCAATTATTGCAAGTGTCTATCAAATTTCACGCCAACGAGCCAAACAATTGATTGAATCTGGTAAAGTCAAGGTTAATTGGACCCAAGCTAGTCGGCCAGATTTTCTACTTGGTCTATTAGATATTGTATCAGTAAGAGGGTATGGTCGTATACAAATCCAAGAACTTGAAGGAACGACTAAGAAAGAGAAAATTAAATTAGTCCTAGGTGTCCTTCGTAAATAAAATTAAGAGGTGGAAAAAATGGCATTGTCTCCATTAGATATTCAAAATAAAACCTTTCCGGTAAAAATGAGAGGATATAATCAAGACGAAGTTGATGATTTTTTAGATATTTTAGTTCGTGACTATGAAGAATTAGTTGCTAAAAACCGTGAGTTAGAAAAAGGTCTAAAACACGCGGAAGAAAAATTAGAGTATTTCAATGAATTGAAAGATGCATTAAATCAATCAATTATTGTGGCGCAAGATACAGCTGATAAAGTGAAAACAAGTGCAAGCAAAGAATCAGAAGTAATCGTGACGTCTGCCCAAAACAAAGCAGATGAGTTGGTAGCGAACGCTGAAATTCAAGCACAATTATTAACCACAGCTGCGGAAGAAAAAGCCAAAGAAATCTTAAATGATGCCACTGCGAATGCTCGTCAGTTAGCAACTGAAACCAATGATTTAAAAACGAAGACCCGGGTCTTCCATCAAAGTTTATCATTAATGTTACAAACACAATTAGAACAAGTGAAAAGTCCTGAATGGGATGAAATTTTAAAACCATTCTCTACCTATGTTCAAGATGGTCACGAAGTTTTCCAAGAGTTGGTTGCCAAAGACCTTGACAATGAAACGGCGATTGAAGTAAACTCAGAGACAGAAGAAATTGTTGAAATTGAAGCTGAACCAACGATTTCGATTGTTGAAGCAAGTGGAAAAATTGTTGATGTATCAGGAAGCTATGGCGTTTCAGCAAATAAGACAAAATAATTTGTTCCTAGTTAATAAAAACCAAAGATAGAACAGAAAAGTCAAACAGATTTTTTAAGCGAGCTAGTGATGGTGTGAGACTAGTAAAACCCTCTGTGTGAAAAGATCCTCTATTGGTTTTGATTTTGAATACAGTAAAAATCAACGTGTGATTTCGTTATCAATCATCAAAGAAAGTTTTCGGTAAGTCGGGAACTTTAAATTTTGGGTGGTACCACGAAGTTATTCGTCCCTTCTTAGCGGAAGGGGCGTTTTTTTTGTGTTAAAAATTATAGTAGCTATAATTTAACTATAGAATTTATCAAAGGAGAATCGATCATATGAAAATGAAAGAAACCTTGTATCTAGGAAAAACGGCTTTCCCGATGCGTGGCAATTTACCTAATCGAGAATTGGAATGGCAAAAAGATTGGGAAGAGCAAAAACTTTATGAGCGTCGACAAAAACTAAATGAAGGCAAACCGACATTCGTCTTACATGATGGTCCACCGTATGCTAACGGTAATATTCATATCGGCCATTCATTAAATAAAATTAGTAAAGACATTATCGTCCGTTCAAAATCGATGTCTGGCTTCCGCGCGCCGTTTGTTCCAGGCTGGGATACTCATGGTTTACCGATTGAGCAAGTTTTAGCTAATAAAGGGGTCAAACGTAAAGAAATGACCTTAGCGGAGTATCGCGAGAAGTGCCGTGAATATGCGTTGAGTCAGGTTGATACTCAAAGAACTGATTTTAAACGTTTAGGCATTTCTGGCGATTGGGAGAACCCATATGTTACTTTACAACCTGAATACGAAGCAGCGCAAATTCGCGTGTTTGGTAAAATGGCCGAAAAAGGTTATATTTTTAAAGGGTTAAAACCAATTTATTGGTCACCATCAAGTGAGTCTTCATTGGCCGAAGCCGAAATTGAATACAAAGATGTGAAATCAGCGTCGATTTATGTCGCGTTTCCGGTAGCAGATGGCAAAGAATTGTTGGATGGAGATACTTCATTTGTGATTTGGACAACGACGCCTTGGACATTACCAGCCAACCTTGGCATCTCTGTGAACCCAACGTACACCTATGTTCAAATTAATGCTGATGGTCGTAAACTGATCGTTGCCAAAGACTTACTAGAAACAGTTACGACTGCCATTGGTTGGGAAAATGTTGACGTCCTGCAAGAAATTCCAGGAACTGCACTAGAGTACATGACCGCCCAACATCCATTCTATGATCGGACATCACTTGTCATGTGTGGCGATCACGTAACGTTAGATGCCGGTACTGGTTTAGTTCATACGGCACCAGGACATGGGGAAGATGACTATATCATCGGTAAAAAATACAAATTAGATGTCTTATCACCAGTCGATGGACGTGGGATGTATACGGCTGAAGCACCTGGTTTTGAAGGTGTTTTCTATGATAAAGCCAATCCAATGGTGACTGAATTATTAAAAGAAAAAGATGCGCTATTAAAATTAGACTTCTTTACCCATAGCTACCCACATGACTGGCGCACGAAAAAACCAGTTATCTTTAGAGCAACACCACAATGGTTTGCGTCAATCGATAAATTCCGTCAAGAAATCTTGGATGAAATTGAAAAAGTCGACTGGATTATTCCTTGGGGGAAAACTCGTCTTTATAATATGATTCGTGACCGTGGTGATTGGGTAATTTCTCGTCAACGGACGTGGGGGGTGCCATTACCAATTTTCTATGCAGAAAATGGCGAGGCAATCATTACACCGGAAACTGTCGAACGTGTTGCCCAATTATTTGCAACGCATGGCTCAAATGTCTGGGTGGAAAAGGATGTCAAAGAGTTGTTACCAGAAGGCTTCACGCATCCGGGTTCTCCAAATGGTGAATTCACCAAAGAAAATGATATCATGGATGTTTGGTTTGATTCAGGTTCTTCACATGAAGCCGTTTTACGTCAACGTGAAGATTTGACTTTCCCAGCTGATATGTATTTAGAAGGATCTGATCAATACCGTGGGTGGTTTAACTCAAGTATTACGACAAGTGTCGCAATTAATGGAGTCGCACCATACAAGGCTGTGTTATCACAAGGATTTACTTTAGATGGTGAAGGCCGTAAAATGAGTAAATCAATCGGTAATACGATTGCGCCAGAGAAAGTAATCAAACAAATGGGTGCGGATATCTTACGTTTATGGGTAAGTAGTGTTGACTATGAAGCTGATGTGCGTGTGTCGATGGAAATTTTAACCCAAGTGTCTGAAGTTTATCGTAAAATCCGTAACACGATGCGTTTCTTAGTAGCAAACACAACGGACTTTACGCCAACAAATGATACAGCTGCTTTTGAAGAGTTGCGTTCAGTAGATAAATATATGACTGTTCGTCTAAACCAAGTGATTAAAGAGATTCGTGAAGAAGGGTATGAGAAATATAATTTCTTACACATCTATAAAACCGTAATGAACTTCTTAACGGTTGATTTATCATCATTTTATTTAGATTTTGCCAAAGATGTTGTTTATATCGAAGCTGAGGATGCGCATGAAAGACGTTGTATGCAAACGGTCTTTTACCAAACAGCAGTAGCGTTAACGCAATTGTTGACACCGATCATTCCGCATACTGCTGAAGAAATTTGGTCACACTTGAAAGAAGAAGAGGACTATGTTCAATTAGCGGAATTTCCTGCTTATCAAGAATTTCCTAACCAAGCAGAGTTATTAGACACTTGGGAAGCGTTTATGAGTTTTAGAGACAATGTCTTAAAAGCGCTAGAAGAAGCGCGTAATGAGAAGTTGATCGGTAAATCACTAGAAGCCAAAGTTGTGGTTTATCCAAGCCAACCAGTGAGAGACTTGTTAACGTCGGTCAATGTTAATATCGCTCAATTACTAATTGTTTCGCCAGATTCATTTGAAGTTAAAGCTGTGGCTGAAACTGCACCAGCCAATGCTCTTCAATTTGATGACGTGGCAATTTTAGTTGAAAAAGCAGAAGGTGAAGTCTGTGATCGTTGTCGTCAAGTCAGAAAAGACGTTGGCTCAGACGATAAATTACCAACTTTATGTGGTCATTGTGCTGAAATTGTGACGACTAACTTCCCCCAAGCGGTGGCTGAAGGGTTCGAATAAGGTTCATTAAGACTTGAGGGAGATGATTTCCTCAAGTCTTTTTCTATAGTTAGACCAATTAAAGAAAAGTGTGATTTATCGTTGACATGTGAATCGTAGGAGGGTATACTTATCAAGTTGTCTGAGAAACATTTGCTTTCAAATTTTTGCATAAAACAATTGAAAAAAGTGTTTGACTTTTAATTGTTTTATTGATAAGATAACTAAGTCGTCAAAAAACGACGTCAGCTAACCTTGATAAATCAACAAAAAAGATTTAAAAAGTTGTTGACAAATAACAAGCTAATTGTTATGATAATTGAGTCGCTAAAAACTTCTGCTAAGAAGCGAAAAAACTTTTTGAAATAATGTTTGACAAATGGTTGTTAAGCTGATATGATATAAAAGTTGCTAATGCGACAAGGTAGACCTTTGAAAACTGAACAAAGCAAGCAAACGAACCAAGGTGTAGTTGTTTCTCTTGGAGAAACAAATTACATTTGCAAGCAAG
>JBKEDL010000011.1:0-54978 GCA_047975385.1 Enterococcus sp. | reverse complement strand
CATGCCGAACACAGAAGTTAAGCTTCTTAGCGCCGATTGTAGTGAAGGGTTTCCCTTTGTGAGACTAGGACGTCGCCACGCAATGATTAGACAATCAAGAATTTCTTGGTTGTCTTTTTTTGGCTTAAAAGTAAGAGGTAGCTATCATTGTTGAGGATTTAGGTGTATATTTATCTTCAAATACATTCGTTTGATAAGGGGGGATGTGAATGTATGGGATGAAGAAGTATCTAGAACATAATCTCGCTAGTCAAATTTTTTCAACGAGAGATATTTGGCGATTAGTTTTCCCAGTAATTGTAGACCAAAGTTTTATTATCGGATTGGCCATTTTTAATACGGCAATGATTAGTTCAGCCGGTGTCGCAGCCGTCAGTGCGGTTAATATGGTGGAATCGGTTAATATATTTTTGATTAACATTTTTATTGCCTTAGCAACAGGCGGAACGGTTTTAGTCGCGCAAGCACGGGGGAAAAAAGATGAACGCTTAGTCCAACAATCAGCAATTGGAACAGTCGTGACGGTCTTTTTAGTGGCTCTCAGTCTTTCAGTTGTGATGTTGGCTTTTCATCAATTGATCTTAATGGGGCTTTTCGGTGGCTCAGAACACTTAGTGATGCAAAATGCACAAATTTATTTTATCGGCTCGGTGTTAAGCTATACTGGACTAGCGGTTGTGGAAGCTGTTTGTGGCGTGTTTCGAGGCGTTGCGGATACCCAAACGTCCTTATTTTTATCTTTTTTCACTAATTTTCTCTATGTCTTGCTAAATATGTTATTTATTGTAGGATTTCATTGGGGGATTGTCGGAATGGCCGTGGCACTAAATATCGCTCGCTGGTTAGGGGCGTTCATCGCGATTGGCGTGCTTGTTTTTCGGAGGCATTCTTTACGAATTAGAATTAAGGAGCTCGTATTGGTCCGTTGGCAAATGATCAAAAAAATCTTAACAATTGGCTTACCTTTTGCAGCCGAGCAATTATTTTTTAATGGCGGGAAGATCATTGTTCAAATCTTTATTGTCCAATTAGGAACACTGGCACTAACAGCCAATGCGGTAGCCAATTCATTAACGATGATGCTTGAAATTATTCCGGGGGCATTGGCGTTAGCGATTGTGCCAATTGTGGGTCAATCGATTGGAGCGAAAGATTTTGCAAGCGTCCCTAAATTTTGGCGTAGTTTTTTATGGCTCGCTTCAATCAGTACACTTGTGACAGGTGGAATCTTGATTGTGGGTTACGATCAGTTTATTCAATTGTTTCAAGTACCAACTTTAGTCGAGCAACAAGTCTTTCAAATTGTCTTGCTAGTGACAATCGCACGAATTCTTGCTTGGCCAATCAGTTTTATCACGCCGGCAGCTTTGCGAGCGACGGGGGATGCAAAGTACACGTCAATCGTCTCTTTAACAACCATGTGGTGTGTTCGAATTGTTTTGGGCTATTTATTAGGGATTGTCTTTCAGTTAGGCTTAATTGGTATCTGGGGGGCAATGTGCTTTGAATGGTTTATTCGAGGGGGAATTTTTGCTCGCCGCATCCTGCAAGGAAAATGGCAAACGAACAAACTCGTTTAATGAAGAACAGCCAGTCACACGTCAAGAACGGTGGCTGGCTGTTTCTTTATTTTGTCTCTGAAACTAAGATGACAGGTTTTTGAGTAACATAATGGGGGAGATTTTGAGCAAATTGCTGCAACAACGGATTTTGATTGTGTTGCGCTAAAGCGGCGTTATCGGCCCATTGTTCAATCATCACAAATTGATTGGCAGTAGCGAGTGATTGATACAGCTCATAGGCTAAACACCCCGTTTCATTTTGGGAAGAAGAAATGAGTTCATTGATTTCAGTTAAAAACTCAGCTTTGGTTTCGGGACGAATGGTGAAGGTTGCATTAACTAATAACATTTTTAAAACTCACTTTCTATTTAAATGTAGTAATTTTGTCCGCCGCTAAACGAACGGATGTATAGCCTTGTTCAATAGCTTTCCCGATTGATAAAATCATCACAGGCACAAAACGTTCTTTGTCTAAACCGAAAGTCTCAGCTAATTGATCTTTTTCAAAGCCACCGATTGGATTGGTTTCATAGCCATGTGCACGCGCGACAAGCATCATTTGCATCGCTGCCAAACTAGCATCGACTTTGACAACATCATTCATTTCTTGACGGGTGAAGTTTTCATAATAAGGGATAATCGCACCGAGTTGTTGTTCTTTCACTTCTTGTGGCATTTTGCCTTCTGCAACCGCCTGGGAATAAATTTCTTCACCATAGGTATGGCACTCCATATCACCAAAGATTAAGATCATCGCAGAAGAGGTGTCATTTTGGCGAGTGTTAAAACGAATTAATGGTTTTAATTTGGCTTTGGCTTCAGCTGATTCAGCGACGACAAAGCGCCATGGTTGCATGTTGACTGAAGAAGGGGCGATACTCGCTTCTTGAATCATTGCTAACATTTCCGCTTGGGGAATTTTGTAGGTTTCGTCGTAGGCACGAACTGATTTCCGGCCAAAAACGATATCTGAAAAGTCATTATTTTTTAAATTAGTTGTCATAGTTATCCTCTTTCTTAGAACAAGTAACTGCACTGAGTTTACCTAGGAGATAAGTCAGCTGGTCAACTTCTTGTTCGGTTAATAATGGGTGGTCAGGTGTTGATAAGGCATGTTTTTCTTCACAATGAGCCAATTCTTGACGTGCTTTAGCAGTTAAGGCAACAAAAACTTCACGATTGTTTTCTGGATTGCGACTTCTTGTGACATATCCTTTTTCTTCCAAGATCTTCAAATGACGCGTAATCGCGGCGCTATCGATTTCCATTTTGTTTTGGATCTCTGATTGCAACTGACGATTATTTCCTTTTAAAGTCATGAGTAGCTCATAGCGTGTTAAGCTAAAACCATATTTTTTTTCAAAAGCATCGGTAATCCGTTGATCAGTCCGTTTTACCAAATAAAGCAGTTGGCTGATTTTTTCAAGGGTCATAAGCGTCTCCTTTAGAATAATGATATACAATTGATTTATCAATCGTTGACAAGTCAATTATAAAACCGTGACGAAAAATTTGCAAGAAAAAAGTTTTAGCAAAACAAAAAAAAGCTTCTTTTAGCCACAATCTCATGCTAAAATAGAACGTACGTTTGATAAAAAGGAGAGACTGATGGATTATTTAGATAATTTTGCGACGTGGTATCCGCAATTTTTGCAGCAACACGCTTATCCGATTTATGCGGCTAAAACCTTCACGGAAAAAGAACGCGATGCCGCTTTTTTAGCGTTAACGAAAAAACAACAAACCTTATTACTAAAGCATAAAAAATTTCGTTTGCGTTCGTTGTTTTTGAAAAATAATTATTTGCAGGCTTCGTCCTGGCGTTTTGTCAGTGCGGAGATCAATCCGCATTATCCAGAGCCATTACCTAATGGGGAACAGTTACGTTGTGATTGTGGCCATCTCTTAAAGTATCAATATATCCTAAAAGAAGTTCGCGGACCACGGGTAATTCGGCTTGGAATTAAACATTTTGCCGATCATTTGAATGTCCCACTAGAAGTTGCCAGAGAAATTCAAAAAGGAATCAACCAAGTCAATGTCGCGCTGGACGAGCTCTTATTTTTAAATTTCAAGCAAATTGCTTTCCCAGAATACCTCTGGAAAAAATATACGTTTGCTTTTTTTCAAAACAACCAACTAGCTAATCCAGTGCTGCTCAATATGAAATTGGCCCAACGCGTCTTGGAATTTCGCCAAGCACAGATGCCGATCTATTTAGCTGATTTTCAGGAGCTAGAAAAAGAGATTCAACGCGTCAATCAGCGCGCGCGCCTGCAAACAAAGAAGGTTCATTTAAGAAAAGCCGTCTATGAACAGTTTGAACACGCGTTGATGCAAGACTTACTGGCGGAACAATGGTTAAATCCGAAAATTTGTTTGACGCCAGACATTGCGCTATTACGGCATGATCCACAGCAAACACAAGCGTTATCGAAAGACTTTTTCCAAGCACTCTATCAGGAACTAAAAGGGATAAAACGAAACAGTCAAAAAGCGAGCGCGGTGGCCTATACGCGCTTTGTAACGTCAAAATGGGGGCGCGAACTGCCCGAAGCATTGATTGATTACTTGTTTGAAACACATCATCAGTATGGGGTAGCGGATAATTTTTTATTACAAATTCCGTTGCTACTGCGAAATGGGTTGATGAAAGAAATCAAACGGGAAAAAAGAACTGCCCAACGCCAACAGTTTGAAGCGTTACTAGCACAACAACCAGCTAGTTACTACCAAGAACTGGCACATCTGTTAGAAAAGACTGCCGAATTGCAAACACTTGAGCAAAAACTAACGACGTTTACCGCCTATCCGCAATTTTTTACTGTGGAAGCATTCATGGACGCTTTTGAGCAACTCAAATTAACCGGAGTTGCCGGTAAAGTCCTTAAGCCTTGGGTAGCATATCTTGAACCACACCTAACGTTTAGCATTCCCACAACAGTTGAAAAGGAACAAACGGCTGCCCAAGCAGTGGCTCAAAAAATTTATCGAGAGTTAAGCCAAGAAAATCCCGCACTGCAAGAATTAGTCATTCAAGAATTGGTATCGCTATTAGAAAGAAAAGAAGCTGCTCGAACTGACGATTAGTTCGAGTAGCTTCTTTGGGCTAAAAGAAAAAAGCCCATCAAACGAGAAATTCTCATTTGATGGGCAAAGATTCAAAATGTAGTTTGGCTGTTTAGTACCAACCGTTAGCTAACCAGAATGATTTCGCAGCTTCCCATGAACCATAACGGCTGTTTACATATTCATCAGCAACTTTTTCTTGGTTGGCAGCTGAATAGTCACCGTTTAAGTATGAAGAAGATAATTGGTAACGACCATAGTATTGACCGTTTTGAGCAGTGTATGAACCGCTAGATTCTTTTTGAGCAATCCATTCTTTCGCTGAAGAAGTAGATGCTGAGCTTGTAGTAGTTGTTGTTGTTTGAGCTTTTGGTGTTGTTTGAACTGGTGCAGTTTGTGTTGTTGTTTGAGCTTTTGGAGCAGCTTGAACTGACGCAGTTTGTGTTGTAGTTGTTGGTTTTGTATAAGAACCATCTGTATCAATTGTTAATTGTTGGCCTGCAAAAATTAAGTTACGGTTAGCAATTGAGTTATCTTCAACGATTGTGTTGATTAAGCTGTTGTTACCCGCAAATTTTTGTGAGATTTTTGCTAAAGTGTCGCCACTTTGAACTGTATAAACTTCAGCAGCGTCCGCTTCTGAACCAAAAGATAATCCTAATCCTGCAACTAATAAACCACTAAGTAGTAATGTTTTTCCCAATTTCATTAAATATTTCCTCCGATGTACTTAGGTCAAATCACTAAGTTAATTTGTGTTTGTGTTGCTTAACACATGAAATAATTTACCATGGATCTGTGTTTCATGGGTTGAAGATTGATGACAGTTCATCACAAGTAGATGAAAAATATTACAAAAACAACCTGATTTTGTAATATTGTAATAGAAAACGGTGCAATGTTTCATTGAAGTGTCGATAGTTGCGATTCAGCGCATTAATTAAAGCAAAAAAAGAGCTCGGCGCAAGGCCCAACTCTTTTATTTTTTAGTACCAACCGTTAGCTAACCAGAATGATTGGGCAGCTGACCAAGAGCCATAACGGCTGTTTACATATTCATCAGCAACTTTTTCTTGGTTGGCAGCTGAATAGTCACCGTTTAAGTAAGAAGAAGTTAATTGGTAACGACCATAGTATTGACCGTTTTGTGCCGTGTAAGAACCGCTTGATTCTTTTTGGGCAATCCATTCTTTGGCTGCAGCGTCAGATGATGAAAGTGACGTTGATGTTGCTGTTGTCGTTGTCGTTTCAGCTGACGTTGCTGTTGTGGTGCTTGTTGAACTGGTATTAGCCGTTGTTTCGGCTGTTTCCGTTGTTGTACTTTCATTGCTAGTTGGCGTGCTGGCTTGTTCTTCACAAGTCGCAGCTTCAGTTGTCGTAGTGTCAGCGTTGATCGTTAATTGTTGACCCACATAAATTAAGTTCCGGTTAGCAATTGAGTTATCTTCAACAATTGTGTTGATTAAGCTGTTGCTACCAACGTATTGTTGTGAGATTTTTGCTAAAGTGTCGCCACTTTGAACAGTATAAACTTCAGCCGCGTCTGCCTCAGAAGCAAAAGATAAGCCGGCCACTAATAAACCACTAAGTAGTAATGTTTTTCCAAATTTCATAAATAAAATCCTCCATCAATACTTTCGCTAGGAAAGTTTTTTCGTTAATCACAAGAGCTAATTTAGCACGGAAAAAGATTTCATAGGTGAAGTGCAAGTAACAGTTCATCACAAAAAGATGAACAATATGACAAAAGGGCGTTTTTTTTGTCATATTGTTAAGAGAAACTGAGCCATAGAAATCATGAAAGGTTGATTTGATGGGCGAAAGCTGCAAATTAGCAAACTCTTGATTACGAACAGATGACAAGCGCCATTATGGAATTTTTCTGAAAAAAATTGGTCATGGTCGTTTTCAGTGGTAAAATAAGTCTGCAAAGACAAAAGGGGGAAATGTTTTGGTACCAATCGGAGTCATTATTAATTCTTTTGCCATCATCACCGGTGGAATTATCGGAGGTTTTTTGGGAAATAAAGTGCCACTTCAATTTAAGCAACAAATGAATTTAATCTTTGGTGTCTGTTCGATGGCCATGGGAATCATGTCGATCGCACCGATGAAATATATGCCAGCTGTCATCTTTTCGGTCGTTGTCGGCACGGCGCTTGGGTTAGCCATCCATTTAGGTGAGAAGATTACTCAAGGGGCGCTATTATTGCAGCGTCCAATTGCCAAAATTGTGCCGCAAGGACTAATTGAGATGTCACAAGAAGATTTTTTAAATAGTTTGGTGACAATTATCGTTTTATTTTGCGCCAGTGGCACCGGAATCTATGGGAGTTTAGCTGAAGGGATGACGGGCGATAGTTCGATTTTAATCTCCAAGTCAATTTTAGATTTTTTCACCGCGTTAATTTTTGCTTGTAACTTAGGCTATGTCGTGGCAGCAATCGCCGTGCCACAGTTGGTCATTTTTTCGGTGATTTATTATTTGGCCCAAGTGATTTATCCGTTAACTACGCCAGATATGATTTTGGATTTTAAAGCAGCTGGGGGAATTTTAATGGTCGCCACGGGGTTTCGGATTATTCAAGTCAAACTTTTTCCGACCGGTGACATGATTTTAGCGATGCTTTTGGTGATGCCAGTTAGTTGGGCATGGGCGAACTGGATTTTGCCACTATTATAGTAGGAAATGTATTTTGGCGTGTGAAAGCGAATGAAAACGCGATCCGAACAGCGGTTTTTGTCAGTTTGCTATTGACAGATGGTGTAGGTGTGGTAAGATACTTTCAAATAAAGCAAAAAGTTATGATAAGAACTAGTAAGTCATCAAGCAAAAACAGAAAGTTGCCGGTTGTTGAGAGGCGCATGCGTGAGATCACTGAATTCCTCTTTGAACTTCGCACCGATTTGATTGAGGCTGCGACGGATGGTGAGCGTTCGTTAAAACTGCCAGGGTATCGCAAATTTTTGCTGTACTTATGAAGGTAGTTTTGCGTAAGCAGGCTATGAATAAAGGTGGTAACACGAGTCTAATGGCTTCGTCCTTTCCTAATTATAGGAAACGACGAGGCCTTTTTGTTTTGTTAAGAAAAGGAGTGGAGAAAATGAGTTTTAAAGCATTAAGTAAAAAGATCAATATGGATACGGTTAAGGCAATTACCGCATTAAGTCCGGAAGAAGCGGCAAAAAAAGCGCGTCGTGATGAAGAGTTGCGCCAAGTGATTGCAGGAAAAGACCCTCGCATTTTATTAATCATTGGCCCCTGTTCGGCAGATAATGAAGCGGCAGTCTTAGAATACACGCGCCGATTAGCCAAACTACAAGAAGAAGTCAAAGACAAGATTTTTATGGTGCCACGAGTGTACACGAATAAACCAAGAACCAATGGAGATGGCTATAAAGGGTTATTACACCAAGCCGATCCAACGGCTGAAAGCAACTTAATTCATGGGATTTTGGCCGTGCGTAAGATTCACAAACGCGTTTTTGTTGAAACCGGCTTAACAACTGCTGATGAAATGTTGTATCCTGAAAACTTAGAGTTTGTTGAAGATTTGGTGAGCTATATTGCAGTTGGTGCTCGGTCAGTCGAAGACCAACAACACCGTTTCGTGGCGAGTGGGATTGAACAACCAACCGGGCTGAAAAATCCAACGAGTGGCAACTTGATGGTGATGTTTAACTCACTGCATGCGGCCCAACAAAAACAAGAATTTATGTATAATGGCATCGAAGTTGAATCGAGTTCAAATCCTTTAGCACACGTCATTTTACGTGGGGGACTAACGGAAACTGGGAAGAAACTTCCTAATTATCATTACGAAGATTTATTAGAAACGATTGCGTTATATCAAAAAGAAGCGTTCAAAAATCCGTTTATCGTGATTGATACCAATCATGACAATTCAGGCAAACAATTTGAAGAACAAATCCGGATTGTCAAAGAGACGTTGAGTAATCGGGACTATAATCCATTAATCAAGCAGATGGTGCGCGGATTTATGATTGAAAGTTATTTAGAAGACGGCCGCCAAGATACCAGTGAGGTCTTCGGTCAATCAGTAACTGATCCTTGTTTAGGATGGGAAAAAACGGAAAGTCTGGTTCGTTATATTGCCGAACATGCCTAGCGTTAAATCCAATAATAACTATTGCTTTTTTGAATAGTGTCGACTTGTAGCATCTCTTTAACGAAAAATGCGGTATACTGTTTTTGGTTAAAGGAGTGAAAAACATGCATCAAAAAATAGTAACCGGGATTCTCCCCGGTTTAGGGCTCGCATTTTTGGTAGCGGCAGTCAGTAAGGGCGTGGCTCTTTACTTGCCACAATTAGGTGGCGCAACGATTGCGATTCTGTTAGGGATTGTTTTAGGAAATACCGTTTTTAAGCAAGAAATATTTGCCAAAGGAACTAAATTTTCTGAGAGTAAACTATTAGAAATTTCCGTGGTTTTATTGGGTGTAACGGTTACGTTTCAAACGATTCAGCAGTTAGGGATGAAGGGGCTAGATTTCATTATTTTACAAATGGTTTTTACCATCCTGGGTGTGCTTTTGATTGGCAAGAAATTACGCTTTAATCAAACGATGTGTCTGTTAATGGCTGGTGGCAATGCCGTTTGTGGCTCGTCAGCGATCGCATCCATCAGTCCAGTGATTCATGCCAAAGACGAAGAAAAAGGACAGATTATTACCTTAGTTAATCTTTTGGGAACGGTGATGATGCTGAGTTTGCCCATTTTAGGAGCCGCTTTGTTTGGCAATCAAGACTTGTTACAAGGCGCCCTTTTAGGCGGAACCTTGCAATCAGTTGGTCAAGTTGTTGCCGGTGCCAGTATGGTGAATCAACAAGTTGTTCAATATGCGACTTTATTTAAAATCATGCGAATTATCTTTTTAGCTTTGGTCGTCTTAGTCTTTGAGCGCTTGGCTGATCCGCAACGAAAGCCTGATTCGTCAGCTAAACGGCAAAGAAAAATCAGAATGCCTTGGTATGTGAGTGGCTTTTTAGTGTGTTGTGTGCTCAATAGTTTAATTGATTTACCAGTGCTCTTTTCTGAAAGCGCGCATCTGATTAGTACGTGGTTTGAAACAATGGCTTTAGCGGCAATTGGCTTACGATTGAATTTAAAGAAATTTCTACAAGAAGGACCACGTTTTTTAGCCTTTGGTGCAACTGTCGGGCTGATGCAAACCGGTTTGGCCTTTCTTTTCATCAAGTTATTAGCTATCTAAAAAAGACGAATCTTTTCACCTTGTTGAAGGTGGAGATTCGTCTTTTTTTGTTTATTTCACGCGATGTTTGGCGATAAATTCTGCGATGGGGAGGCGAAAATCTAAATAGCAAGCCATTAATTTATCTCTAGACCAGTCCCACCAAGCGATTTGTTGTAAGGCCGCAATTTCTTCTGGGGAGAAGCGGTATTTGATGACTTTGGCGGGGACACCACCAACAATCGCATACGGCTCAACATCTTTAGTGACGGCCGCATTTGATGCAATGACGGCGCCATCACCAACCGTGATCCCCGCCTGGATGACTACGCCATGACCAATCCAAACGTCATTGCCGATAGTCGTGGTATTTTTTTTGCGGTTGCTTAAAAAGTCTTGGTCTTTAGGCTCAAAGCCGTAGCCTTCACCATTATAAGCAAACAAATGTTGACTGACGCGCTCAAAAGGATGATTGGTCGGACCAATGCGGACCATGGCTGCAATACTGATAAATTTTTTGAGCTGACTGTTTTGAATAAAACAATGCTGACCAGTATAGGTGTAATCACCAATTACGCTATTATCAAGATGATTGGACTCGCCAATTTCAACATAATTCCCTAAAGTAACGTCTTTTTTTTCAGTAAATTGACCAACAATCGGATAGCCTTGTTGATCAAACTTTCTCATATCAATATGCATGAACATTCCTCCTTGTGAATCTAAGTAGTTCCATTTTACCTTATTTTCCGCTATTATCTAAACAAGAAGATTAGAAAAGAGGTGTTGAAGGATGTATCGTATTCATTTAGTGAATGAATTATCAGACAAACTGACCAAGCGTTTAGCTAAAAAACAGTTTTCCTTCGGTTCATTTACGCAGCCGAATGGGATTTTTGTCCGTAGCACACCCGTACCAGAAAATTTAATTACGAAAGAACTGCACGTTATCGGTCGCTCTGGGATTGGAGTCAATACGATTAATATCCCCAAGTGTACTGAAAATGGGACGGTGGTTTTTAATACACCTGGGGTCAATGCCAATGCGGTCAAAGAATTGGTTTTAACCTGTCTTTTATTAAGCGTGCGCCCGGTGATGGCTGCTTTACAAATGGTTCAAACCTTGCCAAGCGAAAATCTTTTAGAAACGGCCGAACAAGCACGCAAGGCGTATGTCGGCGAAGAATTGTTAGGTAAAACGGTGGGGCTTTTGGGCTTAGGGGCGATAGGGGATCAAGTTGCCAAAGCTTGTTCGGATCTTGGAATGGACGTGATTGGTTATGCTAGACGGCCGCGCAATGTGGAATATTTTGAGCAAGTCCAAGATTTAAAAAAATTATTAACCGTTGCTGATTTTATCATCATTTTGCTGCCATTAACACAAGCGACGGAAGGCTTAATTAGTGAGCGTGAGTTTGCCCAAATGAAACGTGGAACAATCCTTTTGAATTTTGGTCGGGGGCCGATTGTAGACAATCAAGCACTTTTAAAAGCATTAGACCAGGGGCAAGTTGCGCAGTATATTTCTGATTTTCCTAGTCCGGAACTTTTAGGACATGAAAAAATTTGGCTGTTGCCCCATATCGGTGGGACAACTAAAAATGCATTAGGAAAAGGCGATCAGCTAACGCTCAGTAACATGCGGGAATATTTATTGTTTGGGACGGTTCGTGAGTCAGTGAACTTTCCGAACTTAAGTCTACCGTTCACGGCACCGATGCGTTTGACGCTTTATTATCATGATCGACCGAAAGTTTTAACACAAATTTCTAAGAAAATTTCAGATGCTGGGGTGGAAATTGATATTTTAAGTAGTGATCGCAAAGACGAGTATGTCTATACGATTATTGACTTAGACGAAGCCGATACGGCCAAAGTTGAACGGCTAGCAGAAAACTTGAGTGAAATTCCCGCAATGGTTAAAACGCGGGTCTTAAAAAACCCAAATTGGGCCCCAACAATTTATTTATAGAAGTTACGCGTGAGAAGTTCAGGAGGAGAGATGACGATGAGTGGGCGATTTGATAAATTTGAAAAAGTGGTGAGCGTGATTGTCGATATCATGGTGGCTTTTCTCGTGGTGATTGTTTTAATTGTAATGGGCGAAGCGATTTATAATATCGTCACGCGGGTGATTCCTTTGACTTCGATGAATCAATTGTCGGTGTTAATCGAAGAAATTGCGACCTTGTTCATTTTATTAGAGATTATTTTAATGTTGATTCGCTATGTCAGAGAAGGGCACCACATTCCGGTGCGCTACCTCGTTTTAATTAGTATGACAGCTATTTTAAGAGAAATTTTACTCGCTCACGGGCAAGCGTTAGATACGATTTTGTTATCATTGGCGATTTTAATCTTAGTCGGTGTCTTGGTAATTTTAGAACAGGTCAAAGCGTTTCAACGAACAAAATCCAAAGACTGAGACTTTTGTGGGTGAAACAAGCGCGTGCTAAAGTGAAAAAATAAATGAAACTTCCAAAAAGAATGTGTTGACATCCATTTTTTTCTCAGTATAATCAAATGTAACGTTAATAATTAAATTCCTGAGAGAAGGAAAGTAAATCTGGAATCTTTTGAGAGAGGCTTTGGTTGGTGCAAAAAGCTAAGTGCAAAGATTGAAAAATGGCCTTTGAGGAATTGCTGTCGATAAGTAGGCAGCAGCGGTTTGTTCAACCGTTACCCTGAACACCAATAATTTTTCAGTTAGAAAAACGTTGGGCTAAGAAAAAGCAATTGCTTTTTGAACAAAGGTGGTAACACGATCATTCGTCCTTTACTGATTCATTTGAATCGGTAAGGGACTTTTTTATTTTCATTTTCATAACAACGCAAGGATAGAGTAAGTACAAAATCAACGCACATCAAAGAGAGCTTCGGAAGCTGAGAAGAAGCATGTGGCAGATTTTGGAAAATGGCTCTTGAGCGAAAAAGTCTCGAGCGCAGTAAGAGACTTTCGGGTGCGCCCGTTATCGCGCTAGAGTATAATGGTACTCGATAAGGGACGATAGGTGACTATTGTTCAAACTGAGGTGGTAACACGCAGCAACGCGTCCTCAAGCAAGCTAAATTTTTGGCTTGCTTGAGGACGCTTATTTTTTTAGGAGGAATGTCGATGATTGAACTAAAGAATGTATCGGTAATTTTTGAACAAAAGAAACAATCACTTACGGCGGTCGATCAAGTGAGTTTAACGATTGAAAAAGCCGATATCTTTGGTATTGTGGGGTATTCGGGTGCGGGCAAAAGCACGTTGGTTCGGGTAATTAATTTATTGCAACGACCGACTGACGGACAAGTGATTGTCAATAATGAGGAGTTGACTCAATTTTCAGCTAAGGAGTTACGTAAAAAACGCAAACAAATCGGGATGATTTTCCAACACTTTAACTTGATGAAAAATCGCACCATTTTCCAAAACGTCGAATACGCCTTAAAGTATTCGGGCATCAAAAAAGGCGAGCGGCAAAGAAAAGTTACAGAATTATTGGAGTTAGTCGGTTTAGCTGAAAAAGCGCACAGCTATCCGGCCCAACTATCTGGTGGCCAAAAACAACGGGTCGCCATTGCCAGAGCACTTGCAAGTGATCCAGAGATATTACTCTGTGATGAAGCGACCAGTGCCTTAGATCCAAAGACGACGTTACAAATTCTTGACTTATTAAAGACCTTAAACCAAAAACTGGGACTAACGATTGTTTTAATCACGCATGAGATGCAAGTGGTCAAAGAAATCTGTAACAAAGTGGCGGTGATGGAAGAAGGGCGCGTCATTGAACATGGTTCGGTCTTACAAATTTTTAGTCGACCAAAACAAGACTTGACCAAAGATTTCATCCGGACGGCGACCCATGTGGATCAAGCATTAGCGACCATTGCTACCCAGCCAAATTTTGCGAACTTGCATGTAGATGAATCGCTTGTCGAATTGTCGTATGTCGGTTCGACCACCAACGAGGCAATCATCGCACAAGTCTATAGCCAATACAATGTCGTCACCAATATCCTCTTTGGGAATGTCGATATTTTACAAGAAGAATCGTTAGGACGTTTGATTGTGACCTTTCGTGGCGAACCGAAAGACCAACATGCGACTGTTGCATTTTTGGAAAAAAAAGGGGTCGATGTGACGGCGATTAAGGGACCGCTCACTCATCCGTTAGTACTTGTGAATGGAGGCGAAGTCGATGCAACAGCTTCTTGAACGTTATTTACCGAATACCAGTCAAATTCCGGATGAGTTTATTGAAGCGACCAAACAAACGCTCTACATGTCGTTTTGGACCGCTTTGATCGGCGGGCTTTGCGGGGTCTTACTAGGCGTGCTTTTAATCGTGATTCGCCCCAAGGGACTTTTAGCGAATCGTTATGTCTACCAATTTTTAGATAAAACCATTAATATCGTGCGTTCAATTCCGTTTATCATCTTATTGGCATTATTAGCCGTAACAACTCGTTTGATCGTCGGCACAACCATCGGCGAAAAAGCTGCACTTGTACCATTGATTGCCGGTGTGATTCCCTTTTTTGCTCGTCAAATTGAAAATGCGCTCCTTGAAGTGGATGAAGGCGTGATTGAAGCGGCCCAAGCGATGGGCTCAAGCCCGCTTGGAATTATCTTTCGGGTCTACTTATTAGAAGGGTTACCGGCCATGGTTCGCGTTTCGGCGTTAACGATTATCAACGTGATTGGTTTAACGGCGATGGCCGGAGCCGTTGGTGCGGGCGGTTTGGGGAACCTCGCAGTCAGTCGAGGCTACAATCGCTTTCAACCGGATGTCACCATTGTCGCCACCGTACTAATTTTAGTTTTAGTATTTTTTAGTCAATTTATTAGCAATCTTATTATTAAAAAAATTAGTCATTAAGAGGAGAACATTTATTATGAAAAAGTATCTTAAATTAATTGTCTCAGCAGCAGCCATCGGATTGGTGTTAGCCGGCTGTGGCCAAAGTGAGGCTTCATCAAAAGACAAAAAAGCAGAACCAACCACTGTGAAATTAGGGGTTGTGGGAGACGACACGCGTGTCTGGGACGATGTCGCAAAACGTCTAGAAAAAGAAGGCATCACCATTGAAATCACGAAATTTGCCGATTACAATCAACCAAACCAAGCCTTGGCTGATGAGTCCATCGATCTAAACTCATTCCAACACCAGTTCTTTCTAGATACGTTTAACGAAGAACACGGCACAGATTTAGTCTCAATCGGAAATACGGTGAACGCACCATTAGGCATTTACTCTGACCAAATCAAAGACGTCAAAGAATTGGAGAATGGTGCAAAAATTGCGATTCCCAATGATGTAACCAATGGCGGTCGGGCATTGTTATTATTACAATCGGCAGATTTAATTAAAGTGGACCCAAGCAAAAAACAAACACCAACGGTTTCAGATGTTACTGAAAACAAATTGAACTTAGACATTCAAGAATTAGATGCGTCACAAACGGCGCGTGCTTTACAAGATGTCGACGCTTCTGTGATTAATAGTGGTGTCGCCGTCGATGCTGGTTTTGTGCCAACGCAAGATGCGATTTTCTTAGAGCCTGTCGATGAGTCATCCAAACCTTACGTCAACATCATCGTTGCTCGTAAAGAAGATGTTGACAACAAAACCTACCAAAAAATTGTCGATGCTTACCAAACCGATGAAACGAAAAAAGTAATTGAAGAAACATCGAAAGGTTCAAGTATCCCGTCATGGGAAACATTTGGCCGTAAATAAGACATATCCAATGGAGGAAACTTTATGAGCACACAACCAACAACCATTCAACAAACCATTAAAGACGCAATCAACACGCGTTTGACAGAATATCAAGCACTAGCGTTAGCTATTCATGAACATCCAGAAGTCAGTAATTATGAATTTTATTCGTCAGAGGTGTTAATTAAGCAACTCAACAAAGAAGGCTTTGCGATCGAAAAAGAAGTTGCCGGTCATCGCACCGGATTTGATGCACGATATGATTCGGGGAAACCGGGCCCAACGATTGTTTTCTTAGCAGAATACGATGCCTTGCCAGGAATTGGTCATGCGTGTGGGCATAATTTATTTGGGACGTATTCGGTGTTAGCGGCCACGGCAGTGAAGGCTGTGATTGATGAAGTGGGTGGTGAGTTGCGCGTGTACGGCACTCCTGGTGAAGAAGGTGGCGAAAACGGCTCAGCCAAAGGTAGTTTTGTGCGCCACGGGTTCTTTGACGATGTGGATGTCGCACTTTGCGTTCATCCGGGGTATCGTTACCAAAAAACAAGCGTCACCTTAGCCAATGATCCAGTCGACATTGAATTTTTTGGTGTGGCTAGTCATGCGGCCGCCGCACCCGAAAAAGGAATCAATGCGCTAGAAGCCTTGTTACAGACCTTTAATGGTATCAATGGATTGCGACTGCATTTACCAAAAGATGTCAATATCCACGGGATTATTACCGATGGTGGCGTGGCGGCGAATGTGGTTCCTGAATATGCCGCGGGTCGTTTTTATCTACGGGCCGCTAATCGCCAAACCTTGAATGAAGTCAATGAGAAAGTGGAAGCTATCGCCAAAGGAGCAGCGTTAGCAACAGGAGCCACCTATCAATTTGGTCTTTTTCAAAATTCGGTGGATGATACGATTCTAACACCACGCTTTGATGAAGTTTTTGCTAGCCATTACCAAGCCGTGGGTGTGCCCCTAGCAGAAATTGAGGAACGCGATCCACGCAGTATTGGTTCTTCGGATGTCGGTAATGTCAGTCAAGTGATTCCAACGATTCAACCAACCGTTTCGATTGCTGATGAATACATTGCTGGGCATTCCGAAGAATTTAAAGCAGCGGCCAAAAGTGAAAAAGGCTTAGCGTCAATAGCGATTGCGGCCGAATTACTAGCGCGAACGGCAGTAGATCTTTTAACGAAGCCAGAGTTATTAGCGACGATTAAAGCGGAACATCACCAAGCAGTGGCAAAAGGAAATTAATCAGATTTGAAAAAAAGACTTTGAATCAATCGGCAGATGTGTTAAACTCTTGTTTATGCGATGAGCCGAGAGGACTAGATGATTCTAGTCATTTCAAGCAGAGGCACAAAGAGTGCATACTCGCCTGCCGGATTGCAGGGTGTCGGAAATAACTTTTGTGGAGAAGGCTATTTCTACCAGTGATGGTACTGTCTCAAAAAAAGTGTGGTCAACATTTGTTGACCACACTTTTTTTATGTCTAATTGTCTAGCTTTTTGAATTAGAGCAATCGGCATTTTGATAAATCTATCGCTTGATAAAGAACATCAAGTGATAAATTTCCTAAAATGCTCATGCTCTGATCAAATTCCAAAAGCCCTTCTTATTTTAAAGGAATCTTGATTTGGAAAATGACTCCTCGTGGTTGTAAATCGCGGACCCCAATTTTGCCATGATGTTCGGTAACGATTTGTTTGGCAATAGCTAAGCCAAGACCATATCCGCCTGTTTCTTTCGAGCGTGAGCGGTCTTCGCGATAGAAGCGTTCAAAGATATGTTTTTTATCCTCATCACTAATGCTCGGTCCGGTATTTTTAACCTCGATGAGCCACGCGTCACCAGATATTTCGGATAAGAGAGTAATCGTATCGTTCTCATCAGTATATTTTAAGGCGTTGTCTAATAAAATTACCAAGACTTGGTGCATTTTTTTGCGATCGATGAGGACCTCTTGTTTCGTATAATTTTCAACAATAAAATGTTTTTGCTTCATTTCCGCGATTTCTTGAAAGGGCTTGATGAGTTCAGCCAGCATGTCCTGTGGATTAACCGCTGCTAGTGTTAAGACCAATTGGTTAGAATCACCACGAGCAATGGTTAACAAATCATTGGTGAGACTCGTCAAACGGCGGGTCTCGTTTAACGCTTGCGCGATAGCTTCTGATTCGTCCAAAATCGTGTGTTGTGGCTTAGTAAATAAGCGCTGTAAATTATTTTGAATAATTGTCAATGGTGTCCGCAGTTCGTGCGAAGCGTTTTCCACGAATTCTTGTTGCTTTTGCCAAGCCGCCAAAATCGGCTGCATATTCATTTTAGAAAGGTAGTAGCTTAACCCAATTGATAGCAGCCAAAAAAGAATCATACAGCCGATAACAATCATTTGAAATGTATGCATCGATTCGCTCACTTGGTTGGTATTGGCTAAAAACTGGATATAGGCGACATTTTCATCTGAATAAGCCATTTCACTAGTAATTGAATGAAATGTCAACTCACTATTTGTAGTTGTTGAAAGGGCTAAATCGACGATGGTATCAAGATTTTTGGTGTCGAGTTCTAAGTTTTCTAATTCATTGAAGCGACCGCCAAGAACATCTTGATTGAGGATTTCGCCATCGGCAGACCAAAGAATAATTTGGGTATTAAAGCGATTGTTGCCCTCGTTTTGAAATTCAGGTGGCTTCAATTCATCCGGTTTTAAGAAGGGGTTATCTTGTTCGTAACGATTGATCTCTTCTTGAATCACTTGCTCATTATTTGCGAGTTGGAGTAAGTCTTGATCGGTTTCTCGATAAGCGAAATTATTCAATAATTGCAAAATAATAATTCCCAACAATAGAAAAATTAACGCAAAAGCGCCCATATTAATGAGAAAGAACTTCTTACGCTGTTTTTTGGTAACTTCTTTATTCATCCGTTAATCCTCTTGTAAAATATAGCCGACGTTGCGCAAAGTTTTAAATGATTTATCCATACCAGAAGGTTTCAAGTGCTTTCTGAGATTGCTCATGTAAACTTCGACAACGGTGATGGTTGTTTCGGAATCAAAGCCCCAGATGCGATCAAAAATTTGTTCCTTAGTCAAAATGACGCCTTTATTTTGAATGAAGTAATTGAGTAATTCAAATTCTTTTCCTTGAATCGGTAAGAGCTGGTCTTGGTAAGTAACTTCATTATTGGCCAGATTACAGCTAACTGCACCAAAGGTTAGGGTGTTTTCCGCGTATAATCCAAGCGAACGTTTTAAAAGGGCTTTGACGCGCATGATTAATTCTTCCCGATAAAACGGCTTGGTTAAATAATCATCGGCTCCTTTTTGAAAGCCAGTGACCTTATCTTCGAGTCCGTCTTTAGCGGTGAGAATCAAAACGGGTGTTTGAATATTGTTTTGGCGTAATTCAGCCAAGACCTCATAACCATTTTTTTCCGGTAACATTAAATCCAGTAAAATTAAATCGTAAACGCCGCTTTCAGCCTCAAAAAAACCTTCCGCGCCATCATAAACTTGTGTGACTTCACCAATTTCAGAAATGATTTCTTTAATGTTTTCTGAAAGTGTAAGCTCATCTTCGACTACTAGTAATTTTATCATCTGCTTCACCTCAATCTTATTTTACCACGGATAGCATAAATCAAGCTTAATGACTCGCTGGCGTTTTTTTTCGTTGTTAAGTTGTTTTTAAGTTTCTTTTTTTAGACTGAGGTCAAATTCATGAGAGGAGTTTGGCGATGAGCTTAAAAAAAGTTTTTCAACGAAAAGAAGACAAGTATTTATTAACCCAGGAACAATTCCTAGCTTTTCAGACCGAGTTAAAACAGCAGATGCAAGTCGATACCTATGGCTTACATACAATCATGTCCTTGTATTATGATACGGCGGATTATCGGTTCATTAAATCTTCGATGGAAAAGCCCAAGTACAAAGAGAAATTTCGGGTTCGGAGTTATGGTACGCCAAATACGGAAGCTGAAGTGTTTTTAGAAATGAAAAAGAAAATTGAACGGATCGTCTATAAGCGACGTGTGGCGATGCCATATCCTGAGTATGAAGTTTGGCAAAAGGGGCAACATCACGTAGCCAATCAAGAAAATCCCCAAATTGCCGCTGAAATCAATTGGTTATTTAAGAACCATCAAGATTTGCACCCCAAAGTCTTGATTGCCTACGATCGCTTGTCATTTTTTTGTGAAGACAATCCGGAATTTCGGGTAACGTTTGACCAAAATATTCGCTATCGAACAACGAATTTACGTTTAGCTGCTGGCAGTGAAGGCGATTTGGTGGCACCAGAAATTGGTGTCTTAATGGAAGTGAAAGCTCTAGCAGCTTACCCCATTTGGTTTGTCGAATTACTCAATCAGCATCAATTAAGAAAAGGGAGCTTTTCCAAATACGCCCAAACATATCAACGTTATTTGCATCATAGAGAGGAAGAAAATCATGTTTACCAGTGTCTTTAATACCGAAACAACCACAACAATTAGTGCTAAGGAGTTATTTATTTGTATCGCAGTCTCGTTGTTACTAGGAATGCTCGTTGCCAAAATGCATACGATTAAAAATGTTTATAGTAAAAGCTTTGTTGTCACGCTAGCGATTTTACCCGTATTGGTACAATCCGTCATTATGTTAGTGAACGGCAATTTAGGTACCGGGATGGCCGTGTTAGGAGCATTTAGTTTGGTCCGTTTTCGTTCAGTTGCCGGCGGTGCGCGCGAAATTGCGAGTATCTTTTGGTCGATGGCAATCGGTTTAGCAACCGGGATGGGTTTTGCGAGTTATATCATCGTTTTTTCGGTTGTCGTAGCGCTCTTTTTATTATTACTTTACACGACTAATTTATGGGAACACTCTAAATTAGCTGAACGTCAATTGAAAGTGACGATTCCAGAAGACTTGGATTATCCGGATTTGTTTGACGATTTGTTTGCTCAATATACCCATAGCGCCAAACTCCAATCAGTGAAAACGACCACTATGGGCAGTCTTTATGAACTGCGCTATCAGTTGTTACTAAAAGATGAAACCGAAGAAAAAGCGTTGCTCGATGCCGTGCGTGTGCGCAATGGCAATTTACCCGTTGTGATTGGGAAATTAGCCGTGAATCGTGATGAATTATAGAAAGGAATCTGTCAATGAAAAAAATAGTACTTTCCGGTCTCTTAGTATCAACGCTCGTTTTGGCGACTGCTTGTAGCCAAACAAGTAGTGAAGCCAACAGTGAACAAACACGTGCTACTACGAAAACCACGAAAACGAGTCAAACAACTCAAAGTGAAGAAATCAATGAATTAGCGCAATACTATGGTGATTATGATGAAGAGGATTTAACGGTTGCATATGATCAAGAACAAGCAACCACAATTAAGCTAGGAGATGATACCACCGTTGATGGTGATGGTGCCAGTGTTGCGGGCCAAGTGGTGACGATTAGTGAGGCCGGAACGTATGTGCTTTCTGGTGAACTGAGCAATGGGCAAATCTTGGTCAATGCACCTAAAGATGCGACTGTGCGCATCATCTTAAACGGGGTTGCGATTACGAATAATACGTCAAGTGCCATTGATATCGAACAGGCCGACAAAGTCATTACGACCTTAGCCGCAGATACGGAAAATACTTTAAGCGATGGCGAGTCTTATCAATTAGGTGAAGGGGAAACGGAACCGGATGCGGCCTTTTATAGTGCGGAAGATCTGATTATCAACGGGACAGGTAAGTTGATTGTGAATGGGAATTATAGCAACGGGATTCGCAGTAAAGATGACTTGCGTATTATTTCTGGGGAGTTTGAAGTGACTGCCCAAAATAATGCATTAAAAGGAAAAGACTCGGTTCAAATTCGGGAGGGGGACTTTCACTTAACCACCCAAGAAGGAGATGCTATTCAAGCAACGAATGCTGAAGAGAGTGAACGCGGATACGTCGCTATTGACGGCGGCACGTTTAGTATTGCTAGTGGCCGTGATGGCATTCAAGCCGAAACGAATTTACAAATTCAAAATACCGAAATGACGATTCAAACTGCAGATGGGGCGGATAGTCAAAACCTAGATACTGAAAACGAGAGTTACAAAGGCTTAAAAGCCGGCGGAGAGATTACTTTAGCTAGTGGTGAGGTGACGATTGCTAGTGCCGATGATGCGATTCATAGTAATACCGATGTGACGGTTACCGGTGGAACGTATCAGTTCACTTCTGGTGATGATGGAATGCATGCGGATAATACGTTAACCATTCAGGACGGAGAAGTGACGATTGCCCAATCCTATGAAGGGTTAGAAGCTTCTGAAATCGTTATTGAAGGTGGCACAACCAGTGTGACGGCTAGTGATGATGGCGTGAATGCCGGCGGTGGTAGTGATACAGAGGAAAGCTCGGGTGCTTTTGGTCAAGATAGCTTTGGTGGTGCTCCTGGTGGTGGCGATCAAGCAGATGAAAGCAAGTTGATTACCATTACGGATGGGCAACTATTTGTGGATGCTGAAGGTGATGGGCTCGATAGTAACGGTAACATCACGATGGACGGCGGTCAGGTCGTTGTGAGTGGGCCAGTTAATGGTGGCAATGGTGCGCTGGATTACAATGGCACGTTTACATTAACTGGTGGTGATTTAGTCGCCTCAGGAACAAGTGACATGGCTCAAAACGTGAGTGATGAAAGCACCCAAGCTGCAGTCGGCATTACGTTTGATAGCACGCAAGCAGCAGGGACAGTCATTGGACTCAAAGATAGTTCTGGGACAGTCGTGGCGACTTATGAAGCGAGCAAGGATTTCCAACATGCAGTGATTAGTACCGCTAATCTAACGAAAGGTGAGACGTACACTATCGTAAGTGGTGGAACTGTTACCGGTGAGGCTATTGCTGGCTTAGGGCTGGAAAACATGACGTTAACCGATAGCCAAGAATTAGGTACGTTCACCTTTGACGAAGGCGTGATGAATGTTTCACAAGCTGGAGAAGCCGTCACAACGAATCAAATGGGAGGCCCGGGAGGTTTTTAAGGAAGGATAAACATTGTACTTAGCTTAACTGGCTTAGGGTTCAGTTAAGCTGAGCTTTATAAGCTAAGGGAGAACTTAAGTCATAGGAGGAGTAACGATGAATTTTAGCAAACGTGCCTGGCAAAGTTTATGGGCCAAAAAAGGGCGAACCTTATTATTAATCGCTGTTTTTTCAGCAATCTTAACCTTTGTATTAGCCGGGATTACGATCCAAAGTGCAGCCGATGTGGCCACTGAAACAGCGCAAGAAAGTGTCGGAGCGACCGTGACTTTAACTACCAACCGCGAAGCTATGTTTAATCAGGCAAGTGGTGATAGCGATAGCGAGTCCGAACGACCAGATCCAGGCAGTTTTACAAGTACACCAGTGAAGATTGAAGACGCCGAAAAGATCGCGGCCTTAGATGGTGTTGCATCTTACTCATTTGAAGTCAGCACTTCAGCTGATCAAAGCTCAGGTGTTGAACCGATTTCTAGTGAAGCCACAAGTAGTGAAGCATCTGATAGCGAAGATGCGGGGCAGATGGACCGACCGGGTGGTGCGCAGATGACCAGTCAAGGGGATTTCCAAATTGTCGGGGTTTCAACTAGCGATGACTACAGTGATTTTTCTGATGGAACCGCGACGTTAACTGAAGGCGAAGCCATCACCGCTGACGATGAAGGATCCAACAATGTCTTAATTGAATCGGCTTTGGCTCAAGCCAATGAAGTGAGCGTGGGTGATACGTTTACCATCAAGGATGCCGAGGAAAATGATGTTGAAGTGACGATTAAAGGAATCTACGAAACGAGTGATACCGGTGATCGTATGAGTCAGCAATTTAATTTCTTAAATCCAGCCAATCAAATCATTGCTTCTTATACCTTAGCCAATAGTCTTCAAGGCGAAGCAAGCGAAACGATTGATTCCGCGGTTTATCAGTTAGCTGATCCTAAAGAAATGGAGATCTTTGTTAGTGAAGCGGAAAGTCTGATTGATACCGAAACGTTTAGTTTACAAACAAATGATCAAATGTATCAGCAAATGCTAGAGCCGCTGGAAAACGTTTCAAGTTTTGCTAAAAATATTATTATTTTAGTGGCCGTCGCTGGCGTGGTTATTTTGACCTTAATCATTATGATGACGATTCGCGAACGGCGCTATGAAATTGGGGTCTTACTTTCATTAGGTGAGGCCAGAACTAAGGTGATTGCGCAATTCTTTATTGAAATTTTCGTTTGTATGGTTCTCGCTTTAGGGATTGCCGGACTCAGTGGTAACTTAGTTGGCAATGCGCTTGGGACACAGTTGTTAAACCAACAAACCGAGACAATTTCAGAAAATAGCCCCCAAGGTATGACTGAACGCGGAGGTGGCCCAGGTGGACAAATGCCAGGGGGCGATGCTAGTGGTGGTTTTGGTAATACCTTCACTCAAACAGAAGCGGTGAAAGAGTTAGACATTACGGTCAAACCGGTCGAAATTTTAAGTTTAGCGGGAATTGGCCTTGGAATCAGTATGTTCTCAATCTTAATTGCTTCTGTGGGCATTATGCGCCTGAATCCGAAAAAAATATTGATTTCATAAGGAGGATACGATGACATTACGAACAGAAAACCTGGGTTATTGGTATGAAGAGGGACGCCCGCTCTTTGAAAACGTTGATTTAACATTTGAAGCTGGCAAAGTTTATGGCATCTTAGGTTCGAGTGGTTCTGGAAAAACGACCTTTCTTTCCTTAATTGCCGGACTCGATACCCCAAAAGCCGGTGAGATTTATTATCAGGATCAACCTTTGAAAAAATTGGGTTTACAAAACTATCGCCGTCAAGGAGTATCAATTGTCTTCCAAGCCTATAATCTTTTGCCGTATCTCTCGGCTTTAGACAATGTGACTACGGCGATGGCGATTACCAATTCGCAACAAGCTGATAAAAAAGCGTATGCGTTAGCAAATTTAGAAAAAGTTGGCATTACCGCCGATTTAGCCGCGAAAAAAGTTTCATTGCTTTCTGGTGGCCAACAACAACGGGTCGCCATTGTCAGAGCGCTTTGTTGTGAACATGATTTAATTGTCGCTGATGAGCCAACGGGAAATTTAGATGAAGTGACTTCACAAGAGATTGTCCAATTATTCCAAGAAATCGCTCATGAAAAAAAACGGTGTATTATTTTGGTCACCCACGAACAGGAAGTCGCGAAAGAATGCGATGTGGTGTATCAATTGAAAGACCAAACATTTCAAGTCGTTGAATAAAGCAAAAAAGCCTGTGATGTCAATTAATCGCAGGCTTTTTTGACTATAAAGGGATTATAAAGTAAAGGTACGGGGGCAACTACTCGCAACTCTTTTTCGGATTTGAGTTGCAAGCAGGATTCAGCTTTGTCATACTAACAGGGAAAGGGTGTGGTAGAATGCGATTAGTAATTGATGGCGATGGTTCACCAGTCAAAGGCGAAGTCATCACCTTAGCAGAGCAGTTTCAATTAAAGGTAGTGATTGTCACCAGTGTCGATCATTTTACGAGGAAAGAATATCCAACTTTTGTGAGTTTCATTTATGTTGACAAGGGTGCTGATCGGGCGGATTATCGCATCATTCAAGAAATTCAAAAAAAAGACTGGGTCATCACGCAAGACTATGGTTTAGCAGCGTTAGTCTTAGGTAAAGGGGCACGCGTCTTTCATCATAATGGGCAAGAATATCTGCAAGACTCTATCGATACCTTATTGACTCAACGCTATCTAGGGGCACAAATTAGAAAAGCAGGCAAAAAAACCAAAGGACCCAAACCATTTACGAAGGCCGATCGCGAACGCTTTGTCCAATTAATGACCCCACGAATTGCCCAAGCTCTTGCAAAATAAACGTGCTAAAGCTTAATGATGCAGTTGTTGTCAGAAAATTCAGATTCAAGAAATTATGGTGTTACCAAACGGCTTTTTGTGCTAAAATGTGAAAGAATCGGCAAGGAAGAGTAACGCTGAATTATAGGAGGAAATACGAGTGAAAATTATTTTATTATATGGCGGACGTAGTGCAGAACACGAGGTTTCTGTTTTATCGGCCTACTCAGTTTTAAACGCTGTGTATTATGATTACTATCAAGTTCAGTTAGTATTTATCAATAAAGATGGTCAATGGATCAAAGGCCCATTACTTACAGAAAAACCGACATCAGAGGACGTTTTACATTTATCTTGGTCACAAGATGATTCGACGAATGAGCCGACAGGTGAAGTGATTCAACCAAGTACGATTAAAGAAGAAAATGCCATTGTCTTCCCCGTACTTCATGGTCCAAATGGTGAAGATGGCACCATCCAAGGGTTCTTAGAGACGATTGATATGCCATACGTTGGAACGGGTGTGCTAACTAGTGCTGCGGCCATGGATAAAATCATGACAAAATATATCTTACAAGCAACCGGGATTCCGCAAGTCCCATTTGTGCCTGTTTTAAAAAATGAGTGGAAAGAAAATCCCAAACAGATTTTTGAAAAATGCGAAGGGTCGTTGCTTTACCCGATGTTTATCAAGCCAGCCAATATGGGCTCAAGTGTTGGTATTTCAAAGGCTGAAAATCGCGAAGAATTGCAAAACGCCTTACAAGAAGCCTATCGTTATGACTCACGCGCGTTGGTAGAACAAGGGATTGAAGCCAGAGAAATTGAAGTAGCAATTTTAGGAAATGAAGATGTGCGCACAACGGTTCCTGGAGAAGTAGTGAAAGATGTCGCTTTTTATGATTACAATTCTAAATATATTGACAATCAAATCGTGATGCAAATTCCAGCTGAAATTCCAGAAGAGGTGCAAGAAAAAGCGCGCGCATTCGCTAAACAAGCCTACATTATGCTAGGTGGGAGTGGCTTAAGTCGTTGTGACTTCTTCTTAACGAATAAAAATGAACTCTTTTTAAATGAATTAAATACGATGCCTGGTTTCACTCAGTTTAGTATGTATCCATCACTGTGGGAGAAAATGGGCTTACAATATGGCGATTTAGTCGAAGAATTAATTCAATTAGGCTTAAATCGTTTCAACCAACGTCATGAATTTTTGACGGATGTAGCAGAATAATTAATAGTGACCAAAGCTGGAAGAAAAGTGACGTGACTTTGATTCCAGCTTTTTGACTAAAGAAAGTAGCGAATAACATGAATCTAACAATTAAAGAAATTGCGAACGCCTTAAAGCTTACCGAAATTAATGATGAACGTCAGGTAAGCGGGATGGAGTTTGATAGTCGGAATTTAAGTAGCAATAGCTTATTTGTTCCATTAGCCGGAACGAGAGATGGCCATGAATTTATTGCAGCGGCCATTGAAAAAGGCGCAATTGCTACGCTATGGAGTCGTCCAATCGAAGAAGCACCAGAAAATATCGTTGTGTTACCAGTTACCGATGTTTTAGCCGCTTTTCAAGAGCTAGCAAAATATTACTTAAAAAAAGTTGCACCAAAAGTCGTCGGAATTACCGGGAGTAATGGCAAAACGACCACGAAGGATATGACCGAAGCCGTCTTGGCCCAAAAGTATCAAACCTATAAAACCCAAGGCAATTATAATAATGAAATTGGCGTTCCCTATACCATCGTTCATATGCCTGCTGATTGCGAATTATTGATTTTGGAGATGGGCATGGATCATGCCGGTGATATTGAGTTATTGTCAAACTTAGCGCAACCTGATGCCGCCGCCGTTACGATTGTTGGTGAAGCACATATTGAATATTTAGGGTCACGCGAAAATATTGCGAAAGCCAAGTTAGAGATTGCCTCAGGCTTAAAACCAGAGGGCCTCCTAGTTGTTCCAGCAAATGAAACGTTAGTAACACCGCTTGTTGCAGAATATCCGCAAACGATTACGACGTTTGGGATTGAAACCGGGGATGTGGCAGCAAAAATCTTAAGTCAAGATCGCACTCAAACGACCTTTACGGTGGCCAATGCCGAATTTACCATTCCAGTTTTAGGCGCTTATAACGTCACAAATGCGTTAATTGCTTATACGTTTGGGCAGCATTTTGGGTTATCGATTGCTGAAATTCAAAAAGGTTTAGCTACTTTTGAGTTAACGAAAAATCGCACCGAATGGTTAAAAGCCCAAAATGGCGCCGATTTATTGAGTGATGTGTATAATGCCAATCCAACAGCGATGGGCTTAGTCTTAGATACGTTTGCCAAATTAACAACCCCTGGGCGAAAAATGGCGGTTTTAGCAGATATGTTGGAACTAGGGACGGTTTCAAAAGAAATGCATGCGAGTATGGCGGAACATCTCACGGATGAGTATGCCATCGTTTATTTGTACGGCCAAGAAATGACGGCTCTCTTTCATACGCTAACGGAAAAACAGTCCAACTTAACGGTGATTCATTTTGAAAAAGCAAATAAAGCAGCTTTAATTAAAATGCTCCAAAGTGAATTACAACCAACTGATTCACTGGTTTTAAAAGGTAGTAATGGCATGGGCTTAGCCGAAGTCGTTAAAAGTTTGCAAAATTATTAACATCTGTTTTGAAAACTTGCTGAAATTTTTAGACTGTGATAGTATAAGTGAATACCGAAAGATGAAGTACAAATTGGAATAGTATAGTAGAGATACTTTTATGATCGGAAACGAAGCTTGAGGCGAAATCGCAGGATGGGTCTCAAGCTTGTTTCATGAATAATGTTGGTACAAGACGATGAGTTGATACTCAGTTTTTTCTTGTCAGAAAAAAGCGATTAGGTTTGTTCCAACCTATTTTTTTAAGGCCTTCGAGAAGCAGATTTTTCGGTGTTGAAGTGTTTACTGGATGTGTAAGGGACCATCTCCGGCGAACATGGAACAAGATAAATGCTTCAAATAAAAGATTTCGGGGAAAATTTCCCCACTAGGAGGATACATTTGAAATTTAAAGAACTAGATTTATCAGCAGAATTGTTACAATCGATTGAGCGTGCCGGCTTTGAAGAAGCAACACCTATTCAATCAGAAACAATTCCTTTAGCGTTAGCAGGAAAAGACGTGATTGGTCAAGCCCAAACCGGTACGGGTAAAACAGCCGCTTTTGGTTTGCCAATGTTAGAAAAAATTGACCCGAAAAACCAACAATTACAAGGTTTAGTGATTGCGCCAACCCGTGAGTTAGCCATCCAAACCCAAGAAGAATTGTACCGTTTAGGTCGCGACAAAAAAATCCGTGTTCAAGCGGTTTACGGTGGCGCGGATATCGGTCGCCAAATCCGTGGTTTGAAAGATCGTCCACATATCGTGGTTGGAACACCAGGTCGGATGTTAGACCACATCAACCGTCGTACCTTAAAATTAGCAACTGTCGAAACTTTAGTTTTAGATGAAGCAGATGAAATGCTAAACATGGGCTTTTTAGAAGATATTGAAGCCATTATTAGCCAAGTCCCTGAACAACGTCAAACATTATTGTTCTCAGCAACAATGCCACCAGCTATCAAAAATATTGGTGTGAAATTCATGAAAGAACCAGAACACGTGAAAATCAAAGCCAAAGAAATGACTGCTGATTTAATCGATCAATATTATGTTCGTACGAAAGACTACGAAAAATTTGATACAATGACGCGTTTATTAGATGTGCAAACACCAGAATTAACAATCGTTTTTGGTCGTACTAAACGTCGTGTTGACGAATTAGCTCGTGGCTTAGAAGCCCGTGGTTACAAAGCGGAAGGAATCCATGGAGACCTTTCACAACAAAAACGGATGAGCGTTTTACGTTCATTTAAAGCTGGTAACTTAGATATTTTAGTTGCAACAGACGTAGCTGCCCGTGGTTTAGATATCTCAGGCGTCACTCACGTTTACAACTACGATATCCCTCAAGATCCAGAAAGCTATGTTCACCGTATCGGCCGTACGGGTCGTGCTGGTAAAGGTGGGATGTCAGTAACTTTTGTAACACCAAATGAAATGAGTTACTTACATGTGATTGAAAACTTAACGAAAAAACGCATGACACCATTACGTCCACCAACCGAAAAAGAAGCGTTTAAAGGTCAATTAGGTGCTGCGATTGAACAAATCGACACCAAAATGGCTGAAAACGGCTTAGAAAAATACTTGTCAGCAGCTGATGATTTATTAGAACGTTATTCTGCGCAAGATTTAGCAGCGATGTTACTAAAAACTGTTGCCAAAGACCCTTCAGATGCCGTACCGGTGAAAATTACACCAGAACGTCCATTACCACAAGGGAAAAAACAATACAACAAAAATGGTCGCCGTAACGGTGGTGGCAATCGCCGTGACAATCATGGCCGTCGTGACAATCATGGTGGCGGACGTCGTCGTGACAACCAAGAAGGTGGCCGTCGCGATAACAAAGACCGTAACAACCGTAATAAAAATCATGAAGGTAAAGATGGTTTCAACAAACCAAGCCGTCGTAGCAACGACAAAAAACGAAGCTTTGTGATTCGTAATAACCAAGACTAAGTGTCTGATTGAAAAGTGCTGGAACAGCTTTGTTCCAGCCTTTTTTTATGGTGCGAAAAAACGTTCCTTTATTAGTTTCTAAGTTAATGAAGTCAGTTCGTTTTTCTGATGGTTTTTATGGTAAAATTTGATAAAATAGAAAATAGTTTGGGGAAGGAATTAGCGAAAATGATTCAAGGAATTGGTATCGATGCAGTTGAGTTAAAACGTATGGTGAAAATTATTCAAGAAAAAGAAAGTTTTATTAAGCGCGTGTTAACTGAACAGGAACAAGTCGCCTTTCAACGCCTACCCTTTAAACGCCAAGTAGAATATCTAGCTGGACGCTTTGCTTGTAAAGAAGCTTTTTCCAAGGCTTGGGGGACCGGAATTGGGGCGGTCACCTTTCAGGAAATCGAAATTTTAACCGATGAGAAGGGCGCGCCGATCGTTACCAAGTCACCCTTTGTCGGAAGGGTTTTTGTGAGTATTACGCATACCGATGAACTTGCCTTAGCGCAAATTGTTTTGGAAAAATAAGAAAGAGGGAATGTCTGTGAGTGTTTCAAATTATCGACCATCACAAATCATTGTACATAGAAAAGCCATTGAAAAAAATGTCGCGACTGAATGCGCGCAATTAGCACCTGAACAAGAATTATTTGCCGTCGTGAAAGCCAATGGCTACGGTCATGGTGCGGTAGAAACAGCCAAAGCAGCCAAACAAGGCGGTGCAACTGGTTTTTGTGTCGCAACCATTGATGAAGGCTTAGAACTAAGAGCGGCTGGTCTAACGGAACCGATTTTAGTTTTGGGAATTGTTGATGTCGCCTATCTCGAGGTGCTTAGTCAAGCGGACTTGGCTTTTCCGATTGCTAGTTTAGAGTGGCTTCAACAAGCTCAGCAAAAATTAGCGCAGCTGAACTTAGTCAATCCACTAAAAGTCCATCTAAAAATCGATACTGGAATGGGGCGGATTGGTTTTTTAGAGGCTAGTGAAGTGCTACAAGCCATTGAAATCCTTGATGGGTCAAAAACATTTCGTTGGGAAGGAATCTTTACGCATTTTGCCACGGCCGATCAAGGTCAAACGGATTATTTTGAGCAACAAGTCGCTCGGTTTAAAAAAGTGTTGGCAGTCTTACCATATCATCCACGTTATGTGCATGTAAGTAATAGCGCCACCGCCCTTTGGCATCCACTAACCTTTGGAAATATGATTCGCTATGGTGTGGCGATGTATGGCTTGAACCCATCTGGTCGTGAGCTAGTAGCGACTTCATTAGAGCCTGCGTTAGAACTACAATCGGAGTTGGTTTTTGTCAAAAAACTGACTTCAGGCGAAGGGGTAGGCTATGGGAAAACCTATACTACTGCAAATGAAGAATGGATTGGGACCGTTCCTTTAGGGTATGCGGATGGTTGGTTACGTAAAATGCAAGGGTTTCAGGTCTTGGTAGCCGGAAAACGCTGTGAAATTGTTGGGCGGGTTTGTATGGATCAATTTATGATTCGCTTACCTGAAAAAGTCGCGGTTGGAACGAAAGTGACTTTGATTGGGGAAAATGCGGGGGCCAAAATTACGATGCAAGAGGTCGCGGAGTATTTGGGAACGATTAATTATGAAGTGGCCTGTACCTTTTCGGAACGATTACCGAGAAAATATAGAGATTAGGAGCGAGTTAAAGTGAAGCGTGGAGATATTTATTTTGCTGATTTGTCTCCGGTTGTTGGTTCAGAGCAAGGGGGAGTTCGGCCGGTATTAGTGATTCAAAATGATCGGGGAAATCATTTTAGTCCAACCGTGATTATTGCTGCGATTACAGCAAAAATTGCCAAACCTAAATTACCAACACATATTGGGATAAAGGCCATGGAAAAAGGAATTGGGAAAGATTCAGTTATCTTGATGGAACAAATTCGTACAATTGATAAAAGTCGTTTAAAAGAACGCGTTTGTCAGTTAGATACCGAATTAATGCAACAAGTTGATCAAGCGTTACGCATTAGTATTGGTTTGGATGCATTCTAAAATACATAAAAAGTAGGTCAAAAAATGGAGTATTTAGTAGTTGTGGTGCTACTATTGGCTTTAGGTATCGCCAGTTTTCAAAAAATCAATGAATTAAGACACTCTTTTCAACCAATTGACTGTCTATTTGCTCGCGTTGAAGTTAGTGAGGAGCGCTATTGGGGTTATTTTCACTACCTAGAACAAATCATTCAGCTAGAAATTCCCTATGCATTGTATTTGTCGTTTGAACAGCCAGTACGTGGGCGCTTATTTATCAGTGAACAAGGCTTTGAAAAATTTATGACCAACGATTAAAAAGCTTCTGGAACACCGTTTATTCGTCAAAAAGGACCTGAAACAGGATTCATGTCTCAGGTCTTTTTGAGATCCTTCTTCTGAAAAAATCAGACAAAATGCTTCAACTGTCTTCTTTTTAGTGCTCTCGCATTGTTTCTGAGTAATTGTAAATTGAAAGTGAGAAATTTTCATGATAAAGTTTGCAAAGTCAGAGACGAAAAAGGATGAGATACTATGAAAAAAATCAAAAAAATTGCTCACTTATATACGTTAGATTGGCAACGAATTTTCAAAAATCCGATTGCCACATTTTTAGTCATTGCCTTGATGATTTTACCATCATTGTATGCCTGGTTTAACATCAAAGCGTTATGGGATCCTTATGGCAACACGAGTGAGTTGCCCATTGCTGTTTATAGTAGCGATCAAGCTACGAGTTTTCAAGGGGAAGAAATCGCGATTGGTGAAGAAGTTTTAGCCGAGTTACATGATAATCATGAATTAGGCTGGCAATTTGTAGACTCTAAAAAAGACTTGATGACCGGCGTGAAATCAGGGAAATACTATGCGGGCGTTTATTTACCCGCTGATTTTTCGGCGGACTTACTTAGCTTTACTTCTGGAGAAATTGAAAAACCAGATATTGAGTACTATGTGAATGAAAAAATTAATGCAATTGCACCGAAAATTACCGATAAAGGTGCAAGTGCGCTCCAAGAAGAAATTAGCCAAAATTTTATTGAAACGGCAAGTTCTTCACTGATGAAGGTTTTCAATGAAATTGGCTATGATTTAGATGCCAATTTGGTGAGTATTAATAAAGTGAAAAATATGATTTTGGAAACAAATGAAAATTTAGATGAGTTCGATCAGTATACACAAGAAGTGCTTGCTTTAAATGAGCAAATGCCGGCGATTAAAGAAAAAATTACGCAAGCGCAAGATTTTGTTAGCTATTTGCCACAAGTCGATGAACTGGGCACTCAAATCGTTGCCTTAAATGAGCAGATGCCGGCTCTAACCGAGCAAGCAAGCGTTATCTTAACCTTACAGGAAAAACTACCCGAAGTTCAAAAAGCTGGTGAGCAGTTGGCGATGGTCGATGAGGATTTTGCTGAAATTGAGCAAACGATGGCAGATGGGATTAGTGAAGCCCAAGCCGGGTTAGAAATCATTACGCAAGTTCAAGCCATTTTGCCAGATCTCAAAGAGCTGGGGACTGAGGCTGAGACCGTCGCAAGTGCTACCAAAGAAGGTGCCAATGACTTGCAAGAAGCTTTGCCAAGTATTGCAAGCAGTGTTAGCGTCACTTTAGACTCGATTGCCGAAGTTGCGACGACAACGACGTCCATTACAAGTACTGTCGAGCAAGCGTTAGCTGACAATCAATTAACAGATGAAGAAAAAGCCGAGTTACTTCAAATTATCGATGCCTATGCTACGAGCTTAAAAAACCAACAGACAGCTGTTACGAATGTTATTTCTTTCATGGAACAACTCCAAGCCGCCACGGGCAAAGATTCATTAGCTGATATCATCACGACGTTGAACAGTGCCAATACGCTCCTCAATGATTTACAAGGTCGAATGACAACGCTTAGTGAGTATATCAACGAAAATGATTTGACGAGTGTGCAAGCTTATCTGTCTCAAGTGAATGAGGTAGCTAATAATGTTGCTAGTCTAGTTACCGGTATTGATGTTTCACAAGTGACCAACACAGTTGATAGCTTGCTGACAGAGGTTTTAACAGCCATCGAAACAGCTCAAGGTTCTTTAAGTCAAGCACAACAAATTGATTTTGATCGCTTGTTAAGTTCAACCAAAGAAACGGTCCAAAATGCGATTATATTATTGACGAAATATCAAGAAGAATTGCCGGCAATTAAAGAAGAAATTCATGATGCCAATACGATGTTAAATGGCCATATGCAAGAAATTGTGGACGGTGTCAATCAAGGGGCCGCGCTTTACCAAAATGAATTGCCCGCCTTAGCAGATCAAATTGCTCTAGCTGCGGATTTTATGACAAACGATTGGCCGAGTATCGAAGCAGAGTTGACGTCTACGGTGACAACGTTAGATGAAAAATTTCCAAATGTTGAATCTGCTGTAGCTAAAGCAAGCGACTTAATTCAAAATGACTGGCCAGATTTAAAGAGTGGGATTCAAAAAGCTGCCAGTGCCATCCAAGAAGGTGAAAAAGAAGTTGATTTAGGTGAAGTGATTAAATTATTAAAACTGGATGCACAAAAGGAAAGTCAGTTTCTTTCATCGCCAGTGAATTTAAAAACGAATTCGTTGTACCCGATAGCTAATAACGGTTCTGCGAGTACCCCGTTTTATACCGCTTTGTGTCTTTGGGTGGGGGCATTGTTACTCTCAAGTATCGCCACCACGGAATACTTTTTAGCAGAAAAAGATCAAAAGAACTATAGTAAACGAGAAACGTTTGTCGCCCGTATGTTGACCTTTGTCACGATTGCTTTATTTCAAGCGTTAATTGTTACTCTGGGAAATTATTTTATCTTAGGGGTCGATGTTGCCCAACCAGTATGGGCGGTTCTCTTTGCGATGTTTGTGGCCGTCACATTTATGGTTATCGTTTATGTTTTGGTTGCCTTATTTGGGAATTTGGGTAAGGGGTTGGCAATCATTTTACTGGTGCTCTCAATTTCCGGTGGTGGTGGAAATTACCCCATCCAAGTTTCCAGCCAGTTCTTTCAAGTGATTAATCCGTTATTACCGTTCACACATGCTGTGAATTTATTACGTGAATCAGCGGGGGGGATTTACTGGCCCAACGCCCAAACCGCTTGTTTGATTTTGGGTGGGATGTTACTTGGCTTTGCGGTGCTAGGGACATGGGCCTATCCGTATTTAGCTGATTTCATTCAAAAAATTGAACAACGTGCCAAAGATAGCCACTTTATTCATTAAGATGCATTCTTTGATTAGTAATATGAAGCGAAGGTATTCACCACTTTTGTATGGTGAGTACCTTTTTTCGTGTATAAAGACAAGGAGTCCGTTCAGCTTTTCTTATTAAGAAAGAGTTGTCGACAATCATGAATCCTAGTCGCTAGTGTCAAAAAGTGGTAAAATGACAAAGACCAATTTAGAAAGAGTGAAGGCTATGTTAACAACTGAAGATTTTGATTTTGATTTACCAGAGGAATTAATTGCGCAAACGCCATTAACAGATCGCACAAGTTCGCGGCTATTGGTAGTAAATCGTGAAAACCAAGCAATGCAAGATGAGCATTTTTACCAAATTATTGATGAATTAAATCCTGGTGATGCCTTGGTGATGAATGATACGCGGGTTTTACCAGCGCGACTTTACGGCGTGAAACCAGAGACGGGAGGCCACTTAGAAGTCTTATTATTAACTAATACGACTGGAGACACTTGGGAGACGCTCATTAAGCCAGCTAAGCGGGCCAAAGTCGGTACGAAAATTGTATTTGGCGATGGCCGTTTAAGTGCAACCGTGACTAAAGAATTAGAACATGGAGGCCGCATCGTAGAATTTGCTTACGAAGGGATCTTTTTAGAAGTTTTAGAATCACTAGGGGAGATGCCATTGCCCCCATACATCAAAGAACGGTTGGCAGATAATGAACGCTACCAAACTGTTTATGCCAAAGAAAGTGGTTCAGCTGCAGCTCCAACAGCCGGATTGCACTTTACCAAGGAATTATTAGCAAAAATTGCGGCTAAAGGGGTGGAGTTGGTTTATGTAACGCTGCATGTGGGTCTAGGGACATTTCGACCAGTGAGTGTGGATAACATTGCCGAGCATCAAATGCACAGTGAATTTTATCGTTTAACACCAGAGGCCGCCGAGCAGTTAAATCAAGTGCGCGCAAATGGCGGTAAGATTGTGGCGGTGGGAACAACTTCGATTCGGACGTTAGAAACAATTGGAACCAAGTTTAATGGTGAAATTAAGGCTGACAGTGGCTGGACGGATATTTTTATTACTCCAGGGTATCAATTTAAAATTGTCCAAGCTTTTTCAACCAACTTCCATTTGCCAAAGTCAACGCTAGTGATGTTGGTCAGTGCGTTTGCTGGTAAGGATTTGACACTAGCGGCCTATCAACACGCGATTGACGAAAAATATCGTTTCTTTAGTTTTGGCGATGCGATGTTTGTGAAATAACAAAAAAAGGATGGGCTCTCGAGGGCCCATCCTTTGTGGTTCTTGGAAGGTGATTATACTGAAAGTTTGTTCTTTTGCAAAGTAGATATGCAAAGATTTAAATCTCTAACTCTTAAACAAAAAACTTTGTCTTCACTACATTTCAATCGTAAAACATGTGGAACCTATTCACTTGTAAGTTTGATGCTATTACGTATTTATTTTGCTTTGGCGTTGAAGTGTTTCCAACCTTTTAATACGCATTCACTATTTATAGGGTGTAGCAGTAATCCTCGCACATAGTACTTTTAGATGAAACTTGTAAATCTAACAACTTTTTACTTGTTTACGGTAATTCTAATTACTTTCTCGAGACTCCTTTCAGTGATAATCATTTGTTCCTTCCTTCTATGGTTAATATAGCACCTTTTGGAATCGTTTGCAAACGATAAGACTTCTAAAAAAGAAAAACGCCCAAATTAGCGTAAAAACTAAATTCGGCGTTTTTAGAGGGGCTGTTTTTATTCTGGACTAGGCAAAGCATCGTAAAACGCGGCTTTGGTTGCATAGAGATAAGGCGTAATCCAGAGATAGCCAATGCCTAGACTCAAGATACCTAGGAGATGCCAGCCAATAAAACTAAGATCAAGCCAAAATAATTTCCACTTGTATCCTTTCATTAACTTCCGGCTAATCGTAATTGTTTCTAGCAGCTTGGGTGTTTTTTGATTTTCTTGCCATAAGTCATAATAAACAAACATTGCTTGTGAGTAGGCATACGATTTAATGATTCCCGGGATGATTAATAATAGGAACCAAA
The DNA here is from genome assembly GCA_047975385.1 of Enterococcus sp. GTDB lineage: Bacteria > Bacillota > Bacilli > Lactobacillales > Enterococcaceae > Enterococcus_C. The sequence goes on along the minus strand of JBKEDL010000011.1, from coordinate 17,697 downwards.
GGGTTGTGAAAATGGAGATTAATAAGTACAAGGCGATTAATCCTAGGATAAAGGGACTTTTAAATCCGCGAAAGATATCTTTGAAGGGTTGAATGGTTTCTTTTTGGCCACGATAAAGATCAAGATAGGTCCACATAATGCCGCTGACAAACAAATAGGATAAAATCCCACCACCGAAACCTCCGATACTACCACCTGAGGAATTCATAGTTTGTTCGTTTAACGTGTTTAGATCAGAACTATGATTCATTAATAACAGAACGGTTGGGATGGCAATAATTAAGGCAATCACAATAGCAATTAAGGTAGGTAGTAAATTTAGTAAAATAGCTTCTTTCCAACGACCTTTGAGCATGGCTTTGGCTTCGGTTTTCAATTGACGTGAATTTTTCATTTTACTCACTCCTTTCTTAGATTAAATTATAACAAAAATTACTTAAAATGACTGATTCGCCGCTTAAGATTACTTAAGTCTGGCTAAAGGTTGTTGCAAAAAAGGGGGCCAAGCTTTATGATAATTAAGGTCTATTAAATATGGAAAGAAAGTAGGGAAACGAATGACCGAACCTGCAATTCGTTATCGTTTAATTAAAAAAGAAAAACATACGGGAGCCCGCCTTGGTGAAATCATCACCCCACATGGAACGTTCCCAACACCAATGTTTATGCCGGTGGGAACATTAGCGACCGTTAAAACCATGTCACCGGAAGAATTAAAAGCCATGGGCGCCGGAATTATTTTAAGCAACACGTATCATTTATGGTTACGTCCGGGAGAAGATTTAGTCGAAAAAGCTGGTGGACTGCATAAATTTATGAACTGGGACCAACCAATTTTAACAGACTCAGGTGGTTTCCAAGTTTTTTCATTAGCGGAGATGCGCAATATCGTTGAAGAGGGCGTTCATTTTAGAAACCATCTCAATGGCTCAAAGCTCTTCTTATCGCCGGAAAAAGCGATTAATATCCAAAACAAACTTGGCTCAGATATTATGATGAGTTTTGATGAGTGCCCACCGTTTGATCAAAGCTATGATTATGTCAAAAAATCAGTTGAGCGGACGTCTCGCTGGGCTGAACGTGGCTTAAAAGCCCATGCGAACCCTGACACCCAAGGGTTATTTGGAATTATTCAAGGGGCGGGCTTTGAAGATTTACGTCGCCAAAGTGCTAAAGATTTAATCAGTATGGATTTTCCGGGGTATTCAATTGGCGGCTTGTCAGTCGGAGAATCAAAAGAAGAGATGAATCGCGTGTTAGATTTTACCACACCACTCATTCCAGAGAACAAACCACGTTACTTGATGGGTGTGGGGGCTGCGGACTCATTGATCGATGGCGTCATTCGTGGGGTTGATATGTTTGACTGCGTCTTACCAACTCGCATCGCTCGCAACGGTACCTGCATGACTTCAAAAGGCCGTTTAGTCGTGAAGAATGCACAATATGCCGAAGATTTCCGTCCGATCGATGAAAAATGTGATTGTTATACTTGTCGTAACTATACTCGTGCGTATGTCCGTCACTTAATCAAATGTGATGAAGTTTTCGGAATGCGTTTAACATCAACGCATAATTTACACTTCTTATTAAATTTAATGAAAGATGTCCGTCAAGCGATTATGGACGATAACTTATTAGAGTTTCGTCAGCACTTTTTTGAAGAATATGGTTTTAACAAAGAAAACGCCAAAAGTTTCTAAGAATTTTCGTAAAAAGCTAGTTTCTTAGTAGTTAATTATGCTAAAGTTGATACGTGAGAGAAAAAACAAAGAGGTGAAACAATACATGTTTACATTAGTGATGTTTGTTGTTCTTTTAGGAGCTTGGTGGATGATGTCTCGCTCAACTAAAAAACAACAACAAGAACGTCAAAATACGTTAGATTCGATGAAACCAGGAGACCACGCAGTAACAATCGGTGGCTTACATGGTGAAATCGCTGAAGTGAATGGCGAAGAAAAAACGGTCACTTTGGACTGTGAAGGCGTCCTTTTAGTCTTTGATCGTCAATCAATTCGCACAATTAGCCCGCAAGTTGAAGCAGCTGAGGTTGTTGTAGAAACACCTGCTGTTGAAACGGAAACGTTGGTTGAAGAATCAGAAACGTTAAGTGAAGAAACAACGGAAGACAACAACTCATCTATCGGATAGTGATAAACCTAGGACATTTTTGTTCTAGGTTTTTTTTGAACGCGGAAGCAGTTAGTAAACGTAAAAAATCGTTAAAATCAATTGACCCGCACTTACAGGGAGTTGAAAAAAGGTATCAATCAGACCGTGGTGTGTTGTTCGTCAATTTTTCGTATTGACATTGTGAATTTTTTATAAAAGTTACGTCAATTGTTTTTTAGTCGTTTTTTTTGAAAACGGATAACTTCCGAGATGAAAAGGGTTACTCTTGTGGAATAAAACTGTGAAAAAAATCACATAAACTATTTACAAACATTTAGAGATGGTGTAGTATTTTGTATGTGAAGTAATTAACAAATAAAAGTGTTTAAATTCTAGGAGGATTACAGTGGCTAAAACATTAGAAAAAGAAATCCAAACAATTGATGTCGAAGCAATGATTGATGAACTAGCGAAAAACGCGAACGTTGCTTTAAAAGAAATGGAATCATTTGACCAAGAAAAAGTGGATCACATTGTACATGAAATGGCGATGGCAGCTTTAGACCAACACATGCCGTTAGCGAAAATGGCGGTTGAAGAAACTGGCCGCGGAATTTATGAAGATAAAGCAATTAAAAACATGTATGCCTCAGAATATATTTGGAATAGTATTAAACATGACAAAACGGTCGGGATTATCAATGAAGACAAACAAAAAGGAATCATTGAAATCGCCGAACCAGTCGGTGTTGTTTGTGGGGTAACGCCGACAACCAACCCAACCTCAACAACCATCTTTAAAGCGATGATTGCCTTAAAAACACGTAACCCAATCGTGTTTGCTTTCCATCCAAGCGCACAAAAATGTTCCGCTGAAGCCGCTCGTATCGTTCGCGATGCAGCAATTGCCGCAGGTGCGCCAGTCAACTGTGTGCAATGGATTGAACATCCATCGATTGCTGCAACCCAAGGATTGATGAATCACCCAGGAATCGCAATTGTCCTTGCAACTGGTGGAGCAGCGATGGTGAAATCAGCTTACTCAACAGGTAAACCAGCACTAGGTGTAGGCCCTGGGAATGTACCAGCGTACATCGAAAAAACAGCGAAAATCAAACGGGCAGTGAATGATTTAATCGTTTCGAAAACTTTTGATAACGGCATGATCTGTGCTTCTGAACAAGCAGTCATTGTGGACAAAGAAGTTTATGCTGCGGTGAAAGCCGAATTTCAAGCCCATCAAGTGTATATCGTGAAACCAAGTGAATTAGAGCGATTAGAAGCGGCTGTCATGAACGAAGGGAAATATGCCGTCAACCCAGCGATTGTTGGTCATTCCGCCATTGAAATTGCTAAATTAGCCGGCATTAACGTACCAGAAGGCACGAAATTATTAATTGCCGAATTAGAAGGTGTGGGCGTGGATTACCCATTATCTCGTGAAAAACTTTCACCAGTCTTAGCAATGATTAAAGCCGACAGCACAGCACATGGTCTCGATTTAGCCGAAGCGATGCTAGATTTAGGTGGCTTAGGTCATACGGCGGTGATTCATACCGAAGATGAAAACTTACAAATTCAATTTGCTTTACGCATGAAGGCTTGCCGGATCTTAGTCAACACGCCATCTGCAGAAGGCGGGATTGGGAACATCTATAACGAAATGATTCCTTCGTTAACCCTTGGTTGTGGTTCATATGGTAAAAACTCAGTCTCACGCAACGTATCGGCTGTCAACTTGATCAATGTCAAAACTGTAGCGAAACGGAGAAATAACATGCAATGGTTTAAATTACCACCAAAAATCTTTTTCGAAAAGAACTCTCTATTATATTTAGAAAAAATGGAAAACCTTGAACGTGTCATGATTGTTTGTGACCCAGGAATGGTTCAATTCGGTTACTGTGATACGGTTCGTGAAGTTTTAGCTCGTCGTAGCAATGATGTGAAAGTTGAAGTCTTCTCAGAGGTGGAACCGAACCCGTCAACCAACACCGTTTATGCTGGAACGAAAATGATGATTGATTTTAAACCAGATACCGTGATTGCTTTAGGTGGTGGATCAGCGATGGATGCGGCTAAAGGAATGTGGATGTTCTATGAAAATCCTGAAACATCATTCTTTGGTGCGAAACAAAAATTCTTAGATATCCGTAAACGGACGTACAAAATTACGAAACCAGAAAAAACGCAATTTGTTTGTATCCCGACAACTTCAGGAACCGGTTCTGAGGTAACACCATTTGCGGTTATCACTGATAGTGAGACCCACGTGAAATATCCATTAGCAGACTATGCGTTAACACCAGATGTAGCCATCGTTGACCCGCAATTTGTAATGTCAGTACCGGCTTCAGTAACCGCTGACACTGGGATGGATGTCTTAACGCACGCGATTGAATCATATGTGTCAGTCATGGCTTCTGATTATACGCGTGGCTTGAGTTTACAAGCGATTAAATTAGTCTTTGACTACTTAGAAAAATCAGTGAAAACGCCTGATATGGAAGCGCGTGAAAAAATGCATAATGCGTCAACGATGGCAGGAATGGCCTTTGCCAATGCCTTTCTAGGAATTTCTCACTCAATCGCTCACAAAATTGGTGGTGAGTACGGGATTCCTCACGGACGGACGAATGCGATTTTATTACCACATATCATCCGTTATAATGCCAAAGATCCACAAAAACACGCGATGTTCCCTAAATATGACTACTTCCGCGCGGACACCGATTATGCCGATATCGCGAAATTCTTAGGGCTAAAAGGTGAAACGACAGCGGAATTAGTGGCTGCTTTAGCAACTGCTGTCTTTGAATTAGGTCAAAACATTGGGATTAAGATGAATCTTAAAGACCAAAATGTAACACAAGAAGTTCTAGATTCAACTGTTGATCGCATGGCCGAATTGGCTTATGAAGACCAATGTACAACAGCTAATCCAAAAGAACCGCTAATTTCTGAATTAAAACAAATCATTATTGATGCGTATAATGGGTAATTAGAAAAGCTAGACAACGAAGAAAAAAAGCCGCGGCAATTTGCCGCGGCTTCTTTGTTATCTAAAACTATAAGTGCTGACATCAATAGTTCGTTGTTGACACCAGTCGAGCAGCGAACCAGTGAAAGTGAGTGGTACTTGGCGTAAGTCGGTCGTTTTTGTTTGGCCAACTAACGCATACAAGAGACGCAATTCTTCTTGCCATTGCTGAATTAAGGCAATCGTTTTTTCTTCACCATGAATTAATAGAAAGTCCAAAATGGCTCCCGAAATCCCAACACTATCGGCTCCTAAAAGCAGACACTTAAAGATATCATAGGCATTGCGAATCCCACCAGAAGCAATTTTATTGTAGTTAAGTGGGACTTCATTGGCTTCTAGCAATGAAATCGCGGTTGATTGGCCAAAATCAGCCAAGTAGCTTAACTCACGCATTTTGCGGCGGGCATTTTCAATTTGGGTGAAACTAGTCCCGCCATTGCCACTGACATCAATCGTTTGGACACCAACGGTTAAGAGTTGGTGGATGGTCTCACGTGTCATCCCAAAGCCCACTTCTTTGACCACGACAGGGACATCAATGGTTTTGACGATTGTTTCAATGAGACTCAGCCAGTTGGTGAAATCGCGGTCCCCTTCAGGCATGACTAATTCTTGCGGGGCATTTAGATGGATTTGTAAAGCGTTGGCTTCAAACAAATCGACGGCTCGCTGTGCATTTTCAAGACTGGTGCCGGCCCCAACATTCGCTAATAAAAAGCCTTGTGGAAATTCTTTACGGACGATTGTGAATGAATCGCTGAGGCTGGGATCTTTGAGCGCTGCTGAAACGGAGCCAGTTGCGAGCATCAAGTTGGTCGCTTTAGCAATCCGCGCTAACTGTTGGTTGATAACGGTGGTTTTTTCGCTCCCACCAGTCATCGCATTAATAAAAAAGGGGGATGACTGGTGAGTTTGGAAAAGTTGGGTGGATAAATCGACCGTATTGACCGCTGTTTCAGGCAATGAATGGTGCATGGGGCGGATCAAATCAAAGTCATTGACTTTATTTTTATGAAAGGCTTTTGCTAAAGAAACGTGTTCATCTTTACGGTTCATAGTGACTCCTGTTCTGATAATGATAGACATGTAATGGCAAGGTGGTGATGTCTGCTTTCTCCCAAGCGGTCATCAAAGGCACAATTCCAGATTTTTGGTCAGTAATAGCGATTCCGCAATCGCCACCACCAGCTCCGGAAGATTTGGCCGCTCCATGATAGCTATCGGCTAAATCACAAAGTTCTTTTAGGGCCGGCGTTTCAATGGCGACCCCGGTCAGTTTGGACAACCGATTTAGTAATTGCCGATTGCGATGGATCATTTGTTTAATTAAACGGATGTCTTCTTCTTTAAATCCGCGAATCATTTCTTCAACACATTGTTTACTATCGCTTAGAAATTGTTGATAAGCTGCTTGTTTTTCTTCTTTGGATTGATTGACTTGGTCGACTAAATCAGAGGTCGAGGCTGGGCTACCGGTCCAGCCAATTAACAAGCGGAGTTTTTCAGGCGTTGCTAGCGGTTCAATCGCTAGCTGTGGCCAAGTGGTTTCTAAAAGTTCGGTCATGGGTAAGCATTGGCGTTGCTTTTTGACCCATTCGTGTTCAAAGGTTGAAAAGGCAATCCAACCGCCATAGCAACTCGCCGCAATATCCCCACAAGACCCATTGCCTTGGACATCTAGGTGGGCCAAAGCCGCGATTTTAAAAATAGTCAATTGATCTAACTGGAGGTCATAAAAGAGGTTTAACGCTTTGACCGTGGCAACTGTGACGGCGCCACTTGAACCTAGACCATATTTACGCCCGTTGGAATTATCTAATTCACTGGTGACTTTTAAGTCAAAAAATGATAAGTCAGTTCCTTGTTCTTTCGCATACGTTTCCGTTAAGCGAATGGCGGCTAAAATATAATGGAAGGGGCTGTCACGGACATCGAGGACCAATTCACCATTGCGTCTCGTCCAACGAATCGGTAGTTCACTGTATTGTGCGGATTGAATGCTTCCATTTTTGGTCGTTGCATCAATGGTGACCGTAATGAACTGATCAACGGCGACGATAATGGCGGGATGTCCGGCTTCAACGACTGCATACTCACCAGCAATATATAGTTTTCCTGGGGTGGATACTTCGTACGTCATCTAATTACTCCTTGTCAATTACTTGTAATCCCGGACCAGCATAGGCCGTGATTAATTGTTCGGGTTGAAATTGGGTTAAAAGTTCCGCCTTGATGGCCGCGACTTCAGCTTTGGGACAGAGGATTTTGACATTTGGCCCTGCATCCATCGTGAAGTAACAAGCAAATCCTTTTTTGCGCAACGCACGCACCGCATCCATGGCACGTAGACTTTCTGGTGCCCAGTAAGTGAACGGTGGGTTAGCAGCTAAAGTTGTGGCATGCATTTTTAAGGCGTTGCTTTCTGCTGTTTGACCTAATAATTGGAAGTCTTGTTGAGCAATGGCTTGTTTCAGAAGTTTTAAATCTTCAGCTGTACTGGTCAACCAGTTCGGATAAAAACTAGATGTTTGGACGGTGTGGCGCATCCCGTCCCGACTGGAAACGTCTTTTTGGGTTTCGTTAATTAATAGAAACAACATTGCCAACTCGTCTTCCCAATGATTGGAGCAAACTTGAGCAGCGCTAGAGGTTTCATCAGAAGTTCCTTTTTCCCACTCCACAAAGCCACCGAAGATACTACGACAAGCAGAACCAGAACCACGGCGCGCCAGTTTTGATAACTCGCTAGGTGTTAAGTTCAGTTGGAAGGCCTCATTACAAGCGCCGGCTAGTGCCGCTAAACCGCTCGCCGAAGAGGCTAGGCCTGCTGCTGTGGGGACGAAGTTTTGACTTGTCACTTGAGCAAACAATGGCTGCTGCGCTTTTTGGCGGAACAAGTCTAAAAACGTACTAATTTTTTTGGTGGCTTTGGCATCTTGAAGGGTATCATTTAGCCAAAATTGATCATTCGTAAATTGGGGCGAAAAGGTGACCGTTGTTTCAGTATAAAAAGCATCTAAGGTTAATGAAAGGCTATTGTTCATCGGAATAATAAGGGCCTCATCTTGTTTCCCCCAGTATTTAATTAACGCAATGTTTGTATAAGCGCGAGCAGATCCTTTAAGCATATTCGTAAACTCCTAATTCTTGTATCCAAGTCGATTTGGCACCGGCCTGGGTTAATTTATGGGCAATTTTTTTGGCGTCTAGCGCACTTTGAGCTAAGGCAATCATGCACCCGCCACGACCACCACCGGTTAATTTGGCACCTAATGCGCCATTTTCACGCGCGCAAGTAATCAAATTATCAAGGGTTGCATCACTGACACCGAGTTGTTGGAGGTAGTGATGTGCTTGGTTCATAATCATACCTAATTCGGTGGCTTGATTCAAAACGATTGCTTGCTTGGCATCATTGACTAATTGGCCAAGTTGTTGAATGGTCGCTAAGGTTGTCTGAGGGTGTTGTTCCATCAAGGCGCGGACATCTTTCACTGTTTCACGTGTTTTTCCTTTGACGCCTGTGTCAGCGACAATGAGGTGGGCATCGATATTTAACGCAAACGTGGTAAAAGGTTGGCCTTTTTCAAATAAGATGGGGTCATGACCACTCGTGGCAGCGGCATCAATCCCACTGGGGTTCCCGTGGGCAATTACTTCTGATTGATTGACATAGGCTAAGAGTTGCTTGGTATCATAAGCAATTTTTTGCCAAGCAAAAAAAGCTCGCGTAATTGCAACGGCAACCGCAGCGCTCGAACCCATGCCACGTTCAGCGGGGATCGTGCTTTCAATAGTAATATGGCATGCGGGACTTTGGTAATCGTTGGTTAGTCGTTGGACTAAGGTTTGAATACTGGTTAATTCAGTCGGAACTTGCTCTAAGGGACCGTTATAATAGCTAGACGTTAGCGTTGGTGATGACGCGGTGGTGAGCGTCGCAGTTACGGTTGTCCCGCTAAAAGGAAACGCGATGGCTGGCTCGCCATACACGACAGCATGTTCGCCCATCAATATAATTTTTCCGTTGGCAATCCCAATGCCTTTTTGCGTACTCAAATAATTATCCTCATTTCGATTAATCTCATGTTCTTCGCTAAAAGCGATCTTCGTCTATTTATTTTACTAAAAAAAAGCGTGCGCGTTAATAGATTCTTTTAAAAAGCTCTTTTTTTCAAAGATTTCTTAAAAGATTTCATGATTTTTTCCCATTTTCACGCAAGAAAGATGATTGACGATACTAGATATTGTGGTATATAGTTGTTTACAGTGTTTTTACTACACGATTTAGTGATTAAGAAATGAGTGAAGCGAATGAGTGTTGTTGTATTAGCCGGGACGATTGGTGCCGGAAAATCGAGCTTAACTGAAATGTTGGCCGCAGAATTACAATGTCCTAGTTTTTTTGAATCAGTTGAAGATAATGAAGTTTTACCTTTGTTTTATGAAAACCCTAACCAATATGCCTTTTTATTACAAATTTATTTTTTAAATAAACGTTTTGATAGTATTAAACAAGCGTTCCAAACGGGAAACAGTGTGATGGATCGTTCAATTTATGAGGACTCATTGTTGTTTCATTTAAATGCTGATTTAGGTCGGGCAACGAAAACGGAAGTCGCTGTGTATGATGATTTATTGGCGAATATGATGCAAGAACTACCTTTGGCGGCGAAAAAAAAGCATCCGGATTTACTGGTGCATATTAAAGTTTCTTTTGAGACGATGCTTAAACGGATCAAAAAACGTGGTCGTGAGTTTGAACAGCTAAGCTATGATCCGTCACTCTATGAATATTATCAAAAGTTAAATCAGCGCTATGATCAATGGTTTGCTGATTATCAAGAAAGCCCGAAAATTCAAATCGATGGGGATGCACTGAATTTTGTCGAAGATCCACAAGCACAAGCAACGGTCTTACAAATGGTGCGTGAAAAATTAGCTGAAGTGGATGAATAATCAGCAAATAAGAGGCTGTGACAGAAGTGTCACTCAAGAAATAAGCGAACAATCTTAGAAATTGCTTTCCAAATTTTTGAGATTGTTCGCTTATTTTGGTAGAGATAACTTCTGGAACACCGTTTATTCGGTAAAAAAAATCTGGGACATCTTTTTGTCCCAGATCCTTATTTTTTAAGAGATAAATTGAAAACCGTGTGGTGTCGATTATAATAAAGAAGAGGTGATGATGTGGATCCGTTAGTAGTGTTAAAAGAAAAATTTGGCTATGACGAATTTCGTCAAGGACAAAAAGAAATAATTGCAGCGGTTTTAAACGGTGAAAATATTTTAGGGATTATGCCAACTGGTGGAGGGAAATCGATTTGTTATCAATTACCAGCGTTACTTTTAGATGGGTTGACCTTAGTTATTTCACCATTGATTTCTTTGATGAAAGACCAAGTCGATGCCTTAAATGAGATGGGGATTTCAGCGACTTTCATCAATAGTTCGTTAGACTTTAGTGAAATCAAGCAACGGCTACATTTAGCAATGAGTGGGCAAGTCAAACTCCTATATGTTGCGCCTGAACGCTTGGAATCACTCGAATTTCAACGATTATTACAAAGCGTTCCGATTACGCTATTGGCAGTTGATGAGGCGCATTGCATCTCTTCTTGGGGGCATGATTTTCGTCCGAGTTATTTAAAGTTAAGTGAAGTCATCCAGCAATTTGCGCAACGGCCAACGGTGATTGCTTTGACGGCGACAGCGACGCCACAAGTCGCAGCCGATATTTTAGAGCGGTTAGCAATTGCGCCGGAGAATAAAGTGGTGACGGGCTTTGAACGCGAAAATTTAGCGTTTCAAGTCGTGAAGGAAGCCAAAGATACGTATCTTTTAGAATATATCAAACTCAACGCCAAACAAGCCGGAATTATTTATGCGAGTACGCGTAAAGAAGTCGAACGGATTACCAACTTGCTACAAAGTAAAAACTATCGCGTGACCAAATACCATGGGGGCTTAAGTGAAAGGGAACGTTCGCAAAATCAGGAAGATTTTTTATTTGATCGCGTTCAGGTGATGGTGGCCACGAATGCTTTTGGGATGGGGATTAATAAAAGTAATGTCCGTTATGTGATTCATGCACAAATCCCGGGGAATTTGGAGGCTTATTATCAAGAAGCCGGTCGTGCCGGTCGCGATGGGCTGCCTAGTGAAGCAGTCTTACTCTATGCACCTAATGATATACAAATTCAGCAATATTTCATCGATCAAAGTGAGATGGAATTTGAACGAAAACAAAATGAGTATTTAAAGCTACGCGAAATGAACAATTACGCGCATGCGCAGCAATGTTTGCAACGCTATATTTTACGCTACTTTGGTGAAGAAGGAAGCGATTGTGGTCATTGTAGTAACTGCTTGGATACGCGCGAACAGGTTGACATTACGCTAGATACGCAAAAAGTCTTGTCGTGTGTGAAGCGCATGGGCGAGCGCTTTGGCAAAGGCTTGATTGGGAAAGTGCTAACCGGTTCAAAAGATAAAAAAGTCAGTCAATGGCAATTTGAACAATTGCCGACGTATGGATTATTAAAAGCGCGAGGCCAAAGCGAAGTCATTCAATTAATTGATTATTTAACGGCTGAAGGGTATTTACAACCTAGTGAGGGGCAGTTCCCGATTTTATCGCTTTCTAACCGAGGGATTGCTGTTTTATTGGGGCAAGAAAAAGTCTGGCGTAAACAGGTGAAGCTCAAGTCATTGACGACAGACGACGCCGTCTTTGAAGCGTTACGCGCTTTGCGGACGGAGCTAGCTCAAGAACAAAATCTACCACCATATTTGATTTTTTCAGATAAAACACTCCAAGAAATGGCAACTTATTTGCCGCAAAATAAGATTGAATTGTTACGAATCAAAGGGGTCGGTCAGAATAAACTAGATAAGTACGGGGCGTTATTCTTAGCCGTATTACAAAAGGAGACATGAAGTAGTGGAGCAGACTTGGAAATTCCATCGCGGGGAAGCGCTCTGGGTCAATATTGAGTATCAAAACGCTTCGGTAATCGATGAATTACAAAAAAAGTATCATCTCGATGATGAAATTTTAGCGTATACATTGGATAAGGATGAACGGGCGCGGGTCGAGTATGATGCAATCACAGCGACGTTCTTGCTCGTTTTTAACGTGCCGCATCAGTTGCAAGCGGCCAGTCACTATGATACTAGTCCGATCACTTTTGTTGTCAAAGAAAATTATTTGTTTTCGTTTGTCAGCCAACAAACGGCCTATGTGAGTCAATTGATGGCGGTGATTTTAAAACAAAATCCGGATCTTAGTATCTATGAATTGTTATTTAAAGTGCTGTTCAGGATTGCCGATGGCTATTTCCCTTTAATCGAAGAGGTCAACAGTCAATGGACGAAATTAAATCAACGGTTACGGAAAAAAGCAACCAATCAGAATCTACTCGAACTCGCAGATTTAGAGATTGACCTCGTTTATTTAGTGACTGCCACCAAACAAAATGCGATTTTATTGCAACAAATGAAAGCATTGACCATTTTTCGCGCTCTTACTCCTAGTGAACAAGAGCAGTTGGATGATGCCTTAATTGAAGCCCAACAAGCGGTTGAAATGACCCAACTAGCAGCTCAGGTGATGGAGCAGCTATCGAGTGCTTACAATAATGTCTTAAACAATAATCTGAATGATACGATGAAGTTTTTAACGGTTTGGTCCTTGTTATTAACCATCCCAACGTTAGTTACTGGCTTTTTTGGGATGAATTTGCCGCTACCATTTGCGGATTCCATCCTAGGATGGGGTGTTGCGGTCATTTTGAGTTTGCTTTTAGCCATCTGGATGATTTTGTTATTGTGGCGGAGGATTCGTTAATCAATCCGTAAACCTAATCCTCCGGCAATCACTAGGGCTTGTTCTTGATTAACAATTAGACCTTTGAGCTGTTCGGTGGAAAGGGTAATTTGTTCAAACTGATTGCTAGAAAAATTTAAATTCGCTAACGAGGTACGATACCAATTGCTACCTGAGAGGCGATTGTGATCAAGAATGAGGTTTTTCCATTCCATTTCATAAAAGTCGGTGTCTTTTAAGTCACAACCTGTAAAGGTGACCACGCGTTGTTTCGTATTGCTAAATGAAGCCAAATCAGCGAGGCAGTCGATAAATTGACAGTCTTGCAAATAACTTTCGGCAAAATTAGTCCCGGTTAATTTGCAGTTTTGAAAGATGACTCGGCGAAAGCTGGCGCCGAAGCATTCCAAATTCGCAAAATCACAATGAGAAAAAAGGACATCGCTTGCTTCAAAGCGCTCAAGGCGGGCATTACGCAAACTGACTTTTTCGAGCTGGGAGTGTTTGATGACCAGATTGTTAGCCGTTAAGTAACTTTGATCTTGTTCAATCGTTTTTAAGTGAGTGAAAATTAATTCATCTTCTAAGAAAAAATCACCGGTTTGTAAAGAGCTGAGCTGTGGTGCTTGGGGTGTTTTGGGTTTCATCAAGAGGCCTCGCTTTCAAATTTTTTTTAGTATAGCAAAATTAGTTGAAAATAACGAGAGTATTCTTTGTGAAATTCTTCAGCAACGAAACGTTGGATGAGAGATAACACGTGTCGTATAAAGGAAAATGCGCCTCTTTTATCGAGTTACTGAAAAATGAGATTCACAAGCAAAAAAGTGGGCTTGTGAGCGTAATTACAATAAAATGAAAACGGAAACATAATTAGGAGGTATTCGGATATGACAAAAACAGTGATTATTGGCGCAAACCATTCAGGGATTGCAGCAGCAAATACATTATTAGACAATTACGAAAATCAAGAGGTCGTTATTCTAGACCGTAATAGCAATTTAAGTTATTTAGGCTGTGGGACAGCTTTATGGGTGGGACGTCAAATTGATTCTTATGATGGCTTGTTTTACACGCAACCGGAAGATTTTGAGAAAAAAGGTGCGACTGTTCACATGGAAACCGTTGTGGACCACGTTGATTTTGCGAAAAAAGAAGTTTATGCTAAAACATTAGCTGGCGAAGAACTAATCGAAAGCTATGACAAATTAATTTTAGCAACGGGTTCAATTCCGATTTCACCCAAAATTCCTGGCCGTGAATTAGCCAATATTCATTTCTTGAAAAAATTCCAAGATGGCCAAGCGGTTGATCAAGAGTTAGGGAAAGATGGCGTTGAAACAGTAGCGGTTATCGGGGCTGGGTATATTGGTGTTGAAATTGCTGAAGCGGCTCGCCGTCGTGGCAAACAAGTTCTATTATTTGATGCACTCGATCGGGCCTTACCAAACTACTATGATCGTTGGTTTACTGATGACATGGATAAAAATTTAGCTGATAACGGCATTGAATTACATTTTGGCGAATTAGCGAAAGAATATAAAGGAACCGAAAAAGTTGAAGCAATCGTGACTGACAAAGGTGAATATCCAGTCGATTTAGTGGTGAATGCGATTGGTTTCTTACCAAATAATTTAATCGGCAAAGAACATTTGGAATTGTTTGTCAATGGCGCGTATTTAGTTGACCGTCACCAACAAACGAGTGACCCAGATGTCTATGCGATTGGTGATTGTGCAACCGTTTATTCGAATGCGTTGCAAAAAACAGCCTATATCGCGTTAGCGTCAAATGCGATTCGTTCAGGTCTGGTTGCGGGCCATAACGTCGGCGGGAACAAAATTGAGTCAGAAGGTGTCCAAGGGTCAAATGGGATTTCAATCTTTGGCTTCAATATGGTTTCAACTGGGGTGACCGTTGAGGCAGCGGCGAAATTTGGCTTAGAAGTTGATTATACTGAACTGGAAGATTCGTATCGCCCAGAATTCATGCGAGAAAACGAACAAGTAAAAATTCGGATCGTCTTTGAAAAAGGCTCACGTCGCATCGTGGGAGCACAACTTTCTTCAAGAGCCGATGTTTCAATGGCAGTCCATCTATTCTCACTCGCAATTGCCCAAAAAGTGACGATTGATGAGTTCAAATTATTAGATATTTTCTTCTTACCACATTTCAATAAACCATATAACTTTATTACAAGTACCGCGTTAAAAGCGAAATAAAAGCGAACCTGAGGCATAAAAATGTCTCAGGTTTTTTTGTTATAATAGCAAAAGGAGGTGGTTTCGTGGACTATCGTTTTATTACCAAAGAAAATGGCGCTGATTTGGGTTTGAAAAATGACCCCTTTGAGTTATTTGGGCGGCTAAAGGTTTCTTATCATGACAATCAATGGACTTATCAAATCGAACCTTTCGCGCAAAGTGAGTATCAGACTTTTCCTGATGAAGCGTATCAAGTCGAAACAATTAACCAACAAGGGTTTGCGATTGGCGCGTATGATCAAGGCGTGTGTATCGGGTTAGCGATTTATCAAGAAGCTTGGTTAAAATATGTCTACCTAGCTGATTTAAAGGTTAATGGTAGCTATCGTAAACAAGGAATTGCCAAAAAATTAATTGAATTAGGGCAAGTCGAGGCAAAAAACCGTGGCTATCGCGGGATTTATACGATTGGTCAAGACAACAATGTCGCAGCTTGTCAATTCTATTTAGCGAGCGGTTTTCGGATTGGCGGTTTAAATACTGAGAGTTATAAGTTTACTTCGCAAGCTAACAAACAAGATATCTATTTTTATTTAGACAATTAACAGAAAGTGTTGACAAGAAGAAAAGAAGCAGGTATAATGAAAAAGTTGAGAAATGAAAGCAGAGGCTCCCGCTTCTCGCCTGAGTAATTTTTAATTGCTGGGCAGAATAGTATTCTATCTGATTGAAGGATGGTTTGCGTGCGGGTTCTAGTAGAGAACTCGTTTTTTTGTGTCTTGTTTGCCTTTGGTTAAGAAGGTGAACTCGTGAAATTGCCGAAGTTTCGGTAATGTTTTCTTTCTCTCAAAAAACTTGGAGGTGAATGACCATAGCAAAGGATATGATGGTAAACGACGGCATTCGTGCGCGTGAGTTACGGTTGATCGATCAAGATGGTGAACAATTAGGTGTAAAAACTAAAGCTGAAGCATTACAAATTGCGGAACGTGCAAATTTGGATGTAGTATTAGTTGCCCCTGGTGCAAAACCACCAGTAGCGCGAATCATGGATTATGGGAAGTTTCGTTTTGAGCAACAGAAAAAAGAACGTGAAGCTCGTAAAAAACAAAAAGTAATCAATATCAAAGAAGTTCGCTTAAGCCCAACAATTGACATTAATGACTTCAATACAAAACTTCGTAATGCACGTAAATTCTTAGAAAAAGGTGACAAAGTGAAAGCTTCGATCCGTTTCAAAGGTCGTGCCATTACCCACAAAGATATTGGTCAGAAAGTCCTTGATCGCTTAGCTGAAGAAACAGCTGATGTTGCGACAGTTGAACAAAAAGCGAAAATGGACGGACGTAGCATGTTCTTAGTTTTAGCGCCTAAAAACGAAAAATAAGAACTGCCAGTCAGTCAAAAGTTAGTTAACGATAGATTTTGAGGAGGAAATTAGTTATGCCAAAACAAAAAACACACCGCGGATTAGCAAAACGCGTAAAACGTACTGGTAACGGCGGATTAAAGAGATTCCGTGCGTTTACAAGTCACCGTTTCCACGGGAAAACTAAAAAACAACGTCGTCAATTGCGTAAAGCAAGCATGGTTGCTAAAGGCGATTACAAACGTATCCGTCAACAATTAGCTCGCATGAAATAAGTCATTCGACATAATTGTGATCAAATTCAAAAAATCAACAGAGATATCTTTAGGAGGAATACAACATGGCACGTGTTAAAGGTGGAACAGTAACTCGTAAACGTCGTAAAAGAATGCTGAAATTAGCTAAAGGTTACTACGGTTCAAAACACACTTTATTTAAAACAGCAAAAGAACAAGTAATGAATTCATACAACTACGCATACCGCGATCGTCGTCAGAAAAAACGCGACTTCCGCAAATTATGGATTGCACGTATCAACGCTGCAGCTCGTATGAATGGTTTAAGCTACTCAAAATTAATGCACGGTTTGAAATTAGCTGAAATCGACATTAACCGCAAAATGTTAGCTGAATTAGCTGTTGCTGACGCTGCTGCATTTACTGCATTAGCTGACCAAGCAAAAGACGCTTTAGCTAAATAAGTACGAATCAAAGCCCCCAACATCATTTGGTGTTGAGGGCTTTTTTTGTTAATTGGGTTGAAAAGGCGCCGCTAATGACCACCTTACCCACCATATGGCCCGTTTCCACATCTTGCGTGGCACGTTTTAAATTTGCGACAGTGAGCCCATCATAGGTTTTGGTGACGGTTGACTGAATTTTCTTCGTATCTACTAAGTGAGCGAGGTGTTCTAAAATAGCACCTTGTGATTCAAGTTGATAAGCATAATCGGTTTTAGCAAACATATACTCCCAATCAAAGCTGGCTGATTTATTTTTGAGGAGTTTTAAATCGAGTGGAGCCGTTTCGACAATCGTTCCGAGATGACCAAACGGCTTGATTAAAGGCGTAAGTTGCTCAAAATAAGGCGCGATATCATGCAACACCGCAATATAATCAAACCGTAAATCCGCTGGCAAAC
>JBKEDL010000047.1:0-46821 GCA_047975385.1 Enterococcus sp. | reverse complement strand
TCTACTTCTAAGGGACGTCCGCCCCAAGTGGTTTTAAATACTTGCTTTGTCATAATTGCTCCTTTTCTCATCGGTAAGTGGGCTGCTACTAAACAAATGAAAAAACTGAACGGTTCAATGCTTTCATTTGGTTAGTAGTTAGCCATACCACTTCCGCAAATTATTTAATTGAGGATTTTAGCCACCCTCTAATTTTAGTATTCATAACAAAAAAGTGAGATTCGTACTGAACCTCACTTTTTCATCTGTAATTAACGACGTAAGCCTAAAGCTTGGATTAATTCGCGGTAACGTTGAACGTCAGTTTTACGTAAGTAAGCTAACAAGTTACGACGGTGTCCAACTTTTTTCATTAGTCCACGGTATGAATGGTGGTCTTTTTTGTGTGTACGAGCGTGCTCGTTTAAGTGGTTGATTTCATCAGTTAAAACAGCAATTTGTACTTCTGGAGAACCAGTATCTCCTTCATGACGTGCGAATTGTTTGATGATTTCGTTTTTACGTTCTTTGCTAAGTGCCATGGTTTTCACCTCTTTCAAATAATGCTCCAGACGACTGAGTAAAACGTTGGTGATTCGTTAAACCAAGTAATCGGAGTGTGCGTAACGCACAGATATACTCTACTAGATTTCAACCAAAAAAGCAACCCTTTCAATCCGTTCTGTTCTAAATTGCTCCTTTTCATTGAGCGCTTTTTTGAGGCAATGAATAAGAAATCATTTAGCTCACAGAATCAATCGCCCATGACCAAGTGACTTGTGGTACACTAATTTTTGTAAACTATTCTAGAGGTGAAACGAACTATGATAACAATGGAAAATATTATCCGTGAAGGAAATCCAACACTACGGACCGTCGCTAAAGAAGTTGACCTTCCGTTAACCAAAGAAGACATTGCACTCGGTCATGAAATGTTAGAGTTTTTAATTAATAGCCAAGACCCAATCAAAGCCGAAGAATTAAACTTACGCGGTGGCGTGGGGTTGGCCGCGCCCCAATTAGATATCACCAAACGCATCATCGCCGTCCACGTTCCTGGCGAAGAGAATGAAGCACCAATTCTAAGTGCGGTCATGTATAACCCTAAAATTGTTAGCCATTCTGTTCAAGACACGTGCTTAGCTGATGGTGAAGGCTGCCTTTCAGTCGATCGTGATGTTCCGGGGTATGTTGTTCGTCACGCGCGAATTACCGTTTCTTACACCGATATCCATGGTGATTCTAAGAAAGTTCGCTTAAAAAATTATGAAGCCGTGGTGGTCCAACACGAAATCGACCACTTAAATGGCGTGATGTTTTACGATCATATCAACCAAGAAAACCCCTTTTTCTTAAAAGATGGCGTCTTAGTCATCGAATAAGCTTCACTTGCCGATGTGCTAGCAGTTGTCTCTATGAAAAACAGCTAGTACATCGTCTTTATGTACAATAATCTTTTTATGCGGGAGGACCTAATGAACAAAACGCGAATTGAAGCTTTCACCGATGCAGTCTTAGCCATCATCATGACCATTATGATTTTAGAAATCCACGTTCCGGAAACACCGACCTTATCAGGACTATTCGCAGAAAAGTACTATTTTATCGCTTACCTAATCAGCTTCTTTTATATCTGTACCGCGTGGTATTATCACCACTACGTTTTTTCAAAAATCAAATGGGTTTCTAAAAGAAGTTTTTGGGCGAATAGCTTTTGGCTCCTTTGTACTTCGGTCATCCCTGTCGCAACCGCTTGGGTCAGCGAATTTCCACAAGAAAGGATTCCTGAATATACCTATTTTGGCACCTATATTCTGTGGGCGGCCGCCTATTATCTTTTAGTAACGTTTCTTTATCGTGATAATCATTTATTCAAAGAAAAAAAGGAATCCCAAGAATTTTATACTTTCATGAAACGTCACGGTGTCATCGATTTAATTCTAGTAATTGGTGGTCTGATTGGCATCTACTTTTTCCCATTAACTGGTTTAATCATTTCAGCTCTCCAAGTTCTTTTATGGATGCTTTTTGTTCCCAAAGATTCCGATCGATTAGACTACTAAGATTTCTTTAAGAGCGTCACATCTGTGATATAACCAAAGGACCCGTGTCGTGCACTCGGGTCCTTTAATTATTTTTATTGATACAAAATACCAACGGCTTTCAAAGCGGCTTTGATTGCGACCAACGTTTCTTTTGTATCATAGGCAATTGTATGAATATGAATCCCCTTCGTTAACGTCGATAGCAAGAGCGTTTCTTCGGGTTGATAAAGTTTCATAAACTCGTCGATATCTTGCGTAGTTCGGATATGTAGGCCTCCAACGAGTTCCCCATAGATTTCATGTTCCACAATGACGTCTATAATTTCTCCTCCATGCTGAACAATCGTTTCTAATTCTAACCGTGTTTGTTCAGGCGAATGTTGAACCACCACCTGACTCGTCAAACGGCGTTGATCGTTTTTTTCCATTTTATACCCTCGCGATGTTGCAATGATTTTTACACTGCTTGCTCGTAATAACGCCACATCACCCACGATAATCTGGCGACTAACCCCAAATTGTGCGGCTAGTTTGGTCGCGCTCAGCGGGATTTCAGCTTGTTTTAGTTGTTCGACAATCGCGTTTCTTCTTTGGGTTCCATCCACGATTAGGCGCCCCCTTTCAAACGAGTTGCTTGATACGCGCGAGAGTGTTTCATAATGTCTTCAAAACTAGCAATAATTGTCGCTTGGTACGCTTCATTTTGAACCGCTTGTGAGACATTGGCTAATACCGCCTCTTCGCGACTGGTATCTAGAACTTTTGTTTGTGTTGCTTTTTTGATGCGCGCAATTTCAGCCACCGCATCCATTCGTTTTTCTAATAGTTTAGCGATTTGCTGATCGAGCGTATCAATTGCTTGACGTTGCTTTGCCAATGTTTCTTCACTGGCTGTCTCTTCTGCGATGCTTTTAGTCACTCGTGCTGGATTGCCTGCCACAACCACATTAGCTGGAAATGACTGGGTAACCACACTCCCAGCACCAACAACAACATTATCGCCTAGCGTAACGCCACCTAAAACAATACTCCCGGCACCAAGCCAAACGTTATTGCCAATCGTGATTGGTTGGCCACTTTCTAAGCCACTGTTACGCTTACCCGCATTCAATGGATGAGTTGCTGTCAACAATTGGACATTGGGGCCAATTAAACAATTGTCGCCAATCCGAATCGGACAAACATCTAAAAAAGTACTGTTAAAGTTGGCATAAAAATTTTTGCCCACAAAAATATTATAGCCGTAATCAAACTGTACATTAGGTTCTAGATGAATCTTGCCAGCAACCTCACCAAATGTTTCTTTGATAATTGCTCGACGTAGCGTTTCATCTAGCGTTTGATTAATTAATTGCATCTGTTCGCGTGAATGTTTACGCTCGGCCACTAATTCTGGATCTTCCGCAAAATATAACATCCCTGCAATCATTTTTTCTTTTTCTGTTTTTATCATGATATTCGTCCTCCATTAACCATCCGTCCGTTTTTAAACGACCGCTCAAATTCATTGTACCATGCCAAAAGTGACTTTCAAATATTCCAATCTTCGCTTGCTCATGACAGGCCTTTCAAAAAATGTTAAAATAGCTTTGACTGAAAGGAGAAGTGAAAACTATGTTACCATTTATCGTCTACTGGGGCGTCATTTTTATTTGTATCGCCTGGTTAGTCGTCAGTACTTTTTTCTCAATTTTTTATTTAACGCGTAAAGAAAATGGCAACCTGTGGGCATTCGCCTTCTTTAATTTAATTGCTGCTTTGGTTCAATGGGTGACCATGCTGATCTATCACACGTGGGATTTGGGAATTACCCAATACACCAGTTTGATTTATCTCGTCTTAGGATTATTAATCGGTCTGACTTTGTTACAAGCCATTCTTGGTCGTGAACCCAAAACAGCCTAGATTGACACACTGAGCTTCGACAATCATTTACTGATTGCGAGGCTTTTTTGACACTCTCATCTTCTTTTTATTTGACAAAACCGGCCGACTAACCTAAAATAGCTCATTGTACAAAACAACTGAATATGAGATACCTACTTCACCGAGGTAGAGGTCGCGAAATTCATTACCCCTGAGGAGTGAAGCAACACGTAGAATCAGGATTAGGGAATTTTGCCGAAATGAATAACTACTTGCCTGTCGTTATTTGTTGGGCCATAAGTTAAGAGCTTATGGACTGTCTTAGCATTTAGCTAAGTTGCGCTATGTTTTTTTGTGAGAGGTTAGTCGACAAATGAATATTAAGTCTACAGCCATCCCTAATCATGCTTTTATTAGGAATGGCTGTTTTTTTGTTAGCCCACACAAGTAAACTTTGGTCCTCTCGCTCACTTAGGGATTATCATAGTCTCGTTAATTAAATCAAAAAGGAGCAAAATATGAGAAAAAAAGTTTCAGTTACCGTACTACTTGCACTTGTTGTTTCATTTTTTAGTTTTGGTGGAGCCTTCACGACTTACGCTGATGAAAAAACCCCCGATGATGAATTTCGCGTTGGGTTAGAAGCGGGTTATGCCCCATTTAACTGGACGCAAACAACTGATGAAAATGGTGCTGTCCCCATTTACGGCCAAGAAAATTCCGCCTATGCAGGTGGTTACGATGTCCAAATCGCCAAGAAAGTTGCCGAGGGTCTAGACAAAGAGCTAGTCATCGTTAAGACCGAATGGGATGGGTTAGCTCCCGCACTAGAATCTGGCAAAATTGATGCCATTATCGCTGGGATGTCCCCGACAGCTGAGCGTAAAAAAGAAATCGACTTTACGGATCCTTATTATGAATCACAATTAGTCGTTGTGACGCGTTCTGATAGTGAATATGCCGATGCTACTAGCTTGGAAGATTTCACGGGTGCTAAATTAACCGCTCAGTTAAATACCTTCCACTATTCAGTGATCGATCAAATTCCTGAT
This sequence comes from Enterococcus sp., assembly GCA_047975385.1. GTDB lineage: Bacteria > Bacillota > Bacilli > Lactobacillales > Enterococcaceae > Enterococcus_C. The sequence goes on along the minus strand of JBKEDL010000047.1, from coordinate 41,879 downwards.
GTCCAAAAAGAACAAGCTCAAAAATCATTTTCATCAATGAGAGCCGCTCTTTCTTCGGGCGTGATTGATGGGTACGTCAGCGAACGACCTGAAGGAGTCACAGCTGAAGCCGTCAATCCAGACTTTAAGATGGTCGAGTTTCCTGAAGGACAAGGCTTTGAAACAAATGACGAAGATGTTCAAGTGGCCGTTGGGATGCGTAAAGGAGACAGCGATGTTGCCAAGGTCAATGAAATTTTAGCTTCGATTTCTGCGGACGAACGCGTAAGCATGATGGATCAAGCCATTGAAGATCAACCAGCCTCCACTGAGAAAACTGAAGAAGATGGTCTAATGCATGACTTTGAAGTTATTCTGAAAGACTATGGCACTTTGTTCTTACGTGGTGCTGGCATGACCCTCTTCTTGGCATTAGTCGGAACGGTTATCGGAACAAGTATCGGTTTATTAATTGGTGTCTTCCGGACAATTCCAACGGCTGACAATCAAGTTTCACGTTTCTTCCAAAAACTCGCTAACAGTTTGCTCTCTATTTATATCGAAATTTTCCGTGGTACGCCAATGATGGTTCAAGCGATGGTTATCTACTACGGCTTAGCAATGGCCTTTCAAATTGATTTAAATCGGACCTTAGCCGCCGTAATTATCGTATCATTAAATACGGGTGCGTATATGTCTGAAATCGTTCGCGGCGGGATTTTCGCTGTCGATGCTGGCCAATTCGAAGCGGCCCAAGCCATCGGGATGACTCACCGTCAAACGATGAGTAAAGTCGTCATTCCACAGGTTTTACGAAACATCTTACCGGCTACTGGGAATGAATTTGTCATCAATATCAAAGATACCGCAGTCTTGAGTGTAATCTCGGTTTCTGATTTGTTCTTCCAAGGAACATCCGCTGCTGGAACCAACTTCCAGTTCTTCCAAACATTTACCATCATCGGTATTATGTACTTAATTATGACCTTCACTGTGACACGCATCTTACGTCGAGTTGAGAAAAAACTTGATGGGCCAACTGCCTATGCAAAAATCGAAGCGAACGATGAAGTGACCACTGAAGTAAACAATTTATCAGAAAAATAAGGAGGAACAACAATGACTGAAAAAATTATCGAAATCAAACATTTGAAAAAGAATTTTGGCGAAAACCAAGTCTTAAAAGACGTCAATGTTGCGGTCAATAAAGGAGAAGTCGTAACGATTATTGGTTCTTCTGGTTCTGGTAAATCAACCTTCTTACGTTGTATTAACTTGCTAGAAAAACCAACCAGTGGTGAAATTAGTTACAAAGGCGAGCAAGTTCTAGCTCCAGGTTATAACCTTTCCACTTATCGGACCCACCTAGGAATGGTTTTCCAATCATTTAATTTATTTAATAATATGAATGTTTTAGAAAACTGTATATCTGGACAAACAACTGTTTTAAAACGTAGCAAAGAAGAAGCTGAGAAAGTGGCTTTAGCTAACTTAGAAAAAGTCGGGATGTCTCGTTTCATCGCGGCTCGCCCATCACAATTATCTGGTGGCCAAAAACAACGGGTCGCTATCGCGCGCGCCCTATCGATGGATCCGGATGTCTTATTATTCGATGAACCTACCTCAGCGCTTGATCCAGAAATGGTTGGTGAAGTTTTAAAAACGATGCAAAGTCTCGCTCACACTGGTTTAACGATGATTATCGTCACCCATGAAATGAGTTTTGCTAAAGATGTTTCCGATCGCGTGATCTTTATGGATAAAGGGGTCATCGCAGAAGAAGGAACACCAGAGGATATCTTCGTTAATCCTAAAGAAGAACGAACCAAAGAATTTTTGAAACGCGTTTTAAATTAACTCTAAACGGTGAACCGCATGGGCGGTTCACCGTTTTTTTAATCCTTTGAACATCGTAAACAAATGATTGAACCACCGAAATATCAGTTTTTTTTAATAGTCATGAAGTTTTTGAGAAGTTTTCAGAAAATTCTTGCAAGACGTTTTTTTCTTTGTTACCTTTGTATCTATCAACTCACAAGGAAGTGACTTTTATTTATGGAAAAAAAATTATCATTTAAGGAATATCTCTTTATCGGCTCAATGCTCTTTGGTCTGTTTTTTGGTGCTGGTAATTTAATTTTCCCTGTACATATGGGACAAGAAGCCGGTTCACATGTCTTCTTAGCCAATCTTGGCTTTTTAATCACTGGTATCGGTTTACCATTTTTAGGGGTAATCGCCATTGGTCTTTCACAAAAAAATGGGGTTTATGAAGTTGCTCAACGCGTCAATAAACCGTATGCGAAATTCTTCACCATCTTACTTTACTTAGTCATCGGCCCTTTTTATGCGATTCCACGTCTGGCTACCACCTCTTACGAAGTCGGAATTGCGCCATTTATGCCAACTTCACTTAACGTTTTAGGCTTAGCTTTATTTAGTTGCTTATTCTTTTTCGTTGTTTGGGTAGCTTCGCGTAAACCGTCAAAAATTTTAGATTATGTTGGGAAATTTTTAAATCCACTCTTTCTGGTTTTACTTGGTTTCTTATTATTGATGGCCTTTTTAAATCCAATGGCTGGTGTTAGTGATGCTCCTGTTCAAGGTGCCTATCAAAGCGCACCATTCTTTACAGGATTTACTGAAGGGTATAACACTTTAGATGCCCTAGCTGCACTTGCTTTTGGGATTGTCGTTGTGAATACGATTAAAGGGATGGGGGTTGAAAAACCCAAAACCATCGCCATCGATACCGTGAAAGCCGGCTCAATCAGTATCGTTTTAATGGGAATCATCTATACCCTATTGTCTTACATGGGAACCATGAGTTTAGGTGGCTTCGCAATGAGTGACAATGGTGGGATTGCCCTAGCGCAAATTGCCAATTACTATTTAGGAATCTTCGGTAGTGTCTTATTAGCGATGATTGTGATTGTCGCTTGTTTAAAAACAGGTATCGGTCTAATTACGGCTTTTTCTGAAACCTTTATCGAGTTATTCCCGAAACGTTCTTATGGCTTCTTTATCGCATTAGCAACCATTTCTTCTTGTTTATTTGCCAATGTTGGCCTAACAAAAATTATCGAATTTTCAATTCCCGTGCTAATGTTCATTTACCCATTAGCAATTACCTTGATTCTATTGACTATCTTCGGTCAGTTCTTCAACCATGACCGTTTGGTTTATCAAGTAACGACATATTTCACGTTAGTCGCTGCGATTTTTGATGGTTTAAATGCTTCACCAAGTTTTATCCATGACCTACCTTTCGTTCAAAGCTTACTAACATTTGCACAGCATTACTTGCCGTTTTTCACTATCGGCATGGGTTGGCTCGTACCAGCTGCTTTAGGATTTATTTTGAGTTTTGCCAAAATCAAATTTTTTCCTAGCAAAGAACTAGCTTCCAACTGTTAAACCAAAAAAACATACTATTGAAAGAGCCATCAGTCTGGACTGACGTTCTTTCATAGTATGTTTTTTTAGTACTTTTAAACTTCAACAAATAAAGCTTGTAATTGTTGTTGTTGCACTTTAGACACGCCGATTTTTTCTAAATAGGTTGGAATATCTTGATACTTTTCATCAATAAAGTCCAATAATTCTGCCATTGTTTGAGCATCTGAACGAGATAAGTGTGCCAAATGTTCTGGAATTCGTTGGCCTTGTTGGGTAAACAATGGACTTTGCGCTAAGTACGTTGCCGTCGTCTGGTAGTTCGCAATAATATCACCTTTAGAAACACCAACACTCCCTAAAATCAACGCCGCAATGACACCAGTCCGATCTTTTCCGGCTGCACAATGAAATAAAACCCCTTCTTGTTGAACCAAACGATCAAAGACCTGTTTAATCGCGCCTTGAGCATCAACGATTAATTGTTGATAAAAACTACCTAAAGTAAATGTCGCATAATCGATTTTAGTCACGTCTTTGACATCACCTGGCGCCAACGGAATATGAATATATTCAAATGGACTGGCTACAGGATGGGGCGATCGCTCTAGTTCAGCTTCACTACGTAAATCAATAATTTGATTGACACCATATTGTTGTAGTTTTTCTAAATCTGCTTGATTTAAATCTTTCAAATCATCACTTCTTAAAAAAGTATGCCATTTCGTCTGACCATTCGCTGCGCGGTAGCCTCCTAATTCACGGGTGTTATACGTATTTTCTAGTGGTAAACGGACATATGCCATGTTTTATTCCTCTTCTTTCGTTAACTTTCTGTTCTTAGTTAATAGTAACAAATAAAGCTTGTAATTGCCGCTGTTGATTTTTTGATACACCAATTTTTGCTAGATATGTAGGAATATCTTGATACTTCTCATCAATAAAATCCAATAACTCTTTCATGGTTTGTGCATCTGAATGACCTAAATGTGAAATATCACTTGAAAATTCTTTAACCATATCCACTAAGGCTGGGTTTTGAGCCAAATAAGTTGCGGTTGTTTGATAATTGGCAATGATGTCCTCTTTAGCAACACCAACACTTCCCAAAATCAAAGCTGCAATGATTCCTGTGCGATCCTTACCTCCTGCACAGTGGAACAAGACACCAGTTTGTTCGACCAGGCAGTCAAAGACTTGCTTGATTGCCGCTTGACTGGCTTCAATCATTTGCTTGTATCCTTCAATTAACGTGTAGTTCGCATAATCAACTTGAGTCATATCGGTAATATCACCCACTGCCAAAGGAATATTTAGATAATCAAATGGGCTATTTTCTGGATGGGGTGCACGTTGCAACTCACCTTCACTACGTAAATCAATAATTTTCGTAATCCCGTACCTTTGCAACAATTCAAAATCGACTGGCTCTAACTGATGCAAGTCATCGCTTCTTAAAAACGTGTGCCACTTCGTCTGACCCGTTTTAGTACTATACCCACCCAATTCACGTGTGTTATAGGTATTTTTTAATGGTAAACGGACATATGTCATGTTTTTTGCTCCTATCTTAATTTGGCCTTCATTTGCGTTACAAACAGTTCCACTATTAGTAACGTTCCCAGAATGCAAAGAATAACCGCCGAAATCCGACCATAATCATATTTTCCAATCGCCTTCATTAATAAGGAACCAATCCCACCCGCTCCGATCATTCCCAAAGAAATCGACGAAGCGATATTCACCTCTAAACAAATCGAAAGCCAGGCCAAAAATGGTGGTATCAATAATGGACACAAACCTTCTGTAATCACTTGCAAGCGACTTGCTCCCGTCGATTGTAACGTTTCAATAATTGCCGGGTCTTGTTCTTCAATCGAGCTGATAAACGATTTGGTTAAATAACCAACCGTTGGAAAAATCATCCCCACAACGGCTGAGGTATTTCCAAAACCAAGACTTGCAACAATCACCAAAATCCAAACCAAAGCTGGAATTGCGCGAATAATACTCACGAACGCTTTAATGACTCCACTAAAAATCGCATGGGGCGCAGTATTGGCTGCACCAAGGAAAGCAAAAATAATTGATAAAATCGCCCCCACTACCAAACTTGCAATTGCCATCCCCAGTGATACCATCAATTCACTAACAATTAACGAAAATTCGCTAAAATCTAATGCCAAAAAGTTTTTTAAGACTTTTCCGGCATCAGCAAACCGTGAAAGAAATTTGATTAACTCTAAATCGAGTAAATACACAGCTGCAATAAAAAAGGCAACTGCACCACCAATGATGAACAAGCTTTTCAGCTGTTCATTTCTTGGCGTTAATTTAATACTTTGCATACGTTCTCTCCTATTGAATGCTTTTTCTTAATCGATTAACTAATAATTCAGTGGCTAACACCATCAAGACCATCACAATAATTAGTGAGAACGCCTCATGGTATTTAAACAACCGGATATTCGTCTGAATCATAATCCCAATTCCACCAGCACCAACCATCCCTAAAATCGCTGAAGCGCGGATATTGATTTCAAATGAAAAGAGGGTCCAGTTCAACCAAGCCGGTGCAAATTCCGGAAACAATCCATGAAACAGAATTTGCCAATACGATGCACCACTCGCCTTCAATGCTTCAAGCTTGGAACCAGCAATTTCATCAATTGATTCAGCATAAGACCGTGATAAAAAGCCTAAGGTGGCTAAAATTAAGGCGATTAACCCAACCAGATTCCCAATACCAAAGATATAAACCAATAAGGAGGCCCAAATTAGCACCGGAATATTTCTTAAAAAAGAAATGAAGATTCGCGTCGTAATTCTTAACCATGGAAACGGGTTGAATTCTTCTGACATCAATAACCCAAAGATCAAGGCCACCACTGCTGAAATATACGTCCCAACTCCGGCAAATAAAATCGTTTCTAAGACCAATGGCAAATAGGTCGCAAAATTACTAAAATTCGCTGGCATAAAATTACTCACAAAAAACTGAGCAAAACTGGGAAAGGCGGCAATTACATCGATTAAATTCACTTGTAAATACCAAAAAGTCGCAGCTACAATTACGAGCACACTGAATAGACAACTCCAACTTTTGACCGGATTTGTTTGAGTCAGAACAACGGCTTTTTTAGATGTCTCCATAAGCAATTGCCCCTTCTAAAGTCATTGACTCTTGTGCTTGTTTTAATTTCATTTGTTCTTCTTTGCCAAGGTAGATATCGGCGATTTTTTCTTCTGATAAAGCTTGCGGCTTGCCATCAAAGACCACTTGACCGTCTTTAATCCCAATAATACGTGTAGCGTATTTTTTGGCAAAATCAACTTGGTGTAAATTTACAATACAAGTGATTTTTCTTTCAGTGGTGATAGCTTTTAAATGATCCATCACCACAGCTGCTGATTTTGGATCCAGAGAGGCAATCGGCTCATCGGCTAGAATTAATTTAGGTCGTTGCATAATTGCACGACAAATCCCGACACGTTGCATTTGACCGCCAGACAACTCTTTGGCTTTTTTATACACGTGATCAGCTAAGCCAACTTTTTGTAGCAACGCTAACGCTTCTTGTTTATCGGCCTCACTATAACGACCCAAAAGGCTCGTTAATAGTGAGACTTGGCCTAGACGACCATGTAAAACGTTTTTGATGACATTTGTGCGGCCAACCAAATTATAGTGTTGGAAAATCATGCCGATTTTGGCGCGTTGTTTCCGTAAGGCTTTTCCCTTAAGTTTCGTTAACTCCACGTCGGCAAAACGCACGGACCCTTCCGTTGGATCAACCATGCGATTGATTGAGCGAATAAAGGTTGATTTACCAGCTCCAGAAGGGCCAATCACTACAATAAACTCCCCTGCGGCAATCGTTAAGTCAACGTTACGCAAAGCAAAATCTTGTTGATTGTAGCTCTTCCCTAAATTTTGAATCGCTAGTAAGGGTGCCGTCATTATTATTCTTCCTCCAAGTGCAAGGTATCCGTCATCTCTTCAATTACCGCATAATCATCCTCATCAACTTCCACAAATTTGGCATCTTTCGTCCCATAAAGTGCTTCAAAATATTCTGGATTGTCATAGTTTAAATAGAAATCTTTAACGGCTGCTTTGGTTTCTTCCGGTAAATCTTTACGGATTACATAAAGCGCATTTGGAATCACATCTGTTTCACCGATAATACGAACATCGTCTTTTTCAATCATGCCGGCACCAACTAATCCATCAATCGTTTGGGCTGCAACAGCGGCTGCATCGTAATCACCTTTGACCACGCCCATCACGCTAGAATCATGCTTTCCTGAGTAAGTCACTGATTTAAAGAAGTAATCAGGATTTTCTAATTTATCTGTATCCAGTGACAAGTCTTTCACTAATTTAGCTTTCGGGAACATATAACCTGAAGAAGAAGCCGGATCAACGAATGCAAAACTCTTACCTTTCAAATCTTCAATGCTCTTTGTTTCTTGATCTTTGCCATTTACGATAAAGACGGTCTTATATTCTTCAGCACCCATCGTTGTTGTGGTAACTAACGGCTCCACATCAGCAACTTTTTTCGCTTGGTAATAACTCATTGGTGAAACTAATAACACATCTAACTTGCCGGCTTTCATCGCTTCAATACCGACAGAATATTCACTGCCTTCTAGTTCAGACACTTTGACGCCTAATTCTTTTTCCAACGCTTCGCGGAAGTCATCATTTTTGGCTCCTGCATCTGGATTGTTTTCATCTGGCATTTGGACGATGGTTAATTCATCGATTTTCTCAGCTTGCTCTTCTGATGCTTGGCTATCACCACACCCTGCCAACATCCCTACTGACAACGCGCCTAATAAAAATAACCCTGTGAATTGACGTAACTTCATTTTTTCATTCTCCTCGTAAACTTTTTTATTTTTATGCAACCCGTTTTGAAGGTTACTATGTAATTTTCATTTTTTTCCATTGAGTTATCATGGATTTTATGCACTATTTTTGTAAAGTATGTAAAACTTCTATTTTGTTCGCTGAATCGTTATACTAGAAGTAAGGAAATTTGAATGAATGATTCCTTCAAAAAGAAAGATCGATTTTATTACTGCTACAATCCTTTCAGCGGTTGTCATTCAGTCAACGTTATTTAATTAAGCGATTCCAATTGTTTAATCCGAAATTTACAAATTTACAAAAAAAGAAATGAGGAATGAAGATGTCACGCTTATTAACTCCGGTAACGATCGCTCAACTTCAGCTAAAAAATCGAGTGGTAATGGCTCCAATGTGTATGTATGAAGTCCAACAAAAAGATGGGATAATCACCCCGTTTCACACAGCTCACTATGGTGCTCGAGCAATTGCTAACGTCGGCTTAATCATGATTGAAGCCACGGCAGTTCAAGCTGAGGGACGCATTACCGACTATGATTTAGGTCTTTGGAATGAACCGCAAGCACAAGCACTCAAAACATTAGTTGCCTCACTCCATTTTTTAGGTACCAAGGTTGGTATCCAATTAGCGCATGCTGGTCGTAAAGCAGAAGATGCGCAGCCCCCCATCGCACCAAGCGCGCTTTCTTATAGTGACAACTATCAGCAACCGACAGAAATGTCACTTACTGATATTCAAAAAACACAGGCCGCTTTTGTAGCCAGTGCCAAACGCTCCGTGGCGGCTAACGTCGATATGATTGAAATTCATGGGGCTCACGGTTATTTAATTAATCAGTTTTTATCACCCGCTACCAATCAACGGACGGATCACTATGGCGGTAGCCTCCGCAATCGCTACCGTTTTGTTCAAGAAATCATTCAATCTGTACGCCAATTCTATGCAGGTTCTCTTTGGATTCGGCTCTCCTTAACTGATTATTTAGCAGCTGACCAACAAAACAGTCTCAGCGATTGGCAGACCATTGGGAAATGGCTCGAAGCAGATGGTATCGACTGCATTGACGTCTCGACTGGTGGATTAATGAATGTGCGACCAAATCTCCCGATTCATCCGGGCTATCAAGTTCCTTTTACCACAGCCCTAAAAGAGCAATTAACCATCCCGGTAGCCGCAGTTGGCCTTCTTTCTGATCCAGGAATTTGCGAATATTTATTGCAAAGTAACCAAGCCGACTTAATCTTACAAGGTCGAGCATTGATTCGTAACATCAATTGGCTAGCCGATGCAGCCAAAATTTTGCATGAAACAGACTATCAGGTCTATAATCATTCTTATTTCAGAGGACAAATTTAAGTCAATTAGCCCTTTCTTATTACTTACGGATGGAAATTCAAAACTTTTCTATTTTCTTGTCATACTTTCTTCATAATGGTACGTTATTATCTATGTATACCAACAAACAACCCTAACACTTTTTCATTTTAACTCCTGGCCCGTCAGCCCCCACTGACGGGCCCCTTTTTTTATCCAAAAGGCTAACAGTGTCTTATTTAAGTTAACCCTCAGCAATTATTACTACTTTCTCAATCATTTACTCACATTTTCTTCATAATTCTAAGCTATTATCTATGTATACCAACAAACAACCCTAACACTTTTTCATTTTAACTCCTGGCCCGTCAGCCCCCACTGACGGGCCCCTTTTTTTGTTTTTGGGCAAATAAAAAAACCGATTTTCCCAATCGGTTCTAGTGACTCATTCATTTATAAATTACGACTAATGACCGCTGATTGGCCAGTCAGAGTTAAAACACTGACCTTTTGAATACTCGCAATTGACACAATTCGCATTTGTTGAGGATCGTTTTGTAGTTTGACAACTAATTGGGCATGGTTGATTTTCTTTGACACGACCCAACCAGAAACAGTTTCAAATTTTAAATTTCCAGGGACGCTTTCGACTTGAAGGACAACTAAACTTGACTGTTGCGCAGCTGTTTCTAATGCGTTCAACATAGCCAGTGAAATTTGATCTTGCATTTGCCGTTCGGCGGTATCATTAATAAAATTATCAAGCAATGCATTCGACGTATCAGCGACCAAACGACTTAATTTCTTCAGTTTTGAACGCTCTTCCTCCATTGCTTCCCCTCCTCCTAATTTAACATTACTCCCAAGTTAACACTCTTCATGTTTCCATTATACCTACTCAGCCATGATTTTGGCTACCCATTTGTCTAAACCTGCCAGTAATAATTGATACGTTTCTTCAAAATCCCCAGTAAAATAAGGATCTGGCACCGATTGATTTTCAGTTTCGGGCAGAACACTGAGATAACGATAGATTTTCTCTTGGCAGTCGATTGGTGCGATTTGGCGTAAATCGTCAACGTTTTGTTGATCCATCCCAATGATAAAATCAAATGTTTGAAAATTAGCTAGGCATACTTGACGCGAAATCATTTGACTTGAATCGATTGCTAATTTTTTTAAAATCGCTTGTGTCCCTTGATGCGGTCGATTCCCCTGTTCCCAACTACTTGTGGCAGCAGAATCGACCATGATAGCCAAACTATTTTGTGTTACGTAGGCCTTCATCAAGCCTTCCGCCATCGGTGAGCGACAAATATTGCCTAAACAAACAAAGAGTACCTTTTTCATCTTCACACCTCCTGATCGGCTTCATATAAGCGCGTCGAAAAGAATTCGACATCCTTGGCAAGACGAAAGAGTTGCGCTGCCATTTCTAACGGTGATTCTTGACAACCGGCTTTAATCCAACTCAATAAAATCCCACTAAATCCATAAGCAAAAAACTCACCATAAAAAGCTTTATCTGCCACTGACAAGAACTTCTCTTGATCAACTTGATTAAACAACCGCGCAAATAATTGGACAATCACTTGTGAGAATTCCTCGGCTAAGATCTCTGGCTGACTCTGAACCGTCACCTGATAAAACTCTTGTTTTTCTTGAATCGCGATAAAGAATTGACGCGCTTGTTCTTCCCAATTTAATAACGTTAACTCACTAGAGGTCAAAAAAACAAGTGCATCTTCTTGATAGAACCAACGCAACAATGCCTTTTTATCAGCAAAATGGTAATAGAAGGTTTGGCGATTCATTTTAGCTTCTTTGGCAATGTCTTGAATGGTAATTTTGTCGTAAGGCTTCACTTTAATTAACGCTGCCAAAGATTTTGCAATTCGTATTTTTTTTTGTTGACTTGCACCCATCATATCACCTTCTACAATAATTTATAAGGATAATTAAAGTGTTCATATGCTAACTGCGTCGCAATTCGACCGCGCGGCGTCCGTTTTAAGAAACCTTTTTGGATTAAGTACGGTTCATACATATCCTCGACTGTCTCGGTTTCTTCACCGATATTTACCGCAATCGTACTTAGACCAACCGGACCCCCGTTATACAGCTCAATCATCGTCTTGATTAATTTTTGGTCAACATAATCAAGGCCTGCATAATCCACTTGCAATAACCCCAACGCTTTATCAGCAATAACTTGATTGATTACCCCATCTGCTTGAACTTGAGCGAAATCACGGACCCGTTTCAATAAGCGGTTCGCAATTCGTGGCGTTCCTCGTGAACGTCTGGCAATTTCTAACGCACCTTCTGGTAAAATCGTGGTTTGGAAAATATCCGCCGAACGAATCACAATATCTTGTAAATCCGCTTCGTCATAATATTCCATGTGTGAAATAATCCCAAACCGGTCTCTTAACGGCGCTGAAAGCATGCCCGCTCTCGTTGTTGCTCCAATTAAGGTGAACGGCGGCAAAGGAAAATGCACTGGATGCGCCGTTGGACCTTGCCCAACCATAATATCCACATAGAAATCTTCCATTGCTGAATAGAGCATTTCTTCAGCGACTCGTGGCAAGCGATGGATCTCATCGATAAAGAGGACATCACCTGGTTCTAACTCATTTAAGATGGCTACTAAATCACCAGGTTTTTCAATCGCTGGTCCACTACTCGTGCGAATATTTACCGCCATCTCATTGGCAATAACCATCGCCATCGTCGTTTTCCCCAATCCTGGTGGCCCGTAAAGCAGGACATGATCGAGCGATTCCTCGCGGTATTTGGCGGCCTCAATATAAATACCGAGTTCTTCTTTCACCTTGTGCTGACCGATATATTGAGCTAAATATTGAGGACGCAAAGACTTTTCAATCAACGCTTCAGTTTCATTCGTTTGAGGTGAAATAATTCGTTCATCTTCCATCTGCCTAGCTCCTTATTTTTTCATCATTAATTTCAGCGCTTCACGCAAGTACTCATCGGTTGTCTTATCTCCACTGTTAACCAATAATTTTTCAACTCGTTTGATTTCTTTATCACTATAACCTAAAGCAGCCAAAGCGGCCATCGCTTCTTCCAAATCGTAGTTAGCTGAAAATAGCGGTGTAACTGGTAACTCGCCCACCAATTCACCCAATTTGCCACGCAAATCAAGAATCATTTGTTGTGCCGTTTTTTTACCAACACCAGGAAATTTCGTTAAATACGTCACGTCTTCTGATTCAATCGCCGTAATCATTCCCTCGTGCTCTTCATTAGCCATAATCGCTAAAGCACTTTTCGGTCCAATTCCTGAAACACTAATCAAGCGTAAAAATAATTGCTTTTCTTCTAATTTAGTAAAGCCATAAAGTAACTGCGCATCTTCACGCACGACTTGATGGACATAAACTTTTACCACCTGATTCATTTGCGCGCTATACCGGTAAGGATTCCCCATCGCCAATTGATAGCCTATCCCTTGATTTTCTAACACGAGATATGCTGGCGTGATTTCGGTAACTTCACCACTTATATACTGATACATACTATCAACCTTTCTTTAACTGGACATACGTTCCCCTATTTTACCATATTTTTATCAATTTTGATATCTAAAAAGTTGGCTGCGAACTCTTCATTTTATAGCACTCATTGTATCCCCGCATTTAGCCAGCAAAAAACCTGAGACAATCTGTCGTCTCAGGTCATCCAGTTTTACATCAACTTATCGACCACTTGATAAAGCGTTGGTAATAAGAGAACCGTCACAATCCCATTAACTGAGATACATAATCCGGCTAAAATCCCCTCTGTCTGACCGATTTCAATCGCTCGTCCCGTTCCAACTGCATGACAAGTACTCCCCAAAGCAATCCCTTGGGCCACTGGACTCTTGATTCGAAATAACTTAAAGACTTGGCTCGCAACTAACGCTCCAAAGATCCCCGTCACCACAACCACGGCAAAAGTAACAGCTGTAATTCCGCCCATTTGCGCCGACAAATCTAACGAAATGGCGGTCGTCACTGATTTAGGTAACGTCGAAACAATCACTTCAGAATTCAATTGAAAAAATTTCCCGATGGCAACACTCAATACACAATTGACAATCACACCGACCGTTGATGCACTTAAAACCGGGAGCCAATTTTCCTTTAATTTATCAAAATTTTGGTATAAGGGATAGGCTAAGGCGACGGTTGCTGGAGTAATCATTAGCGTTAAAATACTGGCCCCTGCATCATACGCTTCATAACTAATCCCAGTAAACTTCAATAAACAAATAATAATGACAATTGATGCAATCAACGGATTTAGTAAGGGAATCCGAACTTTTTTCAATAAAATCTCCATCATCCCATACGTAAAGAGGGTTAACCCCAAGCCAAATAATGGATTATTCACTAGTTCAGCAATCATTGGCTTCCTCCTTCATCATTGAAGAGACAACCTCTTGCTTGTTGACCTGAGACGATTGAACGGTTGCCAAAGTTTTTTTCTGTGTGAGTTTTTCAACTACTTCAGCCGTTTTACCGATTGAAACGAGCGTCACCACGCCACAAACAATCGCGCCCCCTAATAAAATGGGCCAAATCGTTTTGATATCGTCATAATATTTCATCAGACTCACACCAGCTGGTACGAAAAGAATCGTTAAATTATTTAACAAAAAGCCACTTGTTTCTTTAATTGTGGCGGGTCTAATTACTTTTAATTGAAATGCTGAAAACAAAAAAAGAATCCCCAAAATACTTCCTGGAATCGGAAGTTGAAAAGCCATTCGTACTCCCTCTCCCAATAAGGAAAACAAGAGAATGATACTGAATTGACTAAGAACTTTCACTTTAACCCCTCAAATCTTTTAGAATACCCTTAGTATACATTGAAATCCCTTGTGAAAGTTTCATTTTTGGTAGTTTCAGCTAATTTTTGGTAGTTTTTTAATTTTATAACAGCTTTTTTACCTATTACGGCTAGGCTTTTCTAGCCAATTACGCGATAATAGCTATAACAACTGTAAAGAAGGGGACCTTATGCCCAAAAAAAGGACACGCAATCGAGAACAAAAACGCGCGCAAATGAATGAATTTCAACAAAATTTCCAAGAACTCACCAAAGATTCACCCAGTAAATTAAAAGAACATCTCGAATTGTTTAATGATGCCGTGATTGCGATTATCATCACCATTATGGTTTTAGAAGTTCCACTCCCGATTGGCGAGGAAGGAACCTACAGCGAATTTTTACGTGCCCTCTCTGTTTTTTTCATCAGCTTTTTTATTGTGGCCAACTTTTGGTACCAACACCATCGTAGTTTTGCTTTACTCAAAGAGGCCAAGAAAAAAGTGCTCATTTTAAATTTTTTATTCCTCGCAGTCCTAGCAACCTTACCGCTGATGACCAAATGGGTGATGCAAGATCCATCAAGTTTGGCGGTCTTAAATTATGGTGTGGTCTACTTTTTAATTAGCGCCATCCAACTAGGCTTTACCCATCAAACGTATAAAGCACTTTTTGCTGATTACATCAACGAAGAATTAATCAATTTGCGTACTTGGTTTGGGATTGTTGGTATTTTCCTCCTCAACCTACTTTTAATTGCATTCTCGCAATTTCATGCAATTTTAGCTATGTGGCTTTACCTCAGTTTGCCGCTGATTTCTTTTTTCATGCCAGAATTGCAACCGGAGAAACGTAAATCGCGCTAAGCAATAAAAAACTTCACTCTTAGAAAATGATTCCTACTTTTCTAAGGGCGAAGTTTTTTTATTCTTTCTTATTCGATAACGGTTATTCACTTAACTGATTAAAAAGCTCCTGATTTAACTCGTCAAACTTATGATTATGTGAAGAGACCATTCCTCGTTGATGGCTTTGTGGGTCTAAGTAATGCTTAATTTGATTAATACTGGTAGCAGCGTCTTGAAATGCTCCGGCTAACAAATATAATTTTCCTTTTGAAAATTGAACATCACCGGCTGCAAATAAACCAGGAATATTCGTACACGTCGGTTCCTCGCAATAAAGATAAAAGTCATCTTCTTTCGTCAATGCAAAAGATAATTCATCCAATAGTGATCCATCTCGATTGTAGCCATGCTGAACCAATAAATGATCGGCATGAAACAGTTCTTGATCCGTTACTAACTCCATATGGTGACTACTTCCTTGACGCACTTCTTGAATCGTCGTATTAAGGACAAACTGACCACCATTTTTCTTGAATTTAGCCACACTCGCCTCTAACGCTTTTAACTTTTCTCCACGATAGAAGATAAAGACTTCTGCGGCATACTCTAAACACTGCGTCGCATATTCGACCGCCGCATCACCGCCACCAGAAACAACTAAGCGTTTGCCCGTAATTGCTTGCCGATTTGGAAAGGCATAGTGAATCATATCACTCACTTCATCAGCGATTTCAGCCGATAACTTCTTAGGCGCCACGACCCCACCCCCAATGGCAAAAAGGACCGCCCGACAAACATGGATTCTCCCTTGTTCATCACTTACATGAAAAAAATCGTCTACTTTGTTGATTTGACACGCTTTACTATTCAAAAAAATATTCGGATTAAAGGTTTGTGCTTGTTTGATTAAATTCGCTCTGACTTCACGCCCCAATGAAGGAGGCAAAGCACCGATATCCCAAACAAACTTTTCTGGATAAAAGTTTATTTTGCCACCTAATACTTCCGTTGCCTCCAACACCGTAACACTTAATTCTCTTAATCCGCCATAAAAGGTAGCGTAAAGCCCTGCTGGTCCGCCACCAATAATCACTACATCAACAATCGCTTGTTTCATCTGCCGCCTTCTTTCTAATCGGAACTAGCCTACTGTTTTCAATAATTATTGAGAATGATTCTCAATAGTTATTATAGTATCATTCACTAGCTTTAAATTCAACGCTGACTTAGCTAGCCACTAATTTGCATGCTATTCTTCGGGAAATGATTTTCAAAAAAAAAAAAAAAACGATTCTAGTAATGATAGCGGCAAACACGGCAAGGTCAAATTAAATAAACTAAGGCCCCACCAAAATTTTGCAAAAAAACGGCACGTATCAAAATGATTCTCCGCTTTTGGTACGTACCGTGCTGTGTATCTTTCAATTATTTCAACCAATAAATTTCTAAAATTGGCTCGCATCGCCATAATCCCCACGATAAATCCCATTTAATCCCGCAAATTTACCAACTTGCGCTAATTCTCTGATAATCGATTCTTCCGTTTTTAAAAACGACAGCTTATTCGTATACGCCGTAAAATAGAGATAGTTCACTAATCGATTCAGTAACGGTACTGGATCTTGCCCTTTAGCAAGTCGTGCATGAACCTTTAACAATACACCTAAAATTTCACTGAACTGCTCATCTTTTTTGCTGGCAATCGCATTGTACAACTCGTGTACTAAGTTTTTCGCTTGCTCATTTTGTAGCTCCACCCTATAAGCCCCCTGACTAATTGCAACTAATTCCCTGGAAACCGATTCACTGTATTTTACATCTTCAAACGGCCAAAAAGCCCTTTTGGTTGCAAAAATTTTGGCAAGCTGTTAGGACATCCGCTTCAGTCAACCATCCTTTCAAATTAGTTACATTCCCGACCAAGCACTTGGCGACTTAATCAAAGTTATTAACTGTAACAATTCTTTTGGTAGTAAAAAACCATTCTCAATCGCAAACCGGCTGATCGTTGGCTGAAGCTTTCTTTGATAATCATAGTAACTCTCACCATTTTGAGCTTGCCGCTGAATTTCTTTTAACAGTACGGTTAGTTCCTCATTGATTAATACATCTGGATTTTGTAATAATTTGTCTATTAAGTTTAAAATTTCAGCTACTTTTTCTTGCTTCAGCTTCTTTTTCCCCGCAAAAATCATTTCTGCTCTTTCTCTTTCAAGACACCGCCACTAAAGGCAAGTAATATCGCTACAATCGAAAGTATGACTCCCCACCATGGTTGGTGTGTTAATAAGACATTTAACAAGACTATAAATGCTGCAATCATTAAAAGCGCATCCCCCGTGCGTAGCTTTAAGTCTACATACATTGCTCGTTTCCTCCTATACGATTCAATAAATTATCCTGATCATACGCCGGTTATTTCCTAGTTTCAAGCAAAGTCGAAAGCCAAAAACCAAGAAAAACACTCAATATTTTTTCTTCGTATGATAGGTACACTCACATTAAACCATTATTGTCGATTCCCTAGTCCCCATTACCTTCAATGAGTGACTGTTCCTTCAGCGAAAAAATCTTACCAAATTTTTGAATGTACTTTACTTCTAAAGCTTCTTCAAGCAAATACAAGTTGTTCGGCTTAAGATATGATTTATCTCGTTTACAATCCCAAAACTCATACTGATTAAGATTAGCCAATTCTCGTATTTCAGAAGTTGAAACATTTAAAATTTGTAATAATTTCCCAATCTTTTGCAAACGTCTTTTACGCCGGTTTATTGTGATAATGCTTGGTAGCCCAAAAATAATTGGAATCAGAAAGAAATTAATCATCTCGTTTCGACCAAACCATAGTCTAAATAAAAGCAAAAGCGTGATGACACTCAAAACACTAAAGATGCCATACAGCACATCAATTTTTTTATTTACACACATCCAACTCCCCCGTTTCTCTTACTCGTTTGCATTCATTCTAGTAAACTCAACCTCATTAAAGGACAACTTATCCTCAAATGACCGAATTCACTCCTGAAATCCTGATGAACCAGGGGGATCTGACTCTTCGCGCACCAATCGTAATTGACTCTTAGAAAAAAAATACATCGTAATCCCAAAAAATATACCAGTGATTAACCAAATGGTCGTTTTATACCAAGTAATGTGAATCTCGTCTTGCCATAAACTTGGCAAAACGACTACATTCATCACCCACATCCACACACAATAGTTTAATCCACCCAAAAATGTTTTACGTCGGATTTGTTTAACTGCTTGTAGGTATGACGCTTGATCATAGAATTCAGTTTGTTGTACTTGGTATTTTTTCAGTTTGAAAACTAAATAAAGACTGTTGAATTGTTGTACGACAAGTAAAAAAATTGTTCCTAACGTAATTTTTTGGTGCACAGAATCCCAAATAAGACTAATAAACATTAAAATGGTGCTGAGATAAATGGTCAACATGTTGGCACTTGATAAAATTTCATAGATTTTTGACTTTTGATATTCATCTCGCTCCCCGATATATCCCACGTAATGTTGTATCAATTTTTCTTCTATTCTTTTCATTCTCACTCCCCCTAACCTCTTGTAAAACTAAGCCCCTTTACCTTGCCCGCCAAAATAACGTGTTTAAATCGCTATTTAAAGCCCATGCAATTTTCAAACATAATTCTAGTGTCGGATTATATTTATCATTTTCAATCATATTAATTGTCTGGCGCGAAACCCCAATTTCTCGAGCCAGAGCTAATTGAGAGATGCCTTTTCCTTTGCGATAGTCTCTCACCTGGTTCATATAATCCACCTCTTAAAAATAAAAATGTCGTATATAACCGACTTTTGATAAGTCTATTATATACGACATTCGAACTGAGTCAAGTATAGCCGACATTTTATCAAAAAAAAGAATACTACATTAATGATTCCTTTCTTATCCGCCAAAAGTACTAAACCGCCCTTATCTAAAAACATTCCTTAGTACTAATCGTTAAAACGCTTTATAAAAAGCTACCACTTGCCCTTGATCACAAGAAGAAAAGCCAAATTTTTGATAAAAATGGCGGACATCCTCCGCTTCTTCGGTCAGCAATACTTTCTGTCGAACACTTTGATAATTTTCCAACATTGTATTCATTAAGTATGTACCAATTTGTTGATTTTGAAACTCTGGATGGACCAAGATATCTTGAATATACAAAATCGTTTCCCTATCTCCGACAACGCTGATGAGCCCAACTAATTTTTCTTCCTCCCATACCGTTATCACTGCTAAGGAATTACGAAGCACTCGTTTCAGTTGTTCCAAATCAGCTTTATTAGGTAACAAATTTTCCTGATAATTTATCATGTTACTCCTCCTAATTATTTTTTCATTAAGAGTTCATTCTCAACTTATCCATACTAATCGCTCCTTCTTATTCACTAATCAGTATACAACAAATGAAGTATCGATTAATTTCATCCTTCATTTTTTATTTTTTTGAAGCATAATCTAAAAACTAGATTCAAAAACACCCGCCAAAATCAACTTACGATTTTGACGGGGGGTGCTTTATTCAACATATTTTTTGTACTCACCGTAGCCTTTTTCATCCATCTCTTCAAAAGGAATGAACTTTAAGGCCGCCGAATTGATACAATACCGAAGTCCACCTAAGGCTTTCGGGCCATCATTGAAGACGTGGCCAAGATGCGAATCCGCTTCTTTACTACGAACTTCCACACGATGATGGAACAGACTATAATCATCTTTTTCGACAATTTCTTCTTTTTCAATTGGCTTAGAAAACGCAGGCCAACCACAACCAGCATCGTACTTGTTGCTAGAAGAAAACAATGCTTCGCCACTCACGATATCCACATAAATTCCTTTTTCATAAAAATCATCGTAGACTCCGGTAAATGGTCGCTCGGTTGCACTTTCTTGGGTCACCGCGTATTCCATCGGACTTAGTTTTTGTTTTAATTCTTCTTTTGTTGGTTTCATCACCCTCACCTCAACTTGAGGATACTCCCTTTCGCTAAAGTTTTCGAGGGATTCGACTTTGCTTATTAAACTTCAGTAAATTCCTTCAACATCTGATTCACAACACCGACAGGAAAACCGACGATACTGTAATAATCACCATCCACACGTTGGACAAAGACACTCGCTTTGCCTTGGATGCCATAAGCACCCGCTTTGTCTTGGTACTCCTCTTGATCTAAATAGTGATTAATTTCAGCTTCTGTTAAAGCAAAGAAAGTCACATTGGCAGGGACAATTCGTTCCTTGATGGTATCATTGCTACACATCACAACGGCCGTATAAACTTGATGGGTTGCCCCACTCATCGATGCCAACATCTCAAAAGCCTCTTCACGTGAAGCGGGTTTACCTAAAATCTTGTTTTGCACCACGACAATCGTATCACTAGCAATCACTAAATCATTCGGATGCGTTTTAGCAATTGCGCGAGCTTTTTCGCGGGCCATGCGTAAGACATATTCTTCTGGGACATCTGCTGCTTGAATCGTTTCATCGATGTCAGCTGGCAGGACTTGAAACTCTGGGACTAAATAGCCCAATAACTCTTTTCGTCTGGGGGATTGCGAAGCTAAAATAATCGCCATTAGATATTCTCCTTTGTTTGGTGGGAATCTTGAATTCGTTTAAACATTTTTTCCATATCGCTATTCGTAAAGTGAATCAACACTGGGCGACCATGTGGACAGTTAAAGGGATTATCGCATTTTTCTAAATCCTGTAACAATACTCTAGCTTGGCGTTCATCTAAATGGTGATTGGCTTTGATTGATTGTTTACAACTCATCATGATTGCCGTCGCTTCACGGAATTTTTTGACACTGACACTGCCCGTTGTGAGTAACATCTCAATCATCTCACGAGCCACGACTTCTTCTTGTCCAGCTGGATACCAGGTCGGATGCGTCCGTAATAAAAAGCTATTGGCGCCAAATTCTTCCAAATGAATCCCAACTTCTTCTAATAACTCGTGTTGCTCTTTGATTTTTAGGGCATCGTTATTGGGATAATCCAAAACAATTGGTACGAGTAATTCTTGCAAATCATCGGTTACTTCCCCGATTTTTTCGCGGAAATACTCATACTTGATGCGTTCTTGGGCCGCATGTTGGTCAATGATATACAACCCTTCATGACTTTGAGCAAACAGATAGGTTCCGTGCATCTGACCAAAATATTCCAAATGTGGAAAACGCTGGGTCGAGTGTTCCTCAACTTCATGAATCGCTTGATCCAATAGTTTTCCACTACTTTTTTGTGAAAAATCAAACTCTGGATGCAAGCTTGGCGCGACATTTCCATCCGTTTCGCTTTCCCCATGTGGATAAGTTCCCTCTTGTGATAAAGGTTCTTCTTTCACAAAGTCCGATGATGGTGTAACACTTGTTGTTTCTGAATTTCCAGCGATTGAAAACGGTGAATTTATCGACTCTTGTTCAGTCGAAGCAACCAGTTTTCCCGCAGTTTCCACAATGTTGTCCACAGAATTATTCACAGGTTGTTGATAAGTTTCTTCAATTACAAATTTCCCCGTAATGCGATCAAACGTTAACCCTTGATTGGTCTTTTTGGGAGCTTCTGCTAAATCTAGCCCGAGTTGTTCGACTTTTTCTTGGCGTTCAACTTTCTTTTTAAAACGCAAATTATCGGCGGCATTGGGAATCAAGTTGACTTCGCGTAATGCTTCATTGACCGCTTGGCTAATGAGCTTCGTTAATTCAGCTTCCTTGGATAAGCGGACCTCTTGTTTGGTCGGATGCACATTCACATCGACGAGTAATGGATCCATGGTAATTTCTAACACCGCAATTGGAAAACGACCAATCATCAATTTGGAACCATAGCCATTGACTAGCGCCTTATTCAACGCAAAGTTTTTGATATACCGACCATTGATGATTGTGGATAAGTAATTCCGGCTCGCTCTTGTGACTTCAGGTAATGAAATATAACCTTTAACCGTAAAATCCAAATCACTGACGTCAATGGGTAACATTTTTTTGGCCGTTGGCATGCCATAAATCCCGGCAATCGTCTGTTTTAAGTCGCCATTGCCAACCGTACTTAACATCTTATTCCCCTCATGGACTAACCGAAAAGCAATTTGCGGATGACTCAATGCCAAGCGGTTCATAATGTCACCAACGTTGGCAAGTTCGGTTTGTAATGACTTCACGTATTTTAAGCGCGCGGGTGTGTTGAAAAACAAGTTTTCAACCGTCATTTTGGTTCCTTGACGTAAGCTCGCGGGCGTATGTTCGATGACTTTGCCGCCTTTGATTTTTAGAAACGAACCTTGCGGCGCATCTTTGACTGCTGTTTCGATCGTTAGTTCCGAGACTGATGCAATACTTGGTAAGGCCTCGCCCCGAAAACCTAATGTGCGGATACGAAACAAATCATCACGATTGTGAATTTTACTAGTGGCGTGACGTTTAAAGGCATTTTCCACATCGTCTTCTTCAATTCCTTCACCGTTATCGATGATTTGAATCTTTTTCAGTCCAGCTTCTTCAATCAAGACATCGATTTGGGTACTGCCCGCATCAATGGCATTTTCGACTAATTCTTTGACGACTGATGCCGGACGTTCAACGACTTCTCCGGCCGCAATTTGATTGGCTAAGCGTTCTGATAGTTCTTGAATTTTTCCCAAATCAGCGCCTTCTTTCTAACTAAATTCTTTTTTGGAGCGCGTACAGGGTATTTAACGCCTCCATCGGGGTCATTTCTAACAAGTTCAATTGCTTCAATTGGTCGATGACACCGACTTCTTCGGTCGAGACTTCACTAAAGAGTGAGATTTGTTCGGGCTCTTCGACAAGCGGTTGGGTTTCAATCGTACTTTGCGGTGCTTCTTCTAAGGCTTTTAGAATGGTCGCAGCTCGAGATAACAATTCCGTTGGCAAGCCCGCAATTTTGGCCACGTGAATCCCGTAACTCTTATCAGCCGGTCCATCCATCATCTTGTGTAAAAAGACGACTTCGCCATCTTTTTCAACAGCCCCCACGTGGATATTTTTCAATTGTGATAACTCTTGGTCGAGAGCCGTCAATTCATGGTAATGCGTTGAGAACAAGGTTTTGGCTTTCACATTTTGATGAATATACTCAATGATTGATTGCGCTAAGGCCATCCCATCATACGTTGCTGTCCCACGACCTAATTCATCAAATAAAATCAAGCTATCAGGAGTTGCATGACGCAAGGCTTGGTTAGCTTCCATCATCTCAACCATAAAGGTACTTTGACCGGCGATTAAATCATCACTCGCTCCAATTCTAGTAAAGATGCGATCAAAAATTGGCATCGTCGCTTCCAGTGCGGGCACAAATGAACCAATCTGAGCCATCACCACGGTTAAGGCCAACTGACGCATATAGGTACTCTTCCCCGACATATTCGGTCCGGTAATCAGTTGAATCAGCGTATCATTTTCCATCGCAATCGTATTGGGAATATATTCTTGGTGACCCAAGACTTTTTCTACAACCGGATGACGTCCATCAACAATCCGGAGTTCTTTTTTCATTGATAGACTTGGGCGCACGTATTGATAACGTTCCGCAACGGCTGCAAAACTTTGCAAGACATCAACACTACTTAGCGATTTGGCTAATTTTTGCAGGCGTTCGATGGCTTTTTTAACTTCTTCACGGACTTCCACAAACAATTGATATTCTAAATCCACCGATTTTTCTTCGGCTTCTAAGATTTGTGTTTCTAATTTTTTCAATTCCGGGGTAATGAAGCGCTCAGCATTGGCTAAGGTTTGTTTACGGTCATAACGACCTTCTTCAAGGTTGCCTAAATTCGCTTTGGTAATTTCGATGTAATAGCCAAAGACACGGTTAAAGCCAACTTTTAAGTTCTTAATACCTGTCGCCTCGCGTTCTTTGGCTTCAAGTTCGGCCAACCATTGTTTGCCGTTACGCATTGCTAGACGGTATTGATCTAACGTTTCATTAAAGCCATCGTTAATCAGATTGCCCTCAGTAATTTGCAGTGGCGCATCTTCATTGATTGCGGCTTCAATTAATTGAACTAAGGCTTCCATTGGTTCTAAATCAAGCAATAAATCATTCCATGCCCCTTGGTTAATACCAAGTAATAACTCACGAATCAACGGAACTTGTTGCAAGGAAGTTTTTAATTGCACCAAATCGCGACCATTAACGTTCCCAAACGCCACACGACCGGCTAAACGTTCCAAATCATAGACTTTTGTGAGACCGGCTTGTAAATCCATCCGCTCAAAATAACTATCAAGCAAGGATTGGACCATCTCTTGGCGCTCATGAATCTTACTACGTTGAATCAACGGTCGATCAAGCCATTGTTTTAATAAACGGCCACCCATTGCCGTTTTGGTTTCATCTAATAACCACAATAACGTCCCTTGTTTTTTCCCGGTCCGAATTGACTGACTTAACTCTAAATTAAATTTTGAATAGTAGTCCATCTTTAAGAAATGGTCTACTTGATAACTTGCGGCTTTTTGAATATGGCCGAGACTCCGTTTTTGGGTTTCAGCTAAATAGCACAATAATTTTCCGGTGACTTCCACTAGCAAGGGATTCGTTAATTCACTAGTTAAAAACTGCAACTCGGCATTTTCAGCGATCGTTTCTTGGACTGAGAAAACGACACCTAAACGCGTAGCTAATTGATTCCTCAAGCCCTCATCAATCTTCGAACCAAAAACGATTTCCTTGGTTTGTAGCGCCGAAGCCTCGTTTAAGACCGCTTCACTATCAGCTAAAATCGCCGCTTTTAATTCCCCCGTCGTTAAATCAACGTAGGCAAAGCCATATTCTTGATCGCTTTTTAGTACGGCGGTTAAAAAGTTATTATCTTTAGCCGCAAGCCCCTTACTATCCATCACCGTGCCTGGTGTAATCAATTGGACAACTTCGCGTTTAACCATCCCTTTGGTCGTTTTTGGATCTTCGACTTGTTCACAAATGGCAACTTTATAGCCTTGTTCGACCAAGGTATCGATATATCCTGGTGCCGCATGATAAGGAATCCCGCACATCGGAATCGGGTCAATCGCATTTTTATTGCGACTTGTTAAGGTCAATTCTAGAATTTGCGCAGCTTTTTGCGCATCTTCATTAAACATTTCGTAAAAATCACCTAGACGATAAAATAAAAAAGCGTCTGGGTATTGTTTTTTAATTGTTAAATATTGTTCCATCATGGGTGTGTGCTTCGTTTTTTGAGGCATGTGTCCCCTCCTGAATTTGTTCATTTACTTTTTGTTGAATCGTACTGGTCACATAATGCAGTAACTCATTGGCATCATATAGACGTTGGCGATACGCCACGACTTGCGGATGCTGATTGTAAGCTTGTTGCAGCTCGGCTAACTCTTTCAAGGTAGCCTTTTCCGCTTCCGGTTTGCCATAATGAGCAAAATTAACGGCATTTTTTTGCGCTTGTTTCATTTGCTCTTCCAACAAAGTTAATTTTTCATTTGTCTGAACCCGAGCATCAATCTCTTTGAAGCGTTGAATTGTTGGATGCTCACCTAATAACTGCTGCAATTTTTCAAGTTCAGTTTGAACATGCTCTTCTAGTGGATTCATTTATTTACTCCATCAAGGGCCGGTCATCACTAATTTGGATCGGCTCAATTTTTTTTGCTTGGCCAGTCTTTTCATCAAGATCAATCACACAGGCTGATAAAATCGTACGGCCTTCTTCAACAACTTCAAAACGTTGCGGTAAAGAAGTCAAAAAGCGCGTAATGACCGCCTCGCGCTTCATTCCTAAAATACCATCATAAGGGCCGGTCATACCGACATCACTTAAATAAGCCGTTCCTTGTGGTAAAATGCGGGCATCATTCGTTTGGACATGGGTATGAGTACCAACAACGGCTGAAACACGACCATCGACATACCACCCCATTGCTTGTTTTTCACTCGTTGTTTCGCCATGAAAATCGACAAAAATCAACGGTGTCCGTTTTCTTGCTTCTGCTAGCAACTCATCCATTTTAGTAAACGGATCATCAATCGTTGCCATAAAAGAACGAGCTTGCATGTTAATTACCGCAAGTTCTAATTGATTAACCTTGATATAAGCGATTCCTTGACCAGGAACACCTGCTGGGAAATTTGCTGGACGCACTAATTTCTTCGCCTCATCGATAAACTCAAAAATATCACGATTATCCCAACTATGGTTTCCTAATGTCACCACATCGGCTCCATCTTGTAAAAATTTCTTGTAGATTTTTTCCGTAATCCCGCGACCTGCTGCCGCATTTTCACCATTGACAATTGTGACTTGGGGGCGGTATTTTTTCTTTAACCGCGGGATATACTCGGTAATCATCTCACGACCCAATGAACCCACTACATCACCAATAAATAATAAACGCACTTAAATTCCTCTTCTCTCATGTATTCTTTCCTTATTATAGTGGTTTTTCCTTTGAAAAAAAAGTATTGCTCTTACCTGCCAAATTTTTTTAACAAAAAAGAAAGCCCTCGTTTTTTAAATAGCACCTTGTGAAAAAAGCAACTATTAACCAACAATAAAGTTTTTTATTCACAAGGCAAAATACTTTTCAGAACAAGCAAAAGTAGTATAATCAACTTGAAGATTGTTTCCTTGTGTTATCAGGAAAGGTGGGGAGTACCATGAAAACGTCAAAAGGACAACGTTACGCTAGTCGAATAGAAGCCGCTGATAAACTCTGCGAAGAGCTATCTAAACTAGCCGTAGCTGAATACACGAAAGGTCATCCAGCTCATAAAGCCACTCATTTTAAATTTGTCCGTGAACACAAGACTACTCACTTTCATGACTCACATCCACTTTAATCTTTATCTGCGCCCATTAGTCAGCCCCTTCTCCAGAAAATTCACAAACCGTTTGTTATTGCTGTCTGTGAATTTTCTGTTTATCATCAAGCGGTCGCTTCATCTGCCGCTTATGGAACAAAAAACTTGGAACATTGTTAATGTTCCAAGTTTTTTTGTTTTGATCAAAGTAATTCTAATATTTTCAGCGCTTTAAAAATGCCATCATTGTCATTCGTATCAGTTACAAAATTCGCTTCTGCTTGAATATCAGGCGTCGCATTGCCCATGGCTACCCCAAGCCCGACTTCTCTAAGCATCTCACGGTCATTTTGGCCATCACCAAACGCGATTACATTTTCTCTCGCAATCCCAACCGTTTCAGCAACCGATAAAATCGTCGCTGCTTTTGAGCCGCCTTTTGGTACGACATCGACACAATTTTCATGCCAACGGACAAAACTTAAACTTGGGTAGTCCAAGTCAAACTGACCTTCGTAACTGCGATCATAAAAGGCTAATGCTTGATAAACATCTTGTTCCTCTAAAAATAAAGGATTGATAGTCGGTAATTGCGCCCCGAATGAGCGCATCGCATCATCCATCCGTTCAATATTATTAGACGTAAACCGCTTAATATCATCCATGCTGATAAAGGCTGTATCAATCCCCAAAGTATTGGTATGTGCAATAAAGCGATCCAACTCTTCACGGTTTAATAAATTGCGATAAACCTGTTGGTGATTTAAGAAGGCGGCGGCTCCGTTACATAAAATATAGTTGTCAAATTCCAAATCGCGAATGATTTCACGCGCATGGAAACGACTACGACCGGTCGCAATCGTCACTAAATGACCGGCTTGACGTAAAGCAACGAGGGCTTCTCTAGTACTTTGCAACGCCTGTTTGTTACTATCTAATAATGTTCCATCGATATCAAATGCAAAAAGTTTTCGTGTCATGTTACTTTTGCCACTTCCTTATAAGTATTTACTTGCTTCACGCACAGCTAATTTACTTAACTGATGGTGTACTAAAAAATCACTGACCCATTCTGGATTGGTTTTACTGTATTCACGTAACGACCAACCAATGGCTTTTTGGATGAAAAAC
Organism: Enterococcus sp.; assembly: GCA_047975385.1. GTDB lineage: Bacteria > Bacillota > Bacilli > Lactobacillales > Enterococcaceae > Enterococcus_C. Next base: position 13,668 of record JBKEDL010000047.1, on the reverse strand, counting down.
TCTGGTGTTTCTTGATCAAATAGAATTGCCTGTTTTAGTAACTGGGTATCGGTCGCTACTTTTTGTTGTAACTGCAAAATAATGCTTAGGCGACGAAACCAAAAATCTTCATGTTGATAAAACCAAGCATAAACTACGGTTAATTGCTCCGGATGATTTTTCACCCAATCACCAAAACCTTTACGCCAAGAATCCACACTATCCCACCATTGATGTTGCGCCACTAATGATAAAAAACTCGCCAATTCATCAATAGTCATTTTTTTGACATTTTTAACAAAAAGTTCAATTGCCAGATAATGGTATTCACGTTCTTCTTGGTTATAATACCAAAAAATTTCACTCTGTAAGGTCTGAAAGGACCAATTTTTACTGTCTTTTAACAACTCTTTCGTTAACAGTGCTCGTTCCGGTTTTTTGACACCTGCAAAAATAAAATGATGTTTCATATAAGCGGCCATCGGTGCGGCTAGTTCAGGATTTTTTGGAAAAACGATGCGTTCCATACTTTGACCTCCTTCATTTCACCGTTTATTATAAAGCAAGCACGCGGCTGCGTCTTAAAAATCACTTAATTCCCATAGTGTTCTAATTTCTTTGCTTGACTTTTCCCGCAATCTTCACGTATACTAGCATTTGTGTAAAATAATGCAGCAGGAAAATAGTACCTCGTCACCAGTTCGTTGCCAGCATGGTTCAATTGTGTAACCGCGGCTGCAAAGGTGAAGATTGAAGAACGAACTGTACGAATATGATTTTTTCACCGGATTATTTTACTCCAAAAACTTATTTTATTGGAGGAATTTTTAATGTCTCGTTATACAGGACCATCATGGAAAATCTCTCGTCGCTTAGGTATTTCTTTATCTGGCACAGGGAAAGAATTAGCTCGTCGCCCTTACGCTCCAGGTCAACATGGACCAAACAGCCGTGGCAAAAAATCAGAATACGGTTTACAATTAACTGAAAAACAAAAACTACGTCATACTTACGGCATGAACGAACGTCAATTCCGTAACTTATTCGTACAAGCTGCGAAAGTTAAAGAAGGTAAACATGGTGTTAACTTCATGATCTTACTTGAGCAACGTTTAGATAACGTTGTTTACCGTCTAGGTCTTGCAACTACTCGTCGTCAAGCACGTCAATTAGTTAACCACGGTCACATCACTGTTGATGGCAAACGTGTCGATATCCCTTCATACCGCGTAGCAGTTGGTCAAGTGATCAGCGTTCGTGAAAAATCTCAAAACATCTCTGTTCTTAAAGAAGCTGTTGAAGCTACTGTAGGACGCCCTGCATTCGTTGCTTTTGATGCTGAGAAATTAGAAGGTTCATTAACTCGTTTACCAGAACGTGATGAAATCAACCCAGAAATCGACGAAGCGCTTATCGTTGAATTCTACAACAAATTACTTTAAGATTTGTTTTCTTTGGTCCAAAGTCTATTGCAGACTTTGGGCTTTTTTGTCCTTTCAAGCATAACTCGTTCCCCAAACCAAAGATAGCAACTGACTAAAAGGAGTCTTTCAATGAATAAAACCATCCAAACATTACTTAATCACACCTCAGTTCGTGACTTCACTGGCGAGCCTATCAATCAAAGTCAAATTGAATTGCTGCTGACTAGTGCCCAAGCAGCCTCTTCTTCCAACGCCCATCAAGCCTATTCAATTATTGGGGTCACTGATGCAAAACTAAAAGAACAATTAGCGATATTGGCAGGCAAGCAAACCTTCATCAACCAAACGAGCATCTTTTTTATCTTTTGTGCAGATTTTTCACGCCAAGAATTGATTGCGAAAGAACACGATTTGCCAGTAACCGAAGCTTTAGAAGGGATGGAAGCCACGGTGATGGGCGTAGCCGATGCGGCATTGGCTGCCCAAAACTTAACGATTGCGGCAGAATCACTCGATTTAGGCGTTTGTTACATTGGCGGTTTACGCAATGAAATCACTGCAGTCGCTGAATTACTACAGATTCCCAAACAAGTTTTCCCAGTTTTTGGCTTAGCAGTTGGCGTTCCTCAAAAAACCAATGAACCGAAACCACGTTTACCTTTAGAAGCCATTTACTCAGAAAACGGTTATCAAACTGATTTAGCGAAAAAACGGCAGCAAATTGCTGATTATGACGAAATCATGCAAGAGTATTATGCCACGCGCTCTTTCAATAGCGCGCAACGTAAATGGTCGCTTGATTCCGTCAAAGGGCTAATCGCCAAACCACGATTACACATGTTGCAATTTCTTAATGACCATGGCTGGGCCAAACACTAAAATAGCTAAAAGACGTCGAACATTTGTTGTTCGACGTCTTTTTTACGCTCTTAAAAACCGCCCAATCGTCCCCCCCTTGTTTTCATCATTGCTCCGACAAATGTAATTCGCTACGGCCTTCGTTTCACTTGGCGTCACGCCTCATCTCACGAAACAATTCTTCCACGCGCTCACATTGTTTGCCAGTACACGAGGCAAAGGTCACCTGCTTTTCCATTAATTGCCGTACTTCTTGATAGAACGCTTGATTAAAGGCGACTGACTAGTTAAAAGGTGCCATCTAAGTCCCTCACAACTAACTTTCACCTACTCTGTAATCTCAATCTGATTGGCTTCAAATGCTAAAATATTACTTTCATAGTAACCATCACCGGTTGTCCGCGGTCCGGATAAGACTTGATAACCAGCCTGGACCAACTTTTCCGTCAAGGTATCGACACGCTCTTTTGACCCTAATTTAAAGGCGATATGCGTATAGCCACTTTGTAGTAATACGCGTTCTTTTTCCACCATATCCGGTCGTTGCATAATTTCTAAGCGTGCACCAGTAGCAAAACTTAAAAAATAGGTTTTAAGTCCGGTTTTCGGATTATGATAACGTTGATTGGCCGTTGCTTCAAAGAACTCTTCAAAAAATGCTCGTGCTTTTTCTAAATCGGAAACATAAATTGCGACATGTTCTAATTGCATGACTCATCCTCCCAAAATGAGGTTGGGACATCTTTTTGTCCCAAATCCTAACTATTCTATTCGTTACTTAAATCTTCTCCATTGGTCGCAATCACTTGTTTGTACCAATTAAATGATTTTTTCTTGGTGCGTTTTAGTGTTCCATGCCCAACATTGTCACGGTCAACATAGATAAACCCATAACGTTTTTTCATTTCGCCCGTTCCGGCAGAAACTAAATCAATACAGCCCCAAGTTGTGTAACCGAGTAAATCCACACCATCTAATTCCACCGCATCTTTCATCGCTTGGATGTGTGACGCTAAATAGTCAATGCGATAATCATCGGCCACATAACCAAATTCATCTGGCGTATCAACCGCTCCTAAGCCATTTTCCACGATAAATAACGGTTTTTGGTAACGATCATAAATGTCGTTCATTGTAATTCTTAAACCTAACGGGTCAATTTGCCAGCCCCACTCGCTCGCTTTTAAGTACGGGTTTTTGACTGATGCAAAGATATTGCCTTGCGTTTGGTCTAGAATTTCTGGATCCGTGGTCGCCACACGTGATGAATAATAAGAAAATGAAATAAAATCAACGGTGTGCTCTTTGAGTAAATCTGCATCGCCGTCTTCCATTTGGATTTCAACCCCTTGGCGTTCCAATTCTTTTAACGCATAGGCTGGATATTCGCCACGCGATTGAACATCGATAAAGAAGTAGTTCTCACGATCCAATTTGCGTGATTCCCAAACATCTTCAGGATTACTGGTGTATGGATAATAAGCACCTGCGGCCAACATACAACCGACTTGGTTTTCCGGATCGACTTCATGGGCAATTTTGGTGGCAATCGCTGAAGCTAATAACTCATGATGCGCCGCTTGGTATTTCACCGCTGCTTTGTTTTCCCCTGCTTCAAAATACAGACCCGCGCCCATAAATGGCGCATGTAAAATCATATTGATTTCATTGAAAGTTAACCAGTATTTGACTAAGCCTTTGTAGCGATTAAAAATTACGTGACAAAGGGTTTCGTAAAAACCGACCAATTCACGACTGCGCCACGCGCCATATTTTTCAACTAAATGCATCGGACAATCAAAGTGAGTGATTGTGACTAACGGTTCAATGCCATATTTTCGACATTCTTTAAATAATTTTTCGTAAAATAATAACCCTTCTTCATTCGGTTCGCTTTCATCACCCATTGGGAAAATGCGACTCCAAGCAATTGATAAACGATACGTTTTAAAACCCATTTCTGCTAGTAAAGCGATGTCTTCTTTGTAACGATGATACATATCAATCGCTTCTTTGGCTGGATAGAAATGTTCATCATCAAAATCAAACATTTTCATTTCACCGGTAATTACTTTCAAGCGGTCGTCGCCTACTGGTGTTAAATCCACATTGGCCAGACCCCTTCCCCCTTCTTGATAGCCCCCTTCACATTGATTGGCCGCTGTTGCACCGCCCCATAAAAAATCTTCTCTAAACGCCATTATTCTTCCCACTTTCTTTTCGCTGCCACATGACTTGTGGCCTTCTTTATAGAATTGATTATCCTCTCCTTTGTAACCGTTCACAATAGTTTCAAATTACTTTTCTCGGCTATTTACAAAAAAATAGCGGTCACTAAGATTATTTTGTAAATTTGATTGGCAAGACAAAAATAACGGACAAAAAAACTTGCAAATATTCCTAAATGATGCCTTTCCATTCACAAAAAAGTTATACTTATTGTAAATAACAAGGAGGTGTTTTAATTGCTACTACATGAAAAAATGAAGCATACCAAATTTTCCGCCGCTGAAACACAGGTGGTAAACTTTTTATTAACTCAACCAATGACCATCGAAGAGTTAACAATTAAAGAAATTGCCCAAGCAACGTTTGTCAATGATTCCACGTTAATTCGCGTCGCCAAAAAACTTGATTTTACTGGTTGGATAGAATTAAAAAAAGCTTTTTTAGCTGAGTACAGATATTTACATACCCATTTTGATCAGATTGATGCCAATTTACCTTTCCAGCATACAGATGGTTTGATGACCATTGCCAATAAAATGGCTCTTTTAGAAAAAACAACCACCGCTGATACTTTGAGTCTACTGAACCACGAAAAACTAAAACAAGCACGCGCCTTTTTACTTAATGCCAAAGCGATTAAAATTTTTGGTAGTAACGCAAACACCTTAATTGCCCAAGATTTTGCCTTAAAAATGCGACGGATTAACCAAAATGTTGTGATCTGTGATACCTATGGCGAACATGCTTACGAAGCCCATAACTGCCAAAGTGATGAATGTACGATTTTAATTTCTTACACTGGTGAAAACCCAATGATTTTACAAACAGCCAATATTTTAAAACAACGCTCAGTCCCCATAATTGCACTCACCAGTATCGGCGACAATAGCTTAGCTACTTTGGCAGACAACATTTTACAAATTACGACGCGCGAACGCCTCTACTCCAAAATCGGTAATTTTACCACAAATACTTCTTTGTGCTACCTCCTAGATGTCTTATATAGCTGTGTTTTTGCGGCCAATTACCAACGAAATATGAATCATTTAATTCAGGTTGGTGAATTAGTCGATAGACGAAAAAGTAGTTCGGAAATTATGGCTGAAAAACAACTGCTTTTCCCAGAATCCTTTCGTCCAAATTAAAAAAACGGCTCGGAAGTAAGATTTTTATTAAATTTAAACAAAAGTACCGAGAAATGTTTCCCAACAAGTTTCACAATCGGTATAGTAAAAGAGACTAAATATTTGAGGTGTTTTATGAGTACAATCAAAAAAGTTATTATAGCTGTGTTAGCGGTGTTAACTTTGATTATCGTTGGCGTTAGTGCCTATACAATCAAAATTGCTGATGACGCGAGCAAAACGGTTGATAAAATGAACGAAGAGGTTGGTGGGCTTTCTGACAAAGCGGTTGATCCAGAAACGCTAGAGCCTTTTTCAATTCTTTTATTAGGGGTTGATACCGGTGATTTAGGACGAACGGAACAGGGGCGTTCTGATACCATCATGGTCGCAACGGTCAATCCCAAAGAACACACCACTACACTTGCGAGTGTCGATCGTGATATCTACACCAGTATTTCTGGCTATGGTACTTACGATAAAATTAATGCGGCCTATTCTTTTGGCGGCATCAGTGATGAAAATGGCGAAGGCGGTGGCTCTGCTGGTGGCGTTGAAATGGCAATTAATACCGTTGAAGACTTCCTAGATATTCCAATTGATCACTACGCCACGATTAATCTGAAAGGGCTGAAACAATTAATTGATGCTGTCGGTGGGATTGAAGTCAATAATAAAATTGACTTCACTTTAGAAGGCGTTCACGTTCCTGCTGGAAAAATCACTTTGGATGGCGAAACCGGACTGGCCTATGCTCGAATGCGCGATGATGATCCAGAAGGTGACGTTGGTCGGCAACGTCGGCAACGCGAAGTTTTAACTAAAGTCTTAGAAAAATTAGTCAGCTTCGACTCATTAAGTAACTACGAAGAGATTTTTGATGCGATTGGTGATAATACAAAAACCGACTTAACTTGGGATGAGATGATTACGATTGCCACCAACTATACAGCTGCCCTTGATAATATTGAAGAATTACAAATTTCCGGTCAAGGGGTCATGATGAATAATATTTATTATCAAATGATGGGCTATGATGAATTACTCAACGATCAAAATCAATTGAAAGAACAATTAGACATCGAACCTGCTGATACACTTCCCAATATCGCAGACCCTGAAATGCTTTTTTATGATGATTCTGAGATTTCATCGACGGCTGGAACAGATGACACAGCGATGAGCCGCGTGTACCCCGCCTATTATTTCCCAATCGCAAGTGCCGAAACAGACGATACAATCACAGAATATACCGATCAATAAACACCACCCTAAACATGAAAAAACACCCAATCTGAGGAGTGCCATCACTCAGGTTGGGTGTTTTTTACACATTCCTCATATTGAATTCGCTTAACAAATAAGTTAGAATTAACCATCAAATGTTTAAGGAGGAAATGAAAAATGGATAGCAATATTCTCAGTTTGTTAGGGATTGTGATTGTAATTGTTGGTTTTGCGTTGAAATTAGATGCGATTTTGATTGTAGTTGCAGCTTTGATTGTCACTGCACTTGTTGGGGGACTTGGCTTAACCACCATGCTAGAAACGTTAGGAAGTAGTTTTGTCGCAAATCGTGGAATGTCAATTTTCATCATTATTATGTTGGTCACCGGAACATTAGAACGTAATGGCTTAAAAGAAGCTGCCGCACGACTCATCAAAAAAATTAAAAATATTAATGGTGGGACGTTACTTGCCATCTACGGTGTTTTTCGAACATCTTTTGCAGCCTTTAACGTAAGTTTTGGTGGGGTTGCCAGTTTCATTCGGCCAATCTTCTTTCCGATGATTCAAGGAAGCATTGAAGCCAAAAATTTACCGGCCAATGAAGAGTACGAAGAAGATATTAAAGGAATGGCTGGTGCGATGGAAAATATCACTTGGTTCTTTGGCCAAAATTTATTTATTGGTGGTGCCGGTGCGCTATTGGTCCAATCAACCTTGAAAGGTCTGGGCTATGACGTTTCATTGGTACACTTAACTTTGATTGAAATTCCCGTTGCTATCGTCGCTCTATTAGTCGCCGCTATTTACTTCTACTTGAAAGACAAAAAATTAATGAAAAAATATTTTGGTGAACCAAGGGAGGACCGCTAAATGTCATTCTTTTTAGGAACAGAAGCGCTAGTAAGTGAAAAATTATTAGAAATAATCTTTATCGTGATGGGACTAGTTTCCTTTGGCACGGGGCTATTTAACTTCTTTGATCAAACAAACAAACATCGGCTAGGAACCGGCTTTTTTTGGATGTGCCTAGGGATTGTGATGGCCGGTGGACGTTGGCTTCCACCATTAGCCAGCGGGATTATTATTTTATTGATGGCTATTCCCGCTATGTTTCAAAAAGTTTCTAAAGGAAAAAGTTTACAAGCTTCAAAAGAATATACGCAAAAAATGGCCGATCAAATCGGTAATCGGATTTTTATCCCCGCGCTAGCAATTGGTGTCATTGCGATTATTACTGCTTTAACAACTGAATTAAGTGCGCTTGTTGGGATTGGTTTTGGTGTTTTAGTTTCAATTATTACGCTGATGTCATTTTCAAAAGACAACAAACCTGACGTTTTCTTTAAAGATGCGGTTGAAATGCTTGGAACAGTTGGCCCATTGTCAATCTTACCCATGTTACTGGCTTCTCTTGGTGCGGTTTTCACACAAGCCGGTGTCGGTGAAGTTATTTCAGAAGGGGTCAGTAGCGTTGTGCCGAGCGGTAACATTACACTCGGAATTATCATTTATGCCATTGGAATGGTTATTTTCACCATGATTATGGGAAATGCCTTTGCCGCAATTACCGTCATGACCGTCGGAATTGGTGCCCCCTTCGTCCTTGATTATGGGGCTGATCCTGCACTAATCGTGATGCTCGCCTTAACTTGTGGTTTCTGCGGCACACTAATGACACCGATGGCTGCCAACTTTAATATCGTTCCGGTAGCAATCTTAGAAATGAAAGATAAATATGGCGTTATCAAAAATCAAATCTTTGTGGCTTTGGTTCTACTAGTCTTCCAAATCGCTTATATGGTATTATTTAGTTAAGAAAAGCGTCTAGCGCTCAGCAATCCGTATGAGCGGTTAAAAAGCTAGACAGTAGGAGGATTCTTGAATGAAAGTACTTGTTACCGGTTTCGATCCTTTCGGAGGCGAACCAATTAATCCAGCGTTTGAAGCGGTTAAATTATTACCCGATACGATTGCAAATGCTGAAATTATCAAATTAGAAGTTCCCACAGTTTTTGGTGAGAGTGGAGAAAAAGTTCGTGAAGCAATCGTTACGCACCTCCCAGATATCGTAATTTGTGTCGGGCAAGCAGGTGGTCGAGCGACCGTTACCTTCGAACAAGTCGCCATTAACTTGATTGAAGCCCGGATCCCAGATAATAAAGGCAATCAACCTTTTGGCGCACCAGTCAAAGCAGATGGTCCCACTGCTTACTTCACAAACTTACCAATCAAAGCCATGGTTAAACATGTCCATGAAGCTGGCCTTCCAGCATCGATCTCTTACACTGCTGGAACTTACGTTTGTAATGAAATTATGTACAACTTACTCTATACCATTGATTCAGAATTTCCGGAGGTGAAAGGTGGCTTTATCCATGTGCCATTTGAACCTGCTCAAGGGATTGGCAAAGCACCAAGTACACCTACAATGCCCATTGCATTAATCGCTAAAACCATCGAAATTGCCATTGAAGCAGCCGTTACCCAAACGGATGATATTCACTTAAATGTCGGTACCACACATTAAGAAGAAAAGCTACACACACTCGTAACAATCGGCATCAGGCCTGAGGTATCTGTAGGTCTCAGGCCTCTTTGGATGAATAAATGGTGCTTCAAAAGTTGCCGCTGCGAAAAATTAAAAAGAAGTAGTTGCCGGTTTTCCCGCCAACTACTTCTTTTACTTTCAGCAATCCTCACCCCCACCTAGAAAGACGAATAATGCCGCTCAACCGAAAAGCTAGCTAATATCCACACTATTCTTTACCTAGCAAATAAAACGTTTTTTTAAAATCATTTTTAATTAACAAACAAAATAAAATCGTCTCTAAAATAAACATCGCCGTTTGCGTATTGTGTAATTGCCAAAACTGCGTGTAACTATCCCGGTACAAGATTACATTGGTACACCATAAACAGACAATACTATACACCCCTCCTGCTACCACCCGCGAAGTCAAACGCTGCTTTTGTAAGATTTCAGCAATCATAATCATCCAAACTAAAATTAAAAAGAATACTTGAACCAATAGCAAAGGCAGATATGTTTCCCCCGACCTTTCTAACACAGCTGAATCAGCCCCATAGACAAAATAAGTACTCAAGATCATGTTCAACATTAGTACTATGCGAAAGAACCAAATCACCCTCACCATCCCCTCACCGTTTCCTCATTTTCATTATACCACCCTTTAACAACTTGCAAAAGCTTACTTTTTTATAATCTTTTTACAGAAAAAACGTGTTCTCAAGCGTCTCAACCAACATACCGGGAAACAAATAAATTTTTATTAACCAGCCTTAAATGAATTGAAACACCTACTAAAAATTTAAATTTCCGCTCGGCCTGTTCCCGCTAGCTCATTAAAAACCAACAAAATCATTTACTTTTCGTTAACCCAGTGGTATATTTTTGTTAACCTAAAAAATAAAAAAGGAGTTAACCAAATTGCTTAATTTACGTGAACAAGTTTTCGCAGCTATTTTTTCTGTCATTATTGCCATTTTTGCACAAATCACTATCCCCTTAGGACTTATTCCCTTGACTCTTCAAACATTCATTATTGGCTTAACCGTCACCGTTTTGGGCCTACGTACCGGTACTTGGGCAATTATTATTTATTTATTCCTCGGACTCATCGGGTTACCAGTTTTCGCTGGCGGCAGTGCTGGCATGGGTGTTTTATTTGGACCGACTGGCGGATTTTTGATTGGCTTTATTTTTAACGGCTTAGTCACAGGGGGAATTTTAGAACGAACAGGCAAAACGCATTTCTGGGCGATTATCGCCAATTTACTAGGTGCCATGGTCACCTTAGCGATTGGAAGTATTTGGCTTAAATATAGTGCTGGCATGGATTGGCTGCTAGCCTTTCAAGCAGGCTTTTTCCCGTTCATCGTTCCCGGCGCTATTAAAGCGATTGCCGCTAGCACGCTGGGCATCGTCTTAGTACAACGTTTACCCGAACGATATTTCTCTTTACGATAAATGTTAATCCGCCCGCGTTGATGAACGACTTTTTTCGTCCATCAACGCGAGCGGATTTCTTATTCACTCACTTTAAGTTCTTGTTCTAATTGCAACCTTTGAACTTTCATAGTAGCTGTTCGAGGTAATTTTTCAAACTCACGAATCAACGGCGGATTGAGGTGTGGCAAATCATTAATTGCTTGCCACCAAGTAGCCCAGTCCATTGATCGGCCTTCTGCTAAAGATATGACCGGTTGAGCATGCTTATTTTGATCACGAACGATGATGACCTCTTGTAAGAAAGCTAATCGATCAAGTAAATAATCTTCAATCGCCAAATTACTATCAATTTTTTCAATCAAATCGACTTGCCGATCTTTTAAAAATAAGTGGCCACGTTCATCGATTGAACCATAATCACCACTATCCCACCATTTACCAAAGACGGTTTGTTGGAACCGTTCATCTTCTTTGTAATACGTTAGCGCGCGACCTTTAGACAATAAATGAATGTTTCCATTTGTATTAACCGGCAACTCATTTCCTGACTGATCAGCAATCCGAGCTTTCGTCAATTCGCCCAGACCAACGCCCATATCTCTAGCATTTGAATTTTGCAAACTGCTCAAAGTGTGTGCCCTTAAAATCATCGGCCCACATTCACTTTGACCATAAACTTGTAAAAAACGTGCGCGTGAACGCTTAGTCGCACGTAAAAAGGCGGCCATCGTCCGATTATTAATCGCATCAAATGTCGAATGGAAATATTTTACACTCGCAAAGGTATCTGGATCTTCAACTGCTTGAAAACTCCATTGCACAAAGTTATTAGGATGGGTCTCTAAAGCCATCGGACGATACTTTTTCAATTGTTGACTGACACTTTCACTGGTCGCATTCGCCAACGGCAACATCGGAAAACCCATTGCCATTAAAGAAGAAACCCCAATATTAAAGCGGGAATGGACCGGGGAGATATGAAAGGCCACGATTTCTTTTTCAACCATTTTGGTAAAAACCGTCATTTGCCATTTCGTCCGCCATCCCATCGATTCCGCTGAGTGACAAATTAATTTAGGAATTCCTGTAGTGCCGGAAGTATGTGTCATATAAGAAATTTCGGCTGGCTTTAATTTTTCTTGTCCAACCGGAGATGCCATTTGATTGAGGATATCGCTAATCGCTACTTGTTTCCCCTCTGAGCTATTATTAACTTCGGCAACCTTATTTGCTGTTTGTTCATCATAAATCACATACGGGTCCTCTAAGCGCTCAATAAACACTTCAATCGTGGTCGTTGGCAGATGATAAGAAACCATCACTGGAACTGCAGCTAAATAAGAGACCGCCACCGCGAGTAAATAGCTATCGAATTTCGGACTCTTGTAAATAATAACGTTATCGCCTTTTTTAATCCCAAAATGCGCCAATTGAGCAGCACGTTTCATGATTAATTCATGACTTTTTTGATAGGTAGTCTCAAAACCAAATTCCGGAAAAGCTCCTAAAATTTCGTCAAAAACGATTTTCGTTTGCGGAAATTGCTTGGCCGCATTCGCATAATTGCTATACAAATTTAACGGTTGGTACGTGATTTGTTCCACTCAAAAACACTCCTTAAAATTACCATTTTTCTCAGTATACCACTTCAAAATTTCTTTTTTATTGACAATTGAGGAATAACCGCTGTTTTTTTAGCCTTTTTTGCCTTTTTTTAATTTTTTTCATCAAATATAGTTGAAAACTTTCCGAAAATCTGGTTTCATAGTAACTGCTTGGTGTTTTTTGAGCAATTCATTTTTTATAGGTATTGCACTAATTAAGACTTGCTTTAGACACACTAACAAAATACAAAACAGTAGATATATTAGGAGGAAATGTTGTGGATTATTCTTTAATGACTCGCTTAGTTGCTGAGTTCTTAGGAACAGCGTTACTGATTGTTTTAGGTAACGGCGCAGTTGCTAACGTCGATTTAAAAGGTACAAAAGGTTATGGTAGTGGTTGGATGACCATCGCTGCTGGTTATGGTTTTGCGGTAATGATGCCTGCAATGATTTTTGGTGGTATCAGCGGAAACCACATCAACCCGGCGTTTACAATTGGTTTAGCTATGAACGGTATGTTCCCTTGGAACGAAGTATTGCCTTACATCGTTGCTCAATTTTTAGGAGCGATGGCTGGTCAATTAATCGTTGTTGCATGTTACAAACCTTACTTTGACCAAACTGATAACCCTGCACACATCTTGGGTTCATTCTCATCAATCAACAGTGTTGGTTCTCGTTTCAACGGTTTTGTGAACGAGTTCTTTGGTTCATTCGTCTTATTCTTTGGTGCAGTAGGTATTACCAAAGCGCCATTCTTCCAAGACAACTTAGGAACAGCTCACTTAGCGCTTGGTTTCTTAGTCTTCGCTTTAGTCGCTTCACTAGGTGGACCGACTGGACCGGCATTAAACCCAGCTCGTGACCTTGGACCACGTATCGTTCACGCAATCTTACCTTTGAAAAACAAAGGCGATTCACAATGGTCTTACTCATGGGTACCAGTTGTTGCACCAATCTTAGCATCAATCGTTGGTGTTGCTTGTTACCAATACTTCTTCATGTAAGAAACAGCAAAACGCACTTGGAATTAAATTCCAAGTGCGTTTTTTTCTTATCCAATTAATAATCGATATAAGTAATGCCGCGCTGAAACTCTTCGACCAAATGTTTGGCTTTATACTGGTCAAAAGCCACTTGATTCCTTTTCAATACACCACGTAATTTCATCGGGTTCACCTGTTGAACTAGTTGGTTTTTAAGTACAAAATCGCGCGTCAATTGCCATTCAAAAAAATAGCCAAACG
>JBKEDL010000044.1:0-47666 GCA_047975385.1 Enterococcus sp. | reverse complement strand
TTTGCCGAATTACTTCAGATTTCCGGTCTGTCTCACGGAACCGACGTGTGGCTCGGCAATGCCGAAGAGTTAATCAAAAAAGGTGAAGCCACCCTAGCCAAAGTAATCGGGTGTCGGGATGATATCATGGTGTATCTGATTCATGCCGGGCTTGATGATGGGATGGCCTTTAACATTATGGAAGGCGTGCGTAAAGGGAAAGGGATTCCTGATGATTGGCAAGCAGAGATGCGTAAGCAAAACGTCCCCGAGTGGTATATCGATTCGTGTCTAAAAATCAAGTACATGTTCCCGAAAGCCCATGCGGCAGCCTATGTTTTGATGGCGTTACGGGTGGCGTACTTTAAAGTTTACTTCCCGATTCTTTATTACTGTGCCTACTTTAGTGTCCGAGCCGAAGATTTCGATTTGGTCGCGATGGCCAAAGGCAAAGAGGCCGTCAAAGAGAAGATGAAAGAGATTAACGACAAAGGGTTAGAAGCGTCAACCAAAGAGAAAAACCTCTTAACTGTTTTAGAATTAGTGAATGAGATGTTAGAACGAGGCTTAGAATTTGGGATGATTGATTTGTATAAATCAGATGCGGAAAACTTTGTGATTGAAGGCGATAAATTAATTGCGCCATTTCGTGCAGTCCCAGGACTGGGAACCAACGTAGCCAAACAAATCGTAGAAGCGCGTAAAGATGGACCATTTCTGTCTAAAGAAGACCTAGCGACGCGCGGAAAAGTTTCCAAAACCTTAATTGAATATATGACCGAAAATGGTGTACTGAAGGATTTACCGGATGAAAACCAATTGTCGTTGTTTGATATGTTGTGAATTAAAAAAAAGACTATTACATGATAAATTTATCGTGTAGTAGTCTTTTTTAGATTTAAGAAACTTTAAAAATTAATTCGTTGAAAACAGTAGCTACAAGATAATGAACAGAATCATTCGCTAAATACTCATTCTATGTTAAACTAGAATATACGTTCGTAAAGGAGGAGTCAGATGATTACTGTTGTCTCAATCCGTAGAGGAAAATATAATGATTACCACATTGAGCTTTCAACCCAAGAAACACTGCGCGTCTCAGAAGATGTTTTAGTGAAGTATCGGCTCTTAAAAGGCAGCGAATTAACGGAAGCGACCCTGAAAGAAATTCAAAAAAATGCGACGGTTGATTTCGGGCTGCAACTGGCTTTAAACTATATTAGCTATCAATTGCGTTCGGAAAAAGAAGTCCGCAATTATTTGAAGGAGAAAGAAATCCCTTGGCAAGACCAAGCCAAAATCATTGAACGTCTAAAAGAACTAGGTGTGGTTGATGATCAGTTGTACGGGGAAAGCTTTGTTCGCACGCAAATCCGATTGTCGGATAAAGGGCCGATTCGCGTGCGCCAACAATTAAAAGAAAAGGGCATTAGTGACTTGATCATTGAAGCGGTATTAGAACTTTTTACCTTTGAAGATCAATTTGATTTGGCGTATCGAGTAGCCGAAAAAGCTGCTTATCGTTTCCGGACGAAGAGCCATCAGGAAACACTCAACAAGTTACGCCAAACCTTGATGCAAAAAGGCTTTTCCAGTGAGATTATTACGAGTGTTTTAGACGAATTGAATCTTGAAAAAGACGAAGAAGAGGAAGTTGCTGCGCTATTTAATGAAGGCGAGAAAATCTGGCGTCGTCATCAAAGCAAACCATTCAAGGAACGGAAAAATAAAACCAAGCAAAGTCTCTATCAAAAAGGGTTTGATCTAGATATCATTGCCAAATTCATTGCAGAAAAGGAACTAGAAAATGACGCAGAGTAAACCGTGGGTTGATTTAACGTCCGAACAAATCCAGCAGTTACAGGAACAATTTTTAGAATGGTACCAGTTAGAAAAACGCAATCTTCCTTGGCGTGCCAACAAAGACCCGTATCGAATTTGGATTTCCGAGATTATGTTGCAACAAACACGCGTGGAAACGGTGATTGATTACTATTATCGCTTTATGGAGCTGTTTCCAACGATTCAAGACTTAGCCGAAGCGCCGGAAGACCAACTACTAAAAGCCTGGGAAGGGTTGGGCTATTATTCACGTGCTAGAAATCTTCAAGCGGCCGCAAAACAAATCCAAACGGAATTTAACGGCCAAATGCCCGCAACCCTTGCAGAAATTCAAAGTCTCAAAGGAATTGGCCCGTATACAGCGGGCGCGATTGCCAGTATCGCTTTTGATTTGCCGGAACCAGCAATTGACGGCAACTTGATGCGTGTCACGAGTCGCTTGTTTTGTATTGCTGATGATATCGCCAAAGCAAGTAGTCGCAAAGTCTTTGAGCAAGCGCTGCGCCAAATTATTTCACATGACGAACCTGGTGAATTCAATCAAGCCCTGATGGATCTAGGCTCACAGATTTGCACACCAACCGCACCCGAATGTAGCGCGTGTCCTTTAGCTGCATTTTGTTTAGCCAAAGAACGTGGAATGCAAACCCAATTTCCCGTTAAGACCAAAAAAGCTAAACCGAAAAATGTCTACTATATTGCCGAAATTATTCAAAACGATAACCAAGAATTTTTATTACAAAAACGTCCTGAAACGGGCCTTCTTGCCAAGATGTGGACCTTTCCTTTAAAAGAAGTGACGGAAATGGAATATCGCCGGTTGCAAAAAGAATGGTCCCAAGAAACGGAACATGAACTACAAAGGCCTTTGATTGCTGAAGATTCAAGTGAGTATCTTACGCAACAAGTTGTTTGGCAAAAACGTCATTTGGATGAGGTGACGCATCTTTTCAGTCATTTGAAATGGCATATCTTACCATTTTATGGTCGTGTCATCAGCCCAGAATTTACGCAAGTGGGGAGCTTTGTTTTGCCAAGTGATTTTGAAACGTACGTTTTCCCAAAACCGCAACAAAAACTAGTGGCGGTCCTCAAGAAAAATAACCGGCTGGAATAAACATTTCTAGGCAAAGCCAGCTCTTATCTGTTATAATGTTTACGATGCCGGTGTGATAACACCCAAACAAAACGCAGAAGAATCTGCTGAGGGAAGGGTAACTATGCGAATTCCGAAAGAAGGAGAGTTTGTAACGATTCATAGTTATAAACACGATGGCAATTTGCATCGAATATGGCGTGATACGATGGTATTAAAGACTAGTGAACACTCAATGATTGGAGTCAATGATCATACGTTAGTGACTGAATCTGACGGCCGCCGTTGGGTGACACGCGAACCAGCGATTGTCTATTTTCATAAGAAATACTGGTTCAATGTAATAGCAATGATTCGTGAAAAGGGGGTTTCCTATTATTGTAATCTCGCCTCACCGTATTTGTTAGATGAGGAAGCCTTAAAGTATATTGATTATGACTTAGATATAAAGGTTTTCCCAGATGGCGAAAAACGGCTACTAGATGTGGATGAATATGAATTGCATAGCAAAATCATGGATTATCCAGCTGATATTGATTTTATTTTAAAAGAGAATGTCAAAATTTTAGTAGATTGGATTAACAATGGCAAGGGACCATTTTCTGAAGGCTATATTGATATCTGGTATAACCGCTATAAGCAATTGTCGCGAAAATAAAAAATAACTTGTAAGGAAGCAATTCTTACAAGTTATTTTTTTGTAAACATAACTATACAAAAATGATACAATAAATTAAGCTAAAATTAAGTTTCTTTTTATATAATAAAGGGAAAATAACTAATAGACAGGAGAAACTAGGTGAAATTAACAAAACAAGGGAAGATTTTCTTTGGCTCGTTAGCGGTTGGGGTAGCGATGATTGTTGGCGTAACGGTTGCGGTCAAAAGTCATCATAGCAGCGAAAAAGCGGTCACTCAAACAAGTGTTACCAAAGAAACAACGACTCAAACAAGTGCCAAAAGAAAAACAACGACGGAAGAAAAAGTACATATTTATGTTGATCCGGCTCTTTATGATACCACGCAAGAAACGGACGGCGATTATGTTCAGATGTATCAATCAGCGAGTGCGGCGAGTACGGTTGTCGATCAGGTGCACCGCGGTGAGTGGGCAGAGTATCTCGGAACGGACGGCGATTTTGTTCAAATTACGACGAGTACCGGTGTGACGGGCTATATCCCGAGTGAGAATGCCGAAGTGGAAGACGTTGAGATTAATGATACACCGACCAGCCTGGAAGATTTTCATATTGTTTTAGATGCCGGTCACGGTGGGGTTGATAGCGGAGCCTTAAGTTCTGATGAGTCTGTCTACGAAAAAACCTTAACATTGAAAACAGCCTTAGCAGTCGGCGAGAAGTTAGAAGATGCCGGTGTTGATGTGACGTATACGCGGGAAGAAGATGAATATTTAGAGTTGAGTGAAATTGTCGATAAATCAATCGCTGCGCAACCAGATTTATTTATTAGTTTCCACTATGATAATTATGACATCGCCAATACCGTATCAGGTTTTACGACGTATTATTATTATGAACAAGAACAAGATGTGGCAACCATCATTAATGAGTCATTGGAATCTGAGTTACCTTTAGATAATCGTGGTGTAATGCAAGGGAATCAATACGTGACCCGGGAATCGTATTATCCGAGCATGTTACTTGAATTAGGTTATATGAATTCGGATTATGATTTATCTTATACGAATACCGATGAGTATCGTGAACAAGTTGCAAGCGCCATTCTTAAAGGGCTTAAAACGTATATAAAATCAGTAAATTAATTTGATGGAAAGGATCTGGGACAAAAAGATGTCCCAGATTTTTTTACTGAATAAACGGTGTTCCAGAAGCTACCTCTACGAAAAATAAGCGAACAATCTCAAAAATTTGGAAAGCAATTTCTAAGATTGTTCGCTTATTTCTTGAGTAACACTTCTGTCACATCCTCTTTTAGGCTAATATTTTACTCATTGTAACATGCTCAATACCGGCTTTGACAAATGGTTCGCCTAGTCTTTGGTACGCTAGTTGAGCATAAAAACCTGCTGCTTGGATTTGGGCACCAAGGGAAATTTCTTTAAACCCTTGTTCTTTCGCGAACGTTTCAGCAGCTAAAACGAGTTGTTGCCCCAAGCCTTGGTTACGAAATTCGCGACTGACTGCCATACGTTGAATTTTTACGGTCTGCGAGTTAATGGGTAATAAGCGCAGCGTAGCTTTAGGCTTGCCATCATAAAGGACGAAATGAATAGCATACGCTTCATTGGCGTCAATTTCAAGTGCGGCCGGTACGTTTTGTTCGTGCACGAAGACTTGCTGGCGGATTTTGAGCGCATCAAGATAGATTTGATGCATAGTATCTTTGGTATGGACAATTATCATAAAATTCACCTCTTAACTAAAGTATACCCGAAGTGAGAAAGACTGCCAATTTTCTAATAATAGTGAGAGAATTCGAGCATTTTTTACAAAGTTAACATATAATAACAATGAAGGGGGAGATCGTTTGTTAAATCGTTTTAAAAGCTCTAAATTAATGTTTTGGTCCTTAGAACTACTAATTGTGGCGACGTTAATCTTTGTTGCGACCAAGATCAATTTTTTATTTCAACCAGTCGGCACGTTTTTTAGCACCTTATTCGCGCCAGTCTTAATTGCCGGTTTCTTGTACTATATCTTAAACCCGATTGTGCGTTTGTTAATGAAATACACAAATATGAAACGGATTTATGCCATTATTATTGTTTTACTCTTGTTATTGGGCGTCTTTTTCTGGACCATCGTCAGTGTGATTCCAAGTCTTGTGGGTCAGTTATCCTCGTTAGCAGCAAGTATCCCTGATTTTGCCAATAATGTCGAACAATGGGCGCGTAATCTAGCCAAACAGCCAATTTTTGATAATATCAATATTGTGAAAGAACTAGAAAAACTCGACCTTTCATATTCATCCATTATCCAGCAATTTATTAGCGGTGTGTCAACGAGTCTGAGCTCGATTCTGGGCACCATCGCTTCAACCACGGTGATTTTGATTACCGCGCCATTTATCTTGTTTTACATGCTCAAAGATGGTGAGCGACTAGTCCCAACCATCGAGAAATTTTTCCCAGAAAAACGCCGCCATCATATCGTCGCCTTGTTGGAGAAATTAAATACGACGCTTTCCAGCTACATCAGTGGTCAAGTCATTGAGTGCTTATTCGTTGCAACGTGTACGTGTTTAGGGTATTTGATTATTGGGGTCGATTATGCCTTCTTATTTGGGGTTATTGCCGGCATCACCAATTTAATTCCTTACTTAGGACCATATATCGGCTTAGCGCCGGCCTTTTTAGCCACAATCTTTAACGATCCGTTCAAAGCCTTGTTGTGTTGTGTGGTCGTTTTAGTTGTTCAACAAATTGATAGTAATATTATTTATCCGAATGTCATTGGGAAATCATTGGACATTCATCCATTAACGATTATCCTCGTGTTGTTAGTTGCCGGTAACATTGCGGGGCTTTTGGGAATTTTCTTAGGGGTGCCATTTTATGCGGTGTGTCGTACGATTGTCGTCTTTGTGGTCCAAGCGGTACGTAAAGATCAGCGGCAGCAAGTTCAAGAACAAATTGTTGAAACGAACGAGGCAAGTGAACAATAAAAAGAATTGCCAATATTGCAAAGAAAGTCCCTTTGTGATAACATTTTAACGTGGCCCTAGCCACGTTTTTTTGTATGATAATTCTTTAAAAATAAGGAGAGAATGCGATTATGAATGCTGACCCTGAGAGTCAGTCGCTTTTAGCGCAAATTTTGTTGCTGATTGTTCTAACGATGATCAACTCATTTCTGGCAGCTGCTGAAATTTCAGTTGTTTCGATTAATAAAAGTCGAGTAGAGCAAAAAGCTGAAGAAGGGGATGTGAAATCCCAAAAGTTACTAAAGATCTTAAATAATCCAACGAATTTTTTATCAACCATCCAAGTCGGAATTACATTAGTCAACATCTTATCAGGGGCGTCGTTAGCTGATAATTTAGCCAATCGCTTAGCGCCTGTCTTAGGGAATGGTGCTGCCGCCAAAAGTGTTGCTAGTATCATCGTTTTAGCCATTTTAACCTATGTTTCCATTGTTTTTGGAGAGCTTTACCCCAAACGGATTGCGCTAAATAAATCAGAAGAAGTTGCCAATGTGACTTCGGGAGTGGTGCGGTTACTGGGTGTTATCGCCAAACCGTTTGTCTGGTTTTTATCGGCCTCAACCAACCTGTTAGCGCGTCTAACTCCGATGACCTTTGATGATGAAGATTCGAAAATGACGCGTGATGAAATGCGCTACATGCTAGAAACTGAAGGCGTGCTCGGAGAAGAAGAACTAGAAATGCTTCAAGGGGTCTTTTCTTTAGATACAAAAGTTGCTCGTGAAGTGATGGTTCCACGGACTGATTCATTTATGGTCGATGTCAATGATCCGGTCGACGAAATCGTGGCTGAGGTCTTGTCAGAAAACTTTTCACGCATTCCTGTTTACGATGAAGATAAAGATAAAGTAATCGGAGTCTTGCACACCAAAAACTTATTAAAAGCGGCGTATCAAATCGGCTTTGAAAATCTTGAAGTCCGTAAGATTTTGCAAGAACCACTCTTTGTACCAGAAACGGTCTTTATTGATGATTTACTCTATGAATTGAAAAAGACCCAAAACCAAATGGCGATTTTATTAGATGAATATGGTGGTATGGTTGGGGTGGTAACTTTAGAAGATTTATTAGAAGAAATTGTCGGTGAAATCGATGATGAGTCGGATGAAGTTGAAACTCTTTACGAAAAAATTGCAGAGCAAGAATACTTAATTCAAGGGCGGATGCTGATTGATGACTTTAATGAAGTCTTTGATACGAGTTTGCATATGAGTGATGTTGATACGATGGCGGGCTATCTAATTACCGCTCTGGGAACCATTCCAGATAAAGGCGAAAAATTAACGTTTAACGTCGAGCATGTCACGTTAATTTCAGAAGAGATGGAAGGTTCACGTATTTTGAAAATCCGGGTCATTTTTAAGGATGCCGAAATGATTGAAGTTGAACCGGAAGAAGAACGGCGCTTATTCCGTAAAGAATTTGAAGATGACGAACCACGTCGATAATGAAGAGAGTTAGGACCTGATTAGGTGCTAACTCTTTTTTTTGTCTTTACCGCATATTTACAATGTTAACCTGATGTTTACGCGATATTAAATAGAAAACAACAGTTATTTGATAATCTGGATGGCGAGGGAAAGTGGATGAGTTCTGGGAATCGAGTTGGCATTAGAGGAGGACATTAATGGAGTTTGAACAAACAGCAATTAAAACGAAAAAAGTAGCAGTGGAAGGGCAAGTCGGGTTACTCGTCGCGGGATTATTAGTCGTAGCCACGTTTGGCGATCAAGCAATTTCTCAAACGGTGATGAATCCGGCTTCGTGGTTTGGTAATTTGTTTCAAGTGATTGGGTTAGTTTTTTCGCCAACGCTCCTGTTTTTGAGTGCTTGGGTGATCTTCTTTTGGGTTAAGCAAGTCCAGGTGCATCATTTTATTAAGTGGCCGCTGTTAATGGGCGTGGTTAGCTTTGCTGGTTATCAAGTTTGGCAAGGGGTGACTATCACTTTGTTCATGTTGGTGGCTTCATTAGCGGGTCCGACTTCAGCTGAGGCGCTCAAAACGCAGACCTTGGAAACGACTTTGCGTACAGTCGAGATTCCTCCGTGGTATGTACCGGTCATGATTGCTTTGGTGCTCATCTTGATTGTCGGCGGGAGTTTTTTTTGTATCCGCTGGCTGACTAAGCAATCGCCGGCCTCGTTAAATCGCTTAATATTGGTCGCTTTAGGAGCGATGGTGGTGGTTTATGCCTCAAATGAATGCAGCAATTTACTGAAAAATGTTTGGGGGCGTTATCGTCCAGTTGAATTGGCAGCCGAAAATTGGCAGCACTTTACACCGTGGTACCAAATCAATGGGCAAAACATGCACCAGTCTTTCCCGTCAGGTCACTCCGCACAAGGGTGGATGGCCCTTTATTTACCGCTGTTTATCGCACCTGAGCAAATGAAAAAGCGGCGGTCTTGGTTTTATTTTGGCGTGCTTTTTGGGAGTTGTGTTGCCTTGTCACGTGTACTGATTGGAGCCCATTTCTTAAGTGATGTGACGATTGGTTCGCTAATCACGATTATCTTGGTTTATGTTGTCACTCGTTTCTTAAACGTGACCTTCACGGGCGAGCCCTTGATTAAGTAAAGCCTAGGAATTGATTGCTTTTTTCGCCATCCATTGTGCAATGCAATGGGTGGTTTTTTTATTCTTAAGGTTAGTGAACAGAAATTTTTAGTTTTTCGCCAAGCTTTTTGTCAAGAAGCCCTGGTCCATGCTATACTATGCTAGTTGAAGTTATCTAAGTAAGTGAACAGTATAAATTTACGTCAAGAAATGGAGTACAATGATGAATAATCCTAATTTAAAACAACAAGTTGATAGCCGGCGGACCTTTGCCATTATTTCCCATCCGGATGCCGGAAAAACAACGATTACCGAGCAACTATTATTATTCGGTGGTGCAATCCGTCAAGCCGGAACAGTTAAAGGGAAGAAAACAGGGAATTTTGCCAAATCTGACTGGATGGAAATTGAAAAACAACGGGGAATTTCCGTTACCAGTTCCGTGATGCAGTTTGATTATCAAGGCAAACGTGTCAATATCTTGGATACCCCAGGACACGAAGACTTTTCAGAAGATACCTATCGGACGCTGATGGCGGTTGATAGTGCGGTAATGGTGATTGATAGCGCCAAAGGGATTGAAGCCCAAACAAAAAAGCTGTTCCAAGTTGTTAAAAAACGAGGAATTCCAATTTTTACTTTTATTAACAAACTTGATCGTGATGGTCGTGAACCATTAGAATTACTCGAAGAATTGGAAGAACTTTTAAATATCGAGTCTTATCCAATGAACTGGCCGATTGGTTCCGGTCAAATTTTAGAAGGATTGTATGATATTCATAATCAAAAAGTGGAATTGTATCGTCCGGAAAACTATGATGGCGAGCGTTTCATCGAGCTAGTCGATGGTGAAATCCCAGCGACACATGGTTTAACCCAAAAGAGTATCTACCAACAAACGTTAGAAGAAGTCGAGTTAGTGAGTGAAGCAGGTGATGCCTTTGATGCTGAAAAAGTTGCTAAAGGACAACAAACCCCGGTCTTCTTTGGTTCAGCTTTAACCAACTTTGGTGTGCAAACATTCTTAGAAACGTTCTTACAATTTGCTCCATCACCATATGGTCACCAAACGATGGCAGAAACCGAAGTTAGTCCTTATGAAGAAGAATTCTCAGGCTTTGTCTTTAAAATCCAAGCCAACATGAATCCAGCTCACCGGGACCGCATTGCGTTTGTTCGGATTTGTTCGGGGACCTTTGAACGTGGGATGGATGTGAACTTAGAGCGGACGGGCAAGAAACTGAAACTAAGTAATGTGACGCAGTTTATGGCTGATACACGTGAAAATATCCAAGAAGCGGTTGCTGGAGATATTATCGGGGTCTATGATACCGGGAATTACCAGATTGGCGATACGCTGTTTGAAGGCAAATTAAAAGTCGCTTATGAAGAGTTGCCTTCTTTTACCCCGGAACTATTTATGAAAGTTTCGGCTAAAAACGTGATGAAACAAAAATCTTTCCATAAAGGGATTTACCAACTGGTTCAAGAAGGTGCGATTCAGTTGTACAAGACATACTTAACAGATGAGTATATCATTGGTGCGGTTGGACAACTCCAGTTTGAAGTGTTCCAACACCGGATGCTAAATGAATACAATGCTGAAGTGGTGATGGCACCGATGGGGAATAAAATCGCGCGTTGGATTGATCCAGAAGATTTGGATGAGCGGATGAGTTCTAGTCGGAACATCTTAGCCAAAGACCGTTTTGAGCAACCGTTGTTCTTATTTGAGAATCAATTTGCAATGCGGTGGTTTGCGGATAAGTATCCCGATGTTGAATTAAAGAGTTTGATGTAAAAAAAAGCCTCACCTAGAAATTGTTCATCAGTTTCTAGGTGAGGCTTTTTGTGCAGTTACCAATGCTTATTGACCAACGGCTTGATTTTGCTTGGCGATTGAGATTTCAACAATACCATCGAGTTGAATCGTTGAGATATGTTCTGGCTGATAGCCAGCTAAAGTTGCTTTTTCTAAAAAGAAGGCTTTAATTTCCTCCACTTCATGCGCTAAGATCGACCGATTACGGTTAATAATCAAAATTTCATTGTGAGTTGGAGCAACCGTATAAATAACAGTAGAATTGCCGGCGGTATAAACTTTGACCATTTCGGCATCCGTATTTTCCAATTGATTCATCACCATTCGCGAGTGGCTGTTCGTAACATTAATAAATTTCATTTTAACTCACCTCTCAAAACTTTCATATTTATTTATAGTATAACGTTTTCACCGCGTGATGGAAACCATAAACGCTTAGTTTTTGAATAAAAATTAAGAAAAACCGGAGCTAGCATCTTGTAATTGACGCCAACTCCTGTGTTTTAAAGTTCCTCTTCTTGATTGACTGGTGGTTCTAGGGTGTCTTTTTTGGTGACGATAATTTGTTGTTCTTCATCGAGTGTCGCTTGTAGTGCTTTTGTTTGCGGATGATCAAGGTAATACTCAGCGACACCATCTTCAATTACATCTTGGATGGTCCGTCGTAGTGGGCGAGCACCCATCGCTGGATTGTAACCCAACTCAACTAGTTTTTCTTTGACTTCTTCGGTCACGGTGATGCTGATACCTTGAGTTTGCAGCATTTGATTGACGTCAGCTAGCATCAGATTAACGATGCGTAAGAGCTGTTCTTTCCCTAGTGCTTGAAACTCGATAATCCCATCGAAACGATTGAGAAATTCTGGGGTGAAGAAATTATTCAATTGGCCTAAGATGGAACGGGTGATGCCTTCTCTTGCTGCTCCAAAGCCGACATTAGCTTCGACTTTGCCGCTACCGGCATTACTCGTCATGATGATGAGTGTGTCTTTGAAACTCACGGTTCGTCCTTGGGCATCGGTTAAACGACCGTCTTCCAAAATTTGTAAAAACATGTGTAAAACATCGGGATGTGCTTTTTCGATTTCATCCAAAAGAATCAGGCTGTAGGGATTACGGCGAACTTTTTCGGTTAATTGGCCGGCTTCATCATAGCCAACATAACCCGGAGGCGATCCGATGAGTTTCGCGACACTGTGTTTTTCCATATATTCAGACATATCAAAACGAATCATCGCTTCTTTAGAGCCAAAGAGTTCTAAGGCGAGTTGTTTGGCTAGTTCCGTTTTCCCAACACCTGTTGGCCCGACAAAAAGGAAAGAGCCGATGGGGCGGTTTTGTTTGCTGAGTCCCACGCGGTTACGACGAATCGCTTTAGCGGTTTTATCGATGGCTTCATCTTGACCGATGACTTGACTCTTCAAATCAGCAGCGAGATTTTTCAGCTGCGTTTGCTCTTTAGCTTTCAAATCACCAACGGGAATCCCAGTCCGCTCTTCGACAATTTGTTCCATATCTTTTTCGGTAATGACGGGCGTTTCTTCATCACTAATTTGTTTTTCTTTCATCGCTAATAATTTATTGATTTGATCGCGATAATAAGCCGCTTTTTCGAAATCTTCCTCTTTGGAAGCGGCTTGTTTTTGTTCCTCGGCCGCTACTAGTTTTTGTTCAATCGTTTTAGGATCGATCAATTGAATCGTTAAATTCTTTTTAGAGCCAGTTTCATCTAGGAGATCAATGGCTTTATCGGGTAAGAAGCGTTCTTGGATGTAACGATTTGAAAGGATAGCCGCAGCTTTGATGGCTTCATCCGTATATTTGACGTGATGATAATCTTGGTAACGTCCTTGGAGGCCTTGTAAAATCGTAATTGTTTCCGCTACTGAGGGTTCGTTGACCCGCACCGGTTGCATGCGCCGCTCTAAGGCCGCGTCTTTTTCGATAATCCGGTATTCATTTAAAGTGGTTGCACCAACCATTTGCAATTCACCGCGAGCTAAGGCTGGTTTTAAAATATTGCCGGCATCCATATTGCCATCACCGGTCGCGCCCGCACCAACGATTTCATGGACTTCATCAATGAAAAGGATGATGTTTTGCGCATGTTTGACTTCTTCGATTAATTGTTGGACGCGTTCTTCAAATTGCCCGCGAATGCCGGTTCCTTGCACGAGGGAAGCAACGTCTAAGCGAATCACTTCTTTATCGCTTAATTTTTGGGGGACGTCGCCATCGACGATTTTTTGCGCTAAGCCTTCGACGACTGCGGTTTTGCCGACGCCTGGTTCGCCGATTAAGACGGGATTGTTTTTCGTACGACGATTTAAGATTTCAATGACTCGTTGAATTTCTTGATCACGACCAACGACCGGATCAATTTTCCCTTGGCGCGCGATTTCGGTGAGGTTAATCCCAAATTCATTTAAGAGGCTATTAGGAGCACCGTTTGCTGGTGGTTGATTGCCATTGAAGTGATTGCCGTTGCCAGACTGTGTTGGCGGGATGGGTTCACTAGCTTGATTTTGCATTTGTTGCGACATTTGGCGGAATAAATCATCTAAGTTCCCAAAACCAAAAGGATCTTTTGGGGTGTTCGGGATTTGATTAGTCGCTTGATGTTTTTTGATTTTTTGGTAACAACTTTGGCAATAGTCGATTTGTTTGCGTTGACCATTGACAGTTACGTATAAATGGATGGTGGCTTCGTTTTTGCCGCAATTTTGACAGAACATAAAATTCCACGACCTTTCTTTTCTTTCTAATAGTCAGTGTACCGCGCTTTAAGTGATGCGCGCATTGATTGACCAATGTTGACCTTTAAATTTATTATACTTACTTTTTCAAAGAGTGCAACAAATTCGATTGCTCACAGTCTGGAGGTTAAGAAAAAGGCGAAAAATAAAGTCGCCGAAAAAATAAAAATAAAATGGAAATAAAATGTATTTTCAATGAAAACAAATAGTTACGCCTTTTCAATGTGTATTTGCCGATTTCATGCGGTTTGTACCGTATAAAATTAGCGAAAAATAGTTGTAACCTTCCGCAAAAAATGGTAACCTTTACTACTGAAAGGGAATTTGTCTGACAGTTATTCTGCATACAAAAAACTTCCCTACAAAATTACTTTGTCTTATAAAGGAGAACGATCACATGGAAAAGAAAGACTTTCACGTAGTAGCAGAAACAGGTATCCACGCACGTCCAGCAACATTATTAGTACAAGCAGCAAGCAAATTTAACTCTGATATCAACCTTGAATACAAAGGCAAATCAGTTAACTTAAAATCTATCATGGGCGTTATGTCTTTAGGTGTTGGCCAAGGTGCTGACGTGACTATCTCAGCTGAAGGTGCTGACGAAGCTGAAGCAATCGCTGCGATTGAAGAAGCTATGAAGAAAGAAGGATTATCTGAATAATGACTGAGTTGCTAAAAGGGATTGCGGCAAGCGATGGCGTAGCCGTTGCAAAAGCTTACTTGTTAGTTCAACCAGATTTATCATTTTCTAAAGTATCGATCGAAGATACCGATGCAGAAGGCAAACGTTTAGATGATGCTTTAGCCAAATCAACGGAAGAATTAACTCAAATTCGCGACAAAGCGGCTCAAAGCTTAGGCGAAGAAGAAGCGCAAGTATTTGACGCTCATTTGATGGTTCTTTCAGACCCAGAAATGATTGGTCAAATCAAACAACATATTACTGATAACAAAGTTAATGCTGAATCAGGACTTAAAGAAGTGACTGATATGTACATTGGCATGTTTGAAGCAATGGAAGACAATGCATACATGCAAGAACGTGCAGCTGACATCCGTGATGTGGCAAAACGTATCTTAGCGCATTTATTAGGGGTTACTTTACCTAACCCTTCAATGATTAACGAAGAAGTGGTTGTTGTTGCACATGACTTGACTCCAAGTGATACTGCACAATTAGACCGTAACTTTGTTAAAGCTTTCGTTACAAATATCGGTGGTCGGACATCGCATTCAGCGATCATGGCTCGTTCTCTTGAAATTCCAGCGATTGTTGGAACGATGGAAATCACTGATAAAGTCGCTGCGGGTGATATTTTAGCGGTTAATGGGATTACAGGGGATGTTGTCATTCATCCAACTGAAGACCAAAAAGCAGAATTCACTGCTGCCGGCGATGCTTACGCTGCTCAAAAAGCAGAGTGGGAAAAACTGAAAAACGCTCAAACCATCACTGCTGATGGCAAACATTTTGAGTTAGCAGCCAACATTGGGACACCTAAAGATTTAGATGGCGTCCGTAACAATGGTGCTGAAGCGGTTGGTTTATACCGTACCGAATTCTTATACATGGACTCACCAGACTTCCCAACCGAAGATGATCAGTTCGAAGCTTACAAAGCGGTATTAGAAGGTATGGAAGGCAAACCAGTTGTGGTACGGACAATGGATATCGGTGGGGATAAAGAACTACCATACCTAACGTTACCACACGAAATGAATCCATTCTTGGGTTACCGTGCATTACGTATCAGCTTATCTGAACTAGGAGATGACATGTTCCGTACGCAAATCCGTGCGTTATTACGTGCTTCAGTTTATGGTAACTTACGTATCATGTTCCCAATGGTAGCGACATTAGGCGAGTTCCGTGGCGCGAAGAAAATCTACGACGAAGAACGTCAAAAATTAGTTGCTGAAGGTGTAGCGGTCGCTGATGAGATCCAAGTGGGTATCATGATCGAAATCCCTGCAGCAGCAGTAATTGCTGATAAATTCGCGAAAGAAGTTGATTTCTTCAGTATCGGAACCAACGACTTAATTCAATACACAATGGCTGCTGACCGTATGAACGAACGCGTTTCTTACCTATACCAACCATATAACCCATCAATTTTACGTTTAATCAAAAACGTGATTGATGCAGCGCATGCTGAAGGTAAATGGGCTGGTATGTGTGGTGAAATGGGTGGCGATCAAACTGCGGTTCCATTATTAGTGGGAATGGGCTTAGATGAGTTCTCAATGAGTGCGACATCGATCCTGAAAACACGTAGCTTGATGGCGAAACTAACGACGACTGAAATGCAAGAACTTGCTGATCGTGCGCTAAATGATTGCGACACATTAGAAGAAGTTGTTGAATTAGTCGAACATTACACAGCTAAATAATTCATTTTAAGACCTAAGACGTTTTCGTCTTAGGTCTTTTTGGTATCTCGTCAATGGAAAATGAGTTTTTGCAAAGTTTCCCGACAAGTTGCGGCAAATCGTGCTAAACTAGGTCTATAGGTGGAGAGGAAATCAATAAAAGCTATGCTATAATAAGGACTATAGAAAAGAAGGAGGTCTTTTTCGTGAAAGTGTTGTTATACTTCGAGGGAGAGAAATTACTGGAGAAGTCCGGGATTGGCCGTGCGTTGACACATCAAAAAACGGCATTAAAGCAGGTCGGTGTGGAGTATACTTGTGATCCTCGGGATGAAAGTTATGATATTTTACATATTAATACATATGGCATTAACAGTCACAATATGGTGAGTAAAGCCAAGCGTGCCGGCAAAAAAGTGATTTATCACGCGCACTCAACGGAAGAAGATTTTCGCAATTCCTTTATTGGCTCGAACCAACTATCACCACTTTATAAAAAATACTTGATTAGCTTGTATTCAAAGGCGGATCAATTAATTACACCAACACCTTATTCAAAACAAGTTTTAAGAAATTATCAGATTGATGTCCCGATTACGGCAATTTCCAATGGGATTGATTTAGCAAAATATGCACCGCAACCGACGAAAGAACAAAAATTTCGTGAATATTTTCAATTAGAACCACAACAAAAGGTCATCATTTCCGTCGGCTTATTCTTTGAACGCAAAGGGATTATGGATTTTGTGGCAATCGCCAAAGAAATGCCGGACTATCAATTTATTTGGTTTGGTCATGCACCGATGTATTCGATTCCGAAACAAATTCGTGAGATTATTAAAGGCAATCATCCTGCCAATGTGCGTTTTCCTGGCTATATTAAAGGCGATATTATTGAAGGAGCTTTTTCTGGCGCGGATTGTTTCTTTTTCCCTTCGTATGAAGAGACAGAAGGGATTGTTGTCTTAGAAGCATTAGCGAGCCAACAAAAAGTCCTTGTTCGTGATATCCCTGTTTATGATGGGTGGTTGCAGCACCAAGAGAATTGCTATATGGGGAAGTCCAATCAAGAGTTTTGTGATTTAATTGACGGGATTGTGACGCAACAATTACCAGATATCTCACAAGCGGGGTTTAAAACGGCACAAAAACGTAGTATCCAAGCGATTGGGCAAGAATTAAAAGCTGTTTATACTTCAGTCTTAGGTCAAGATGAATAATAAAGTTTGGAGGAAATGATGTGAAAGTTGGTTTTTTTACGGACACGTATTTCCCGCAAGTAAGTGGGGTTGCAACGTCGATTAAAACGTTGAAAGAAGAATTAGAAAAAGCGGGGCATCGAGTATATATCTTTACCACAACTGATCCAAATGCGAAGTACGGTGAAGAAGGGATTGTCCGGATGCCCAGTGTCCCCTTTGTGTCGTTTAAAGATCGGCGCGTGGTCGTTCGCGGGATGTGGTATGCTTATTTAATGGCGCGTGAGTTACAACTGGATTTGATTCATACCCATACCGAGTTTGGTGCGGGGATGCTCGGTAAAATGGTGGGCAAAAAGCTGCGGATTCCGGTTATCCATACGTATCACACGATGTATGAGGATTATTTACATTATATTGCTAAAGGGAAAGTCGTGCGCCAAACGCACGTTAAATATTTCTCGCGTTTTTTTGTGAATCATACAACAGGGGTGGTTTGTCCGAGTGAACGCGTAATCGCGACGTTACGCAACTATGGGGTCACATCCCCGATGCGCGTCATTCCAACCGGGATTGAGTTGGATAAATTTGTGCGCCCGGATATCACGCAAGAAAAGAAACATGAAGTCCGTCAGTCGTTAGGGATTACGGATGAGCAACTAATGATTTTATCGTTGAGTCGGATTTCTTATGAGAAGAACATCCATGCGTTAATTGAAGGGTTTCAAGAGGTCGTGCAGCGCGTACCCCATGCGCGCTTGGTGATTGTGGGCAAAGGACCGTATCTCGCGGAGTTAAAAAAATTGGTTCAGCGCCTGGCTTTAGAACAAGTGGTTTATTTTACCGGCGAAGTTGCCAACGATCAAGTCGCTTACTATTATCATGCTGCCGATTATTTTGTGAGTGCCTCTTCTTCAGAAACACAAGGCTTGACCTATACCGAGGCGATGGCCGCAGGGACCCAGTTAGTGGTCAAAGGCAATGATTATTTAGAAAATCTAATTGACGATCCGGCTCTCGGGGTCACGTATCAAAAAGATGCGGAGTTTTCCGCGTGTTTAGTCCAATTTATTGCAGCCAAAACGCCGGTGAATTCATTGGTCCTAGAACGTAAAATGGCTGAAATATCAGCGGAGCGTTTTGGCGTGACGATGCTGGCATTTTATCAAGAAATGCTGAGCAAATATTCGCAAATCGAAGCGGCTAAAACCCATGAACCTTCGATGAAAAAAATCAAAGTCCGTTTTAGTCGCCTGAAAAAACCATCGATAAGGAATTAAAAGAGTCAAAATCACATCTTTAGCGTATACTAGAGGTGTGATTTTTATTTGTATAGGAGGAAATTAGATGAAGATTGGTTTTATTGGGACCGGTGTTATGGGGCGAGCCGTCGTTTCGCATTTACTAAAAGCCGGCCATCAAGTCTTTGTGTTCAATCGAACCAAAAGTAAAACGGCTGAGTTAGTGGCAAAAGGAGCTACTTGGTGTGAGACGCCGCTGGCAGTAACGCAAAAAAGTGAAGTGATTTTTACCATGGTTGGCTATCCTAGTGATGTCCAAGCGGTGTATTATGGCGATCAAGGGATTTTTGAGGCCGAAGTTGCTGGTAAAATTCTCGTTGATTTAACGACGAGCACCCCGAGTTTGGCGCAAGAAATTTGGGAAACAGCCAAAGAGCGTGGCGCCCAAAGTCTAGATGCCCCTGTTTCAGGTGGTGATCTTGGTGCGCAAAAAGCGACCTTAACAATTATGGTGGGCGGTGAGCAGTCGACCTATGAAGCCGTGTTGCCGATTTTTGAAATTATTGGGCAGACGTTTACCTTGCATGGTCCAGCCGGCAAAGGGCAGCATACGAAAATGGCCAACCAAATCATGATTGCCGGTACGATGACCGGCACGGTCGAAATGTTAGTCTATGCCCAAGCAGCACAACTAGATTTAAATAAAGTGCTGACAACTTTAGGTGGTGGCAGTGCGAGTAACTGGTCGATGATCAACTATGGGCCACGTATTTTAAAGGCTGATTATAGTCCGGGTTTTTTTGTGAAACATTTCGTGAAAGACTTAAAGATTGCCCTCGATGAAGCGCAAAAGCTTGATTTGAACTTGCCGTGTACCCAATTAGCCAAAGAACTCTATGAGCAATTAATTAGTCAAGGGTTTGAAAATGACGGGACGCAGGCGCTGATTAAATTATGGTGGGGATAAAAAAACATGAGAAAATGTGTTTTTTTTATGAAAAACAATGCAAGAAGTCTGTGGTTTTGATACAATAAAACAGAAATGAAAAAGGAGGTTTTCTGATGAAAAGTTCACAATTAGTTGCGATAATCAAACGTTTAGAAGCGATGATTGAAGCGTCAGATAGCGAAATTCAAGTTCGTCGTTTTGAAAAAGAAGGTAGCGAAAAATGTACCGTGACTTTCGATAAATCAATTGAAACATTTGAATTAACCGAGACAAATACCCAAGAAGCGTATCAATTTGATAATATTGATATCGTAGCCATGGAGATTTATGATTTAATTCAATAAAAAAAGCGTGAGGGAATGAGTACATTCCTTCATGCTCTTTTTTTACCTTTCGTGTGGAGGCATGGTTGTCGGTGCGGGTGTAGCGTTGATCTCATAGTGCAATTGATTGGTTTGATTGTCGTGAATCAGGATTAATTCTTCCTGGTTTGGTTGAAAATAACCTAAAGTAATCTTGGTATAGCGTTGATCAATCACCGTTAAATCTTTGAGTGCTTGTTTGAGGACTTGGCGAATTTGTTTGACTGATGTTATTTTACTATCAGCTTTTTCCACGGCCTTGGCTAAAACAAAGCCTTCATCTAAGAAGTGTTTGATCATCTCGACTTTGCCGACCGTTGGTAAATCATATTTACGCGCGGCATGTTCTTGTTTTTCAATCGAGGTGATAAACCCCTTTTTTTCCCAATAACGTAACTGGCGCGTGGAAACACCGGTCATCTCGCTAAGTTCGCTAATCCCAACAAGTAGATTATCGTTGGTCCAAAGTTGATTGGTCGAAGAAAATATCATCGGGTCAGTCCTTTCTGTTGGCAAGTTAAATAGCTTACTTTTATTATACGATTCTTGGTGATGGTGTCAATCAAGCTAACAATAATACTTACGTGAAATTATTGTAATAATTCATTAAGAGAATCAGTGGATCAAGCGAAGCTTTGGTGATCTCGATTGGTGTCGCCGTTAGCGCTGGAAAGTCGATGTGTTGTGCGGCGCTAATTTGGGTGGCTTTGATTTGACCGTAACAAATGAGATAGTGCTTAGTGAGTTGTTCGTTGATCGGCAAGGCTAATTGGCAGTGCGCTCGTGCTTGGAACTGATTCAGTGAAGCAATCATTTGGTGCAAGCGTTGGGCCCGATTGTATTCAGTGGTTAAGCGTTGGGCTTGTTCAAAGTCTAAGTGTTCGCTACAATAAGTAATCCGGCTAGAGAGTTGGTCAAACAACCGACTCGGTTGACCAGTGAAGAAATTGGTAATCGCCGCTTTTTTTTCAGCATTTGTTAAAGTTGGTGTCGTTAATTGTTGCCGTAGTTTTAGCTGGGTGATGGGCGCGAGGTTAGGCAATTCGAGTGTTTCTGTTAAACACGTGAGAATCTCAGGCAACTGTTTATATTGCTTAAATGGGCCCCAAAAGTTCGGTTGGGCGCGCGGGGAAAGCGTGAGTGTGAGGTCATCTAAGCCGACATAAAGATAGTTCGGATGTTGGGTTAATTGGCGATTGTAGAGTGGGTGATATCTTTGAATAAATTCACACTCAAGTAACAAGGCGTCGAGTTCGGTATCAACGACGATCGTTTCGATAGTAGCGACATTGCGAATTAATCGGCGGATCTTTTGTGCATGGTTGGCACTTTTTTGGAAATAAGAGCGGACGCGTTGCTTAAGATTTTTGGCTTTGCCGACATAGAGAATGGCTTGGTGCTGATCTTTCATTAAATAAATACCTGGTGCTTGAGGCAAGTTTTGGAGTTGTTCTTGAATTGATTTCATAGTTTCACTGTATCAAAAAGTTTTGCAATCAACAAGCTAGAAAGTGCGGGGGATCCCGTGTGTGAATGGATAAAAAAATTCTTGGTTTTTGATTAAAAATAAGCAGAAATGAATAAGCAGAATTCTTAAAAAGCAACAGAAATCCCTAAAAGAGCTTGATTTTTTAAGCCTGTTATAATATAGTTTGATAGTCAAATGTTTTGATAATCAAACTATTTTTGGTGGTGAACGTGTGGAACCGAATTTTGAAACGGTCAATGATTATTTGGTCAATGTTTTTAATGATATTTTAACAATTGAAGAATCAGAATTACGGAAGTCACAATTTAATGATTTATCGATTACCGAGATGCATACGATTGAAGCAATCGGGATGTATGATCATAAGACCACTTCAGAAGTAGCCAAAGACTTAGCGATTACAGTCGGCACCTTAACAACCGCGATTAATCGTTTAGTCAAAAAAGAATATGTGCAAAGAATTCGTAGTGAAAAAGACCGACGCGTGGTAAAATTAGGATTAACGAAAAAGGGGAAATTACTTTTTCGCGTGCATAAACATTTCCACCGTCAGATGATTAAAGGAATTTTAGTTGATACTAGTTCTGAAGAAGAAAGAGTCTTGTTACAAGCATTGAAAAATTTACATGATTTTTTACAAACTTATAAGTGAGTTGACTTATGGACAAATATGGAAGAATTACTGCAACGGCCAGTTATGTGCCAGAAAAAATAGTGACAAATGATCAACTAGCCGAAATTATGGAAACGTCCGATGAATGGATTTTTTCCCGTACCGGTATTAAAGAACGGCATGTTGTGACGAACGAAAATACGTCAGATTTATGTATTCAAGTAGCCAAGCAATTATTAGCCAAGCAACAATTGAGTGCTAGTGAGCTTGATTTTATCATCGTAGCCACGATGACGCCTGATTTTACGACACCTTCAGTCGCGTGCCAAGTCCAAGGGGCGATTGGTGCCCAAAAGGCCTTGGCCTTTGATTTGAGTGCCGCGTGTTCGGGCTTTGTTTATGGCCTTTCCATGGCCAACAAATTGATCCGTACGGGTTCTTTAAAAGGTCTCGTGATTGGTGGCGAAGTCTTTTCCAAAGCCATCGATTGGCAAGACCGCTCAACAGCGGTGTTGTTTGGTGATGGCGCAGCGGGAGTCTTACTGGAAGCTAGCGATACACCAATGCTTCTAAGCGAAGCCTTATTTGCGGATGGTGGACGTTGTCAATCTTTGACTTCGGGTTTTGTGAGAAATGAAAGTCCTTATTACCAGGGAGAAAATAATGGCAGTCCTTATTTAAAAATGATTGGCCGTGATATTTTTGATTTTGCTACTAGAGATGTAACAAAATCCATGGTAGAGTTATTAGGGGACAAAATGAATCAGGTGGATTATTTCTTGTTGCACCAAGCAAATTCGCGAATTTTGGATAAGTTTGCGCGGAAATTAGCGCAACCAAGAGCGAAATTTTTACAAAATATGGACCGTTATGGGAATACGTCAGCTGCCAGCATTCCGCTTTTGTTAGATGAAGCTGTCAAAGAAGGGACGATTACTTTAGGTTCAAATCAAAAAGTTGTGTTTTCAGGTTTTGGAGGAGGATTAACCTGGGGTTCAATCTTCATGGTCCTTTAAAACCTTTTTAACAAAAAAATAAAAACAATTATCGGAGGAATATAGAAATGGTATTTGAAAAAATTCAAGAAATCGTAGCAGAAGAATTAGGGAAAGAGAAAGATGAAATCCAATTAACAACAAACATCCAAGAAGATTTAGAAGCAGATAGCTTAGATTTATTCCAAATCATCAACGAAATCGAAGATGAATTTGACGTGAAAATCGAAGCGGAAGAAGGCATCACTACGGTTGCTGACTTAGTGAAATTTGTTGAAGCGCAACAAGCTTAATTTGCTGATTTCTGGCTAGGCGAATAGCCTAGCTTTTCTTATAATAGGAGAAAAAAAGGTTTTCTTCTATTATAAGGAAAAAGAATGCGCTTTTTCTGAGAAGCTATTATTGACACCGTAAGGAGATTGTGATGAAAACAGCTTTTTTATTTAGTGGGCAAGGAGCTCAATATACCGGCATGGGCAAAGACTTATATGAACAAGAAAGTATCGTTCGTGAGACGTTTGACCAAGCGAGTCAAGTCTTAGGTTATGACATGGCCGAGTTATGTTTTACTGAAAATGACCAGTTAAATGAAACGAAATATACGCAACCAGCTATTTTGACGGTGAGCGTCGCTTTTTATCGCTTATTGCAAGCCAAAGGCATCGAGGCGGATGCGGTCGCTGGACTTAGTTTGGGTGAATACTCAGCATTGGTCGCTAGTGGAGCATTGGACTTTAAAGAAGCAGTTGCTTTGGTTGCTAAGCGTGGGGAGTATATGACGAACGCTGCTCCCAAAGGAACCGGAAAAATGGTCGCAGTGATGAATGCACCGATTGAAACCATCGAAGAAAGTTGTCAAACAGCCAGCGCACTTGGCGTGGTGGCCCCGGCCAATTACAATACACCCCAACAAATCGTAATTGGTGGCGATGTGATCGCAGTCGATGAAGCAGTCCGTTTATTACAAGAAGCCGGCGTCAAACGGATGATTCCGTTAAATGTCAGTGGACCATTCCACACGCCGCTTTTAGCCCCGGCTGCCAAACAGTTACGGAGCGCTTTAGATGAAGTGACTTTTAATGAGATGAATGTGCCGGTGATTAGTAATACGACAGCGAAAGTGATGCCACAAGCTGAGATTAAAGAATTATTGGAGCGTCAAGTCATGTCACCAGTGCGTTTTTATGATAGCATTGATACATTGAAAGAACTAGGCGTTGAACAAGTCATTGAGATTGGACCTGGGAAAGTCTTAAGTGGTTTCATGAAAAAGATTGATAAAACAATAAAAATGAACCGTGTTGAAGATGTTGCAACGTTTGAAGCAACGCTCAACTCATTAGTCTAGGAGGCTATTATGGAGATTCAAGGAAAAAATGTATTCGTAACCGGTAGTACGCGTGGCATTGGTTTGGCAATTGCTGAAAAATTTGCTCAAGCGGGTGCGAACGTGGTCTTAAACGGCCGTGGTGAGATTGCCGAAGCATTGACTCAAAAAATGGAAGCTCACGGCGTCAAAGCGATTGGCGTTTCGGGTGATATTTCTGATTTTGAAAGTGCTGGCAAAATGCTTGCTGAAGCAGAAGCAAACTTAGGTCCAATTCATGTGTTAGTGAACAATGCGGGAATTACCAATGACAAATTAATGTTACGCATGTCGGCTGAAGATTTTGAACAAGTCTTGAAAGTCAACTTAGTGGGAACCTTTAACATGACGCAACAAGCATTGAAAAAAATGATGAAATTACGGACGGGTGCGATTATTAACTTGGCTTCGGTTTCTGGTTTGATGGGGAACTTAGGTCAAGCGAACTATGCCGCTAGTAAAGCCGGTGTGGTAGGGTTTACCAAATCAGTGGCTCGTGAAGGGGCTGCCCGTGGGATTACATGTAACGCAATTGCCCCAGGCTTTATTGAAACCGATATGACCGATGTTTTATCTGATAAAGTCAAAGAGCAAGTAGCAAAAACTATTCCATTGCAAACTTTTGGTCAAGTGGAAGATGTCGCAAATGCGGCCTTGTTCCTAGCTGAAAGTTCATACATTACTGGCCAAGTCCTAAACGTGGACGGCGGTTTAGTGATGCACGGTTAATGAGAGGAGAAATTCGATGAGTCGAGTAGTAATTACAGGATATGGGGTCGCTTCACCAATTGGTAACGATCCAGAAACATTTTTAAATAGTTTAAAAGAAGGTACGAACGGGATTGGCGAAATCACACGCTTTGATGCTGCGGATACAGGCATTACATTAGCAGGTGAGGTCAAAGATTTTCCTTATGATAAATATTTCGTGAAAAAAGATGCCAAACGCATGGATATGTTCTCAATCTATGGGATTTATGCCGCATTAGAAGCAATGGGGATGGCCAATCTTGACGTCGCCAATATCGATGCTGATCGTTTTGGTGTGATCGTTGGTTCAGGAATTGGTGGTTTGCCAACCATCCAAGATCAAGTAACGCGCATGAACGATAAAGGCTCGCGTCGGGTTTCACCGATGTTTGTCCCAATGTCAATTGCTAACATGGTAGCTGGAAACATCGCTTTACGTGTCGGGGCCAAAGGGATTTGTTCGAGCATTGTCACGGCTTGTGCCTCAGGAACGCATTCAATCGGTGAAGCGTTTAGAAGTATCAAGCATGGGTATTCAGATGTGATTTTAGCCGGTGGTGCCGAAGCGTCGATTTGTCAAATCGGGATTGCAGGATTTGCTTCTTTAACAGCTTTAACAACCGCAACTGACCCTAACCGTGGTTCGATTCCTTTTGATAAAGACCGTGGTGGTTTTGTCATGGGTGAAGGTGCCGGGGTCTTAATGTTAGAATCTCTTGAACATGCGCAAAAACGTGGGGCCAATATTTTAGGCGAAGTAGTCGGTTACGGTGCTAACTGTGATGCATATCACATGACTGCGCCAAATCCTGATGGTTCAGGAGCGGGGAAAGCGATGAAATTAGCAATTCAAGAAGCCGGAATTGATGCGAGTGAAGTAAACTACGTCAATGCCCACGGAACAGGGACCCCAGCTAATGACAGTGCTGAAGCAACGGCGATTAAGTACGGCTTAGGCGAAAGTTACCAATCAACCTATGTAAGTAGTACCAAATCAGCAACTGGACATTTGCTAGGCGCTGCCGGTGGGATTGAAGCCGTAGCATCATTACTAGCCTTACAACACCAATTTGTACCAGCAACAATTAACGTCGCCGAACAAGATCCAGCGATTGACTTAAATGTTGTTAAAAATCAAAGTATTGAAGCAGAGCTTAACTATGCAATGAGTAATTCACTTGGCTTTGGTGGCCATAATGCCGTTATCTGCTTAAAACGCTGGGAGGCATAACCGTGAATATTAATGAAATTAAAGACTTATTGAGTCAATTTGATCAATCAACACTCACCGAATTTGATTTGCGTGATGGCAGTTTTGAATTATACTTCAATAAAAATAAAATGACCCGTAACACCGAAGCACCAATTGCCAGTGCGCCAGTTGTCGCTGCGGCACCAACAATTACTGAGAGTGCTCCAAGTGAGCCAGCAAGTGCTGCGACACCGGTAGCACCAGTTGCCATTGAAGGCAGTGAAATTGTGTCGCCATTAGTTGGTGTGACTTACCTACAACCAAGTCCAGATAAACCGGCCTTTAAATCGGTTGGCGATCGTGTCAACAAAGGCGATATTGTCTGTATCGTTGAAGCGATGAAAGTGATGAATGAAATTACTAGTGATTTAAGCGGTGAAATCGTGGAAATTCTAGTCGAAAATGAACAAGTTGTCGAATTTAATCAACCATTATTTAAAGTGAAAGAGGGCTAATCAAATGTCAGTCATGAACATTCAAGAAATTAAAGAAATTATTCCTCATCGTTACCCGATGTTATTAATCGACCGTGTGGAAGAGTTAGTCGATGGCGAAAAAGTTGTGGCGAAGAAAAACGTGACGTTTAACGAGCCGTTTTTCCAAGGTCATTTCCCCCACGAACCAGTAATGCCAGGTGTGTTGATTGTTGAAGCGATGGCACAAGCCGGAGCAGTGGCGTTATTGTCATTGGAACAATTCAAAGGGAAAACAGCTTACTTTGGCGGGATTGACAAAGCGAAATTCCGTAAAAAAGTAACACCTGGTGACACGCTAATTTTAGAAGTTGAAATCTTGAAAGTAAAATCAGTAGCCGGCATTGGTAAAGGTGTTGCTTACGTCGATGGCAAAAAAGTTGCTGAAGCGGAACTAACATTCATGATTGGATAGGTGAGCGATGTTTTCAAAAATTTTAATTGCCAATCGTGGTGAAATTGCGGTGCGGATTATCCGCGCCTGCCGCGAATTAGGCATCAAAACAGTGGCGGTCTATTCAACTGCCGATAAAAACGCACTCCATGCGGAAATGGCCGATGAAGCAGTCTGTATTGGTCCAGCGAAAGCGACGGATTCTTATTTAAATGTGCAACAAATTTTGAGTGCGGCAATCGTTACGAAAGCCGAAGCGATTCATCCTGGGTTTGGATTCTTATCTGAAAACAGTCGTTTCGCAAAAATGTGTGAAGAAATCAACGTTAAATTCATTGGCCCAAGTGGGAAAACCATTGATGATATGGGAAACAAAATCAACGCGCGTCGTTTGATGATTGCAGCCAACGTCCCAGTCATCCCTGGTAGTGATGGTTCCTTGTCAGACGTGGAAGAAGCGTTAGCCGTGGCCGAAAAAATTGGCTATCCTGTGATGCTGAAAGCGGCAGCCGGTGGTGGTGGTAAAGGGATTCGTAAGGTAATGAGTAAAGAAGAGTTACCCCAACATTTCGCCTCTGCCCAACAAGAAGCGTTAGCTGCTTTTGCCAATGATGAAATGTACATTGAAAAAATTGTCTACCCCGCACGTCACATTGAAGTGCAAATTATGGGGGATCAATTTGGCAATGTGATTCATTTAGGGGAGCGTGACTGCTCGCTGCAACGTAACAACCAAAAAGTTTTAGAAGAATCGCCTTCAGTAGTGATTTCCGAACGTAAACGAGCTGAACTTGGTGACGCAGCGGTGCGAGCAGCCAAAGCCGTGAACTATGAGAATGCGGGAACGATTGAATTTTTAATGAATGAAGAAGGGGAATTCTTCTTTATGGAGATGAATACCCGGATTCAAGTCGAACATCCAATTACCGAGATGGTGACAGGTGTTGATTTAGTTAAGAAACAAATCGAAGTCGCTGCTAATGAACCACTTGGCTTGAGTCAAGCCGATATCGTGTTAACCGGTCATGCGATTGAGTGTCGGATTAATGCCGAAAATCCGGCGTTTAACTTTGCTCCTTCACCAGGTAAAATCAAGAACTTGTTTTTACCAAGTGGTGGTTTAGGGGTGCGTGTTGATAGTGGGATGTATTCCGGCTACACAATTCCACCATTTTATGACTCAATGATTGCTAAAATCATCGTCCATGGCGATTCACGCTTTGAGGCCTTGATGAAGATGCAGCGTGCGCTGGGTGAATTAGTCACGGATGGTGTCATCACGAATGCCGAATTCCAATTGGATTTAATTAGTCATCCGAACGTCATTGCCGGTGATTATAACACCGCGTTTTTACAAGAAACATTTTTACCAGAATGGACACCTGAAACGTAGGAGGAAAGTGAATGCCTTTATTTAAGAAAAAGAAAGATTACATTCGCATCAATCCCAATCGTTATCAAGAACCCCAAAGTGAACCAATCGTTCCTGACAATATGTGGGCGAAATGTCCAAGTTGTAAGCGAACAATTTATTCGAAAGATATTGGTATTGAGAAGGTCTGTCCTTACTGTAGCTATAATTTTCGAATTAGCGCTTGGGAACGAGTGGCGATTACGGTTGACGAAAAGAGTTTGATTGAGTGGGATACCGATGTCTTTACGACAGATCCGTTGGCTTTTCCCGGTTATGCCGAGAAAGTAAAAGCTATGCAAAAAAAGACGGGGTTACATGAAGCCGTTTTAACTGGCCAAGCAACAATTAAAAAACAACCTATCGCGCTAGGTATCATGGATTCGCACTTCATTATGGGAAGTATGGGGACCGTGGTAGGCGAGAAAATTACGCGATTATTTGAAAAAGCAACGGCTGAAAACTTACCGGTGGTTTTATTTACGGCTTCAGGTGGGGCTCGGATGCAAGAAGGGATCTTCTCGTTGATGCAGATGGCCAAAATCTCCGCTGCCGTAAAACGTCATAGTGAAGCAGGCTTGTTTTACTTGACGGTTTTAACGGACCCAACAACTGGTGGTGTAACGGCGAGTTTCGCTATGGAAGGCGATATTATCTTGGCTGAACCGCAAAGTTTAATTGCGTTTGCTGGTCGTCGCGTGATTGAAAATACCATCAAGCAAAAACTCCCAGAAGATTTCCAAAAAGCGGAGTTCTTGCTAGAACATGGTTTCGTGGATCAAATTGTACCAAGAACGGAACTGCGTGAACAAATTGCACAATTGGTTCAGATTCATACGATGAAGGGGTGGCAATAATGGCGAATACAGCGCACGAGATTGTTCAGTTGGCTCGCGATAAAAATCGTCTGACTGCTCTGGATTTCTTTGAAACGGTCTTTGAAGGGTACCAAGAGTTTCATGGCGATCGTCTCTTTTCGGATGATGAAGCCGTGGTCGGTGGTGTCGCTTTGCTAGATGATAAACCGGTCACAGTGATTGGAATCCAAAAGGGGCGCGATTTGAAAGAGAATTTGCGCCGCAATTTTGGGTCACCGCATCCAGAAGGCTATCGTAAAGCTCTTCGCTTGATGAAACAAGCCGAAAAATTTAATCGTCCAGTGATTACCTTGATCAATACCGCCGGCGCCTTTTGTGGGGTTGGTGCGGAAGAACGTGGTGAGGGCGAAGCGATTGCACGGAACTTGATGGAAATGTCTGATTTAAAAGTTCCGCTTATTGCCATCATCATTGGTGAAGGTGGTAGTGGTGGCGCGTTAGCTTTAGGTGTGGGGGATGAAGTTTGGATGATGGAACATTCGATTTATGCGATTCTTTCACCTGAAGGCTTTGCCTCAATCCTTTGGAAAGACGGGAGCCGTGCTGCCGAAGCTGCGGAGTTAATGAAAATTACCGCTAAAGAATTATATGAATTAGAAGTCATTGACAAAGTGATTCCTGAAACCTTAGATGGAGAACTTTTATCTTCAGAAAAACTAATCAAAATTATTCGCAAAGCCCTAATTAAGAAATTAACTGAGCTATCAGCGTATTCAACCGAAGAATTAATTGAAAAACGCTACCAACGTTTTCGCAAATTTTAATAGCAAAAGCCATTCATTCCAACAACGGATGAATGGCTTTTTTTGTAACACCGTTTATTCGTCAAAAAAAGGTCTGGAACATCATCGTTCCAGACCTTTTAGCTTACTTGTAATGATTACAGATTTAAAACTTTATTCAAGAAATCTTTGGTTCGTTCGCTTGTTGGATTATTAAAGACTTGTTCAGGGGTACCGTCTTCAACGAAAATCCCTTTGTCACAAAAGAGGACGCGGTCGGCTACTTCTTTGGCAAAGC
The DNA here is from genome assembly GCA_047975385.1 of Enterococcus sp. Taxonomy (GTDB): domain Bacteria; phylum Bacillota; class Bacilli; order Lactobacillales; family Enterococcaceae; genus Enterococcus_C. Next base: position 17,165 of record JBKEDL010000044.1, on the reverse strand, counting down.
CCATTTCGTGAGTTACGATTACCATGGTCATCCCTTGTTTAGCCAGTTGTTTCATTACGTTTAAGACGTCACCAACCATTTCTGGATCAAGGGCTGAAGTTGGTTCATCAAACAACATAATATCCGGGTTCATTGCTAACGCACGCGCGATGGCGACCCGTTGTTTTTGGCCACCTGATAATTTATCAGGATAGGTATCTTTTTTATCAGCAAGGCCCACGGTCGTTAGTAATTCAATGGCTTTTTGTTCGGCTTCATCTTTACTGAAGTTTTTTAAATCCATTGGTGCTAACGTGATGTTTTCTAAGACCGACAAGTGAGGGAAGAGGTTAAAGTGTTGGAAAACCATCCCGATGTGTTGGCGAACGAGGTTCATGTCGGTACTTTTATCCATTAAGTGGGCACCGTCAATAATAATATCGCCGCTTGTTGGCTCTTCTAAACGATTTAAACAACGTAAGAAGGTACTTTTCCCTGAACCGGAAGGACCGATGACACAGACGACTTCACCTTCGTTAATCGAAACATCGATGCCATTTAACACCGTGTTATCGCCATATTTTTTTACCAGTTTTTCGACGAGAATTTTTTCTGCCATTTTATTTCACCTTCTTTTCTAAAACTTTTGCGAGACGTGTTAAGGCTGTAATGACGACTAAGTACATAATCGCAATGATAAAGTAAACGGAGGTACTTTCCATCGTTCGAGCCACGATAATTTTCCCGGTTTGTAATAATTCAACCACCCCGATAACGGAGATGATAGTCGTATCTTTTAATGAGATGACGAACTGATTGATAAATGACGGTAACATAATGCGAATCGCTTGTGGCAAGATGATTTTTTGCATCGTACGGTTATAAGATAGACCTAAACTACGTGAAGCTTCCATTTGACCAACCGGTACGGCTTTAATCCCACCACGGACAATTTCCGCGATATACGCACTAGCATTTAAGGTCAAGGTAATGATTCCGGCGGCAAAGTCAGGGATGGTATAACCAATCGCATCTGATAAGCCAAAGAAGATGAAGAATGCTAACACCATCATTGGAATTCCGCGAATCACATCGACGTAGATTGCTGCGATTGTGCGCACGGCTTTAATTGGTGCGACACTCATCAAACCAAAGATAACCCCAACAACTAAGGCTAAGGCAAAGGAAATCAAAGCCAAAGCAATCGTATTCCAAAGACCTTCTAACAAGACTTGGTAGTTGTTCTTGATTAAACCAACGAGTGTTGATTCATCGACGGTTGAAGTCGTAGGTTCAGAGCCGTCTGTAATATAGTTTGCGACGATTTGATCGTATTCGCCAGTCGTTTTCATTTCAGCTAAAGCTTCATTGAACATCTCAATTAATTCAGGGTTTTCGCCTTTTTTCACTGCAAAACCATATTCACCGCCAGATTCGCGTTCGATCGGAGTGGCTAATTCTTGGCCTTGGCTAATCGCATAACCAATCACCGGGTAGTCATCCATCAAAGCGTCAATTGCGCCAACGCGGACACCTTCATAGAGTTGATCAGCCGCGTCAAACAGTTTGACGGTATAACCGTACTCATCTTTGTGATCTTCTAAGAAGGTTGCTGATTCGGTTCCGACTTTGGCGCCGACTTTTAAGCCATCTAAGTCTTCATACGAAGTGATGCTGTCGTTGTCGGCATTGACGGCTAGTTGAATCCCGCTTTCAAAGTAAGGGTCGGAAAAATCAAAGTTTTCTTTGCGTTCATCGGTAATGGTCATCCCAGCAATCATGCCATCTGCTTGGTCACCTTGGACGGCTTGAACGGCAGCGTCAAAGCCGGCATGTTTCATGCTAATGTTGAAATCTTGTAATTCGGCTGCTTGATTTAATAAATCAACGTCAATGCCGACATATTCATTGTTTTCATCTTTAAACTCGAAAGGAGCAAAAGCGGAATCACTATAAATGACGTATTCATCTTTTTGCGGTTCAACTTGCTTCATTTCGCTAGTAGTACTAGTTTCCGCATTTTCCGTGATGTATTGATCGACGATTTTGTCGTATTCGCCACTATCTTTTAATTTTTTCAAACCGGTATTAAACATTTCGATTAGTTCAGGATTTTCACCTTTTTTTACAGCAAACCCATAGGAATTCCCTTTTTCCGGTTCACCGACTAATTTTAGTTCTTCACCTTTTGTCACAGCGTAGCCTAAAACAGGATAATCATCAAAAATAGCTGCTACTGTACCATTGCTTAAGGCCCCATAAAGACCATCGGCTGCGTCATATAATTTCACGCTATACCCATATTTGTCTTGATTGTCTTCTAAAAAGGTGGCTGACTCAGTTCCGACTTTGGCTCCGACTTGTTTCCCATCAAGGTCCTCGTAACTTTTAATGCTATCATCATCGGCTTTTACCGCCATTTGAATCCCGCTATCAAAGTAAGGATCCGAAAAGTCAAAGGATTTTTTCCGCTCATCAGTGATGCTCATGCCGGCAATCATGCCATCTAATTGGTTTGATTGAACCCCTTGGATGGAACTGTCAAAACCTAGCGGACGCAATTCAACGTCAAACCCTTGGTCTTTAGCGATGGCGTTTAACAAATCAATATCGATACCGACGTACTCATTGTTTTCGTCTTGGAATTCAAAGGGTGCGAAAGTTAAATCGGTCCCGATTTGATATGTTTTTTCAGCGGCATCGACCTTAGTGACTGTGCCCAATAAAAAAAAGCTACATAAAAGTGAAAACGTAGCTAGCCAAAGGGCCTTCTTGTGTTTCAAATTCATCTGTTTACCTCCAAAAATAAGAATATGAAACTATTATAGTAGTAGAAATCGACGAGAACAAGAAATTGAACCCTTTTATCATCAAAAAAACTTATTTTTTCTAACAATCCGCGTTACAAAAAGTAACATATCTAACGCTTGTTCTTGATTGGCGAAAGTACGTTCGCTATGCTATAATCATTGAGATGAAGACAAAATGTTTTCTTTTTAGAGAAGTGCGTTTTACACTTAAAGAAACGTCTAAGGAGGAATGTGAGTGATTGAAAGAGAAACCTCCCATAAATTTGAGCTAGTATCGAAATATCAACCAGCTGGTGACCAACCAGAGGCTATCAAGTTATTAGTACAAGGGATAAACCAAGGGCAAAAGGCTCAAATTTTATTAGGAGCAACCGGAACCGGGAAAACCTATACGATTTCAAATGTGATTAAAGAAACGAATAAGCCAACCTTAATCATTGCCCATAATAAGACGCTCGCCGGCCAATTATATGGTGAGTTTAAAGAATTTTTTCCTAACAATGCTGTTGAATATTTTGTCAGTTACTATGATTATTATCAACCAGAAGCCTATGTGCCTTCGAGTGATACGTATATTGAAAAAGATTCGAGTGTTAATGATGAAATTGACAAATTGCGCCATTCGGCAACGAGTTCACTGCTAGAGCGCAATGATGTGATTGTTGTCGCATCGGTGTCGTGTATTTTTGGGTTGGGCTCCCCGCTAGAATACCAAAAACAAGTCGTGTCGCTGCGCGTGGGCATGGAGATTTCGCGCGATCACTTGTTGCGGAGTTTGATTGATATTCAGTTTGAACGTAACGATATTGACTTTCAACGGGGACGTTTTCGGGTACGTGGTGACGTCGTGGAAATTTTCCCCGCTTCACGAGACGAACGGGCACTACGAGTTGAGTTTTTCGGTGATGAAATTGACCGCATCCGTGAAGTCGATCCCTTAACGGGCGAAGTTTTTGCTGATACGGAGCATGTTTCGATTTTTCCAGCGACGCACTTCGTAACCGACGGCGATCATTTAGAAGAAGCGATTGCCTCAATTCAAGCGGAATTAACGGAGCGTTTAGCGATTTTACGCGCCAATGAGCAGTTATTAGAAGCGCAACGTTTAGAGCAACGGACCAATTATGATATTGAGATGTTGCGTGAAATGGGCTATACATCAGGGATTGAGAACTACTCACGTCATATGGACGGCCGGCCACCTGGTGAAGCACCGTATACCTTACTCGATTTTTTTTCGGAAGATTTTTTACTAGTGATCGATGAGTCACATGTGACGATGCCACAGATTCGTGGGATGTATAATGGAGACAAAGCCCGTAAACAGATGCTGGTTGATTACGGCTTTCGTTTGCCCTCGGCTTTAGATAACCGACCGTTACGCCTAGCAGAGTTTGAAGAACACGTGAAGCAAATTATTTATGTGTCAGCGACGCCAGGGCCTTACGAAGCCGAACAAACCGACCGAGTGGTTCAACAAATTATTCGTCCAACTGGCTTGTTAGATCCGTTAATCGAGGTGCGACCGATTATGGGGCAAATCGATGATCTAGTGGGTGAGATTAATGAACGGGTTGCCAAAAAGCAACGCGTCTTTGTAACGACCTTGACCAAAAAAATGTCCGAAGATTTAACGGATTATTTGAAAGAACTTGGGATTAAAGTCACCTACTTGCATAGCGATATCAAAACGCTGGAACGAACGGAAATCATTCGCGATTTACGTTTAGGAGAAGTGGATGTTTTAGTTGGGATTAATTTATTGCGCGAAGGTCTCGATGTGCCAGAAGTGTCGCTAGTGGCCATTTTAGATGCCGATAAAGAAGGGTTCTTGCGTAGTGAACGCTCATTAGTTCAAACAATCGGGCGAGCGGCTCGTAACGCTGAGGGGAAAGTCATCATGTACGCTGATAAGGTGACCGAATCCATGCAAAAAGCGATTGATGAAACGAGTCGGCGCCGAATGATTCAAGAAGCGTATAATGAGGAACATCAGATTGTACCTCAAACGATTATCAAAGAAATTCGTGAGAAAATTAGCATTACCAAAGAAGCAACGGGGGAAACGACAACCTTTGCGGCGTTGAACTATGATGAATTATCAAAAGAAGAAAAGGCGTTATTAATCACCAAACTGGAAAATGAGATGCGTGAAGCCGCTAAAGCCTTAGATTTTGAAACGGCGGCGACTTTACGGGATACGGTTTTGGAATTAAAGGCTAGTACTTAGGAGGCGATGAAATGGCAAATGATAAAATTGTCATTCGTGGGGCACGAGCCCATAATTTAAAAAATATTGATGTAACGATTCCGCGTGATCAGCTAGTCGTCGTCACAGGTCTTTCAGGTTCGGGGAAGAGTTCGTTAGCGTTTGATACGCTTTATGCAGAAGGGCAACGGCGTTATGTCGAAAGTCTGTCGGCGTATGCCCGCCAATTTTTAGGTCAAATGGATAAACCAGATGTTGATAGTATCGATGGGTTATCGCCAGCGATTTCGATTGACCAAAAAACCACGAGCAAAAATCCGCGTTCAACCGTAGGTACAGTGACGGAAATTAATGATTATTTACGATTGTTATTTGCGCGGGTGGGTCATCCGATTTGTCCGAATGATCACGTTGAAATTACGAGTCAATCAGTGGAACAAATGGTCGATCGCGTCTTAGAATTACCCGAACGCAGCAAAATCCAAATCTTAGCTCCCGTTGTCCACAGTAAAAAAGGGCAACACAAAAAAGTATTTGAACTGATTCAACGTGAGGGCTATGTACGCGTACGGGTGGATGGCGAGATTTACGATATTAGTGAAGTCCCGGAATTAAGTAAAAATAAAAAACATGAAATTAGTATCGTGATTGACCGCATTGTGGTCAAAGACGGTATTCGCTCGCGGTTGTTTGATTCATTTGAAGCAGCTTTGCGTTTAGCTGAAGGTTACGCGCTAGTCGATGTGATTGGGCAAGAAGAATTACTCTTTAGTGAACACTATTCTTGTCCGTATTGTGGCTTTACGGTGGGTGAGTTGGAACCGCGTTTGTTTTCTTTTAATGCGCCGTTTGGAGCGTGTGCTGACTGTGATGGTCTCGGCATGAAATTGGAAGTCGATCTAGATTTAGTAGTTCCTGATCAAAGTAAAACATTGCAAGAAGGAGCGATTTTACCATGGAATCCGATTAGTTCGCAGTATTATCCGCAGATGCTAGCCCAAGCGTGTGATAGCTTTGGGATTGATCTGCAAACCCCGTTTGAAGACTTGCCTCAAGAGCATCAAGAGCTAGTCTTAAATGGTTCTAATGGCGAGCTCTTTCATTTTCATTATGAAAACGACTTTGGCGGTGTCCGTGATGTCGAGGTTCCTTTTGAAGGTGTCTTAACGAACATCAAACGCCGGTACCATGAAACCAATAGTGATTTTACGCGCGAACAAATGCGGCTTTATATGACGGAACTCACGTGTCAAACGTGTCAGGGGTATCGCTTAAACGAGCAAGCGTTAAGCGTGAAGATTAATCAAACAAGTATCGGTGAAGTGAGTGAATTAGCCATCCACCAGAGTTTGCGTTTCTTTGAACAGCTCACACTATCAGAACAAGAGCAACTGATTGCCAAACCGATTTTAAAAGAAGTTCGTGATCGGTTAAGCTTCTTACAAAATGTGGGCTTAAATTATTTAACTTTGAGTCGAGCATCGGGCACGCTTTCTGGTGGTGAGGCGCAACGGATTCGGTTGGCGACCCAAATCGGATCCAACTTATCTGGCGTCTTGTATATTTTGGATGAACCATCAATTGGGCTGCATCAAAGAGACAATGATCGCCTGTTAAACTCCCTACGTAAGATGCGTGATTTAGGTAATACCTTAATTGTCGTTGAACACGATGAAGACACGATGCGTGCAGCCGATTATTTAATTGATGTTGGTCCAGGGGCGGGGGCTTTGGGTGGCCAGATTGTGGCTGCCGGCACGCCAAGTGAAGTCATTAAGAATGAAGCTTCTTTAACGGGCCAATATTTATCAGGAAAAAAAGTTATTCCGATTCCGACAAAACGGCGGACAGAAAATGGGCCCGTCATCAAAGTTACGGGTGCCAGTGAAAATAACTTGAAAAATCTCTCCGCGACGTTTCCTCTAGGGAAGTTTGTCGCAGTAACCGGTGTTTCCGGTTCGGGGAAATCAACCTTGGTCAATACGATTTTGAAAAAAGCGTTGGCGCAAAAAATTAATCGTAACTCGCAAAAGCCAGGGAAATTTAAAAAAATTACTGGTTATGAAAAAATTGAAAAACTGATTGATATCGATCAAAGTCCAATTGGGCGCACGCCAAGAAGTAATCCGGCAACGTATACGAGTGTCTTTGATGATATCCGTGATTTATTCGCTCAAACCAATGAGGCCAAAGTCCGTGGCTATAAAAAAGGCCGCTTCAGTTTCAATGTCAAAGGTGGCCGTTGTGAAGCGTGTAAGGGTGATGGGATTATTAAAATTGAAATGCATTTCTTACCAGATGTCTATGTTCCTTGTGAAGTGTGTCATGGGAAACGCTACAACTCAGAAACGCTTGAGGTCCACTATAAAGGGAAAAGTATTGCTGAGATTTTGGAAATGACTGTGGAGGAAGCGGTCGACTTTTTCCAATCGATCCCTAAGATTCACCGTAAAATGCAAACCATTGTGGACGTTGGTCTAGGGTACGTCACGTTAGGTCAGCCCGCGACGACCTTGTCTGGTGGAGAAGCACAACGGATGAAATTAGCTAGTGAATTACATAAAAACTCCAACGGTAAGAGTTTTTATATTTTAGATGAACCGACAACCGGGCTTCATTCAGCGGATATTGCGCGCCTTTTAGTCGTCTTAGAACGATTAGTGGCCGCTGGCAACACCGTCTTAGTGATTGAACATAATTTAGATGTGATTAAATCGGCTGATCATGTGATTGACTTAGGGCCAGAAGGTGGCGATGGTGGGGGAACGATTGTCGCAACTGGGACACCAGAAGAAGTTGCGCAAGTCGCTGAGAGTTTTACGGGTCACTATTTGGCCAAAGTGTTATCAAACAATTAAATTATTCTTAAGGTAGCGTCGAAGCGGCTTTTTTTCTTGAAAACCTGAATTGGTTCAGTTAGAATCGCTACAAGGTGTTAATTAATAGCCAATTGGTCTATCAAATACACCCTATAAGATTTATCCGTTCAAAAAAAGGAAAGAGCAGTCAAAGGGAAAACTTTGATTGCTTTTTTTCTTTATGGTATGATATTCCCATTGAGAATTTTCAATTTTAGATTGTAATTGTAGATAAACGAATTAAGTTTAAAGAAACGAGTGTGTTGAAGAATGAGCAATGAATTAAATTTTGTACCAATTTTACTTGGTAGTGATATGAATGTCTATGGAATGGCCCGTGCGTTCTATGAAGAATACGGTGTGAAATCCGTTGCGTATGCATCTGATCAATTAGCACCGACGCGGTATAGTAAAATTGTCGATGTCAATGTGATTCCTGGTTTTGACCAAGATCCAGTTTTTATTGAAGAAATGTTAAACCTCGCCCAGAATAAATACAATGACAAAAAGATTATTAATTTAGTAATTGCTTGTGGTGATGGGTATGCAGAGTTACTTTCCCAACATAAAGATGAATTGGCGCCTTTTTATGCCTTTGCGGCCAATGATTATGACTTGTTTAAACGTTTGATTAATAAAGTCAGCTTTTATGAAGTCTGTGAAGAATACAATTTACCGTATCCGAAAACGATGATTATTACAAAAGACATGGTGGTTGATGGACAATTAAATCAAGCGTTACCTTTTGATTTCCCAGTCGCTTTAAAACCAGCGAATAGTGTCGAGTGGTTATCTGTGAGTTTTGAAGGGCGTAAGAAAGCCTTCATCATTGACAACTTTGCGGAGTTCAATCTGATTTTAGAACGTTTATATCAAGCCGGCTACACTAGTGAAATGATTGCGCAAGACTTTATTCCTGGTGATGATAGTAATATGCGGGTTTTAAATGCGTATGTCGATCATAATCATAACGTACGGATGATGTTTTTAGGTCATCCGTTGTTAGAAGATCCAACGCCAGCTGCGGTGGGGAATTATGTCGTGATTGTCCCTGATTATAACGAAAAGATTTATCGAACCATTAAAGAATTTTTACAAAAAATCGATTATGTTGGTTTTGCCAACTTTGATATGAAATACGATGCTCGTGATGGCGAGTATAAATTATTTGAAATCAACTTACGTCAAGGGCGGAGTAGCTTCTTTGTGACGTTGAATGGGTTTAATTTAGCGAAATACGCGACGGAGGATTTGGTTTTCCGCTCAGTTTTCCGTGAAACTGAATATGGACGTAACAATCCTGAAGATGCCCAAGTTTGGTTAGGGGTACCAAAGAAAATCTTCTTGAAGTACGCCAAAGATAATGCCGGTAAAGACTATGCGAAGAAACTGATTAACGAGAATCGGATGGGAACGACGGTCTTTTACAAAAAAGATAGCTCAATGAAGCGAACCTTGTTAATGAAATACATGTTCCACAACTATGTGAAACGTTTCAAAACCTATTTCAATGTGAAAGAAGGGTAGGTTGTGGAAAACTTTTTTAGTATTTTAGGTGGCATGGGTACCAAAGCGACCGAGAGTTTCGTCCGTTTGTTAAACCAACGGACAAAAGCACATAAAGATCAAGAGTATTTGAACTATGTGTTATTTAATCACGCAACGGTTCCTGACCGGACGGCGTATATTTTAGATCATCACGCAGAAAATCCAATGCCCTTTTTATTGGCTGATATTGAGAAACAAAATTATCTTAAGCCAAATTTCATTGTGTTAACATGTAATACCGCACATTATTTTTATGATGAATTGCAAGCCGCTTCTGACAGTGAGATTTTACACATGCCACGAGAAGCGGCCAAAGAACTGATTCGCCAAAAAGTAACGGGCAAAGTGGCCTTTTTAGGCACTGAAGGTAGCGTGAAGGCGGGGGTCTACGAACGTGAATTACAAGCGGCGGGTTTTTCGGTAATGATTCCCGATCAAGCCTTACAAGCTAAGATCAATCACTTGATTTATCATGAGATTAAAGAACGTGATTTTTTAAACACCGAGCTTTATTTTGCGATTTTACAAGAAGTTGTGGAAACCCATCAGTGTGAAAAAATTGTTTTGGGTTGTACCGAATTATCATTGATTGAAGAAGTTGCCTCAACCCAACACGAAAATCCTTATCCCGTCTTAGATCCGCAATCGATTTTGGTGGATCAAACGATTGCTAAAGCTTTGGCTAGTCGTTAGTTGCAATCAAACGCTCAATTTCTCTTCAGAGAGAGATTGAGTTTTTTTAGTTTTTTGTGAAAAGGTTGCCAAAGATACGCCCGGAATGTTATAATCCTTGAGTTGAGACGATAAGATGAAGGAGTGAATCTGAATGCAAGAAAATTTACACTTAGTAATTATCACCGGAATGAGCGGAGCGGGCAAGACCGTTGCGATTCAAAGCTTTGAAGATATGGGGTATTTCTGTATTGATAATATGCCTCCGAGTTTGATTCCGAAATTTTGGGAGCTGATTCGTGAAACGGGTAAGGTGAACAAAGTCGCTTTAGTTGTTGATTTGCGTTCACGTTCATTCTTTGAAGAAATCCAAAGTATGTTAATTGATATTTCCAATACGAATTTTATTGAAACCAAAATTCTCTTCTTGGAAGCCTCAGATGAAGAATTAGTTTCACGCTACAAAGAAACCCGGCGTGCGCATCCGTTAGCGATGGATGGATTGGTAACTGAGGGGATTCGCAAGGAGCGCGCGATTTTAAGTGAGATGCGTCATCAAGCAACGTTGATGATTGATACGACGAAACTAACACCGCGTCAATTACGTGAAAAGATTAACTTAGAGTTTAAAACAAGCGAAGAACATGGGTTTCGCATTGAGATGGTGTCGTTTGGATTTAAATATGGGTTACCAATTGATGCTGATATCGTAATGGATGTCCGTTTTTTACCCAACCCGCATTATATTGCTGAGTTACGCCCGTTGACTGGTCTAGATGTACCCGTTTATGACTACGTGATGTCGTTTGCTGAAACCAATGAGTTTTATGCTAAATTCATCGACTTGTTGCAAACCATCATGCCCGGCTACGTGAATGAAGGCAAAAGTAGTTTAACAGTGGCGATTGGCTGTACTGGTGGTCAACATCGTTCGGTGGCGTTGACCAAACGCGTGGGCGAAGCCTTGGCTCAAGAGTACAAAGTGAACACCACACATCGAGACAAAGACAAACGCAAAGAGACGGTGAATCGTTCATGATTAGAAAAACGAATTCACGTAGTCCCAAAATTGTGGTGGTTGGTGGTGGCACCGGCTTACCGGTCATTTTAAAAAGTTTACGTAACCAAGGTGTCGCTATCACGGCCGTAGTGACAGTTGCGGATGATGGCGGCAGTAGTGGTGAGATTCGGGAGTCGATTGAAATGACACCGCCGGGCGATCTACGCAATGTGTTGGCGGCTTTGTCCAACCTGCCGCCGTTGTATCATGATATCTTCCAATACCGGTTTAAAAAAGAGGCCCATTTTTTGGGAAACCATGCTTTGGGGAATCTAGTGATTGCCGCGATTGCAGAAATGCAAGATAGTGCGTATACTGCCATTCAAATTTTAACGGAAATGATGAAAGTTGATGGGCATGTTTACCCTTCTAGTGAGCGGCCCTTAGTCTTGCATGCGGTTTTTAAGGACGGTTCGACTGCGGTGGGGGAATCCAAAATTGCCAAAGATCGCAAAACGATTGATCACGTCTTTGTTCGCAATCAAACCGGCGAAGGGGAACCCCAAGCGGCTCCCAATGTTGTGGATTCGATTATGAATGCCGATATGATTGTTTTTGGGCCGGGGAGTTTATTTACGAGTATTTTACCGAATTTAATGATTAGCGAGATTGGTCAAGCGGTAATTGAAACACAGGCTGAAAAAGTCTATATTTGTAACATTATGACGCAAAAAGGGGAAACGGAACACTTTACCGATGCCGCGCACGTCAAAGTCTTGCATCAACACTTAGCGACCAACTTTATTGATACCGTCTTAGTGAATACCGAAAAAGTCCCAGCCGGCTATATGGATCCTGAAGTTTATGATGAATACTTGGTCCAAGTGGTCCATGATTTTAATGGTTTACGTGGTGAAGGGTGTCGGGTTGTTTCGACGGACTTTTTAAAATTGCGTGATGGCGGGGTCTTTCATGATGGGGACAAAGTCGTGGATGAATTGTTACGGATTGTGTATAGTCGCCGAGTGAAAAAATAGAAAGGAGGAGAGTGGATGTCGTTTGCTGCCGATGTAAAAAAAGAATTGACCAGTTTGGAGGTTCATCGCGAACATGCCAAGGCGGAATTAGCCGCGCTTATTCGAATGAATGGGTCATTAAGTCTAACCAATCAACAAATGATCTTAAATGTCCAAACGGAAAATGCTGCCATTGCCAGACGGCTCTATTCTCTTTTAAAAGATCATTTTGATGTGCGGAGTGAATTGTTGGTTCGCCGCAAAATGAAATTAAAAAAGAATAATGTGTATATCGTCCGCTTGAAACAAGATACGAAACAGGTGTTGGTCGAATTAGGCATTATGGATGGCTTGATGTTTAACACGCACGCTTCAGATGATATTCTGGGAAATGCCCAAAAAATGCGTTCCTATTTGCGCGGGGCCTTTATGGCAACCGGTTCGATTAATAACCCAGAGACAAGTCGTTATCATTTGGAGATTTACTCGATTTATGAAGAGCATAATCAGGATATCTGTGATATGTTAAATTACTATGACTTAAATGCCCGGGCTTTAGAACGTCGTAACGGTTACATTGCTTATTTGAAAGGCGCCGAGAAAATTGCTGACTTTTTAACTTTAATTGGCGCAACCAATTCGATGTTGAAGTTTGAAGACGTCCGCATTGTACGTGATATGCGTAATTCGGTGAATCGCTTAGTCAATTGTGAAACCGCCAATATGAACAAAACGATTGATGCGGCTTCTAAACAAATTGAAAATATTCAATTGATTGAACAAAGGGTAGGGTTAGCGGCTTTACCTAGTAAATTACAAGAAATTGCCGAGCTACGTTTGGAGCATCCAGAAGTTAGTCTAAAAGAACTAGGCGAGATGATTCCTTCAGGAGCAATTTCTAAATCAGGGATTAATCATCGTATTCGTAAGATTAATGAGTTTGCCGATAAATTAAAAGAAACCAAATAAACAAGCTGTCACCAATCAGAGTCCGCTCTTACTTGGTGGCAGTTTGTTATGTTTACTTGGTTAAATAGTTTTTGAGTTTGGTTTGAGTGACGGATTCATCAAAGATGTGCTCGTTAATAATCACTGTTGGGACAAATTGGATCACGGCAGCTGTCGCTTCGGTGATAATTTTGTCGGCTGTTCCGGTATCAACTTGTTTGGTTAAATGCAGAACTTGGCGAGCAAAAATCTCAACTTCATCCAACGGCAAGTTCTTCCACTCTTCTTGGCTATCAAGAATCGCTTGAATATCAGCCAGAGCTTGTTTGCCGCCAAATTTAGCGATATATTGGTGCATGATGTTACCGCGCTTTAGACTTTCTTTTTCCTTGTTAAACAGTTTGATGACCCGATACGCTTGTTTTTCTTTTAGTGCTTGGGCCAAAGTCTCTTTTGAGTCATTGAACCATTGCCGACAATACGGACACGCGAGGTTCAGATACTCGATGACGGCTGGTTGGTTGGCGATGTCACCGACAATGATTCCGGTGTGTTGATCGACTTTGCTAGTGTCAATGATTGAAATGTCCATGTTATTCACCTCCTGAATTTAGTGTACTAAAATGAAAGCCAAAAGCCAAAAAATTGCATGCTGTCGTGATATTTAAGATTGAAATTAAAGGTTCTTGAAAGATTCCTTGAATCTATTTAGAAATCTTACATTTTCCGTTATACTAATTAAGGATGGAACAAATCGCAAAAAGGATGATGTATAACATGCGACAAATGAAAACAATGGACGGAAATACAGCGGCCGCGTATATTTCCTATGCCTTTACCGAATTAGCGGCAATTTATCCAATTACACCGAGCTCAACCATGGCAGAACTTGTCGATCAATGGTCAGTCGCGGGGAAAAAGAATCTCTTTAATCAACCAGTTAAGGTTGTTGAGATGCAATCTGAAGCTGGGGCTGCCGGAGTGGTTCACGGGTCGTTAAAGACTGGTGCGCTTACGACCACTTACACGGCTTCGCAAGGTTTGTTATTAATGATTCCTAATATGTATAAAATTGCCGGGGAATTATTGCCCGGTGTTTTCCATGTAGCCAGTCGCGCGGTTACGACGAATGCGTTAAATATTTTCGGTGATCATACCGATGTGATGGCCGCACGCCAAACTGGGTTTGCAATGTTGGCCGAAAGTAGTGTCCAAGAAGTGATGGACTTGGCGCCGGTGGCTCATTTAGCCGCGATTGAAGCGCGCGTTCCCTTTTTGAATTTTTTTGATGGCTTTCGGACCAGTCATGAGATTCAAAAAATCGAGGTCTTGGACTACGACGAATTAGCGCCATTAGTGAATCAAGAACAACTGCAAGCCTTTCAAAAAAGCGCAATGAATCCCGATCATCCAACCGTGAGTGGAACGAACCAAAATCCGGATATTCATTTTCAGCAACGTGAAACGATTAATCGCTATTATGATGAATTACCAGGCATTGTCCAAAAATATATGGGCGAAATTAATCGGTTGCGTGGAACGAACTATGATTTAACGACGTATTACGGTGATCCAGAGGCGACCGAGGTCATTATCTCAATGGGCTCAGCCGGACAAGCTATTGAACAGACTGTGGATTATTTAAATCAAACCGGTCGTCAGGTCGGCTTTATCAATATCCATTTGTATCGTCCTTTTCCGGTGGCGAATTTATTAGCCAACTTGCCGGCAACCGTTCAAGCAATTGCGGTTTTAGATCGGAGCAAAGAACCCGGTGCGGGCGGTGAGCCATTATTATTAGATGTTCAAAGTGCGCTATTTGAAGCCGAGCAGCGCCCAATTGTCATTGGTGGACGTTACGGACTTGGGTCCAAAGATGTTTTACCCAACCAAATTGTTGCCATTTATGATGAATTGAAAAAAGAGCGTCAAGCGATTAAAAAACGCTTTACCATTGGAATTAACGATGATGTGACGCATCTTTCACTTGATGCAGGAGCGAGTTTGGATTTAACAAATCCGCAAACTTTCCAAGCGAAATTCTGGGGCTTTGGTTCAGATGGAACGGTTGGGGCCAATAAGTCGGCGATTAAAATCATTGGCGACCACACTGACAAATATGCCCAAGGTTATTTTTATTATGACTCAAAAAAATCGGGTGGCTTAACCGTTTCGCATTTACGTTTTGGTGATACACCGATTCGTTCAACCTACTTGATTGAACATGCTGATTTTGTCGCGTGTCATACACCCGCGTATTTACACAGTTATGATTTAGTTAAAGGGCTCAAACCGGGTGGA
The DNA here is from genome assembly GCA_047975385.1 of Enterococcus sp. Taxonomy (GTDB): domain Bacteria; phylum Bacillota; class Bacilli; order Lactobacillales; family Enterococcaceae; genus Enterococcus_C. Next base: position 1,824 of record JBKEDL010000044.1, on the reverse strand, counting down.
ACGTTTCTTTTAAATACAACTTGGAATGATGCCCAGCTAGAACAAAGTTTACCAAAGAAACTCAAGCGTTACTTAGCTGAAAATGATATCCAGTTTTACACGATTAATGCGATGCAATTAGCGATGGAAGTTGGCTTAGGGCGGCGCATTAATACCGCGATGGAGACGGCCTTCTTCAAATTAGCTGAGATTATGCCGTTTGCCGATGTCTTACCCATCTTAAAAGAAGAAGCTCTAAAAAGTTATGGTCACAAATCGATGGCGATTGTCGAAAAGAATGTCCAAGCAATTGACCGTACAGTGGAGTTATTGCACCGAGTCGTTATTCCTGAAGCGTGGAAAACGATTGAAGTAACCCGGCCTACATCACTACATCAATCACGTTATGTGAAAGAAATCGTGGAACCAATCAATGCGCAAGAAGGCAATTCGCTAGCGGTTTCGGCGTTTGTTGACAACGAAATGACGACCGGGAGTATGCCGCTAGGAACTGCGGCCGTTGAAAAACGTGGCATTGCTTTAGAAGTACCGGAGTGGCTGAGTGATCGTTGTACGATGTGTAATGAATGTGCCTTTGTCTGTCCGCATGCGGCGATTCGTCCGTTCTTAGCCGACGATGAGGAATTGCAAGAAGCTCCGGAAGGTTATATTGTTAGAGAAATGCGGGGCAAAGATGGCTTAAACTATCGCATTCAAGTGTCGGTTGAAGATTTTACCGGTTGTGGGCTTTGTGTGGAAGCTTGTCCAGCAAAAGGGAAAGCTTTGGTCATGAAACCTTACGAAGAACAAAAGGACCAAGCGATCAATTGGGCCTTTGCGATGACTTTAAAACAAAAGGAAAATCCTGCTAAAGCAGGCACTGTCATGGGGACCCAATTTAATAAACCATTACTGGAGTTTTCGGGTGCCTGTTCAGGCTGTGGTGAAACACCTTACGTGAAACTCTTAACGCAGATGTTTGGCGATCGGATGATGATTGCTAATGCCACGGGCTGTTCATCTATTTGGGGCAGTGCCGCACCAGTCTCACCGTATACAACCAATGATGATGGTCAAGGACCTGCTTGGTCGAATTCGTTACTTGAAGACAATGCCGAGTATGGTTATGGGATGCTACTGGCGTCACAAACCCGTCGTGAACGTTTAGCAAAAGAGCTGAACGCATTATCAGAAAAAGTCTCCCCTGAATTGCAAGCGTTAATCAAGGATTGGACGATTCACTTAATGGATGGGGAAGGATCTCGTCAACGCGCGCAGAAATTAACGGCCGCCATTGAAGCTGAAATGAACCAAGTCTCTGAACTAGTTGAAATTTATACTCAGAAAGATTTATTTGTTAAACCGAGTCAATGGATGATTGGTGGCGACGGTTGGGCGTATGATATTGGTTTTGGAGGGATTGATCACGTCTTAGCCACTGGTGCAGATGTCAACATCTTAGTCATGGATAATGAGGTTTATTCAAATACTGGGGGCCAAATGTCGAAAGCGACCCCGGCTTCTGCGATTGCCAAATTTGTGGCTAGTGGGAAGTATGTGTCGAAAAAAGACTTAGGGATGATGGCGATGACTTATGGCAATGTGTATGTTGCCCAAATTGCCTCGGGTGCCAATCAGATGCAGACGATCAAAGCTTTTGACGAAGCGGAACGCTTCCCGGGACCTTCAATCATTATTGCCTACACACCTTGTATTACCCATGGCTTGTTTGGTGGCATGAAAGAGAGTCTAAAAGAAGCCAAAGATGCGGTGTCTTCAGGCTATTGGTCATTGTATCGTTTTAACCCTGAGTTAAGAGAAAAAGGCAAAGTACCCATGACTTTA
>JBKEDL010000042.1:0-65489 GCA_047975385.1 Enterococcus sp. | reverse complement strand
TTGAAAATGAAAAAAAAGCAAGAGTTTTTTTATGTTTACAGTTTTTCTTTCATTTTATAAACGTTCGTAAAAAGATTGTTTTTTTGCTTTTTTTAGATTGAATTTGTAAATTGTTTTTGTAAATTATTTGTTTTGCGAAAATTGCAAACGTTTTTGAAGAAGGTTTCTTTTATAATCAAAATAAAATATTTTTAAAGAAAAAAACAGTTTGTAGCAAGCTGTGAAAAAAGTAATTAATGCATATTTTGAGAAAGTTATTCGAGGATGTCGGGAGGTTATTTTTTGAGCGAATTAGTAACAAATCAGGCTGAAATTCAAGCAGAGAAAACGTTCTTAACTGGGGAGAATTTTTATTGCCAACATTTTTTAGGGGTCCATCAATTAGAGGATCAATCAGGGTATGTTTTTCGGGTTTGGGCACCTAACGCTCAGAACGTTTGGTTGGTTGGTGATTTCAATGATTGGGATGAATCACTTCCGATGACTAAAAGAGATACATCTGGGGTTTGGGAAGTGACAAGTTTACTTGCCCAAGAAGGTCAGAAATATAAATTCAAAGTCCGCAATCAACATGGCGTTGATACATATAAAATTGATCCTTTTGCGATTTATTTCGAGAAACGCCCAGGAAATGCCGGGATAATTTATAATTTTTCTGAGAAAAAATGGAAGGATGGCTTATGGCGTGGTCGTAGTAAACGGACCAAATCATTCCAACGACCATTAAATGTTTATGAAATGCATGCTTCATCATGGAAACATCATGAAGATGGCACTCCTTATAGCTTTGCGGACTTAAAAGAGGAGTTAATTCCTTATGTTAAAGAGTTAGGCTATACGCACATAGAATTTATGCCGTTAATGGAACATCCGCTAGATCAATCGTGGGGCTATCAATTAATCGGTTATTACGCACTAAGCTCGTTTTATGGGACACCGGAAGAATTTCGGGATTTTGTTGAAACCTGCCATTTGAATAATATTGGGGTTTTAGTCGATTGGGTTCCGGGGCATTTTTGTGTGAATGGTGATACGTTGCCTTATTATGATGGGACACCAACCTTTGAATATCAAGATCCTGATCGGGCGCATAATCGTCGTTGGGGTTCGATGAACTTTGATTTAGGGAAACCACAAGTGCAAAGTTTCTTGATTTCAAGTGCTCTTTATTGGATTGAAACCTATCACCTTGATGGTATTCGGGTGGATGCGGTCTCTAGCATGCTGTATTTGGATTATGATGATGGCCCATGGCAACCAAATCATGAAGGCGGCAATCGTAATTATGAAGGTTATTACTTCTTACAAAAGCTCAATGCAGTAATTAAACTAGCCCATCCAGAAGTCTTAATGATTGCAGAAGAAAGCTCTTCAAATACGAAAATTACCGGCATGATTGAAACCGGGGCTTTAGGATTTGATTATAAGTGGAACATGGGTTGGATGAATGATGTTCTACGCTTTTATGAGATGGATCCAGTTTATCGCAAAGATAACTTTAACCTACTCACCTTTTCGTTTATGTACATGATGAATGAAAATTATATCTTACCATTTTCTCATGATGAAGTTGTCCATGGAAAACGAAGCTTAATGCATAAAATGTGGGGCGATCGTTACAAACAATTTGCCCAACTACGCAATCTGTACACGTACATGATGATGCATCCAGGGAAAAAATTGCTCTTTATGGGAAGTGAATGGGGACAATTTTTAGAGTGGAAGTATTATGAAGATTTAGAATGGGTCGATTTAGAAGATCCATTGAATCATAAAATGCAGCATTTTACAAAAACGTTAAATCAGTTCTATAAAGAAGAAAAAGCTTTATGGGAACTAGAGGGTTCATATGACACGATTGAAATTATCGATGCGGATAATTTAAACGACACTATTTTGAGTTTTATTCGTTACGGAAAAACCAAGAAAGATTTCCTAATTGTGATTTTAAATATGACGCCAGTTGAGCGGGTTGATTTTACAATTGGTGTTCCTTATAAGGGGACCTATGAAGAAGTCATTAATACCGAGATGGCTGAATTTGGCGGTACGTGGGAAAAACACAATGCTGAAGCGGAAACATTTGAGCAGCAAGTGAAACAATTCCCATATCAAATTAAAACAGTGGTTCCAGCGTTAGGCGCTTTAGTGATTCGACCAAAAAAAATCAATACCCGTGTCAAAAAAACTAAAGGATAAGATCGAGAGGAGGATAGGTGATATTTCACCGAATAAATGAAAACAGAGATGCTAGCTATGATTCTTGCTGGAGGGCAGGGAACGCGACTTGGAAAGCTAACCAAAAACATTGCAAAACCAGCGGTACCATTTGGAGGCCGTTACCGAATCATTGATTTTGCCTTAAGTAATTGTGCGAATTCAGGGGTAAAAAATGTAGGTGTAGTGACACAATACCAACCTTTAGTCTTAAATAGCCATATTGGCAATGGGTCCAGTTGGGGACTAGATGGGATTAATGCGGATGTTTCAATTTTACAACCGTATTCAAGTTCAGAAGGTAGTAAATGGTTTGAAGGAACCGCGCATGCCATCTATCAAAATATTGCCTATATTGACCAAATGGATCCGCAATATGTTCTAATCTTATCGGGTGATCATATTTATAAAATGGATTATGAGTCCATGCTCGAAGAACACAAAGAAAAAAATGCTTCATTATCGGTTGCGGTAATTGAAGTACCAATGAAAGAAGCTTCACGTTTTGGAATTATGAATACCGATGAAAATGATCGCATCATTGAATTTGAAGAGAAACCAGCCGAACCGAAAAATAATTTAGCATCAATGGGAATTTATATTTTCAACTGGGGTCGTTTACGTGATGTCTTAACGAATAACTACGCCAAAGATGCCGAAATGGTTGACTTTGGAAAACACGTCATCCCATCGTATCTAAGCAGTGGTGAAAATGTGGTAGCCTATCGTTTTGATGGCTATTGGAAAGATGTTGGTACGATTGACTCGTTATGGGAAGCAAGTATGGAATTTATTGAACCAACGATGGAATTAGGAATTCGTGATAAAAATTGGCGGGTGTATTCCAAAAATACTGTTTCACCACCACACTTTATTACCGAAACCGGAGCGGTTAAAGATTCGTTAATTGTGGATGGTTGTTACGTTGCTGGGAATGTCGAACATAGTATCTTATCTGATGATGTCCAAGTCAAAGAAGGCTCAAAAATTACTGACAGTGTGATTATGTCGGGTGCCACCATTGGTAAAAACGTCACCATTCATCGTGCAATTGTTGGTGAAAATGCGATTATTGGCGATAATGCCGTCCTAGATGGTAGCGATGAAATTGCTGTTGTCGGTTATTCTGAAGTGATTGGAGTGTCTGTTGATGAGAACTAATAAAATGTGTGCAATTTTAGGGAATTTGCATCGCTATGATGAATTATTACCACTAACAAATGAACGCCCATTAGCGGCGTTACCATTTGATTGTAAATATCGCTTGCTTGATTTTAACTTATCAAGCATTGCCAATGCGAATATCCACCAATTGTTTATGGTGTTTAATGAAGGTGAAACGCAATCTGTTTTTGACCATCTAGGTGGCGGAAAAGACTGGGGCTTAGATGGCGTCCAAAATCGCTATTTCACCTATGTTTATCAAGATTTCATTCAGCAAAAAGCGGAGAAAAAACATTATTATAGCGCAATTGTTGATTTTTTAAAAAAATCAAAATCCGAATATACCGTCTTTATGGGGAGTAAGATGTTGTGCAACATTGATTTACGTGCTGTTCAAAAAATTCATCAGCATCAAGGGAATGAAATGACGGTTGTTTATAAACGCGTAGCACAAGAAAAAGTTTATCATAGTGATATTTTGTTGGATCTAGATGAGAATGGTCATATCAAAAATGCTAGTGTGGCTAGTGAGAAGAAAGCCCAAGATGAGTTAGTCAACTTATGTACCGATATTTATATTGTGCAAACCAATCGTTTGATTGAAGAATTGGTGAAAGGTGAAAAGGCTGGAGCAACAGCCAACCTAGAATCGTTCTTGCGTTCAAAAATTAATGAGTTTGACAGTGCAAGTTATGAATATACAGGATATTTAAGTAACATTTTTGATATTCAGTCGTATTATCAAACCAATATGGATATGTTGGATCAACACCACTTTAGTGCGTTGCTGTATTCAAATCAAAAAATCTATACCAAATTAAAAAATGAAGTGCCAACCTATTATGCGGAATCTTCAAAGGTTTCTAATTCGCAATTTGCTTCAGGTTGTGTCATTAATGGCGAAATTACGAATTCATTGATTTCTAGAAGTACCAAAGTGGCCCACGATGCTAAAGTCAGTGATAGCATTATTATGGCTAGCAACAAAATTCACGAAAATGCTGAAGTTCAGTATGCGATTTTGGATAAAAATGTGACCGTTGATCCAGGCGTGAAAATCATTGGAACCAAAGAAAATCCGATTGTGGTCAAAAAAGGGAGTCACGTGAAAGAAGATTTGATTAAAGGAGCGTAATGACAATGAAGTTACTTTTTGCAGCCGCTGAATGTGCCCCTTTTTTCAAAACAGGTGGTTTAGGTGATGTAGCTGGAGCGTTACCCAAATATTTAGTAAAAAAAGAAGTTGATGTTCGTGTCGTTTTACCATTTTTTGGTAAAATGGCTGAACAATATAAAGAACAGTGCGAAGACCTCTTCTCATTTACCGTTGAAGTTGGTTGGCGCAAACAATACTGTGGTGTAAAACGCTTAGTATTAAATGAGGTCACGTATTACTTTATTGATAATGAATATTATTTTAATCGTGATGCCTTATATGGCTATGAAGATGATGGCGAACGGTTTGCGTTTTTCCAAATGGCAATTATTGAATTAATGGAAAAAATTGAATTTATTCCGGAAATCTTACATGCCAATGATTACCACACAGCGTTTATTCCTTGTTTATTAAAAGAAAAATATCGTTGGATTCAAGCATACAACCAAATTAAGACCGTCTTAACGATTCATAATATTGAATTTCAAGGGCAATACGATGCCGGCATCTTGGCGGATTTCTTCCAAATGGGTGGGGAACGTTACGAAGATGGTACGATTCGTTTAAATAATCAAGTCAACTTTTTAAAAGCTGGTATTTTATATGCGGATCAAGTGAACACCGTCAGCCCTTCTTATGCTGCCGAAATTCAAACAGCTGAGTTTGGTAAAGGATTAGAAGTTATTTTAGGGATGGAAAAGAATAAGTTAAGTGGGATTGTTAACGGGATTGATTATGAAACGAATGATCCAAGTACAGATCCATTACTACCTTATCAATTTACGAGTGATGATTTAAGTGGCAAAGTGCTAAACAAAGCGGAGCTGCAACGACTCTTTGGTTTGCCGATTCGTGAAGATGTCCCGATGATTGCCGTTGTCAGTCGCTTAACGTATCAAAAGGGATTTCATCTATTGTTAGCCGAGTTGCATAATTTATTGCAATTTGATGTTCAATTTGTTTTATTGGGAACAGGCAATGCTGATTTTGAAAATGGGTTCCGTTATTTTGCCGCAACGTATCCAGAAAAATGTGGTGTTAGTATTAATTTTGATGTTAAATTGGCGCAATTAATCTATGCAGGAGCCGATATTTTCTTGATGCCATCAGCTTTTGAACCATGTGGCTTATCGCAAATGATTTCTATGCGCTATGGGACGATTCCAGTGGTTCATGAAATCGGTGGGCTAAAAGATACCGTGACACCATTTAATCCAGTTACAGGTTCGGGGACCGGCTTTGGGTTTAATGATTTTTCGAGCTATCAATTAATGGAAGCCTTGAAAAAAGCCATTGAATTGTATCATGATGCACCGCAAGCGTGGGCCAAAGTGATCACGGAAGCTATGACAACTGATTTTAGTTGGGAAACGTCTTCTGAACGTTACTTGGATCTTTATCGTACCTTAAGTTTGACAAAGTAATAATGAATTGATTTGGCCTGAAGAGGGTGGGGTGGTTATTAGTTAATCGTCACACCCTTTTCGCGAATGCCAATGAGTTTGCGAATGATTGATGAACAAGCAGGAATTATTCGCAAGCTCATTGTTTAAAAACGATGAGCTCATTCAATTACGCTAACTAGTATAAATAAAATGGATTCAGGTAGGTGTGAAATAATGGAAAAACTGACAAAAGATGAATTTAAAGTTGAACTAAAACAACGACTTCGTGAAAATTATGCGATGGAAATTGAAGATGCAGCACCACAAGAGTTATTTAATGTGTTAGGAAATGTAATCAAAGCTTACTACTCAAGAGATTGGCGTAAAACTTGGAAAAATTATTTGGCTTATGATAAAAAACAAGTCTATTATTTTTCCATTGAGTTTTTACCAGGGAAAATGTTAAAAAGTAATCTACTGAATTTAGGGATTTTAGATGTCATAAAAGAGGGTCTAGCTGACTTGGACTTAGATTTAGAAGAAATCGCTGAATGTGAAAAAGATATGGCCTTAGGAAATGGTGGGCTAGGCCGTCTAGCCGCTTGTTTCATGGATTCGATTGCCTCTTGCGGCTTACCAGGGAATGGTAATGGGATTCGTTATGATTACGGTTTATTTAAACAACGTTTTGTTGACGGCTATCAAATCGAATTGCCAGATGAATGGTTGCAAAGTGGTAATATTTGGGAAATTCGTAAAGATAGTAAAAGTGTGAATGTTGATTTTGGTGGCGATGTTTATTTACAGCCTGATAAGAATGGTACCTTGAAACCGAAATATGCCAACCAAAAAATCTTACGGGCCGTGCCATATGATACTGGAATGGTAGGCTATCAAAATGATGTGGTAAATACTTTGCGTTTATGGAGTGTGGAAATTCCGACCTCAGAAGAAGGCAAATACCGCACGATTCAATCGCGCCGTGAATTAGAAGATTTAACGGCTGTTTTGTATCCCGATGATTCAAATGAAAAAGGTCGCTTAGTTCGTTTAGTTCAAGAATATTTCTTTGTTTCAGCGGGGATTCAGAGTATTTTAAGCCATTACTTAAAAATGAAAAAACCGTTAACGCAATTAGGTGAGTATGTCGCAATCCATATTAATGATACCCATCCGGCGTTATGTGTCCCTGAAATGATGCGTTTATTACTTGATGAACATGATTTAACGTGGGAGCAAGCTTGGGATACAACCGTGAAAGTGATGAGTTATACGAATCATACAATCTTAGCAGAAGCGTTGGAGAAATGGCCAATTGATTTATTGAGCCGTACTTTACCGCGGATGTATCAGATTATTGAAGAAATCGATCGCCGCTTTGTGCTGGAAAAACAAAAAGTTTGTTCAGCTGAATTGGTTGAAAGAACGAGAATCATTAAAGATGGTCAAATCCATATGGCGCATTTAGCAATCATTGGTAGTCATAGTACTAACGGTGTGGCAAAACTGCACTCCGATTTATTAAAACAAGTGGTGTTACATGATTTTTATTTGATTTATCCCGATCGTTTCAATAATAAAACCAATGGAATCGCCCAACGTCGCTGGGGGCAACTAGCCAATGAGCCAATGGCCAAAGTACTAGATCAGACAATTGGGACTTCTTGGCGTAAAAATTCAGATGACTTGAAAATTTTAATGAATCATCAAGAGGACGAACCAGTGCTGACGGCTTTAGCCGAGGCTAAACACATTAACAAAGTTGCGTTAGCAGACTATATTCAGGAAACATCCGGAATTGAAGTATCACCAACTGCGATTTTTGATGTTCAAATCAAACGCTTGCATGCGTACAAACGACAATTGTTGAACTTATTACACATTCTTAAATTGTATTTTGAATTAAAAGATAACCCTAAAGCGAATATCCATCCACGGGTCTTTATCTTTGGCGCCAAAGCTGCACCAAGTTATCATTATGCCAAATCAATCATTAAAGTAATTAATGAAGTGGGCAATCTGGTGAACAACGATCCTGATATCGGTGGGAAAATTAAGGTGGTCTTTTTAGAAAACTACAACGTAACGTTAGCTGAGCGTATTATTCCAGCAGCCGATGTGAGTGAGCAAATTTCATTAGCCTCAAAAGAAGCGTCTGGGACAAGTAATATGAAACTGATGTTAAACGGTGCGGTAACGGTGGCGACTTTAGATGGGGCCAATGTTGAAATCCGTGATGCGGTTGGTGATGACAATATTGTGATTTTTGGTCTGACTGAAGCGCAAGTTTATGAATACTACGAGAAACAAGACTACTCATCATGGGGGATTTACGAAAATTCGCAAGTCTTACAAAGAGTATTGCATGCCTTTATTGACGGAACGATTCCAAACATCCATTCAGAAGGGTTCGTTATTTTTGATTCCTTACTAAAATACAATGATGAGTACTTTGTGTTAAGAGATTTTGATAATTATTGTTCTGCACAAGAAAAAATCAATAAGTTATACCAAGATCAGATGGCGTGGCAAAAAGTTAGTTTGATTAACATTGCGAATGCTGGCCGTTTTTCTTCTGACGAAACGGTGCGTCGTTACGCAGATGATATTTGGCAAGTTAGTCCATTAAAAAAACATCAGAAATGAGGGGTTGAATGAGTTTAATTTATTTTAATCCTTGGTCAACGGAATATAAGCAGCCATTTGGTGCCATTCTGCAAGATGAAACTAGCTCATTTTCAATTCGAGTGGAAGGATTAAATGTAAAATCGGTCCAATTGGTGGTGCAAAAAGAGGGATTGAATGACCGCTTCATCCCAATGTATCGCAATCAAGAAAATCGCTATCAAACAACGTTAAAATTAGACCAAGGTCACGGGATTTACTATTACTATTTTGAGATTATTTATTTAGATGAGGCCGAAAATCTGATCACTAGCTATTACTCAGCGACGACGCCAGGAGAAGCAGGAAGACAAATTTTTGAGCGGCAGCAAGTCTTTGCCTATCAGTTAACGTGTTATCAACAAGCTGAAACTGCACCAACTTGGTATCGGGAAGCGAATTTTTATCAAATTTTTCCGGATCGTTTTGCTAATGGTAACCCCAATCAATTGGTGAATCATCCGAAACCAAATAGTTTTATTTATGGAACACAACATGATGAGCCAATGTATTTAAAAGATGCAACGGGTGATATTTTGCGGTGGGATTTCTTTGGTGGGAATTTAAAAGGGATTCAAGACAAAATACCATATTTAAAAAAATTAGGTGTCAATGCCTTGTATTTAAATCCGATTTTCCTTGCTCGAAGCAATCATCGTTATGACACCCAAGATTATCTCGAAATTGATCCGGTACTCGGGAGTGAACAAGACTTCCAAGATTTAGTGACAGCGTTGCACCAAAATGACATGCATTTAATTTTAGATGGTGTCTTTGCCCATGTTGGCAAAAATAGTCGTTACTTCAACTACGACGGGAGTTACGGTGATCACGAAGGGGCTTTTCAAAATCCCAATAGCATCTATTATCCTTGGTTTGAATTTACCGATTATCCTAATGAATATGAATCTTGGTGGGGGATTAAAGACTTGCCGAAGATTGATAAGCATAATCCAGCGTTTCAACAATTTATTTATGGGCAACACGGTGTACTGACGAAGTGGAATCAACTGGCAGTCGATGGGTGGCGATTAGATGTAGCGGATGAATTACCGGATGAATTCATCGCAGGTGTCAGAGCGAATCTAGACCATTTTCCTGATAAAATTTTATTAGGTGAAGTCTGGGAAGATGCCTCGAATAAAATCTCTTATCATCAACGACGCAAATATATTTTAGGAGGGCATTTGCATGGTGTGATGAATTATCCATTTCGGGATGCAATCCTAGCGTTATTAACAGGCTATAAGACGCCACGTCAAATTGCCGCTGAATTGACACAGCTCCAAGAAAACTATCCGAAAGATGTCTTGTATAACAACTTAAACAATATTGGTACGCATGACACTGAACGAATTTTAACGCTCTTAAACGGGGATAAACGACATTTGAGTGCTGCTTTTGGTCTCATGAATTTTTTACCGGGAATTCCTTGTGTTTATTACGGTGATGAAGCCGGTTTAACTGGCGGAAAAGATCCGGATAATCGGAAATTCTTTCCTTGGCAAGCGATTGACCAAGACTGTTTTGCAGAATGCTCGAAATGGTTGCATTATCGTAACCAAAGTGAGTTACTCAAACATGGTGACTGCTTGTTTACTTTTAGCGAGCATCTTTTCGGGGTTCTACGTTTTGATGACGAGTATTTTGAACTATTGTTAGTCAATCCGTTAAATGAAACAATTTATTTAGATCAAGAAAATTTCCGTAAATTTTGTGACTTAGCGGTCGATGATGAAAAAGTTGCGACCTATTTTAGTCAATATGCCGTCAATGGCAAAGGGTCTTTGATTTTGAGTGGCACTTTAGCGAGTTTGCAGTAGCTGCTCAAAATGTCATGAAATGGCGCTGATATTTTTGGTTGTTTTGTGATATGATGGAGAAAATAGGAACAGAGGATGAGCCATCATGAGTGATTATTCAGAAATTAAACGTAAACATTTTCGCTTTCCAGCTTATGAAGACGAGCTTGGCGTAAAAATTAAATCAGAAAAGCCAACCAATTTTTCAAATTCGAATGATTGGATTCTGACTGAAGTTGAAGAAGCTTCCGGATTAGACCTTGCAAATTTTAAACATCCTGAAGTGAAGCGAGAATCCGCTACGGTAGTCAATGAACGCGCCTTACGTCGGTCAAAAAAAACAACCACCCAACAACCAAGGCCGCATAACGTTCAAAAAGATGAATTAAGTCGTCATCGGTCAAATTTACCGGATTACCATCAACGACAAGCACCAGAAGTTTCAACAACTGGGAAAAAAACTTTATTTGGTGACTTAAAACGTTCTACACCAAAAGCGCAAGCTACCAAGGTGGAAAAACAAGACCCGTCCTTAAAACGCGAGTATTCTGGGCGTTCCTATTTCGTACCGAAATACATTCCTGCTTCAATCTTACCGGATGAAGAAAAAGAGCAAGTCACAACGGCCGAAATTGTGGATGCGATGGCGAAGGCCGAGGAAAATTATTTGTTGTTTGATCAAGAACCGGCAGCGTATCTAACTAAGAAGGAAAGTGACCCGAGTGTTCGTAAATTTAAAAAGACGACGGGCGAGATCAAGAAGCGTGCAGTGATGGATCGTTCATTAAAAGGCTTGATTGAAGACGAAAAAGATTTAGGTCAAAATGGTTATTTCAACAAAAAATAGGTTCTAAATAAGTCATTGAATTCGAATCTGCACCTATAAGAAGTGCGTGAGCTATCTTGAAAGTAGAGATAATTCTTATCACAGCAATTATGCGTCAAAAATCCCTGAGACATTTATTCGTCTCAGGGATTTTTGACTGTTATTCTGGGGTTCCAATGATTTTAATAAAGCCATCAATATTTTTGATTTGCATATGTTTCACAACTAGTTGCTCGCGTTTGTTCCAACGTCCTTCAACAGACAAGGTATATTTATTTAAAGGTAATCGTAGAACGTAACTTGATAAATAGCGATCTTTTACGATACAATTAACAATTTTTTTATCAACTAGTAGTTGGATACCAGTTAACATCATCGGCTTTTCTTGGAAAACACGACTGTTTACTAACAGCCCTTCATATGATTCAGGCACAAAATCCCTCCAATATTTAAAATGAAGCTGACAATACATCTTTAAGTATTTTACTATACTTAAAAAGAAAGACCAAGTGAATTGTAGCAAACGTTCAGTGGCATTTAATCGTCCTATGAATGAAAGCGCCGACAATTCTAACTTGACGTGTTATACTAGAGGTAATATAGGAGGCGATTTTGATGGTCGATACGTATAATAAAATCTTGGTTGCGCTAGATGGTTCGGTGGAGGCGGAAAAAGCATTTGACGAAGCGGTAACAGTGGCGTTAAGAAATCAAGCAACGCTCATTTTAGTTTCAATCATTAATGATGTGGAGCTGTCAGTTAGTTCGTATGCGTACTCTAAATTATTTGTTGATGAAAAAGAAAAAATCGAACATGAAATGGTGAAAAAGGTCCAGCAAGCGACACACGCAGGCGTAATAACGGTCCAATCAATAGTTGAAGTCGGTAATCCGAAAAAGTATATTGCTCATACCGTACCTGAAGAGGCAGGCATTGATTTAATTGTCATTGGTGCAACCGGAAAAGGAGCGTTGACGCGTGCGCTCGTAGGATCAACGACTCAATATGTTGTTAATCACGCACCATGTAATGTCTTAGTCGTTAAGTAGTTATTATGCAGATTATTTGCAAAAATAATAATTTTTATTTACGCTTATGGTGCGTAGTATCATTCTTTGGAGCGATGTGTGCCTACTGTCAGGGGAAGTCAGCTGAGAGCGCTCATTGCTCTATTTGTTTTGCTATAATAAAATTAAACTAAAAATGATGATAATGGAGGATGAAAATGAATCAATTTGAAACAGAAATCAAGCGTCTGGTGAATGGTGAAATCGAAAAAATTGAAGTGCCCAAAGAGCAAGTTTTGCGTTTTCGTGAAGTTTGGGTGACTTCTGAATATCGTCAATCCTTGATTGGTGAAGCTCATCTAGGAGGGAGCGTGACATATCGTTATCAGGTTAAATAGGGTATGAGGCTGAATGCTGAATGGCAGGTTATTGGTAACTGATGAGCGCTATGATAAAATAAGGAGTACTACTAACCATGGGGATGGTTAGTAAAAAGAGTGGATTGCGAAGTGATAGAATGGAAGAGGAGATTTGGTTGGAGCCGTTTGATCGAATTTTATGCGGCTATAAAAAACTTGTTGGGATAGCTGTTTCAATTAGGACTTGCTCGCAGCTGGTCGGTAAGTATCGCAAATATGGCGTTACGGGTTATTTAGTAGGTGATTTTCGGGGATTAGGTTATTTGCAGCGGCAAACGGTTTTTTCACTAGAACGTGTACCGATGCTCGTTTATCAGGAGAAGTACCTCATTCCATTAGTATTTCGCGCACAAGATGAAACTAAGCGTTTATTTGTTGAGCACTATCGGATGCAAGCGTTCTTCTTATTGTTGGATTGGTATCTTACTTATCAACCGGAAAAAGTGATTCTTCAGTCGACTTTTGAAAAAAAGGCTACAATTTTGCCACAGTATAGCACGAAGGAGTCCTATCAAATAGTTGACAATGTTTATTTAGCTTTGCGCTTGACCGAAATCTTAGAAGGCGCGGGTTACCCATTGAGTCGTCTACAACGGTTAACGGAATTTATCGCTTGGAATCAAGAGCACCAGCTGGTTGTAGCAAATAAAATGGGGCGCCACAGTCCATTATTTGATCCAACTAATCCCAAGCAATGTAGTGAGTTACGCATGATTCAAAAACTGATTCAATTAAAATATCCTCGTTTTTGTTTTTTCTACGAATAATGTATGTCAAAGAAAGCGAAAAAGATTGTTCGCTTATTTTTAAGACATGGTGAATGCGTCAAAAAACCTGAGACATGCTGCATGTCTCAGGTTTTTCTGGATACTTAGGTTGAAAGCCATCGTGTTTGATAACTATTGGGATGTGCTTGTTCTAAAAGTGGACTGCTCTTTTCCTGTGAAAAAAGAGTTAATTCATGCATCGCTCGTGTCGCGATGGTGTAAAGAATTAGTTGATCTTGTGCAGTGGTAAAGTTAGCGCCAATATCCCACGCATAAACACGATCGAATTCTAATCCTTTCGCTAAGAAGGCCGGAATGATGATGGTTGCGCGTTTCATAAAATCTTCTTCAGAAAGAATTAATTGAATTGGTTTGCCGAGCTCACTGTCCAACATTTGATAAAGTTTTTGGCAGTCACGGGCGGTCTTGCAGATAATCGCTGTTCGCCAATGACTGGCTGGTTTTGTTTGTAATAAATTAATTAGCTGCTGGCTGTTTTCTTGTTGGGATGCTCCGTAAACAATGGTTGGTAAGTCTCCTGTTCGCGCGGTCATTTCAACGACATCTTCTTGGGAGAGAAATTGATTAGCAAAATCCGTGATTTCTTTGGTTGAGCGATAACTAGTGGTTAGCTGGTAGCGCGTGACTGGTTGCTCGTTAAATAAGGACTTTAATGAGTTTACAATCGTTTCGTTGCCAAAAACTTTTTGATTTAAGTCACCACAAAGCGTGACACCTGCTTTAGGGTATAATTCTTGCAAAAGTGCCACTTGCGCTGGTGGGAAATCTTGCATTTCATCGACAAAAATAAAGCGGGCTTTTTGCTGGACATAAACAGGATACAAACCTTTCATCAATAAGAAGAATAAGACCGCATCGGGACTAGTGAGTTGGCGTTTGGTTAGCCGACTGCGTGTTTGTTCAAGGGCGGTTTGCCATTGGTCGTCAGTAATTTGATATTTTACTAGACATTGTGAAGGGACACTTTGTAAAAAATGTAAGTATTGTTTGGAATAATTAATGAACTGAAAATTTTCAATCCCGAAAACCATGTGACGGAAGTAGCGATGAACGATTTGTTTACGCAATTTATTGCGCATCCGTCGTTCATTTTCTTCGGTATCTTCTTGATTGGGGTTTTCATCAAAGAATTCTTGGAGTTTTTCTTCAGTTGTTTCTTTGACCCAGGCTTTTTTGGCTTCATCTCTTTTGAGGCCTGCGATTTTTTTTAATAATTTGGTTTGTAAAAGTTGTGTTCGTTGGTATAACGGTAGATTTGGGTTTGTTTCTTGATACCACGCCCGCATTTGTTGGGCGGAAATCTTAATTTCTCCTCGAATTTTTAAGCTTCTAAAAATCGGACCTAAAGGCGTAATTTTTTGTAAATACCGTTGGTGAAAGGCCACTAATTCAAGACCACTTTTTAAACGTTCGATTAAATCTTCTTGTCCCGTTAGAAAATGCTCTTCTTGCTGTTTTTCGTGCTCAATTTCAAATGTGGGTAACAGGTGTTCTAGAAATGAGCGGAAGGTACGTGTTGGGACGGCACTTTCACCTAAAGAAGGCAAGACCATTGAGATATAATCAGAAAAAAGGTGGTTGGGTGAAAACAAAAGTACGTGATCATCTTCGAGCCATTTGCGGTTGCGATAGAGGATAAAGGCAATGCGCTGTAAGAGGGCAGACGTTTTCCCGCTACCGGCAATTCCTTCAATTAAAAGAATTTTATTTTGAGTATCGCGAATGATTTGATTTTGGGCCTTTTGGATGGTTGAGACAATATTTTTCATTTGCGAAGAGGATGCTTCATCAAGAATCTCTAATAAAAATTCATCATTGATGACTTCGGAAGTATCAACCATTGATAATAGTTTGCCATCCTGAATTTTGAATTGACGTTTGCGGTTTAAGGTGACGTCAAATCGCTCGGTATCTGTTTCATAAAAGGCTGCACCTAGTTCACCCTCGTAATAAAGATTGGCAATTGGTGCTCGCCAGTCAATCACGATGGTTTCTTCGTGTTTGTCACGTAAAGAAGCGATTCCTAAATAGAGGGTATCTTCAGGCTCGTGTCCTTCTTGAAAATCAATTCGGGCAAAATAAGGAGCAGTGCTCATGGTTGCCAGTGTTTTTAAGCGTTTTGTTTGTAAATCGGCAGTATGATATTTTAAGAGTAAGTCTTGTTCGTGTTGTTGATACTCAACGACCGATTCGTAAAACGCTTCATCTGAACCACTACGGATTTTTTTACTGGAAATTTCTTTTAATTCCGCTTGCATGTTGTGGGTCAATGCTTGTTGTTGCTTTTGCAATAAATGTTGTTCGGCTTTAATAAGAGTAATTGTCTGATCAACATGAATTTGTTCTTTGGTTTTCTCGTTCATAGGAAACCTCCTTAAAAATAAAGACATAAAATTATAGCACATAATTATTTACTTGTCTGATAAAAACAACGGAAGGTTTTCTTTGTCAGATCATCAATCAAAGATATTAAAAAACTGATTCACAATAAAACGCGAAAGTGGTATCCTTTAAGAGAAATTGCTAAAAAAGGAGCGAGTCAAATGCCATTTATCCATGTTGAATTAGTTGAAGGTCGGACAAAAGAACAATTAGAAGGAATGATGAAAGATATTACCGAAGCGGTGCACAAAAATGCCGGCGCGCCGAAAGAAAATATTCATGTTATCATCAATGAATTAAAAAAAGAAACTTATGGTGTGGGTGGGAACTGGAAATAAGCAATTATTGCTTGCATTTTTTACTATTTAATGCTTAAATGTAAGCATAATTGATTAATGAAAAAGCCAACTGCATTTGAGAGTCTTTAATCAGAGAGGGAAACATTTGCTGAGAGTTTCCTAAAAGAAAACCAAAGAATGACCACTTTTTTCAAACCTTTGTCAAAACAAAGGCGGGTAGTCCCGTTATCACGTTTGAGGAACACAACTGTGTTTGAATTTAGGTGGAACCACGAATTTTCGTCCTAGTATCGCAAAGCGATACTAGGACTTTTTTATTTAAAGGAGGAAGAAAAATGTCAATTAAAATTACCTTTCCTGATGGTGCGGTTAAAGCATTTGATGCAGGAATTACAACAAAAGAGATTGCTGAAAGCATCTCAAAAAGTTTAGCTAAAAAAGCACTAGCTGGAAAAGTCAACGGTGAGCTGGTTGATTTGATTCGTCCACTTGAAGAAGATGCCCGCCTTGAGATTGTGACGGCTGATCATGAGGATGCCGTTCAATTAGTTCGTCACTCATCAGCGCATTTAATGGCACAAGCGATGCGTCGTTTATTCCCTAAAATTAATTTCGGTGTCGGCCCCGCCATTGATTCAGGGTTTTATTATGATACCGACAATGGTGATAGCCCAGTAACGGCGGAAGACTTACCAGCAATCGAAACAGAAATGATGAAAATCGTTAAAGAGAACTTAGCTATCGAACGCTTAGTTTTAACGAAAGAAGAAGCGTTGGAATTATTCGCTCAAGATCCGTACAAAGTAGAGTTAATTACTGAATTACCAGCTGATGAAGTCATCACCGCCTATCGTCAAGGCGAGTTCGTTGATTTATGTCGTGGACCGCACGTGCCAACCACTGGCCGGATTCAAGTCTTTAAATTATTATCCGTAGCAGGAGCTTATTGGCGCGGAAAATCAGAAAACCAAATGATGCAACGCGTTTACGGAACAGCTTTTTTTGACAAGAAAGATTTAAAAGAATTTATTCGCCTACGTGAAGAGGCCAAAGAACGTGATCATCGTAAATTAGGCAAAGAACTTGATTTATTTATGATCTCTCAAGAAGTTGGGTCAGGGTTACCATTCTGGTTACCAAAAGGGGCAACCATTCGTCGGACTATTGAACGCTACATCGTTGATCGTGAAATTTCTTTAGGCTATCAGCATGTTTACACACCGATTATGGCAGATGTTAACTTGTACAAAACTTCTGGTCACTGGGATCACTACCATGAAGACATGTTCCCGCCGATGGATATGGGGGATGGTGAGATGCTAGTCTTACGTCCGATGAACTGTCCGCACCATATGATGGTTTACAAAAACGATATCCATTCCTATCGTGAGTTACCTATTCGAATCGCTGAACTTGGAATGATGCACCGTTACGAAAAATCAGGCGCGTTATCAGGACTACAACGTGTTCGTGAAATGACTTTAAATGATGGCCATACGTTTGTGCGACCAGATCAAATTAAAGATGAATTTAAACGAACTTTAGACTTAATGACTTCCGTCTATGCTGATTTTAATATTACAGATTATCGTTTCCGTCTATCTTATCGTGATCCGGAAAATAAAGACAAGTACTTTGATGATGATGCGATGTGGGAAAATGCGCAAACGATGTTAAAACAAGCGATGGATGAGTACGAGTTAGAGTACTTTGAAGCAGAAGGTGAAGCAGCCTTTTATGGTCCAAAACTTGACGTGCAAGTTAAAACGGCTTTAGGTAACGAAGAAACCTTGTCAACAATCCAATTAGATTTCTTATTACCAGAACGTTTCGATTTAACGTATGTTGGTGAAGATGGCGAAAATACACATCGTCCAGTCGTTATTCACCGTGGGATTGTTTCAACGATGGAACGTTTTGTTGCTTACTTAACTGAAGTTTATAAAGGGGCTTTTCCGACTTGGTTAGCGCCGGTTCAAGCGACGATTATTCCAGTTTCAAATGAAGCTCATAGTGATTATGCGTATGAAGTCAAAGAGCGCTTGCAAGCTAAGGGGCTACGAGTAGAAGTTGATGATCGTAACGAGAAAATGGGCTATAAAATTCGCGCTTCACAAACGCAAAAAGTTCCTTATCAAATTGTTGTTGGGGACAAGGAAGCCGCAGAAGCAGCCGTTAATATCCGTCGTTACGGTAGCAAAGAAACCCATGTTGAAGCATTAAATATATTTGTTGAGGCCATGGCAGCTGAAGTCAAAAACTTTAGTAAGTAGGTTGGTTTAGTTAGCGGTGCGAGTAGGCAGTGATAGCTACAGTTTCGTTATCTTGAATTAATGAAAGAAGTATGTTATAGTTTTCGTTGTAATGATACATGTGGGAGTGAGCGAATTTAATTCGCTCACTCTTTTTGATGAAAGACAGAAAAAAAGGAGGCGAATCGTTTGAGTACAGTGGTGGAAACAGTTACGGAATTAGTAACCCCCATCTTGGAGCAACAAAATTTTGAATTAGTAGAAGTGGAGTTTATCAAAGAAGGTAAAAATTGGTTTCTTCGTGTATTTATTGATAAAGAAGGCGGTATCGACATTGAAGAGTGCGCTTATGTTAGTGAGCATTTAAGTGAAGCGCTCGACGCTTGTGATCCTGACCCAATTCCACAGGCGTATTTCTTAGAAGTATCTTCGCCAGGTGCTGAACGCCCATTGAAGAAAGAAAGTGACTATCAAAAAGCCTTAGGTGAGTACATTCATGTTTCACTTTATCAAGCGCTTGATAGCGAAAAACAATTTGAAGGCTTCTTACAAAGCTGTGATGCAGACGAATTAGTGCTGAAGATACGAATCAAAACCCGCGAAAAAGAAATTCACATTGATCGTAAAAATATTGCCAAAGCTCGTTTAGCTATTCAATTTTAATGATGAAGGAGTCCAACAACAATGAGTAAAGAAATGTTAAATGCCTTAGATGCTTTAGAAGCAGAAAAAGGTGTTTCTAAAGAAATCGTAATCGAAGCCTTAGAGGCCGCATTAGTTTCAGCTTATAAGCGTCACTACGGCCAAGCCCAAAACGTGGAAGTTGAGTTTGAGCAAAAGAAAGGCAACATCCATGTTTATGCAGTTAAAGAGGTTACTGAAGAAGTCATGGATTCACAACTAGAAGTATCATTAAAAGATGCGATTTTAATCAATCCAGCTTATGAAATTGGCGACAAAATTCGCTTTGAAGTGACACCGAAAGACTTTGGTCGCATTGCTGCCCAAACAGCGAAACAAGTAATCTTGCAACGTGTTCGAGAAGCGGAACGGAATATTATTTATACCGAATTTTCAGCTTACGAAAAAGATATCATGCAAGGGATTGTGGAACGTCAAGATAGTCGTTACATTTACGTCAATCTAGGGAAAATTGAAGCGGTCCTTTCAAAACAAGACCAAATGCCTAACGAGTTTTATCAAGCACATGACCGGATTAAGGTTTATGTTTCAAAAGTGGATAATACACCAAAAGGCCCGCAGGTGTTTGTCAGTCGGAGCCATCCAGATTTATTACGTCGCTTATTTGAACAAGAAGTTCCTGAAGTTTATGATGGAACGGTTGAAATTGTAAGCATTGCTCGTGAAGCGGGAGATCGTTCGAAAGTTTCGGTGCGTTCGTTAGACGCGAATATCGATCCAGTCGGGACGTGTGTGGGTCCTAAAGGTCAACGAGTGCAAGCGATTGTTAATGAATTAAAAGGCGAGAACATGGATATCGTTGAATGGAATGAAGACCCCGCTGTTTACATCGCCAACGCATTAAATCCAGCTCAAGTGATGGATGTCATTTTTGATTTAGAAAATCCGAAAGCTTGCACGGTAGTCGTTCCGGATTACCAATTATCTTTAGCCATCGGTAAACGTGGTCAAAATGCACGCTTAGCAGCGAAGTTAACTGCCCACAAAATTGATATCAAATCAGAATCAGATATGCAAGAGTTTTATGCGAAATTAGATCAAGGTGAATACACTGAAACGGCTGAAACCGTTTTGGAAGATCCATCAGTTGAAATTAAAAACCAAGAGCAATAATTCGAGGGGGAGCCAAATGAAAACACGGAAAGTTCCTTTAAGAAAGTCAGTTGTATCTGGGGAAATGAAGCCTAAAAAAGAAATGCTTCGAATTACTCGTTCAAAAGAAGGCGAAGTTTCTATGGACCCAAGTGGCAAGTTACCCGGTCGTGGGGCATATGTGGCCATTGATCCTGCTGAAGTTCAATTGGCTTGGGATAAACATATTTTAGAGCGCGTTTTAGAGGTTCAATTATCTGATGCATTTTATGAAGATTTATTGGCCTATGTAACACATCAAAAAGCACGACAAGAGTTGTTTAAAAATGAAAAATGACAAACTACTCAATCTGCTCGGGCTAGCACAACGCGCTGGCAAATTAGTCACTGGCGAAGGGCTCGTTATTAAAGAAGTCCGGATGCAAAGGGCAAAACTAGTTTTTGTAGCAAATGATGCCGGCAAAAACACCTTAAAAAAGGTGCAAGACAAAAGCACGTATTACGAAATTCCTTTTTCAGAGCAACTTACTTCTGAAGAGCTTAGTCACGCAATTGGTAAGCCGAGAATGGTTGTCGCAGTGATGGATCAAGGGTTTGCCAAGAAGATGAAGGAATTAATCAACGGGTAGGAAGGTGATTGTATGCACAACAATGATCAAGAAAACGAAACCGTAAATAAAAAACCTAAACCAACCACGCAAGCGTCTGGGCAACCAGAGCAAAAAAAATTCCAAACACAGCGAAATAATCCCAATTTCCAAAATCGCAATAAAAATAACCGCCAAATACAAACAAATCGTCCACAAAAAAATGGTGGGAATCAGCAACAGGGCGGACAAGGGAGTACTATGCAGCAAAATAAAAATAATCAAAATAAACCAACTCAAGGTGGGCAAAATCGTCCACAAAATAATGCCAAACCAGGCCAACGACCAAATCAAAATAGTAATCAAAAATCAGGGAGTAAGCCAGCAACACAACAAAATAGCACGAATTCTCGTAACAATACGCAACAAGGTTCTGGCAATCGCAGCAATAGCAACAGCCAACAAAGCTCAAATAACAACCGCGGAAAAAGTAATTTTGGCAACCAAAACCGCAACAATAACTTTGGTGGCAATCAAAATCGCAATAAGTTTAATAAACGTGGGAAAAAAGGCAAACAGCATCCAGTTTCTAACAAACCTGCAGTGCCGCCACGTAAATTCCGTGAGCTTCCTGAAGTCCTTGAATATACCGAAGGGATGAACGTTGCGGAAATTTCGAAAAAAATCTACCGTGAACCAGCCGAAATCATCAAGAAATTATTTATGATGGGTGTAATGGTCAATCAAAACCAACCATTAGACAAAGATACTATCGAATTATTAGCGACAGATTATGGCATCGAAGCTCAAGAAAAAGTCCAAGTTGATATCGCTGATTTAGACAAATTCTTTGAAACTGAAGAAGTGGATGAAGAAAAATTAGTTTCTCGTCCGCCAGTTGTAACAATTATGGGACACGTTGACCACGGGAAAACAACTCTATTAGATACGCTACGGAACTCGCGAGTGACCAGTGGCGAAGCCGGCGGAATTACGCAGCATATTGGTGCTTATCAAATTGATATTAATGGCAAACCAATTACGTTCTTAGATACACCAGGGCATGCGGCCTTTACTAGCATGCGTGCACGTGGCGCAAGTATTACTGATATCACTATTTTAGTTGTTGCGGCTGATGACGGTGTGATGCCACAAACGATTGAAGCGATTAACCATGCCAAAGCGGCTGGGGTACCAATTATTGTTGCGGTCAATAAAATTGATAAACCAGGTGCAAATCCACAACACGTGATGCAAGAATTAAGTGAACATGAATTAATTCCTGAAGCCTGGGGTGGTGAAACCATCTTTGTTGAAATTTCAGCGAAATTTGGTCAAAACATTGAAGAACTATTAGAAATGATTTTACTAGTTGCTGAAGTGGAAGACTTAAAAGCCAATCCAACACAACGCGCAATCGGAACAGTGATTGAAGCGCGTCTAGACAAAGGAAAAGGGCCAGTGGCAACCTTATTAGTGCAACAAGGAACCCTAAAAGTGGGTGATCCAATCGTTGTCGGGAATACGTTTGGTCGCGTGCGCGTAATGACCAATGATTTAGGTCGTCGTGACAAAGAAGCTGGACCGACAATGCCAGTTGAAATTACTGGGATTAATGATGTACCACAAGCGGGCGATCACTTTGTTGTTTTTGAAGATGAGAAAACAGCGCGTGCAGCCGGTGAAGAACGTGCCAAACGTGCCTTGATGGAACAACGTAAAACAAGCACTCGAGTGACGTTAGATAACTTATTTGAAAACCTGAAAGAAGGTCAATTGAAAGAAGTTAATGTCATCATCAAAGCGGATGTTCAAGGTTCTGCTGAGGCGGTTTCGGCCTCATTACAAAAAATTGATGTTGAAGGTGTCCGTGTCAATATCGTCCATGCGGCGGTTGGTGCCATCAACGAAAGTGATGTCACGTTAGCCGCGGCAAGTAATGCCATTATGATTGGTTTTAATGTGCGTCCAACACCACAAGCCAAGCAACAAGCTGAAGCTGAAGAAGTGGATATTCGCTTACATCGTATTATCTATAAAGCGATTGAAGAAATTGAAACAGCGATGCAAGGGATGCTTGATCCTGAATTTGAAGAAAAAATTACTGGTCAAATGATTGTTCGTGAAACATATAAAGTTTCTAAAGTCGGAACAATTGCTGGGTGTTATGTCATGGAAGGTTATATTCGTCGTGATAGCGGTATCCGTGTCATTCGTGATGGCATTGTCATCTATGAAGGTAATTTAGCGAGCTTGAAACGTTTCAAAGACGATGCCAAAGAAGTCCGCATGGGATTTGAATGTGGTGCAATGATTGATAAGTTTAACGATATCAAGATGGATGACATGATTGAAGGTTATATCATGGAAGAAATTAAGAAAAAATAATCACTAAGGAGGTCGACTAAATGGCCAATTATCGTGATCGCCGCGTGGCGCAAGAGATTTTACGCGAAGTGAATCAAATTTTACAAAAAAAAGTTCGTGACCCACGAGTACAAGCGGTAACGATTACCGATGTTCGCGTGACGGGAGATTTACAACAAGCAACCATCTATTATAGTATTCTTTCAGACCTAGCTTCTGAAAGAACGAAAACCCAACAAGGTTTGGATAAAGCTAAGGGCTTGATTCGTCGTGAATTGGGTCATAGCTTAACGCTTTATAAAGTCCCCGAATTAATTTTTGAAGTTGATGAATCGGTTCAGTACGGGAATAAAATCGATGAAATGATTCGCAATTTGAACAAAGAATAAGTACGGAAGTGTTTATTAAAAGCAGTCTGATTACGTGTCAGACTGCTTTTTTCTATGCTATAATTATTGAGTTATAGTAAGAAGGTTAACAAGATGAATTGATTGAGGTGACTTATGGACGGGATACTACCCTTATGGAAAGAACGCGGGATGACAAGTCATGATTGTGTTTTTAAATTAAGAAAAATATTACAAACAAAAAAAGTGGGTCATGGCGGAACGTTAGACCCAGATGTTGATGGTGTGCTCCCCATTTGTATTGGGAAGGGAACCAAAGTAATTGAATTTTTAACGGATTCAGGGAAAATCTATGAGGGTGAAATTACACTCGGATTTTCAACGACCACTGAGGATCGTTCAGGGGAGGAGGTCGCAAAAACGCCGATTCTCACGCCTTTTTCAGCACAAGAAATCGATCAAGCAATGCAAGCGATGACGGGTGAAATCACGCAAATCCCCCCGATGTTTTCAGCCGTTAAAGTCAATGGTAAACGCCTATATGAGTATGCTCGGGCAGGTGAACATGTGGAACGACCAACTCGGATTGCTCAGATTGACTCTTTCGTGCGCACGTCAGAACCCGTTTTTGATGCCCAGTGCCAAACACAATCTTGGCGCTTTAAAGTTGTTTGTGGCAAAGGGACCTATGTCCGCACGCTGGCGGTTGATACAGGAGCAAAACTGGGTGTTGCAGCTCATATGTCTGATTTAACGCGCACTGCGAGTGGTGGCTTTGTCAAAGAACAAGCCGTGACCTTAGAGCAAGTAGCAAAAGCTGTTGAAAACAATCAATTAAATGAAAGTTTGTTACCCATTGAATATGGCGTGAGTGAGTTTGAGCGAGTGGATATTTCAGTACAACTTTGGCCCAAAGTCAAAAACGGCATGCGTTTACGTTATCAACAATTTGGTTTGCAGCAGATGCCAAAACAAGCCATTGCTCTTTTTTATCAAGGCAAAGTCGTCAGTTTGTATCAAGCAAATCCTAATGAAAAAGATGGATTAAAACCAATGAAAGTGTTACGCAATGAGATTGGAGAATCAGTATGAAGGTAGTTAACATTCATCATCCTTATGATGAAACACAAATTCCTCATGAGGAGGTCGTGCTTGTTTTAGGTTTTTTTGATGGTCTTCATAAAGGTCATCAAAAGGTGATTGAAACAGGACGACAAATTGCGGCGGAAAAGAACTTAAAGCTAGCCGTGATGACATTTAATCAGCATCCATCGATTGTCTTTCAAAAACAACAATTGGAGACAATGAAATATTTAACGAGTTTGACGCAAAAGGAGCGCTTGATGGCTGAGTTAAACGTTGACATTCTGTACATCATTGAATTCACGTCTGATTTTGCTAAATTGCCACCGCAAACGTTTGTCGACCAATATATGGTAAATCTCCACGCCAAGTATGTGGTGACAGGATTTGATTATTCTTATGGGCCCAAAGACATTGCTTCAGTTATGCAGTTGCCAGCGTATAGTAAGGGGCGTTTTACCACCGTAACCGTCCCCAAAGAAGCGAATTCAGGCGTGAAGATTAGTTCGACTCGGATCCGTAAATGTTTGGACAAAGGTCAAATCAAAGAAGTAAATGATTTGTTGGGGTATCTTTATGAAATCGAAGGGACCGTGGTTCATGGTGATGCACGTGGACGCACATTGGGTTATCCAACCGCTAATGTTCGCGTCGCTAGTTCCGTGAGACTACCACAAGAAGGCGTTTATGCTTGTGAAATCTATGTTGGCGGTACGTGGCATCAAGCGATGGGATCCATTGGGCGCAATGAAACCTTTGAACGAAATCGACCGGTCACCGTTGAAGTAAATATCTTTGATTTTGCCAAAGATATTTATGGGGAAAAAGTATTGGTGCGTTGGCATGATTTCATTCGTGGGCAAGTGAAGTTTGCCGGGATTGACGGCTTGATTGCGCAATTAAAACAAGATGAAGTCGATACCCGAAATTATTTTAATGGCAAATAGATTTTAGCCATAACTAACTTTTTATTTCTAGAGCAACTACTGTTGTTGCATCCTTTACTCATCAAAAAAATGAATTCTGGAATAGGGATTTGTTCAGTTGATGTCGTTTGTGGTGAACGAATCGGCTGAACATGATGTCACCAACCAGATAAATATGCAGAAGGTATCTTGATTATCGGCAGCTAGGACTCGTTCTAGTTGCCTTTTCTAGTTTCAGCGACTGGACAAAATGTTTAATTGTTGCTACCGCTGCTAGTAATTATTGAACATCTAATTCAAATATCGCCGGAATTCTTTTTCTTTTTTAGAAAGTCATTTATTATAGAAGTATCAAACGTAGGAGGGATTTTATGTTAACAATTGCTTATCTTGGGAATGGTAAAAGTACCAACCGTTACCACTTACCTTTTTCGACTAAATTAACTGACTTAATCCGAGTGAAAACGATTTATGCACGAACCATCAAAGACGAGTGGCCTCAACTTGAAGGGACGACATATACCACGAATCTAGCGGATATCTATTCCGATCCCGAAATTCAATTATTGGTCATTACGACACCGAATAATACCCATTACCAATTAGCCAAAGAGGCATTAGAACATGGTAAAAATGTATTGCTTGAAAAACCTTTTACCGAAACGTTAGTGCAGGCACAGGAACTTTTCCAATTAGCCAAAGACAAAGGGTTGCTTTTACAATGTTATCAAAATCGTCGCTATGACTCTGATTTTTTAACGGTTCAAAAAGTTATTGAAAGTGGGGTTTTGGGCGACTTACTAGAAGTTGAAATGCATTACGACTATTTCCGTCCAGAAGTTCCCGAAAATGTTCAGGAGTTTTCAATGAATACGAGTTATTTGTATGGCCATGCGTGCCACACGCTAGATCAAGTGATTTCCTATTTTGGTGAGCCAGATAATGTTCATTATGATGTTCGCCAATTATTAGGTGAGGGGCGGATGAACGATTACTTTGATTTAGATTTGTACTATGGCGGTATGAAAGTTTCCGTTAAATCGAGTTATTTCCGCATTAAAGAACGTCCTAGTTTCGTCGTTTATGGAAAAAAAGGAATGTTTGTTAAGGCGACCAAAGATCGGCAAGAAGAGCACCTCAAACTATTTTATTTACCAAACCATCCAGATTTTGGCATTGATTTACCAGAACATTATGGCACGCTGACATATCTGGATGATGAGGGGAATTATCATGAAGAGAAAGTTATCTCCGAAATTGGCGATTATAGTGAGGTTTATCGAGGGTTGCATGAAGCCATCATTAACCAGCAACCAAAAACAGTTAAGGACGAAGAAACCTTGCTTCAAATCACATTACTAGAAGCAGGTATTCAACAAATGAATCAGCAGTTAAAAAAATAAGCCATCTTTTTCGTTGACTTAGAGTGGACTTTAAGGTGTATTCTATGAATGAGCATTGATTTTGATTTTTGGAAGGATGATAAATGAATGGAGTATACGAAATTAGGTCACACAGGACTAGATGTTTCAAGGATTTGTTAGGAACAATGAGTTTTGGAAATCCGGAAAATTGGATTCACAAATGGGTGCTAGAAGAAGCGGCGAGCCGTCCAATCATTCAAAAAGCTTTAGAATTAGGCATTAATTTTTTTGATACCGCTAATGTGTATTCACTTGGTAGAAGTGAAGAGATTTTAGGTCAAGCCTTGAAGGATTTTGCGAAGCGTGATGAAATTGTCTTAGCTACCAAAGTACACGGCAAAATGTTTGATGGTCCCAACGGTTCTGGTCTTTCGCGCAAAATGATTCTTTCGCAAATCGAGCAGAGTTTAACACGGTTACAAACTGATTATTTGGATTTGTATATTATTCATCGTTGGGATCACCAGACACCGATTGAAGAGACGATGTCGGCATTAAATGATTTGGTTCGTAGTGGCAAAGTCCGTTATTTAGGAGCGTCCTCGATGGCTACTTGGCAATTCCAAAAAGCCCAAACAATTGCCAAGCAAAATGGTTGGGCACAATTTGTGTCAATGCAAAATCATTTGAATTTAATTTATCGTGAAGAAGAACGTGAGATGTTACCGTATTGTCAATCTGAAAAAATCGCGATTACACCATACAGTCCCTTAGCTTCTGGTCGGTTAACTAGGGATTTAGCGGAACCTTCCAACCGAGAAAAAACCGATCAAATTGCACGAATGAAGTATGACAAAACAAAAGCAACCGACAGTGAAGTTATCCTTAGAGTGGCTGAATTGGCTCAGAAGTACCAAGTGAGTAAGGTTGAAATTGCCTTAGCTTGGTTACTACAAAAAGAAGGGCTAGCGGCACCAATCGTTGGAGCAACTAAGATGAGTCATGTAGAGACAGCGGTGAAAGCAGTTGATTTTAAATTAACGGCAAGTGATATCTTTTATCTAGAAGAACCATATGTCCCACATGAAATTGTTGGGTACAAGGCTTAAAAAAAGTTCCTAGTCATTTTTGACTAGGAACTTTTTTTAGTAATCCATACTTTTGGTAGTACAAGTATCCGCCAGCTAAGAGGATAAATAGTCCAAAGGTAAGGTATAAGGGGGTTGTGATGCTAGTTAGTACATGTTGGAGCAGTGTTTCGATATTGCTAGCTAATGACAATTGGTGAAAGGCAATGAGTTGTCCGAAGAATAAAAGCACGCTCCCACTAATGCCTGCAATCAAGCTAGCCCAACTCAATCGAGTGAACCACTTGTTCCATTGACGGGTTAAAAAGTAAAAATAGCCAGCGATGCCTAAAATGAAACAGCTACCAATCCAACTAATCCAAGTCAAGTATTGCTTAATTTGGACAACGGGTTCGTGAATTTGTTCGACGGCTTGCGTCAGCTGTTCTGAAAGATAGTCATTAATTGTGGGTAAAACCATGCCTAATAATAAAGCGACTAGATTGTTATTGCCGGCTAAATCATTAAGATTGGGTGTTAGTTTGGAAAAATCAAAATCGCTTTTCCCGTGATAAGCAGCGGCGATGCCCCAATGAATGACGAGCTCCGTTTTCTTTTTGGTAATTACTTTTTTTGTGAGGCGATCAACTTGATTAAGATCAGGGAGCTGTTCATCAAGTTCGTCTAAAATGATGGCGTGAATTTGAGAAAGATTTTCATCGTTCGTCAATTTATGCTCAACAAACTCACCATTTAGAGCGGTATTTTGTAAAGTGATTGCCAATGGTGTAATAAGTAAGCTTAGCGTTAAGCCAATCATTAGCAACCAAGGGAGTAACTGACTAAGATGTAAGGCGAATTTTCTTTTATTGTTCTCCATAATGTCCCTCCTTCTGATAAAATAACGATTTATTCTGACATTTTTCTATACTGAATGTATCATTTTTTGAAAAAAAAAACTAATGAAGTGATTAATTTCGACCGTTATCTCAATAAGGATACGTAATAAAATGATGGTAAATCAGAAGTAGCCTGAATCGTTCGAGGATGTTTTGGCAATCGTTAAAGAATGAGCTAAGTCGTGTGATAAAAATAGGCGATGTGAAGGGAGTATGCTAAAATAAAAAAGCATCGTCTTAGAGAGAAAGAGAGCCATATTAGGCTGGTGAGAGGAAAATAAAATGCAAGAGTTAATAAAAAAAAATAGTCGATCAGCATATATCCACATTCCTTTTTGTGAACATATTTGCTACTACTGCGAT
The DNA here is from genome assembly GCA_047975385.1 of Enterococcus sp. GTDB lineage: Bacteria > Bacillota > Bacilli > Lactobacillales > Enterococcaceae > Enterococcus_C. The sequence goes on along the minus strand of JBKEDL010000042.1, from coordinate 36,330 downwards.
TTTAATAAAGTCTTTTTAGAAGGACAGCCTGTTGATGAATATATTGAGATGTTGTTGCGCGAAATCCGATTATCGATTGCTCAAAATCCTGTTGAAGAAGTTAAAACGATTTACATTGGTGGTGGGACCCCGACATCTTTATCAACCAAGCAGTTGGCGCGTTTATTTACCGGGATTCATGAAAGTTTACCGACAAACACAACCAAAGAATTTACCGTTGAAGCCAATCCCGGTGATTTAACGGCAGAAAAATTACAGGTGATGAAAGAGTACCAAGTGAACCGGCTTTCAATGGGGGTTCAAACATTCAATAACCAACTCCTGAAAAAAATTGGTCGTAAACATACCGCCGAAGATGTTTATCAAACGATGAAAATTTTAGAAAAAAACGATTTTACTAACGTTAGTATCGATTTAATTTATGCCTTACCAGGGCAAACATTGGCCGATTTTCGCGATACTTTAAAGCGAGCGCTTGAACTTGATTTGCCGCATTATTCGTTGTATTCCTTAATTTTGGAAAATAAAACAATGTTTATGAATTGGGTTAGACAAGGTCGTCTAGAATTGCCGAGTCAAGAAGTCGAAAGTCAGATGTTTGAAGAGGCGATTGAAGGCATGGTGGCGGCTAATCGTAGGCAATATGAAGTGAGTAATTTTGCGCTTCCTAACAGTGAGTCCCAACATAATTTGATTTATTGGAACAACGAAGAATATTTTGGTTTTGGTGCGGGGGCCAGTGGGTATTTAGAAGATACACGGTATAAAAATTATGGTCCAATTCAACATTACTTAGAACCGTTAAGAAAACAACAATTACCAATCTATGAGCGTGAAATTTTAACGCGAAACAATCAAATCGAAGAAGAGTTGTTTTTAGGTTTACGAAAACTTTCAGGAATTTCTAAGGCGAAGTTTAAACAAAAATTTGGTGTATCCATTAATGAAGTTTACGGATCGGTAATCCCGCAGTTAATCAGTAAGGGGTGGTTAGTTGAACAAGGTGATCAGCTGTTTCTAACTAAAACCGGTTTATTTATTGGAAATGAAGTTTTTGAACAGTTTCTGATTGATAGCAAGTAAGTGAATAGCTAAAAGCAACGATTGCGAGTCAGGGTCAAGTGAAATTTTACTTGACTCTGACTTTTTTAGCACTCTTTATCAATAAGTGCTAAAAAATGCAGTCAATTTCTTGACAATTAGATAGAATATGATATATTTATACTCGTATTAGCACTTGAACAGAAAGAGTGCTAATGAGAGGTGATGGACAATGTTGACACAAAGACAACAAACCGTTTTACGTCTCATCATTCAATTCTACACAGCGACTGGACAACCGGTTGGTTCAAAGAAATTAATGGAAGAAGGCATTGATGCTAGTTCAGCAACCATTCGTAATGAAATGAAAGCTTTAGAAAGCTATGGTTTGTTGCAAAAAACACATTCTTCTTCAGGGCGCATCCCTTCGATTGAGGGCTATCGTTATTATGTTGATTATCTCTTGCAACCAAGTCGGGTGAATAAGAATGAGATGCAAGTAATTAGACAATCTTTTGGTAAAGAATTCCATGAGATTAACGATATTATTCAGCAATCAGCGAATATCTTATCGAGTCTAACGAGTTATACTGCACTTTCTTTAGGACCAGATGTGAAGGAACGAAAACTTACAGGTTTTCGCATTGTTCCGTTGAGTGAGCGACAAATTATCGCGATAATCGTAACGGATAAAGGAAATGTCGAAAGTCAGGTGTTTACGATTCCGCGTAGCATAAGCGGTGAAGATTTGGAAAAAATGGTACGCATCATCAATGACAAATTAATTGGTGAGCCACTAATGCGGGTTTATCAGCGCTTACGGACTGAAATCCCGATGATTTTACACAAATATTTTCAAACTACGGAAGGTATTCTCGACTTATTTGATACTTTATTAGGAAATATTTTTGAGGAGAAAATTTTTGTGGGCGGACGAATGAATCTCTTAGATTTTGAAGCCACCCAAAATGTGGATCAATTTAAATCAATGTATTCTTTCATGAAGGATCCTGATGAACTAACACAATTACTTATTCCTGATAACAATCAAATTCAGATTCGCATTGGGAATGAATTAGGAAATGAACTTTTCCAAAACATGAGTTTAATCCAAGCTAGCTATGAAATTGCCGGTCACGGCAAAGGAACGATTGCTTTGTTGGGGCCAACAAGCATGGAATATGCAAAAATGTTTGCTTTAATCGATGTTTTTCGTACAGAGTTAGCTTCGAAGTTGGCAGAGTATTATCGCTCGCTAGATTCACCTAGCTAAAAATGTCGCTTAAAGCGATGATAGAAAGGAAGTTACCAACGTGTCAGAAAATGAATTCAAAGAAGAGACAGAGGGTACTGAAGAAGTGGTTGAAGAAATCGAAGCAACCGTTGAAACTTCTGAAGTAGATGCACTAAAAGCCGAAGTTGAAAAAATGGAAGATCAATTTTTACGAGCTCGAGCTGAAATTGCAAATATTACAACCCGTAATCGCAATGAACGGGAACAATTACAAAAATATCGTTCACAAGATTTAGGAAAGAAATTGTTACCAGCGATTGATAACTTGGAGCGCGCAATGGCAGCTAAAGTTTCTGATGAGCAAAGCGTCAACTTGAAAAAAGGGGTCGCAATGGTTCTTGAAAGCTTACAACAAGCGCTTAAAGAAGAAGGAATTGAAGAAATTCCGGCTGCGGGTGAAACCTTTGATCCCAATCTTCATCAAGCGGTGCAAATGATTCCTAGTGAAGAGGTTGAAAGTGAAACGATTGTTGAAGTCTTGCAAAAAGGCTATAAGTTACACGAACGCGTGTTACGACCAAGTATGGTTATTGTTGCACAATAAATAAACTATTCCGATTAAGTAATTAATCTTAACAATGAAACTAAAAACTAAAGGAGCGTTTTACACATGAGTAAAATTATTGGTATTGACTTAGGAACTACAAACTCAGCAGTAGCTGTCTTAGAAGGTGGCGAAGCGAAAATTATCGCTAATCCAGAAGGAAATCGTACGACACCATCTGTTGTGTCATTTAAAAATGGTGAAATCCAAGTTGGTGAAGTTGCCAAGCGTCAAGCAGTAACAAATCCACATACAATTTCATCAATCAAACGTCATATTGGTGTTGATGGCTACAAAGTTGAAGCAGAAGGCAAAAACTATACACCACAAGAAATTTCAGCAATGATTTTACAATACATTAAAGGGTTTGCTGAAGATTATCTAGGTGAATCAGTTGAAAAAGCGGTTATCACTGTTCCGGCTTACTTCAACGATGCCCAACGTCAAGCAACCAAAGACGCTGGTAAAATTGCTGGTCTTGAAGTTGAACGAATCGTAAACGAACCAACAGCAGCAGCGTTAGCTTATGGCTTAGACAAAACTGATAAAGACGAAAAAATCTTAGTGTTTGACCTTGGTGGTGGTACTTTTGACGTCTCAATCCTTGAATTAGGTGATGGTGTCTTTGATGTATTATCAACAGCCGGTGATAACCATCTAGGTGGCGATGACTTTGATAACAAAATCATCGACTTCATGGTTGCAGAATTCAAAAAAGAAAATGGCGTTGACTTAGCGCAAGACAAAATGGCTTTACAACGTTTGAAAGATGCGGCTGAAAAAGCGAAAAAAGATCTTTCGGGTGTCACAAGTACCCAAATTAGCTTACCATTTATCACAGCTGGTGCAGCTGGACCTTTACACTTAGAAATGACCTTAACTCGTGCGAAATTTGATGAAATTACGGCTGACTTAGTAGAACGGACAAAAGTTCCTGTGCGTCAAGCATTAAAAGATGCTGGGCTTTCACAATCAGAAATTGATGAAGTAATCTTAGTTGGTGGTTCAACTCGTATCCCAGCCGTTGTTGATGCTGTACGTAAAGAAACTGGTAAAGAACCAAATAAATCAGTGAATCCAGATGAAGTCGTTGCAATGGGTGCTGCGATTCAAGGTGGCGTGATTACTGGTGATGTGAAAGATGTTGTTTTATTAGATGTAACACCATTATCATTAGGGATTGAAACAATGGGTTCAGTCTTTACAAAACTGATTGACCGCAACACAACGATTCCAACAAGTAAATCACAAGTCTTTTCGACAGCAGCCGATAATCAACCAGCAGTTGATATCCATGTTTTACAAGGTGAACGTCCAATGGCTACCGATAACAAAACATTGGGTCGTTTCCAATTAACAGATATTCCGCCAGCACCTCGTGGTATTCCACAAATCGAAGTAACGTTTGATATCGATAAAAACGGGATTGTTAACGTTTCTGCCAAAGATTTAGGTACACAAAAAGAACAAAAAATTACGATTAAATCATCTTCAGGTTTATCAGATGACGAAATTGAACGCATGGTAAAAGACGCCGAAGCCAATGCTGAAGCTGATAAAGTTCGCAAAGAAGAAGTCGATTTACGTAATGATGTGGATGCGTTATTATTCACCGTTGATAAAACGTTAACTGAATTAGAAGGCAAAGTTGACGCCGAAGAAGTGAAAAAAGCAGAAGTTGCACGCGATGAACTAAAAGCTGCAGTTGAAGCAAATAACTTAGAAGAAATGAAAACTAAACGCGATGCCTTAAATGAAATCGTTCAAAACTTAACAGTCAAATTGTATGAGCAAGCTGCTCAACAACAAGCGCAAGAAGATCCAAACGCTGCCCAAGGTAGTGCGGATGATGTTGTCGATGCTGATTTTGAAGAAGTAGATGGCAATAACTAATCATTCCTCTAGAAAAAAGCCAAAGTTTGCGACTTTGGCTTTTTCTTTGATGAAAATCAGTAGATTTAAGAAGAATGATGTAGTGAAGGTAAAAAATATGTTAAAATACACGATGTAGCAAAACAGTAGAAATGTGGAGGGAAGCCTATGGCAGAGAAACGAGATTATTACGAAGTCCTAGGAGTACAAAAGGGAGCTTCGGATGATGAGATTAAAAAGGCATACCGTAAGCTTTCAAAAAAATATCATCCGGATATTAACAAAGAAGCGGATGCTGAAGATAAGTTTAAGGAAGTCTCTGAAGCCTATGAAATTTTAAGTGACGCTCAAAAACGCGCAGCTTATGATCAATATGGTCATGCTGGAACTGATCCAAATTATGGTGGTGGTTTTGGCGGTGGCGGTTACGGTGGCTTTTCTGGCGGTGGTTTTGGTGGTTTCGAAGATATTTTTGAGTCGTTCTTTGGTGGCGGCGGTGGTCGAAGCGCGAATCCGAATGCACCAAGGCAAGGCGCCGATTTACAATATTCTGTCGATTTGAAGTTTGAAGAAGCGATTTTTGGGGTTGAAAAAACCGTTAAATACAATCGTGAGGAAAGCTGTCATACTTGTCAGGGGAATGGAGCCAAACCAGGAACTCAACCAGAAACATGTCATAAATGTCATGGGTCAGGTAGCATTAATGTCGAACGTCAAACACCGCTCGGTCGTGTGATGAGCCGTCAAACGTGTGATGTCTGTCGGGGAACCGGAAAAGAGATTAAATCACCATGTCCAACGTGTCACGGTGCAGGTCATGAAAAGAAAGCTCACCAAGTAAAAGTTAACGTACCAGCCGGGGTTGAAGATGGGCAACAAATGCGTCTAGCAAATCAAGGTGAAGCCGGAACGAACGGTGGACCATACGGGGATTTATATGTTGTTTTCCGAGTGGAAGAAAGCGATATTTTTGATCGTGATGGCGCTGAAATTTACTATGAATTACCTTTAAACTTTGTTCAAGCTGCTTTAGGTGATGAAATCAATGTTCCAACCGTTCACGGTGAAGTGAAACTAAAAGTACCAGCAGGCACACAAAGTGGAACGAACTTCCGCTTACGTGGCAAAGGGGCGCCGAAATTACGTGGTAACGGAAATGGTGACCAACAAGTTCGGGTGAAAGTCTTGACTCCGCGCAATTTGAATGAGAACCAAAAAGATGCGTTGCGTCAATTTGCTGAAGCGAGTGGTTTTACAATTGATGAGCAACATCAAGAAGGGTTCTTTGATAAGATGAAAGATGCCTTTTCAGGTAAGAAAAAATAATGAAAAAATCTGGAACGACTTCGTTCCAGATTTTTTTGAATTGGATGGGGAAATATGAATTTTTTTTGAAAGAAAATTACTAAAGTGGATGAAAAGTCGAAAAAAGTATGTTAATATGTATACAATCTCAATAGAAGTGTTGTTGGTGAATAATTATTAAAAGGGGTTAGAAAATGAAAAAAATAGTTGGGTTAGTGTTAACGTTAGCGACAGTTGTAACATTGGGTGCCTGTGGTTCATCAGAAGCCAAAACAGATGGTTCTTCGGCTAAATCTGAAGATGCATTAACAAAAATTAAAGATGCTGGTGTTTTAAAAGTGGGGACATCGGCAGATTTTTCACCATTTGAATTTCATACAATGGTCGATGGCAAGGATAAAATAGTTGGGGCAGACGTCGATATGGTGAATGCGATTGCTGACGAACTGGGGGTTGACGTTGAATTCATGGATATGGAATTTAACGCTGTATTGAGCTCTTTACAACAAGGAAAAGTGGATATTGCAGTGTCAGGAATTTCAGCGACGCCGGAACGAGCAGAAGTAGTGGATTTTTCAACCAATTATTACAATCCGCCACAAAAAGTCGTGATTAATAAAAAGAACGCTGCGCAATATACATCAATTGATAGTTTAGCTGATAAAAAAGTTGGTGCTCAAAAAGGATCGATTCAAGAGGCGATTGTTGCAGAGCAGTTGCCAGATTCTGAAGTGGTTTCCGTTGCGAAAGTACCAAACCTAGTGATTGAATTAAATCAAGGATCAATTGATGCATTGGTTGTTGAAGAAACCGTTGGTGCCTCATATATTGCACAAAACTCAGATTTAGAGTTTGCAGATATTGAGCTTGAATCTGATGAAACACAAGCTTATGCAATTGCGATGCCTAAAGGAAGCGAAGAGTTGCAAAAAGAAATTGATGCGATTGTTACGGAATTAGACGAGTCAGGTAAAATTGAAGAATTTGTACAAAAAAATATCGATTTAGCCAATGAAAGTGCTAAGTAATTAAGTTTAATCTGGGACATTCATTGTTCCAGATTTTTTTATAAATAAGATCATTTGAATTTTTATATTTATGCTTTTCAAGCTGTTAAAAAGTTGTTTTTGTGGTATTATATACACAATTGTTAGGGATAGTTGTTTAGAAATAAAAATTATTAATGTGTGCTACGGGTACATAAATAGGATGAGGGTTAAGTATGAATTTTTCTTTTTTACCAGATTTTTTACCATATTTCTTTTCGGGGGCATTAGTCACAATTATTATTTCAGTTGTCACGATTTTTTTTGGGACAATTATTGGGATTTTAATGGCGCTCTTAAAATTGGCTAAACTGGCCCCATTACGTTGGCTAGCCAATATTTATATTGAAATTTTTCGTTGTACACCGATGTTAATTCAAATCTTAATTGGTTTTGGTTTATTGCAAGGCCTATTTCATGCACCAACATTACCAATTGGGGTGCTGGATATTGATTTTAGCCGCTTATTGCCAGGAATTATTGTTATTTCTTTAAATTCTGGCGCCTATATTGCCGAAATTGTTCGTGGCGGTATTATCTCGATTGATACGGGCCAAGCTGAAGCTGCGGGATCGCTTGGGTTACGTCCACTGCAAGCGATGCGTTACGTTATATTGCCGCAAGCATTGAGAAATATCTTACCACCAATGGGGAATGAATTTATTACGTTGATTAAAGATTCATCATTACTTTCAACAATTGGGATTTACGAGTTATTAAGTAGTGCTCAAATCGTGATTACCAACTCATATATTCCAATGGAACCTCTGTATATCGCGGCAGTAATCTATTTTGTGTTAACTTTTACTACGGGACGTTTATTGGCACTATGGGAAGAAAAAATGGGTAAAGGTTACCGTCGCTAGGAGGAAAATAAATGAGTGAAACAATAATTAAAGTCACGGAATTAACAAAATCATTTGGTAACAATCAAGTGTTAAAAGGGATTAATACGGAAATTATGCAAGGTGAAGTCGTCGTAGTAATTGGTCCTTCAGGATCGGGCAAAAGTACTTTTTTACGCTGTTTAAATCTATTAGAGACACCAACTGCGGGTCAGATTTTTTTTGAAGGACAAGATATTACCGCTAAGAAGAACGATGTCTATCAAATGCGGGAAAAAATGGGAATGGTTTTCCAAAACTTTAATCTTTTTCCCAATTTGACGGTTTTGGATAATATTATGTTGGCGCCAACCAAAGTAAAGAAAATAGCCAAAACACACGCCCAAAAGATTGGCGAAGAGCTGTTGATTAAGGTTGGGTTGAGTGAAAAAGCTAGCGCTTATCCAGAAATGCTTTCTGGTGGTCAGAAACAACGAATTGCCATTGCTCGTGCGTTGGCGATGGAACCAGATATGATGCTTTTTGATGAACCGACTTCTGCATTAGATCCGGAAATGGTTGGTGAGGTCTTAAATGTGATGCAGACTTTAGCTAAAGAGGGGATGACGATGGTCATTGTGACCCATGAAATGGGCTTTGCTAAGGAAGTTGGCGATCGAGTGATATTTATGGATGAGGGGATTATTATGGAAGAAGGGACGCCTACGGAAATTTTTGAAGGGGCAAAAAATCCACGCACAATTGATTTTCTTTCGAAAGTTTTATCATAAAAAGTACGAGCTAATTAAAATAATCATTGTTCTAAATGAGCAAAGATTATTTTTTTTACTCTTTTTTTCGTATAAAAAACATTGGTACGATAAAAAAATCAATATTTATTTGGAATAAATAATTTTTGTGATTTCTATAAAATCAGAGCGGTAAAAATAATTATTGAGAGTTAAATACTTTTAAATAACTGTGAATAAAAGTTGTTATTGATTTTATGGAAAATAAATTTTGATAAAAGCATTTATAATGTGGGTTTTTTTAAGTATAAAATGCTATTTTTTTATCAAAAATAACCAAGAACTATCTTTTGACAATTTTCTAATCATTTTAATATAATGATGGAGGAGTTAAAAACGGATTAAAAATAACTCATATTTGTCTGTGTTAGAAAATAAAAAATAAAGAAAAAGATGTTTTTGATGAAAAAAACATTATTAGGGATTGCATTAGTATCAGCCATTTTTGCGGGGAATGTTACAGTTTCAGCGGATAGTATTGATGGGGGTGGAACTGACGAAATTGCTGTTGTTGGTTTAGAAGGAAATAATCTAGTGCTTGAAAATGAGGCTACAGTGTCCGTCGATGAAGCTGTTATTAATACAGTTGAATCCAGTGCAGAGGCTACTACAGAACCAATTGTTAGCGCACCTGTGGAGATTGAAGTTACTGAGGTTGTAGAACCGGTAGTGGAGATTGACGTTACGGAAGAAGAAACTACTTTAGAAGATGTTTCTTCTGATAAAAATAGAAAACCTGATGCCAATAAACCTAGCGGGAATAAACCAAGTCAAAAACCAGAAGGCGTGCATCTACCATTTGAACCAGGTGAAGCACCAATTCCGTCAAGCCCAGAAGGTGTACATCTACCATTTGAACCAGGTGAGGCACCAATTCCGTCAGGCCCAGAAGGCGTACATTTACCATTTGAACCAGGTGAAGCACCAATTCCATCAGGCCCAGAAGGCGTACATCTACCATTTGAACCAGGCGAAGCACCGATCCCATCAAAACCAGTAGGCAATAAACCGGGTGGTGTACACTTACCATTTGAACCAGGTGAGGCACCAATTCTATCAGGCCCAGAAGGTGTGCATCTACCATTTGAACCAGGCGAAGCACCAATCCCGTCAAGCCCAGAAGGTGTGCATCTACCATTTGAACCAGTCGAAGCACCAATCCCGTCAAGCCCAGAAGGTGTGCATCTACCATTTGAACCAGGCGAAGCACCAATTCCGTCAGGCCCAGAAGGTGTGCATTTACCATTTGAACCAGGTGAAGCACCAATTCCGTCAAGCCCAGAAGGTGTACATCTACCATTTGAACCAGGCGAAGCACCAATCCCGTCAAGCCCAGAAGGTGTGCATCTACCATTTGAACCAGGTGAAGCACCGATTACGTCAAGCCCAGAAGGCGTACATTTACCATTTGAACCAGGCGAAGCACCAATTCCATCAAGCCCAGAAGGTGATCATTTGCCATTTGAACCAAGTGAAGCACCGATTCCAGAAGAAGTTACAAGTGACCCGGAAATTGGACCGGATGAAGCGACGAATCCAGAAGGAGAATCTGATTCAAGCGAAACCCCAAATCCAGAAGGAGAATCTGATTCAAGCGAAATCCCAAATCCAGAAGAAGAATCTGATTCAAGTGAAATCCCAAATCCAGAAGGGGAAGTTGAGCTAGACGAAGCACCAATTCCGTCAAGCCCAGAAGGTGTACATCTACCATTTGAGCCAGGTGAAGCACCAATTCCTGAAGGGGCGGCAACATTTGAAAATCAAGATGTACAACTTTTAGCAACTACTATGGAAACAACTACTGAGGACATGGAAGATATTGAAACGGTAACGGATATGACAAATGTAGAAGTTTTACCACAAACGTCATCAACTAATACTCAGATGGCATCTGTTGCTGGTATCGTTATGTTGGGGTTTGTAACTTTATTCAAATTTTTTAAACGTGACAAAAAAACTAGGTATTGCCAAATTGATAAAGTTAACAAGTCTAAATCAAACTGAGAATGAGATTCATAAATAATATACTTCCCTTATATAGTGATCTGGAATAATCTGGTGGTCTATGTAGGGGATTTTTTCTCTAAGTTAAGTAATAAAGCTGGATAATTATAGATACACAGGTTAGCCATTTTCTTATCTCAATAAACAAACACACTCAAAAAAATTGAAGATCAATTCTGAGTGTGTTTGTTTATTGAGATAAGGCTTGTTTGTCTAATCTATATTGAATTGTGGCTTATGACTGACTTTTTTTTAAAAATGTAATTAAAAACAGCACTAAACCAATTAATACTGATAAAAATCCTAAAGGTAAACAAAAGAATGCCGGTTCTACCAAAATCCCGTCAGCCCCTACGCTAGAACCAACTAAATTATAAATCAAGAATAAAACAACACCTAAGACTAAGAAGCTAGTAGCAACTAAATATTTTTTCATGAGAACTCCTCCTTTTTTTATTATCATAATATAAATTTATTTAGAAATGTGCGTTGTGACAATTTTGTTAGCAGATGTAAGGAAACAAAAAGGCATCTACTAGTTGGATTAGTAGATGCCTTTACATTGAACTGTCATCGTTCATTAGAGAATTGCACTCCTTATGCAGATTTTTTCAATTCTTGTACTGCGCGTTCAATAGTGATACCAGTTGCAAAATGTTGCTCATTTTCTTGATTGATAACCACGAAAAGATTTAGTTTTGTATCTAGTGTCACGCGATAGCGCAGATTTTTGTTATAGAATGTCATCTTCATTCTCCTTTCTTTGATTGTCGAAAGGCAACTATTACGTTGATAACGAAATTCCACTACTAATTTAACATAGAAGCATCTAAAGGAAAATAAAAAGAGCTAAATCTGCTCTTAAATTTAGAAAATATTTAAAACTAGGAGTTAACCAACGGGCTGACTCCTAGTTTTTTCAGTGATTATTCAGTGTATTTATCGATGTCTGGCAAGAAGAGAATTTCTTCTTTGTTGACGAAAATGGTGTATTGATAAGATTGGCCATTTTTTTTGTAATCATACTTGTACTCCATTAAGTTTTCATCTTTTTCAGCAACTTTCGAAGCACTCAAGGCATTATCTAGATCAGTGCTCGATAATGAGTCACTACTATCAGCCGTTTCTTCAGCTGAAGTCAAACTTTCTTTCCCTTGGGTTAAAATTTCTTGATAGCTATCAATATCGGTCTTTGCTTGTTTTTTAGTGAAGATATCATCAGGGCGACCTAAACCATCTTCTAATTCTTGGAGGGTAGTACTTGTTGTGATGAAAGCAAAAGTATCAGGTATTCTGGCTTCATCATCTGTGACGTCGGTACAAGCACTTAAACTGAGAAGTAGACCGAGACTTAAAACACTAGTAGTAATTATTTTTTTCATAATAGCATAGCTCCAGTTAAATTATTTATTTGCAAACAGCATTATCGATTACAGTTAATCATTATTTTACCAAAAAAAGAGAGTGTCTGCCAATTGGATGACGACACTCTAATCTTTTATTGAACGACTTCCCCTTTATTTCGCATGCCTTTCAGAGCTGAGAAAATAATTGGGACTAAAGAAACAGCAATGATTCCAAGCATAATGATTGAAAAATGCTCATGGATAAAAGGAATATTGCCTAAGAAATAACCGGCAAAAGTAGCAATTCCGACCCAACAGATGGCACTAATGACATTATAAAAGGTAAACGTGGTGATTTTCATATGACTTGAACCGGCAATAAAAGGGATGAAGGTTCTGATGAAGGGGATAAATCGACCGATAAAAATAGTGTATTTTCCTTTATCATTAAAGAAATTTTCCGCTTTTTTAACTTCTGCTTCTTTAATAAAACGCGAGACTTTTTTACTATACAACACTTGAGTTCCTAAAGAGCGTCCGACCCAATAGTTGACCGTGTTTCCAAGAATCGAGGCCAAAATACAAATTCCTAAAATTAACGGTAATTTTAAGATGCCTTCACTAATTGACACCAAAGCACCCGCGGCAAAGAGTAGCGAATCACCTGGTAAGAATGGAAAAATCACTAAGCCGGTTTCAATGAAAATCACCGCAAATAACAATAGATAAATACCCAATCCGTAATGCTGAACAACATATAAAAGATGTTCATCCACATGCATGATAAAGTCAATAATAAACATAAATTTCAATTCACTTCCTTTTTTAATGATAGTCAACTTCTATCATATGAAACTAAAACGTTTAAGTCTAGTCAATTTTGCAAATTAAACAAAAATTAACACTAGTCCTGATTTCAATCGGAACTGCTCGTTAACTGCACTTTGGAGACAAAAGGTTATCAAGATGGGTGAGGAGAAGAATCGAGGCATCCAGACGTGAGTGTTTTTGTATTAAGTGTTAATTTTATCTGTAGACTTTTTTGAATAAAACAAAGAAAGTAGTAATTTGTGCTGTTTTGTTGTATAATTACGGTTTGAGGAGTGCGAGGTGTACTCCTTCATTTTTTAACTAAAGGAGACACTATGTTTTCGAATTACAAACCAACCTGGATGGTCGAGGCCATTTATCAAATTACCCCGGAGCAACTAAAAGCTCAAGGGATCAAGGCTGTCTTAACCGACCTTGATAATACACTAATTGCTTGGGATAATCCGAATGGGACCGAGGAATTGCATGACTGGCTACAAGCAATGAAAGCAGCCGGGATACCAGTCATCGTGGTCTCAAATAACAGTTCTGACCGAGTGGCTCGAGCGTTAGCGACGTTTGAGTTAGATTTTATTGCGCGCGCATTAAAGCCTTTTTCATTTGGCATTAAAAATGCAGTCAATCGCTTAGGCGTTACCAATAATGAAGCGGTGATGGTGGGCGATCAGTTGATGACTGATATCAAAGCCGCAAACGCTGCACGCGTGCGGACAATTTTAGTTAAGCCAATCGTTCCAACCGATAATTGGAAGACGCGCATTAACCGTTTTTTTGAAAGAAGAATTATGAACTATTTAACAAAGCATAATCCAAAAATGATTTGGCGAGGTGAACTAAGTGACTGAAGAAATGATTCATTGTATCGGCTGTGGTGCAGTAATTCAGACTGAAAATAAAGCTGAATTAGGCTATACACCAAAAGCAGCATTAGAAAAAGGGGTGGAAACGGGCGAAGTTTATTGCCAAAGATGTTTCCGATTGCGTCATTACAACGAAATTCAAGATGTGTCATTAACAGATGATGATTTCTTGCGTTTACTAAATGAATTAGGCCAAAAAGATGCCTTGATTGTCAATGTTGTGGATATTTTTGACTTTAATGGGTCGTTAATTCCAGGATTGCACCGTTTTGTCGGTGATAATCCAGTTCTTTTAGTCGGTAACAAGGTCGATATCTTACCGAAATCATTAAAACGGCCTAAATTAACCCAATGGATGAAAGAACGAGCCCATGAAGTTGGTTTAAGACCTGAAGAAGTGTTGCTGACAAGTGCAATGAAACCCCAAGAAATGACCAGTTTACTCGATACAATTGAAAAATATCGTGACGGCCGCGATGTTTATGTGGTCGGGGTAACGAATGTCGGGAAATCAACCTTGATTAACCAAATTATTAAACAAACAGCGGGTGTCCAAGATCTAATTACGACTTCAAGATTCCCTGGAACAACTCTCGACAAAATTGAAATTCCATTGGATGATGGTCAGTTTTTAATTGATACACCGGGAATTATCCACCGTCATCAGATGGCGCATTATTTAGGGAAGAAAGATTTGAAATTAATTGCTCCGCACAAAGAAATCAAGCCCAAAGTCTATCAGTTAAAACCTGAACAAACCTTATTTTTTGGTGGTTTGGCTCGTTTTGATTTTATTCAAGGAGAGAAAAGCTCATTTGTTTCATATGTTTCAAATGATGTCTTAATTCATCGGACGAAACTAGCAACGGCCGATGCGTTCTATCAAAAACATGTGGGGGGGTTACTGCAACCACCGCGTGCTGATGAAGTTGAGGCCTTTCCGGAACTGGCTCGATTTGAATTTTCAATTAAAGAAAAAACCGATATTGTTTTTGCTGGCTTAGGTTGGGTAACCGTTACAACCCCAGGGGTAGTTGCTGGTTGGGCTCCAAAAGGCGTCGATGTCTTACGCCGCAAAGCATTGATTTAAAGAAAGAAGGAAGAACATGGGATTACGAGGAAAACAAAAAAGATTTTTAAGAAGTCAAGCGCATCATTTACAACCGATTTTTCAAATTGGAAAAGGTGGCGTGAATGAAGCGATGCTTGTTCAAATCGAAGAGGCCTTAGAAAAACGGGAATTGATTAAAGTTTCTTTATTACAAAATACCGAAGAAATCGCAGCTGATGTGGCACCGATTTTAGAAGAAACCATGGCTTGTGAAGTGGTTCAAATTATTGGGCGTGTTTTAGTGGTCTATAAACCATCTTCAAAAGAAAAATATCAAAAACTCTCAAAAGAAGTTCAAGCAATCTAATAACGGAGGTTTTAATGGTGCAAGAAAAAGTTCTTGTTGATGTTGAAGCTGTACAATTAGAGACAACCAAAAGAAAACAAATTGGTCTTTTAGGAGGCAATTTTAATCCGATTCATTACACGCATTTAATTATGGCTGACCAAGTGGGCCAAGCATTGGGCTTAGACCGAGTGGATCTAATGCCGGAATACTTACCCCCACATGTGGATACGAAGACCACGATTCCGGCGAAGCATCGCTTGAAGATGTTGGAACTAGCGATTCAAGACAATGACTTGTTGGGGATTGAAACATGTGAGTTGGAACGTAAAGGCAAGAGCTTTACCTTTGAAACGATGCAAGCATTAACGCAAAAGTATCCTGATACAGATTATTATTTCATTATCGGTGGGGATATGGTTGATTATTTACCGAAATGGCATAAAATTGAGGAGCTATTGCAGTTAGTAACATTTGTCGGCATCAAACGGCCAGAATTTCCAGTGGTTTCCCCATATCCCATTTTGTGGGTGGACGCACCGGTGAGCGACGTGAGTTCCAGCATGATTCGTAATAAGATTAATCAGGGATGCTCGGTAAATTATTTGTTACCTAAAGCTGTTCAAGAGTATATTTTTAATGAGGGGTTGTATTTAGGTGAAGTATAGTCAAGAGAATATTCAAATAACGCGCCAAGAACTAATGGCAAAAGTTCAAATGCAAATGTCCCCGCGGCGCTTCCAACATGTCTTGGGCGTTGAGGCGTGCGCGATTGAACTGGCAACTCTTTATGGCGCATCGCTTGAATTAGCCAGTATTGCAGCCTTGTGCCACGACTATGCCAAGGAGCGTTCAGATGAAACCTTTATTACTTGGATTAACGAGCAACAATTGCCCTTGGAGTTACTAAATTGGGGGAATGCAGTTTGGCATGGGATTGTTGGTGCAGAAATCATCAAGCAAGAATTGTTGGTGACGAATGAAGCCGTTCTTAACGCGATTCGTGTGCATACGACTGGGGCGGCTGAGATGTCTTTATTAGACAAAATTCTTTATGTGGCCGACTATATCGAACCGAACCGTGACTTTGTGGGAGTGGAAAAAGCACGTCAATTAGCCTATCAAAATTTAGACGCGGCCGTAGCTTATGAAACGGAACAGACGTTGGTGCATTTGCTTGCAAAAAAGGCACCGATTTATCCCAAAACCATCGAAACGTATAATAAATGGGTAGCGCATCAAAGCTACTAAGGAGGAAATTATCATCGAAAGTCAGAAAATATTAGAAATTGCAGTTACAGCTGCTGATTCAAAACGTGCAGAAGATCTCATCGCCTTAGATGTTCAAGGAGTTTCATTACTAGCTGATTACTTCTTAATTTGTTCAGCCAATAGCGAACGGCAAATTAGCGCGATTGTTGAAGAAATTATCGAGCAAGAAGAACAAAACCAAGTCGTAATCAAACGTGTTGAAGGTCGTGAAGGTGGCAAGTGGATTTTGGTTGATTTGGGGGATGTTATCGTTCATGTCTTCAGTACCACGGAGCGTGAATTTTACAATTTAGAAAAATTATGGTCAGATGCACCATTAGTTGATCTAAAAGATTGGATTGTCGAATAAGATGGCCTATGAAACCTTTGCTTTTGTATACGATGAAGTGATGGATTCTACTCTTTATGCTAAATGGTTGAGTTTTTCTCATCGTCATTTACAAGAGAAAAAACAAATCTTAGAGTTAGCTTGCGGTACAGGGGCTTTAGCGGTGGCTTTTGCCAAACAAGGATATGATGTGACGGCTCTTGATTTATCTGAAGAGATGTTGATGATTGCGAGTAATCGTGCGTTAGAAGAAGACGTTGCCATCCAATTTGTCGCAGGCGATATGCTAGACCTTTCAGAAACGGGAACGTATGAAGCGGTAACTTGTTTTTCGGATTCGATTTGTTACATGCCGGATGAGCAGGCTGTTCAACAAGTATTTGATGAAGTGTACCAAGTTTTAGCAGCGGACGGTCTGTTTATCTTCGACGTCCATTCACAGTATCAAGTGAATGAAGTGTTTCCGGATTATAGTTATCATTATCAAACAGAAGAGTTTGCTTTTCTTTGGGATAGTTATCAAGAGTTACCGGATACAATTGAACATTTCCTCACCTTTTTTGTTGAGGAAGAACAAGGTTTTTCTCGCCATGATGAATTGCACAAAGAGCGGACTTATTCGCTAGAAACATATTTGCGAATGTTAGAGAATGCTGGTTTTGCGAAAGTTGAAGCCTTTGCTGATTTTATCGATGTTGCACCGAACGAGAAAAGCCGTCGTTGGTTTTTTGTTTGTCATAAATAAAAAATGAGCTGAGACAAATTTTTGTTTCAGCTCATTTTTTATGAATAAACGGTGTTCTAGAAGCTACCTCTTTTTGAGAGTGTTTGCTGATTTCTTGAATTGAATTATCCCACCTTACAGGTTTCACCCGTTGAAGTGGGAGCCTTCTCCCTCATTTAGGTAAAACACTTCGGTCGCAACTTCTTTTTTGTATGTTTTATGTGATAGTTTCAAGCTATCGCGATAATTTATACACTAATGAAAGCCAATTTCATTGCTGAATGAATGGGAGTTGGATATAATACATAGAGTTACAAGAGGTTGATAGGAAATGGAGTGAATGATATGAAAAAAATTTATGCAGGTGCTTTGTTAGCAACAACTGCCTTGGGGTTAGCCGCTTGTGGTAGTAGCCAAACGACGGAATCAAGTGCCCCAAAAGAACAAGATGATACTTTTACATATGCAATTGGTGGGGATCCTTCTTCAATGAATCCCATTACAGTTAGTGATCGTTGGGGTCTGACCGCAACGAATATGATTTACTCACCACTTGCTCGAATTGAAGCAGATGGGTCACAAAAATTAGAACTAGCGGAATCGATTACACCGTCTGAGGATGGTGAGTCGATTACGGTTAAATTAAAAGATGATATCAAATGGTCAGATGGTGAAGATTTAACGGCTGATGATGTGGTCTTTACTTATAATCAAAAAGCCAATAAAGAAAACGGTAATGCGGACGCCTTATTAGTTGATGGTGAGCCGATTGAAGCGAAGAAAGTTGACGATTTAACGGTTGAGTTTGATTTACCTTCAGCGAGTGCTGCGGCGTTGAATAATATTGCAACGGAAACATATATCATGCCAGAACACGTCTTCAAAGATGAACCTGATTTTTCAGTGAGCACATTAGAAGCCGATCCGGTGGGAACTGGTCCATATACGTTGAAAGAATATAAAAATGGGCAGTATTTACAATTTGAAGCGAATGAAAATTATTATGGTGGCGAGCCAGAAATTAAAAATGTGACGTTGCAAATTATTGAAAATGCTGATACAACAAAAGTTGCGTTACAAAAAGGTGAAGTGGATGCCGCCTTCGTTTTACCAAGTGATATCGAAGACTTAGATCAAGAGGAACTTGATGTTTATAGTTACAGTGAAAACCGGGTTGGTTATTTAGGCTTTAATACGAATTCAGAAAACTTACAAGATGTGAAAGTTCGTCAGGCGATTCAATACGCGTTAAACCGTGATGATTTGAATAAAGCAGCGTACTTAGATGAAGAATATTATTCAGATGCAATTTCGTTCTTGCCACCCAATAATCCATATGCAACCGAAGATCTGAATGATTACGCAACCGATGTTGAAAAATCAAAAGAATTATTGGCCGAAGCGGGCGCAACGGATTTAACAATTAATCTCGCCTTTTCTGCAAGTGATCCAGCCCAATCGCTAGGTGCGACTTTGATTCAACAACAATTAGAGCAAGCCGGCATCACGGTTGAACTAGAAGGTGGCGACCCAACGGCTATTTGGACAGAACTACAAAAAGAAGATTCAACAAAATATGATTTATTCTTAGGTGGTTACATCATGGGGAATGACCCAGACCTATATTCTGCTTTATTCGCTTCAACAGGATCAGCAAACTACTTCCAGTATGAAAGTGATGCAACCGATCAATTGTTTGTTGATGGAGCGACTGAACTAGATGAGTCGAAACGTGAAGAGATTTATGATGATTTGCAAAATCAAATTGCCGACGATGCAGTTATTTATCCAATTGTCGATAATAAAAAAGTTCTTGCAGTCAATAATCATATTCAGAATGTCGAAGATGCCGGTCTCGTACCAATCTATACCTTAGAAGACATGAGTAAATTAACAATCGCAGAATAAGTTCATTATGCCAGTGCTAGAAATCCTTTTGGCTTTCTAGCCTGGTTTTATTAATTATTAGTAAAGGAGGAATGACTTGATGTTGCGTTATATTATTAAACGCTTATTAATAGCGATTCCGCTCTTATTTGTCATTTCATTTTTAGTGTTTTCCTTGATTCAAATTGCGCCGTATGATGTCATTGATTCGATTACGACGCCTAATATGTCACAAGAAACCGTTGATATTTTACGTGAACGGTATGGATTGGATCAACCGTTTCTAGTCCAGTATTGGCACTGGCTAACGCAAGTTTTACATGGTGACTTTGGGTATTCATTAGTCAATCAGCAAAGTATTAGTGCCGAATTAGCGGTACGGATTCCTAATACGATTCGCCTGGTCTTACCAGCGTACTTAACGGCGCTAGTTTTAGCAATTGTTTTAGGTCTAGTTGCTGGGGCGAATAAAGGGAAATTTTTAGATCATCTAATTGATGGAATTGCTTCTTTTGGGATTGCGATTCCGACCTTTTGGTTTGCGATGTTAATGATTTATTTCTTTGGTTATAAATTTAATCTATTTCCGATCATTGGGATGCATACGGTAGGGCAAGAAGGGAATTTTTCTGATTTTCTAGCACATTTTTGGATGCCATATATTACCTTAACGATTGCCTTTTTCCCAGAGTTAGTTCGCTACATTCGCTCATCAACAATGCAACAATTGTCACAAGATTATGTGACGGTTCAACAAGCGTTTCAAGCGAGCAAATGGCAAATTTTCACCCGCCATATTAGTCGGAATGTCTTAATTCCTGTAGTCACACAAATCGGGATGGCGCTACCGATGTTAGTTACAGGGGCGATTATTACCGAATCGATTTTTGATTGGCCGGGTGTGGGTCCGTACTTGATGAATGCCACTAGAGGTTTGGATTATCCGGTGATTATGGCGCTGTTATTATTATCGGCAACCCTAGTTATCGTCGGGAATTTAGTCTCAGATATCTTGTATTCAATCGTTGATCCAAGGATTCGTCAAGGAGGTGGGAAATAACGATGAAAAAGCGAGTGAGAGCGACTTTAGTTGCCTATCCCAGTTATTATTTCCCGCTAATTTTCCTTAGTTTGTTAGTTATCCTATCGCTAGCAGCCCCATTAATTCCGATTGATCCTAATGCAACGGATGTTAGTGCGATGTCACAGCCGCCGAGTATGGAACATATCTTTGGAACCGATGAAGTCGGCCGTGATTATTTTATTCGTGTTGTTTATGGTGGGCGTGTTTCACTCTTAGTTGGGGTCTTAGCAATGGTGACTTCGGTTTTTATCGGCTCAGTTGTCGGTATTACGGCGGGCTTTGCAGGCAAATGGATTGATACCGTTTTGATGCGAATCGTCGATGTTTTATCAGCCATTCCGTGGATGGTCTTAGTCATCGTATTAAGCGTCTTCTTACGCCCGGGATTGACGACCTTAGTCATTGTGATTGGTGGTTTTTCGTGGATGAATATTGCCCGCCTGTTGCGAGCCGAGACGATGTCGGCCAAAGAACGAGAGTATGTCGAATATGCAGGCTTTATTGGCGAGAAACGTCCCAAACTAATTTTACGGCATATTTTACCGCAAATCTTACCGACCATGATTGTGGCCGCGACGATGAGTATTTCAAGTGCAATTATGACGGAGTCTTCATTAAGTTTCTTAGGATTGGGAATTCAGCAACCAATGGCGTCTTGGGGCAGTCTATTGCAAAATGCGCAAAGTTCCTTGCAACGAGCTCCTTATATGGCCGTTTTACCCGGATTATTTGTAGCCTTTACCGTCTTCTCATTTAATCGTTTAGGTGACTTCTTGCGCGTAATTCTTTTACGAGAGGATGAAAAAAATGACTGATTCAATTCTTGAAATTAAAAATTTAACCGTGACGTTTGACAAAAAACATCAGCCGCAAAAAGAGTTGATTCGCCAAATTGACATCACGATTCCTAAAGGGAAAATTGTCGGTATTGTGGGTGAGTCAGGGAGTGGGAAGAGCATCTCGATGAAAGCGAGCATGAATCTGTTACCAAGTTATTTAAAAGTAACGGCGGATTCAATGATGTTTGCGGGAAAAGAAGTCACGATCGGTAAAGAGAAATTACCAATTGCAATGATTTTTCAAGACCCAATGACGGCGTTAAACCCGCTACGAACAATTGGTTTTCACTTAATTGAAGTAATTCGCCGTTTTCAAAAAGTATCAAAAAAAAGAGCAACAGAATTGGCGATTGCTGAATTAACGAATGTCGGTATTCCTCAACCAGAAAAACGCTTGAAACAATTTCCTCATGAGTTGTCAGGTGGCATGCGGCAACGGGTGATGATTGCGATGGCCTTTTTAGCACAACCAGAACTATTGATTGCCGATGAACCGACCACCGCCTTAGATGTGACCATTCAAGCACAAATTTTACGTTTGATTCGTAAACTCCAACATGAAAGCCATCTATCAGTCGTTTTAGTGACGCATGATTTTGGAGTGGTTGCGGGGATGAGTGATTATATTAAGGTGATGTATCAAGGGAAAGTCGTCGAAGAAGGAACCACAGAAGAAATTTTTTACAATCCGCAACATCCTTACACAAAAAAATTATTAAAAGCTTCAACGATTGGTAGTAAGGGTGAAAGTTTATATAGTTTACAAGCAGAAAGTATTCAGGTGACCGATCACCTAGTGAAACACCAATTGAGTGAAACCCATCATGTTTGGTTAGAAGGTGACGTGAATGAATGAGTTAATCCGCATTGAAAAAGCTGATAAAATTTTTAGTAAGAAAAGTATGTTTAAAAAACTGCCGACCGTCCACGCCGTCAATCAAGTCGATTTAACGATTTATCAAGGAGAGACACTCGGGTTGGTTGGTGAGTCAGGGAGCGGTAAGACAACGCTAGGTCGTAGTATTTTGCAATTAGAAGAATTAACTAGTGGTGATATTTATTTTGCGGGGCAAAATTTAACCAAGAGTAATCCAAAAGAAAAGCAGGAATTGCAAAAAAGAATGCAGATTATCTATCAAGACCCATACTCTTCGCTTAATCCCAATTTAACAGCCTTACAATTGGTGATGGAACCTTTACAACTACAAATTCCAAGTAGTGAAGCGAAAGAGAGGGCCATTGAAATTTTAGCAATTGTCGGGATTAAAGATGAAGCGATTCATAAATTACCATTTGCCTTTAGTGGCGGGCAGCGGCAACGAATCGGAATTGCCCGAGCGGTGGTGACGAATCCCGAATTTATCCTCTGTGATGAACCAATTTCAGCGTTGGATGTCTCAATTCAAGCGCAAATCATTAATTTATTGGTTGAACTACAAAAGAAGTTTTCTTTGACGTATCTCTTTATTTCTCATGATTTATCAATGGTTCGTTATATTTCTGACCGGATTGTGGTGATGTATCATGGGGAAGTCTTAGAACTAGGGCCGGCTGAAGAAATCTTTACCAATCCCCAACATGCGTATACCAAAAAACTGCTCCAAGCAATTCCAGAAGCCGATCCAATTAAATCACGGGCGAAATTCGGCGAAGTACCAGAAGAATTTATTTTTGAAGAACAAGTCACGCAATGGACGGAAGTTTCAACAGGTCATTTTTATGCCAAGGAGGTTATCTAATGGAAAAAATTACATTAATTCAAGGTGAGCATGGAATGGAGCTCCCGAGAACAACAGAAAACTGGGTGTTACTCCGTGAATATGGCTACTCGCCAGTTCAAAGTTTAGTCGCCGCTGCTGGCGCATGTGGCGCATACGTCTATCAAGACGTCTTAAAAAATTCAAAGATTCCGGTTACTTTTCATGGAGTGGAATTAGCATACACTCGTGATGAAGAGCAAACCAGTCATCCTGTCAAAGAATTAAACATTCACTTTAAAGTCAGTGTGGCAGAAGAGCTACAAGGTCGTGCCGAGCGGAGTGTCCGTTTAGTCTCAAAATACTGCCCAGTGATTCAATCGTTAAGTGCTAATATCCAAATTCATGAAACGGTCGAATTCATTTAACAAAAAACAGATGCTGAATCACTTAGCATCTGTTTTTTTATCATTAGTTCCTCTTAGTGATAGTCTAAAACTGTCGTGATACTTGATTCATTAACTGAACGAGAAGTGATTGAATTGTTATTTTTTGTTGGTTAGACTAGGAGTTATAGTAAAACGAATGAAAAGGAGTGTTTGAATGAAAAAAGGAACGTTAGGAATTTTGTTGGCGGTGAGCAGTTTGAGCTTAGTGGCTTGTGGGGAAAGTCAGGGAACTGAAACACCGAAAGAAGAACAGAAAGATTCATTCATTTATGCAATTGGTGGTGATCCTTCATCATTGAATCCCATTACGGTTAGTGATCGGTGGGGGTTAACGGCGACTAATATCATTTATTCGCCCCTAGCTCGCGTGGAAGCTGATGGGAGTCAAACATTAGAGTTGGCTGAATCCATTACACCGGCAGAAGATGGCAAATCAATCACGGTGAAATTAAAAGATGATATCGAATGGTCAGATGGCGAAGCGTTAACGGCAGATGATGTGGTCTTTACCTACAATGAAAAGGCGAAAAAAGAAAATGGAAACGCGGATTCATTATTAGTCAATGGCGAGCCGATTAAAGCGCAGAAAATTGATGAAACAACCGTTGAATTTGATTTGCCATCGGTTAGTGCGGCAGCTTTAAACAATATTGCCAATGAAACATATATTATCCCAGAGCATGTCTTTAAAGATGAGCCTGATTTTTCAGCTAGTACATTAGAAGCGCAAGCAGTTGGAACTGGGCCATACGTCTTAAAAGAGTATCAACCGGGCCAATATTTACAGTTTGAAGCGAACGAACACTATTACGGTGGGGAACCAGCAATTAAGAAGTTAACCTTGCAAATTATTGAAAATGCTGATACCACAAAAGTAGCCTTACAAAAAGGTGAGGTTGATGCTTCATTTATTTTGCCAGCTGATATTGAAGAGTTGAGTTCAGCTGCGTTAACAACGTATTCATACAGTGAAAATCGTGTCGGTTATTTAGGTTTTAACACGAATTCAGACAAATTAAATGACGTGAAAGTCCGTCAAGCGATTCAATACGCCTTAAATCGCGAGGAGTTAAATAAAGCTGCTTATTTAGATGAAGCCTATTATCAAAATGCAGTTTCAATTTTACCACCGAATAATCCTTATGCGACAACAGAGGTGAATGATTACCAGACAGATTTGGCGAAAGCGCAAGAATTATTAACAGCTAGCGGTGTGACTGATTTAAAAATTAACTTAGCCTTTTCAGCTTCTGATCCAGCCCAAAATCTACAAGCAACATTAATTCAACAGCAACTAGCAAAAGTTGGGATTGAGGTCGAATTAATTGCAGGTGATTCAGCTGTTTATGGAACCGAATTAAGAACAGCCGGGTCTAAAAAATATGATTTGTTCTTGAATGGTTATATCATGGGGAATGATCCTGATTTGTATTCCATTTTATTTGCTTCAACGGGTTCACATAATTATTTCCAATATCATAGTGAAAAAGCCGATGCCTTGTTTGCTCAAGGGGCGGTGGAATTAGACCAAAACAAACGCGAAACGATCTATGATGATTTACAAAAACAAATTGCTGAAGATGCCATTATTTATCCGATTGTTGACAATCAAAAAGTTTTAGCTGTTAACAATCAGTTTGATCAAGTTAACGAAGCCGGTTTAATTCCGATTTATACGTTTGAAGACTTGAGTAAATTAACTATTAAATAGTATAAGAATACAATCAGTAAATTTCTAATTGCTTTTAGAGGTTTTCTGATTGTTTTTTTGTATAATAAGAAAGAATGAGGGAGGTGAAGAAATGAAAGCGTGTGGGATTATTGTAGAATATAATCCGTTTCATAATGGTCATGCGTATCATGCACAAATGGCGCGCGAATTATCGGGTGCTGATGTGGTGATTGCCGTCATGAGTGGGAATTTTTTACAACGTGGTGAACCAGCGATTGTTGATAAATGGCAACGATCACAGGCGGCGCTTACAAATGGGGTTGATTTAGTGATTGAACTGCCAATTACTTATGCACTACAATCAGCGGATTATTTTGCCAAAGGAAGTATCGAAATCTTACAAGCGTTAGGGTGTGAGGGATTTTGTTTTGGGACTGATAGCCAAGAGGGGTTTGATTATCAAAAATTTGGCGATTTTGTGGCGAGTAATCAAGCGACTATTAATCAAACCTTTCAACAACTAACCGATCCCAAGTTGACTTATCCGCAAAAAATGACAGAAGTTTTTCGTAAATTATATCCTGAAACGCAACTAGATGGTCAGCGCCCTAATCATGTCTTAGCACTAAGTTATGCGCAACAAAATGCTTTATATGAGCAACCCATGAGTATCTACGCGTTAGCACGCAAAGGAGCAGGCTATCATGATGTCACTTTACAAGAAAACATTGCGAGTGCTACTGCGATTCGAAAAGCATTGGCTCAGGGCGAAGACGTCAGTAATTATCTTCCGCAAACCATGAAGGAACATTTAGGTGTGCAAGTGACCTGGGCAGATTACTGGCCAACCTTACGCTATAAAATAATCAGTAGTCGCCATGAAGAATTACAAGAAATCTATCAAATGGTCGATGGGTTAGAATATCGCTTGAAAGCTGAAATTATGCAAGCAACGAACTTTGTTGATTATGTGGAACAAGTCAAGTCGAAACGCTATACGCAAACGCGAATTCAACGCTTGCTTTGTTATGTGCTATTAAATATCACGCAGAAGGAAGTCGAGCACGCCTGGGATAATAACTATTTACATCTTTTAGGTTTTACTAGTACTGGTCAAGCGTATTTAAAAGCCAATAAAAAAAAACTGTCCCTACCGTTGCTAGCAAAAATTGGGCAAGCGGAGTTAAAACATTGTGCGCTAAGTGTTCGCAGTGATCAGCTGTATCAACTAGGAAACAGTGCGATTGCCGAACAAAACTTTGGCCGTTTTCCGATTCAACGTAACAAATCCATGGAAAATGCTTCACAATCCTGAAATTGCAAAGTATAATGGATAAGGATGTTTTTTCTAAAGGAAAAGCCGATAAAACAGAAAGCGAAGTGAAATTATGGGTCGTAAATGGGCAAATATCGTAGCGAAAAAAACTGCTAAAGATGGTCAAAATAGTCGAATTTATGCAAAATTCGGGATTGAAATTTATGCTGCAGCAAAATCAGGTGAACCTGACCCACATGCGAATCAAAAGTTAAGATTCGTTATTGAGCGTGCCAAAACTTACAATGTACCAAAACATATTATCGATCGGGCAATTGATAAAGCGAAAGGATCTGGTGATGAACAGTTCTCAGAATTACGCTATGAAGGTTTTGGACCAAATGGCTCAATGGTAATTGTTGATACATTAACAAATAACGTCAACCGCACAGCCGCTGACGTTCGTGCTGCATTTGGTAAAAACGGCGGGAACATGGGCGTTTCAGGTGCGGTGGCTTACATGTTTGATAACACAGCAATCTTTGGTTTTGCTGGTGAAGATGCTGATGAAATCTTAGAATATTTAATGGAACAAGATATCGATGTGCGTGATGTGACAGAAGAAGAAGGCCAGATCATTGTTTATGGTGAGTCAAGTGATTTCCACATCATCCAAGAAGCCTTAAAAGAAAAAGGCATTACTGAATTTTCAGTAGCCGAAATTCAGATGATTGCGCAAAACGAGGTAACCTTAGCCAGTGATGATTTGACGCAATTTGAAAAAATGATTGATGTCTTAGAAGAATTAGAAGACGTGCAACATGTTTTCCATAATGTTGAATTAGACTAAGCAATATTTTTTGTAAAATAAAAAACCGCTGCTTCAAGACGTAATGCACTACGTTTTTGAAACAGTGGTTTTTTTAGCGCCAGCCTTTAACGAAATAGCCACAAATAAAGCCAATTAAGCCGACACCAATAATTTCATAAAACATTGGGATTCTTACTTTAAAGAATAAGAAATTGATTTCAACATCAGAAAAATTAATGAACGCAAAAACAATTAAAAAGATGATGCCAACTGCAACCAAAAGTCGTTTTAAGGTATAAAATCGTTTAATCGTATCCATCAGGTACCTCCTTAAAAGATAAGTAAATGTTAGTTTTTTGAATGGAGCGTCGCAAATAAGGACGGTCGCTTGTTCTACTCAACTTCTATACTCTATCAATAAGTAAGGGATAGTTCAACAAGCAACGAAAAGTAGACTAGAATGAATGGACATTTCTGAAAAAAACAGGAGAAATAATGAAAAATAACGAAAATTTTAATTAAAGACACTCATGAGTTGAAGCGTTCGGCTGAAGCTCATGAGTATCTTTTCTTTAACTATGTGCCATGACTGGTGCATTTGTTGCTAAGTTATTATCTAAAATACCAGTTTCGTTGGTTAAGACTAGAGTATAAGCATTTTTGTTAAAATTGATGACGATATCTTGACCAAGAAACATTTTTTCGTAATCAGAAATATAAACTTTAAAATGATTCGATGGTACTTGAATGGTAAAGGGATCAATGGCTTCTTCAATAGGTACTAACAAAAAGCGATCGCCAATGGTGCAGGCACCACCAGCTGACGAATAATCATTGGCGCCGTCGTTGGTAACTAAAAGAAAAGTAGATGTGTTTCCTAGTTTACGACTCAGGATTTCCTGAGCTGAATCAGTAATCGTAATGTTCATAAAAAAACCCCCTCATGCTCTTAGTATAATGATTTTTAACGAGCTTGTTAAGTGGGGTGCTCAATTCTAATGAAAGAGAATCTTTTTTGAAGCTGAAAAAGAAGGCGGGATGTTATAATAAATCTAAAAGGAGGCGTTTTCAATGACGGTTTATAAGAATATTTTGGTTGCAGTGGATGGCTCACAAAATGCCGATAAAGCATTTTCAGAAGCAATTGATGTCGCTACAAGAAATTTAGCTACGTTGTTTATTGTAGCAATTATTAATGAAAAAGAGTTGTCAACTAGTTCATTTGCCTATTCGAAAGTCTTAAAAGAAGAAAGAGAAAAAATTGAAGTTGATATGTTGAAGAAAATTCAAGCAACCGACCAAGCGGGGGTCGCTGAGGTAAAAACGATTGTTGAAGTGGGGGATCCGGTGGCGTATATCACAAAAGAGATTCCAGAATCCTTTCCCATCGATTTGGTGATTGTTGGTGCAAGCGGCAAAGGGTCAATCACGCGTGAAAAGATTGGAACAACAACTCAAGCAATCATTGCCAAGGCACCATGTAGTGTGATGGTGATTAAGTAAGCGACAAAAATAGACTGGTAACCGTGGTGCAAAGGAGTAACTTTGTCCACGATTACCAGTCTTTTATTAGTTAGCAAAAAATTCTTTAGCAATTGCTTGTCCTTGTTCAATTTTGGCCCATTGTTCCGCAACGCTTAATTCATTGCCTTCGTCACATGAAGCAAAGCCACATTGGTGTGAGAGGAATAGACGTTCTTTTGGAATAATCGTGCTGGCTTTTTCTAAAAGTGAAAAGGCACGTTGCTCATCGTCTAAAGTGTTGGTTTTACTTGAAAGTAAACCTAAAACCACTTCCACATGTTCTTTTTCGCGTAAGACTTCTAAAGCATCTAAATCTCCAGCTCGGTCATCATCCCACTCTAAGAAGAAGCGGTCATAGTTTTGATCACGCAAGAATTTTTCCGCAATGGCTTGGTAAGTTCCGCCAGAAGCGTGACGACTTTGATAATTTCCGCGACAGTTGTGCGTCCAGACTTTTAAGCCTAATTCGTGACCGTAATCAGCGACGGCGTTATTAATCGCCACGAATTCATCGGCTAATTCATCTAGAGTTGCTCCTTCATTGGCAAATAAACCAACATCATTGCTTTCATCGAATAACTCCCATAAGCAATCATCGAATTGAACAATTTCGCCACCAAGTGCTTTATATTCGGTTAAAAATTCTTTGTAAGCAGCGATTAAACCAGCTTTTAATTCTTCTTTCGTTGTATAAACCTGGCCTTCACCATACGCATGGTTGAACACTGCGAGTTCGACAAAAGCATGAGCGGCACCCCAGACAGTTAATTTGGTTGCTTTTTCTTGGGCTTGCTTTTGTAATCCTTGATAGATTTCTAAGAAGTGGTGATTTTTACCTGATAACGGTGCAGTAATCCGTAGACCAATGTCTTTCCGCGTTTCAAAAATCGTTCCATCGGGATTTTGGAAAGGATAGCCATGTTCGGCGATAAAACGCTCAATACCAGTTAAGCCCCAAACAAAGTCTAGGTGCCACATTGATTTAGAAAATTCACCATCGGTTAAAATATCAATCTGGTGATCAATTTGTTCTTGGACAATCTGTGAGATTTTTGCTTGTTCAACAGCTTGATAACCCGCAATTTCTTCATAAAAAGGATACTGGATATCGTCACGATGCTGGATTTTATTTTTATAAGTGAGTAAATCAGCTGGCCGTAATAGCGAGCCCACTAATTGGAATTTTGATTGGCACATATTGGACACCTCGTTTAAGTTAGTAGGGACATTGTAACAAAAGATGCATTCGAAGGATAATTGTTTTTTTCTTCATTTAGTTATAGTTATAAGCTATAACTAGCAACCTGATGGGTAAGTAATCTTTTATTTTTAAAAGTATAGACATTTAAAAAAAGTTAGGTTATGATAAAGACATCAAAAAGAAAGCGCTACACAACGGCGCGATAGGAGTGAGTAAATGATTGGCTCAATTGAAGCCGGGGGCACAAAATTGATTTGTGCTGTCGCACAGGAAGGAAATGTAAACGAAATCATTGAACAGTTAACGCTACCGACAACGACACCTGCAGAGAACGTGCCCGCGATGATTGCTTTTTTTAAAAAGCATTCTGTAAACGCTTTAGGAGTGGGCTCGTTTGGTCCAATTGATATTGATCAAGATTCACCAACGTATGGTTGGATTACCAATACACCCAAATTACCATGGAAACAATTTGATTTTTTAGGCGCCATACACGCGGAACTTGCAGTCCCAATCTTTTGGACGACGGATGTGAACGCCGCGGCTTTTGGTGAATTAAGTTTTGGTGCAGCGAAAGGATTGAAAAATTGTGTCTATTTAACGGTGGGTACCGGTATTGGTGGTGGCGTTGTTTTAAATGGGAAAGTCATGGAAGGTAAAGGACATCCGGAAATCGGTCACCTTTATATCAATCAAAAAAATGATGATCCATTTCAAGGTGTCTGTCCCTATCATCAAAATTGTCTGGAAGGATTGGCTTCAGGACCGGCCATTGAAAAACGAACCGGTCAAAAGGCACAAAAGTTAACCCCAGCTGATGAAGTATGGCAAACGACGGCGTATTATCTTGCACAAGCTTGTGTGAATTATACCTTATCGTTTGCTCCTGAGAAAATTATTTTAGGTGGTGGGGTGATGAAACAAGCGCAACTCTTCCCGCTAATTCATCAGTATTATCGTGAATTATTAAATGACTATTTACCAATCTCAAATGTTGAGGAGTTTATTGTTCCTTGTGGATTACCTGACAAATCAGGCATCTTAGGGGGCTTAGCGTTAGCAAATACATTAGTTGAAGGAGTATCGGTATGAATTTAACATTTCCAGAAAATTTTTGGTGGGGCGCCGCCACGTCGGGACCACAATCAGAAGGGCGCTTTAATAAAAAGCATACCAATGTCTTTGACCATTGGTATGAAATCCAACCGGAAGAATTTTATCAGCAAGTTGGTCCGGATACAGCCTCCAATTTTTATCATAGTTATCAAGAAGACATTCGCTTAATGAAGGAGATCGGCTTAAATTCAGTCCGGACATCGATTCAATGGACACGGCTAATTGATGATTTAGAAACAGGAACTATCAATGAAGATGCAGTGACATTTTATAATGCTGTGATTGACGAATTTATCGCGCAAGGGATTCGTCCGGTCATGAATTTGCATCATTTCGATTTACCGGTGGAACTCTACCACAAGTATGGTGGGTGGGAATCAAAACATGTCGTTGACTTATTTGTTAAGTTCGCTGAGAAGTGTTTTGAATTGTTCTCTGATCGTGTTGTCGATTGGTTTACTTTTAATGAACCAATCGTTATCGTTGAGGGCCAGTATTTACATCAATTCCATTATCCCAACTTAGTTGATGGCAAAAAAGCTGTTCAGGTAGCTTATAATATTCAATTAGCCTCCTCAAAAGCAATTGCGCGCTTTAAAGAACTAAATCGTAATCCTAAAGGCCGAATCGGCATTATCTTGAACTTGACCCCACCTTATCCGGCAACCGATTCTGTAGCCGATCAAGCAGCATCAGCATTTGCTGATTTGTGGTTAAATCGTATGTTTATGGATGCTTCAACCTTGGGCGCGTTTCCAACACAGCTAGTAGAGACCTTAACGGCTGATGGTGTCCTTTGGGATGCAAGTGAAGAAGAACTGCTTGTGATTAAAGAAAACCCAATTGATTATTTAGGTGTGAACTTCTATCATCCCCATCGAGTACAAGCACCGGCTGTTTCATCAAATAGTCTCGCTGTCGATTGGGTACCGACTAAGTACTTTGATGAGTATGAAATGCCCGGTCGACGGATGAACGTGGATAAAGGCTGGGAAATTTATCCTAAATCGATCTATGATATCGCCATTAATATTAAAGAAAATTATGGTAATATTGACTGGTTTATTTCAGAAAATGGGATGGGCGTCTCGAAAGAAGAGCGCTATTTAAATAAGGATGGCGTGATTGAGGATGATTATCGTATCCAATTTATTCAAGAGCATTTGTATTGGCTTCATCAAGGAATCCAGGCTGGCTCGAATTGCTTTGGTTACCATCTCTGGACCCCAATCGATTGCTGGTCATGGAAAAATGCTTATCGCAATCGTTATGGGTTTATTTCAAACAATATTCATACGCAAGTAAAAACAATCAAAAAATCTGGACGCTGGATCCATGAGGTAGCAACAACCAATGAAGTTGTGTTACCAAAAAAACTGGCACAAGAATTAAGTGAATAAGTTGTTCAAAAAAATGATGAGGTGAGTATTATGTCAAAAAAAACAATTATGTTAGTCTGTTCAGCTGGAATGAGCACGAGTTTATTAGTAACCAAAATGCAAAAAGCGGCGGAAGCAAAAGGCTTGGATGCTGAAATTTTTGCGGTGTCGGCTTCGGAAGCGGACAATAATCTCGCTGAAAAAGACGTCAATGTTCTTTTATTAGGCCCACAAGTTCGTTTTATGTTGAAACAATTCCAAGATAAAGTGAGTGCTAAAAAAATTCCAGTCGATATCATTAATATGGCGGATTACGGCATGATGAATGGCGAAAAAGTATTGGCAACAGCTGAAAAATTAATGGAAGGTGGCAATTAATGGATGGAGCAACCCAATTTAGAAGCGATTATGGGACTAATTATCTTTAGTGGCAACGCCAAAAGTGATGCGATGGAAGCGATTCAGGCCGCTAAAGAGGGGCAGTTTGAATTAGCTGCAGAGAAAATGACAGCGGCTGAAAAATCATTGGTCGAAGCACACCATGCTCAAACAGGTCTGCTAACAGAAGAAGCCAAGGGGAATCGTATGGAAGTGACCTTATTGACGGTACATAGTCAAGATCACTTGATGACTTCAATTGCTTTTTGTGATTTAGCGAAAGAAGTGATTGCACTTCATCAGCGAATTGCAACAAGTGTGAAAGTGTAATCAATTAGTGCTTTGTGAAGTGCGCGATCTTTCTTAGGCAGAAAATCAGCTGGGAAATCAAAACCATGGTTTCCCAGCGTCATTTTACTATAAAAAATAACCACGTATATTTAAGTTGTATAACATCAGAAAAAAACAGGATTAAAACGATTAAAAGTATAGACTTTTATGAAAGATAGTGATAATATAATAAATGTAAACGGTTACTAAAGCGTGAACGTTACTATTAAAATGAAGAGGTGAGTATTGTGAATGGATTTATGGATAAAATTAGTGAAAAAATTCTACCTGTCGCAAATTGGTTGGGGCAAAACCGTTATTTGACGGTTTTACGAGATGCGTTTATGTTATCATTCCCACTAACGATGTTTGGGTCGATTGTCGTAGTAATGAACAACCTGCCATTTTTCAGTGATGCAACGAAAGGAACGTTATCTGAATTATTTGGTAATGGTCAAAACGCAACGATGAGTATTATGACGGTCTTTGTAACGTTTGGTATCGGCTATTATTTATCAAAATCATATGATGTAGAAGCCATTTTTGGTGGAGCGGTCGCTTTTGCGAGTTTCTTAATTTTAACCCCGTTTTTCATCGTAACAGAAAGTGGCGAAACAATTAACGGTGTTTTAAGTCTGGATCGTTTAGGCGCGAAAGGGATGTTTATCGGGATGATTGCAGCCTTCTTAGCAACTGAAATTTATTGTCGGATTACGAAACGTGGTTGGCAGATTAAAATGCCAGATGGCGTACCGCCAGCAGTTACGAAATCCTTTGCAGCCTTAATTCCTGCAGTCATTACATTAAGCGTTTTCTTAATTGTGAACGCTATCATGACGGGCGTATTCCATGCGAACTTACACGATGTTGTTTATGAAGTAATCCAAAAACCATTAACTGGGTTAGGTAGCGGGTTACCTGCAACCTTGGTCGCGTTGTTCTTTGTTCAATTCTTATGGTTCTTCGGTTTACACGGACAAATCATTGTTAACTCAGTGATGGATCCAATTTGGAATACATTAATGTTAGACAACTTAGAAGCGTATAAAGCGGGCGAAACATTGCCGCACATTATCTCAAAACCATTTATGGAAACCTTTACAGTTGGTATGGGTGGTTCTGGTATGACACTAGCTGTTGTGATTATGTTGGCCTTCTTTATGAAGAAAAAACAATACAAAGATATTGGTCGCTTGGCTTTAGGCCCTGGTATCTTCAACGTTAATGAGCCTGTCATTTTTGGTTTACCGATTGTTTTAAATGCAACGATTCTTATTCCATGGGTCTTGGCGCCACTTGTGGTAACAACCTTTAACTACCTTGTCATGGCAGCGGGGATTGTTCCAGCACCAACGGGGGTATCAGTTCCGTGGACAGTCCCAATCTTCTTTAGTGGGATCTTAGCAACGAACTCATGGTTAGGTGGGGCGTTACAACTGGTTGACTTCTTAATGGTTGCGGTCATTTGGTTCCCATTCTTGAAAGTTCTCGATCGTCAAGTAACGACAGATATTTAAGCTTAATGAGTTTTGTTGATAAAACACAGAGTAGGCAAATTGTTTACTCTGTGTTTTTTATAACGTTTCCATTTTTTTACATAAACCATTAAAAATAAGTTAAAATAAAGAAAAGGATAGAAAGGAGGGGATTGGATGCAAAAGTACTTGCGCGTTTCAAATGATATTCGTAGTAAAATAATGCAAGGCAAATATCAAGCCAATGAACAACTCCCTTCGGAAAAAGAGCTCTGCCTAAAATATGATTCTAGTAAAATGACCGTTAAAAAAGCGTTAGATATCTTGGTAAGTGAGGGGTTAATCATCAAACGTCGAGGCTCCGGGACCTTTGTCAAAGATTTATCGATTGAAGAGATTGAGCGGATCACAGTGGCTAATCAGTTTCGGGGGATGACCGCATTAAACCCTGAGAACAATGTTTCAAGTAAAGTGCTTGATTTTTCAGTGGTGGAAGCATCCGAGATTGTCCAGAATAAATTGAATTTAACACCGGGAAGTTTCGTTTATGATTTGTACCGAGTACGTTTTTTAGATGGGAAACCACAAGTGATTGAAAAAACGTTTATGCCAATTGATTTAATTCCTGGATTGAGAAAGGAAAATCTCGAAAAGTCAATTTATGAATACATTGAAGGTCAACTCGATTTGAAAATTCAAAGTGCGCATCGCACGGTTACGGTTAGAAAAGCATTGGCCGTTGAAGTGGAGCATTTAGCGATTGCTGAAGGCGATCCAGTCGCGGTAGCTGAACAAGTTGTCTATTTAGACAAAGGCACTGCCTTTGAATATTCAACTTCGGTTCATCGTCAAGATGCTTTCTCCGTTAAGATGGTTTTAAATCGTGATTGAGGAAGTGTTAGCAGTTCAAAAGGAGGGATTCGATGATTATTACAACAACTAATTCAATTGAAGCCACAGAAGTTGAAACTTATCAAGGAATTGTTTTTGGTGAAGTTATTGCAGGAATTAATGCTTGGAAAGATCTTGGAGCGGGGCTGCGAAATGTTTTTGGGGGGCGCTCTAAGAGTTATGAAGAGGAATTAGCAAAAGCGCGGGAAGAAGCGCTAGCTGAAATGCAAAAAAGAGCGGCAGAACAAGGAGCGAATGCAATTATTGGCATGAAAATGGACTATGAAGTTTTGAGGAGTGATAATGGAATGCTAATGGTGACTTGTAGTGGGACCGCAGTTGGTAGTGTCAATAATTTTGTGTAAATGAATTTATTAGATAGTAACCGATTTATTTAGATGAACATTGATTCTAACGTGTCTCTGCACTGGGCAAAGCCACGGTGGCATCGGTCATCATGTTTATTGTTGTAGTCCAAAAATTGTGTAACTAAAAATCGTTCTAAAGCTTCTTCGTTAGGGAATTGTTCTTTCTTTTTCGTGGCCCGTTTCAGATGTTTATTGAATCCTTCGATTAAGTTGGTTGAATAAATACTGCACCGAATGGTCGGGGTGAAGTCAAAAAACGTTAAGAGACAGGTTTGTTCTTCCAATTTTTTATCAACTTGGGGTATCTTTTACGCCAGGCATTGGTGAACTGAACGAAGTGTTCCGCCGCTTCTTCTTTGTCTTTTGATAAATGAATTTGCTTGAAATCATCCATCATCGCTTTGCGATCAGAGACACGGGCATTATGACACAAGTTGCGTGCGATATGGACCAAACAGCGTTGTTGCTTAGCTTTTG
>JBKEDL010000035.1:0-29366 GCA_047975385.1 Enterococcus sp. | reverse complement strand
TCATCCTTTTGAGTTAAATCCTTCATTTGTCTTTTGGCTTCTTCTTTGCCTTCTTCATTTAAGGACCAAAAGTTTTCCAACAAGACATATTCATCTGGATGTGTCATCGCCATATCCGCTTCGTTGGATTCGTCTGACTCAAAAAAACTTGATAGGAAGCGAGTAAACTTATTATCGATTGTCTTTTTCGGCGGAACTTCACTCATACCCAAAAAATATGCTAGCTGTTTTATTGGTTGATAATGTTCCTCTTTACTCGTAGGCTCTTCTACACTCGATCGTTCAATTAGATAGTACTTAGGAACTTCAAAATATTCTGATAGTAACTCTACCTTATCAATTCTTGGATACGTATTTGCATTCAACCAATCAGATAGCGTGGAATACTTAATATTCAGGTCCTTTGCTAATTTATTTCGACTAATACCCGCTTGATCCATTTGAAATTTTAAATTATCAGCGAAGATTCGTTTATTTTCTTGGGAACTCATATTATTCGACCGCCTTTCTAACAAAAGTTATTTTACGGTTAAACCGGAAAATAAACAAGGCGTCCTCGCTTATTATGAAAAATTATTAATACTCCCCTTATTTATGATACGGTTCGCCATGATTAATCCGAAACGCGCGATAAATCTGCTCCACCAAAATCAAGCGCATTAATTGATGCGGATACGTCATCTTGCCAAAGGAAATTTGCGTGTTGCTGCGTTTTAAGACATCCTCAGCTAAACCCAATGATCCACCAATCACAAACGTTAATTGGCTTTTGCCTTGGATGCCTAGTTGATCGATTTGTTTGGCAAACGCTTCACTACTTGGGTTGTTGCCGTCAATCGCTAAGGCAAAAACATATTCTTGCTCTTTGATTTTACTCAAAATCCGCTGCCCTTCTTTTTCTTTCACTTGTACCATCAACGCTTCACTTAGATTTTCCGGGGCTTTTTCGTCGGGAACCTCAATTAATTGCATTTTTGCATAGCCGCCGAGGCGTTTGACATACTCATTGATTCCTTGCACGAGGTATTTTTCTTTTAATTTACCGACTGAAATAATTTTGATATTCATCTTTTGCTCCATTCATGTTTATTAATTTTCAGTTATTCCATAGTTATACACATTAGTCACAGCTTTATCCACAAAATCAGCTATAAAAAACCTTGCTTTTGTGCTATTCTAAATGAGAACAAATGTTTCACGTTCTTTTTTACACAGTATCCACAACGCTGTGCATAACTTATACCTACGTTTTCCGCCCATTTATCCGCCTCTTTTTCCACAGTTTTTGTGGAAAAACAGTTATCTTAATGAATATATGGAGGAATTCTTCATAATTTATTCATAGCTTTTCATTATGCTAATTTTAAGGTTAAGTACTATAATTATTATATAATAAAGTAAATACGAAAACTGTTAGGAGGAAATATTATGCAAAGAAAAGATCAATCATCTGATTCAACTAAGAAAAAATCCACTTCCACTACGAAAAACTTTATCGTGGGATTAGCCGGTGGGCTCGTTGGTGCACTTATCATTGGTGGTTTTTTCTATCTCGCAAATGGCTCTAGCCTGCAAAATTCATCTAGTTTAGGCAATACCAATAGTTCTGGCGAAACAACCGTCAGTAACGTCAAGGTCGATGTTACAAGTGACATCACCGAAGCTGTTTCCCAGGTACAAGACGCGGTCGTTTCCATCATCAATCTCCAAAGCCAATCACAAAGCGAACTCTCTCCATGGGGTGGCGTTTTAGAAGGCGAAGATTCTGAGAGCGCGGAAGATTCTGATACGATGGAAGCAGCCAGTGAAGGCAGTGGCGTGATTTACAAAAAAGCTGGCGGTTCTGCTTATGTCGTAACGAATAACCACGTGGTTGAAGGACAAGATGGTCTCGAAGTGGTCTTAAAAGATGGCACCAAGGTCAAAGCAACCCTCGTTGGAACGGATGCTTACACCGACTTAGCCGTCCTAAAAATCGCGGATGACAACATCGACACCGTGGCTTCTTTCGGCGATTCAAGTAGCTTGAAAGTCGGCGAACCCGCTGTTGCGATTGGCTCGCCATTAGGTTCTGATTATGCCAACTCCGTAACGTCAGGCATCATCTCGTCATTAAATCGTCCAGTCGTAAGTACGAACGATGAAGGCCAAACCGTGAATATCAATGCCATCCAAACAGATGCTGCGATTAACCCCGGAAACTCTGGTGGACCACTGATTAATAGCGCCGGTCAAGTCATCGGAATTAACTCAAGTAAAATCGCAAGTACCGCAACGGACTCTTCAGGTGTCAGCGTTGAAGGGATGGGCTTTGCCATTCCAAGTAACGATGTCGTAACGATTATCAATCAACTCGAAGCAGACGGCAAAGTGACTCGGCCAGCACTCGGCATTACCATGCGTGATTTATCGACCATTTCGACGCAGCAACAAGACAGCATCCTCGGTGTCCCTGAGTCATTAACCACCGGTGTCGTGGTCTTATCCGTTGAAAATGCGACGCCAGCGGAACAAGCCGGCTTAGAACAATACGATGTGATTACCAAAATCGATAATACAGACATCGAAACATCGACTGACTTACAATCAGCACTTTATAGTAAAAAAGTGGGCGATTCCATCGAAATCACGTATTACCGTGGCGATGAGGAACAAACCACAACTGTTGATTTAACGATTGATCAAGCGAGCTTGCAACAAAGTCAATCTGAAAGTAACGAAAACGAATAACACTGCCACCCACCATTCAGTCCAACTGCGTGGTGGTTTTTTTTCAAAAAAAAGAGGTTGGAACAGTTGTCCCAACCCCGATTCTTATTGTCCTACTGCCACAGCTTGACCAACGACTGCGTCAAATGGTAATTCTAAAATGCCACGTTTGGCTGATGCATTCGCTAGACGTAGTTCTTTGGCTGAACAAATCATCCCAAAACTTTCTTCTCCGCGTAAGACACCTGGCCAAATCAACAGACCATCTGGCATCATCGTCCCGGGTTTCGCTACCACGACTTTCAAACCAGCTTTGATATTGGGTGCTCCACAAACGATTTGTAAGACTTCATCTTCAGCCACGCGCGTTTGCGTGATCGATAGATGGTCACTATCGGGATGTGCGACACATGATTCGACATGCCCCACCACAATCTGAGGGGTCGCATCATAGACTAACTCATCATTAAAGCCTGCTTCCTTCATGATTTGATTCAACTCGGCCACTTGTGCTTCCGTTAAATAAACTTGACCCGCGCCTTCAACGGCCACACGCGTTGAAATGTTGAAAAAGTTCCAACCAACAATCGTTCCTTCGCTATTCGTTACTTTGGCCACATTCACTTTCCGTTCGACCGTTTGTTCGAGACCACGGTCATCATTTAACATCACAAGTAAAGTATCGCCGACATGTTCTTTGTTATATGCAAAAATCACAAATAGTTCCTCCTAAATCTAAAACACA
Organism: Enterococcus sp.; assembly: GCA_047975385.1. Classification (GTDB taxonomy): domain Bacteria; phylum Bacillota; class Bacilli; order Lactobacillales; family Enterococcaceae; genus Enterococcus_C. Next base: position 25,912 of record JBKEDL010000035.1, on the reverse strand, counting down.
ATCTGAGCCAATCACTTTTGGCACACTTTCGGAGTCTATCATATCAAACTTCCCGACATTTTGCATGCGCTTTACGCGATTCTTTCTTATTCCTTAGTTTCTTCATGGGAAACAATTAAAACGTCACATGGTGCTTCACGAATAATGTAACTTGAGACACTACCGGTCATCACCCGTTCGAGCGCATTCAGTCCGGATTGACCGACAATCACCAAATCAATCTGATGTTTTTCCGGTAAATCATGCGCCATCACTTCTTTGGCTGAACCAAAGGCGACAATTCCTTCGACATTTTCAAAGTTGACTGAATGAGCATACGTTTCACATTCTTTAATCAACTCTTTCGCCGTTTCGGCCTCTGAGTCAATCATGTTTTGATTTAACGAGCCATAGCCCATCACATTGTAAAACTGTTGATCAATGATATTGGCAACATAGATCTTGGCATTGTTTCGCCGTGCGACTTCGACTGCTTTTTTGAATGCATCCATTGATTGAACCGATCCATCCATCCCGACTAAAATATTGTTGTATTCTTGAAATCCCATGAAAAATCCCTCCTAAGTCTAAAAGCCCATGGACTTTTTCTGTCTAGGCTTTTTTGATTATTGGACACTCGTTAAGAAAGTTTCAATTTCTGCTTGGGTTTTGCGGTCTTTATTCACCAATCGACCTAATTCTTGGCCATCTTCAAGTACGACCAAACTAGGAATCCCCATAATCCCCCATTCAACGGCTAAATCAAGGTACTGGTCACGATCAACTTCGATAAAGGTAAATTCAGCGAAATTGGCTTCGATTTCAGGGAGTTGCGGTTTGATAAAGACACAATCGCCACACCAATCAGCAGTGAAAAAGAAGACGTTTTTCCCCTTCTCAACAAATGCTGCTAACTCTTCATAACTCTTTGGAATCACCATTCTTCGTTCCTACTTTCTTTTGGTTCTATTTAAATTATACACTTTTTATCAGAAAAGCGGAACGAACTCGTTTAGGACTTGAGTAATAAGTTGCTCGTTAGAAGAAATTGTTTTTCAAATTTTTTCTAACGAGTGCTTATTACCGAAGAGTCCTAGTTCGTGCAGCTAGACAATCAGAAAAGCGGATGAAATTTGTTTAGAAATTGAGCATTTTAGGAAAAACGAGGCTTGATGCTTTTTATCAAGTATCATTTTTCTCTAAATGCCGAAGTTTCTAATTTCAGCAGCTAGACAATCAGAAAAGCGGATGAAATTTGTTTTGCGACAAGCTATTTCCCTTGCACAATCGTTTCCACAGTTGATTTATCCAAGCCTTTTAATGTTTGGATTAACATTTCTCTTGCTGCGTCAAAGTCAGCAATGCTAAACATTGTTTGGTGCGTGTGGATGTAACGTCCCACGACCCCAATCACCGTACTTGGAATTCCTTCGTTCGCCACGTGAGCCGCTCCAGCATCCGTACCACCTTTAGAAACAAAGTATTGGTAAGGAATATTGTGCGTTTCAGCCGTATCTAACAAGTATTCGCGTAAACGTGGTAGTAAGATTAAGCCTGGATCTTGGATACGCATTAACGTTCCTTCACCTAAATGTCCAAATGTGCCGTTTTTCGTCACTGTATCATCAGCGGCTGAACAATCCACCGCAAAGAATAAATCTGGTTGGAATTTATTCGTGGATGCTTTCGCGCCACGTAAACCGACTTCTTCTTGAACATTGGCACCCGCAATTAAGGTATGACCGAGTTGTTCGTTTTGTAATGCTTCTAAGGCTTCTAAGACCAATGTACAACCATAGCGATTGTCCCAGGCTTTAGAGATGATGTTTTTGCCATTGGCTGTTTTGATTGTTTCCGCAAACGGAACGATGGTATCGCCTGGCAACACGCCAAAACTCATCGCTTCATCTTTTGATTCAAAGCCCGCATCAAATAAAATTGAGGCAACTTCGACCGTTCCTTGGCCAGCTGTTCCGCGTAATAAATGCGGTGGCACTGAACTTGAGATTACTGGGTAGTTTTTCCCCGCTGAAGTTTTTAATGTGTAACGTTGTGCTGAAACCACATACGGATTCCAACCACCTAAAGGCACGACTTTAAAAAGACCACGATCGGTAATTTGTGTCACCATAAAACCGACTTCGTCCATGTGTGACGCAACCATCACTTTTGGCGCATCTGCGTCTGCATGTTGACGAATCCCAAAAATCCCACCTAAACCGTCTTGTTGGACTTCATCCACTAGAGGCGTGATTTTTTCCCGCATGTAATCACGAACTTCATGTTCAAAGCCACTCGTTCCTTGTAACTCGGTTAATTCTTTGATTCGTTGAAATGTTTTTTCTTCCATCATTTGCTCACCTAAGTATGTTAGGCAATACTCCCTTCTTTTCGAGCTTCACTCGAAGTATTAAGAGTATTATACCGTATTTCTAAAAATTCGAGGGCCTTATCGTTAAAAAAACGTGGCAATATGCTAAAATTAAAGGATAGAAGACAGCGCAGACCAGTAATGATTTCGCACTGAATCGTCAAAGGAGGTTTTTTTATGAATTTATCAAAAGAATGGACCTATTTTACAAACGGTGTAGCTTTGGGAGCTACCCTCGGTGTCATAACGGGCACAGCAGCAACTCTTTACTGCAAAAAGAAACAACACCTCTCTGCTGACAGAGTGCTTGATTTAGTGAAACTTGATTTTCTCAAAGAAGGAGCCATCGAAGGTTCGTGGATCAATTTTGAAAAACAACCCATCCGAAAATTCGCCGTGCATACCCAAGCCTATAGTGGTGGGATTACCCGCATGGAAGATGACCAGTTAGTCAGTTATGAATTTTTAGCCGATACCAAAACCGGCACGGTGCTAGACATTAGCCGCGAAGTTTTAGAAAATTAACTAAAACAGCTGACCAAAATGAAAGGCAGAAGCCCCTCGATTTTGGTCAGCTTTATTGTTTTATTTTGCTAAACGATAAATCGCATCCGCATAAATCACTGCTGAACGGAATAAATCATCTAACGTCATAAATTCATTGGCTTGGTGCATTGTATCGGTATAGCCTGGGAACATCGCCCCATACGCCACACCACGTTCTAATAAGCGGCCATACGTTCCACCACCGATGATTTGTTCATAGCCTTTTTCACCGGTATGATCTTCATAGACTTGTAAAAGGGTTGCGACCAATGGATCATCTTGAGGCACATAGTGAGGCGGCATATTGCGGTCACCTTGCGTCACGGTTGCCTCATTGCCGGCAATCGTTTTTTCTACACCTGCCACCAAATCTTCCGCCGTTAAGCCTTTTGGATAGCGGAAGTTATAAGCAGTCACATTGGCTGCTTCATTTTCGTCAAAGTTGATAAGGCCCGCATTCATGGTTAATTTACCCATTTTTTCGTCTTCGTAAGCGACACCTAGTTTGTCACCGAATTGATCTTCATGAGCAAACGTGCCGTTGACATTTAAGAACCCTTTAGCCGAACCACCAAAAGCAAATTGGTTTAAGAACGCGGCTAAGAATGTTCCGGCATTAATCCCAGCTTCTGGATGCGCACCATGAGCTGATTTACCGATTAATTCCAAACTGATTTTGGCATTGTCCGTCGTAATTGTTCCACTGACTGGATTGGCTGCTAAATAGTCAAGGTAAGCTGTCTCTAAGGCTAGTGCTGCCTCCGTACTTGGGGCACTCACGCTCGCTTTGGCATTGCCTGGAACCATGTTTTCACGCAAACCAGAAGCAAATTGGTGCAACGTGTATTCGCCCGTGTTTTCACCTTTGAAATTCACACGTAACGTCACGTTTCCTTTTTCCCCATTAATAATTGGGAATTCGGCATCGGGCGAGAAACCAAAGTCTGGTTTTTCTTCATGCTCGAAGTAATACGCCATATCGGCCCAACCAGATTCTTCATCACTACCAACGACGAAACGAATTTTTTTCGATAATGGTAAGTTTAACTCTTTAATAATTTTAAGCGCATAATAAGCGGCCATACTTGGGCCTTTGTCATCTGATGAACCACGGGCATAGATTTTGCCATCTTTAATCACTGGTTCATAAGGATCCGTATCCCACCCATCACCGGCTGGTACCACGTCCATATGGCCAAAGATTCCTAAAGTTTCATCGCCTTCACCAAACTCGATATGGCCGGCATAGTTATCTACGTTTTTGACGGTAAACCCATCACGTTCTCCATAGGCTAACATGTGTAATAAGCCATCACGCGGCCCTGGTCCAAACGGTGCATCCGGCGTTACTTTTGAGTCGTCACGCTCACTGTTGATGCGCAATAAATCAAATAAATCTTTTAGTAAGTCGTCTTTACGTGCTTCGACTTCTTGTTGCCAATTGATTGTCATTAAGATTCCCCCTAAATGTATTCTCGTTTTTTATGATACCACTTCTTACATGGAAATGAAAAAAATAACGCTAATTTTTGACTAATTGGGACTGATTTTTCCGAAGTCACTCAATCTCGTGACTTCCGACGCATTCCCCGTTAGACTAAAGAAAAAGCTTCGGAGGTGTTTGAATGAACGATTTAACCAAGGCCGACCTACAACGGGTCATCACCCAACGTCCCCCCAAAAGCCATAAAGGCAATTACGGTCGTGTTGTAATTATTGCAGGTGATGCTCAGTATAGCGGCGCGGCGATTATGGCTGGTTTCGCTTGTGTCTGCAGTGGGGCTGGCTTAGTGACCGTTGTGAGTCATCCGCAAACGCACGCGCCTCTTTTAGCGCATTGTCCGGAGGCGATGTTTGTTGCTTGGAACGATGAGCCCCGAATCCATCAAGTACTAGCAGCTGCCGATATTTTATTGATCGGTCCAGGCTTAGGCCTGAGTTCTCATGCTTTGTACTTACTCAAAACCGTCTTAGCGCGACAAAGCATTGACCAATGGCTGATTATCGATGGTTCGGCAATTCCTTTGCTGGCACAATCCACATTAGCGCTACGTTATCCCCAACAAACCATCTTCACTCCGCATCAAATGGAGTGGCAACGGCTGAGTGGGCTAGCCATTGCAAAACAGACTCAAGCCAACAATCAACGCCACCAACAACAACTTGGCGCGCACATCGTCTTAAAAAGTCACCGCACGCAAATCTATAGTCCGCTAAACCAATTCGCAAATCCGCTCGGTCACCCCGCAATGGCGACTGGCGGGATGGGCGATACGTTAGCCGGGATGATTGCCGGCTTTTTCGCCCAGTTTCCCCGTGAAGCACAAACGATTGGTGCTGCAGTGTATTTGCACAGCTACATCGGTGAGCAACTTGCCAAAAAACACTATGTCGTCTTACCAACACAGTTAAGCCAACAAATACCTTATTGGATGAACTATTTTGCCACGAACTAAAAAAACGTCTTGCAAAATGACTCGTCTGAAGTAACTTCAGCTTCGTTCATTTTGCAAAACGTCTTAATCTAATAATGTATCCGCAATTAGTTTGGTATAAGCAATCTGGCCTGTTTCCGTTAAGTGGGTGCCATCATCATAGAACCAATCAGTTTGACCGGCACTATAATCATACCAATCGATAATTGTTAAATTATCATAATCATCTTCTAACGCGGCCAAGGTGGCATTCACCGTTTCTTGCCAACGGGTCGACGGCGAGCGCATGTTGATCCAATAGACTTGCCGTTTCCCAAGCGTATCCATTAATTCTGCGAACTGACTCGTTGAAAAGTCCCCGTTCGTCCCTAGGCCAATGACCACTGGATCATAGAGCTTGTCTTCATCGGCTAGATTTTGAATTAGCTCGTTACTCGTGTAGACTTGACGATTAATCTCCGCATCGACAACGGCTTGGGAGAAGACTTCCGTCAGACTCGACGTTGCTCCGAGCATCACCGAATCACCAAACATCGTTACTTCCAACTCACTGGCTTCTTGCACTTGCTTTTCACTCAAGTCATAAGTTTCAGCAACAGTGGCTTGTCTTGTCAACTCCTCTGAGTCAGTTGTCTTTTCTTTACTCGCTTTCGTTTTTTCCGCTACTTTGCGGTTAGCCGCGATTTCATCTTGAAATTTTTGTTGTTGCGCATCGATATGATTTTTAGGCGCAATCACCATCCCAGTTAAAAAGACCAACGTCAACAACACACTTGGAATAATCCACGGACGCTTCTTATCAAGAAATGGTCGGCCAAACAGGCGTTTTAAGGTTGGCCAAGTTTGAGCGTAATCAAATTTGCGCAAAGGTGTTTCAAGCAGGCGATAAGATAACTCACTGGCAACTAAAATCAAAGTCAATTCAATTACGACGTGCAGCCAAACATTTTCGGCGATATTTTTCACTTTCGCTTCATAAAAAGCCATGATCGGAAATTGATACAAATAGATACTGTAGCTTCTGGTCCCGAGATAACTAAAGACTGGATTGGTTAACAACCGATTCCAAATCGCCCCAGGATGCGCGACAATCGCAATAAAGATCGTGCTCAACAAGCTAATCAGAAACATCCCGCCATAATAAACAAACGTTAACTGATCATCCATGATGAAAAACGAAAGGACCAACATCAAGAAGGTGAAGGCCCCCACGCCATTTAGGATGTTCTTGGCTTGTTGGGGAATTTCTTTTTTCAAACGCGTACTTGGCCAAACGAGCGCTAAGGCCGAGCCCATCCAAATCGTGAAGATCCGGGTATCCGTTCCATAATAAACCCGCGTTGGGTCCCCACCCGGTTCATATAAAATCATCATTAACGCCGCCGAAACGACCACGCCGCCTAACATAACGTAGAGGAATTGCTTTTGCTTTTTAGCAAAGCGCATCATCAGTAAAAATAAGAGCGGCCAAACCAAATAGTTTTGTGCCTCAACCGCTAACGACCAAATATGGGTAAAAGGTGAGGTTGTACCAAAGTTATCAAAATAAGAAAACCCATGATGAATTTGCCACCAGTTATTGACATACGTAATTGAAGAGAAAAATTCGCCTCGTAAATTGTTCAATGCATCTCGTTGAAATAACGTCATATAAATGGTTGAACTCACCAAGACACCGATGAGTCCAGGATAAAGGCGTTTCATGCGGCGGACATAGAAATCTTTAATATTAATCGTCCCGTTTTGTTCCCATTCTTGCCTTAATAAGTCGGTAATTAAGTACCCCGATACAGCAAAAAAGATTGGTACACCTAGATAGCCACCTTTTAATTTATGTGGCATTAAATGATATAAAATCACGCCGACAACGGCGAGGGTTCGAATCCCATCAAATCCGGTAATATACCGGCTTTTTTTTAAACGTTTTTTTTGTTCCATTCAAATTCCAACTTTAACTAATTATTTATTGAAAATCATAAATTAACGATTTTCCTATGACAACAAGTCACTTTTCAATTTTCATTATTCCTAACTCCTCGGATGACCAATCGTTAAATTCGTCATCTGATTGTAACACCTTTTTCAGCTAGTGTAGCTGATTCAAGCCAATTTGCCTAGCAAAACTATTTAGCTAAGAGTTTTTTTAGTAACTGAACACAGGGATTCACACCCAAAAGTTGTGTCGTCAGGAAATAAGAAATAATTCCTACGAACACTTGAAGAATCGTCGTTCCAGCAACAGCCGCCAAATTGGAAGTGGTCGTTTGAATCACTAGATACATCACCAAACCACTCAAAATATACTTCCCGATCTTGATTAGATCTAAACGAAAACTCGTTTCACGATAAATCAGACTCAAGCGGAGGAAAACAACCACCAGTTCAGCGATAATCGATGCTAGTACCGCCCCCATAATGCCAATACGCGGTATCAACACGAAATTTAAGCCGACACTGATGACTGCTGGAATCATCACGGATTTGTTAAACTCCCCCACTCGATTTTGAGGTAACAAATATTGACAAGCTAATGATGTTCCTAGTGGTATTAAGATTACTACTGGCGCTATGATCGGAATGATTTTTTCTAAGATTAGAAAATCATTGCCATAAAACCAAGGGATAAAATTACCACAAATTGACATTAAGCCAAACATCGCAGCTACCGATAGAAATAGTTGGATATTAATCACTTCTTCCATTATTCGAAGTGACTTATCACTGTTTTTTTGTGAATACAGATGCGTCATTCGTGGTAATAAGACGGTGTCAATTGCATCAGCCATAATAATAAAAATCGACATTAATTGCGTGGCGCTCGTATAGATCCCCACGGCTACCTGCGTCACAAAGATCCCCAAAAGCGTTTTATTTAAATTAGTGTACAAATTAATCGCGGCATTTCCAAAAAAATACTGAATGGAAAACGTCCAGTGTTGCCAGCTAGTGCGCAAATCAATTTTAGTAAATTGAACATACTGAAAAATTTTACGCCAAACCAATAAATTAGGCAGGAAAATAGCCATACTTTGAATCAGAAAATAGGTTTTTAAGTCACTTGGTTGATGAATTAACAAAACAATCGCAACAAAAGCAATTAATTTGATAATCATCGAAATCGAAGTAATCCATTTAAACTCTTCCATCCCTGCAAAAAACCAATTCACATCAATGGCTGCTGACATCACCGTAATTCCAACAATCGCATAATACAATTTATCTTGAACTTGAGTGACTAATAGACAATAAAACAACAAGACAATAAAACCAAGCAAGATATTTAAGCACTCAATCTCCCAAAAAACTTTTGAGCGCTTGACGCGTGATTCTCTGACCAGTGCAATACTGCGAATGCTGTATTCAGAAGTCCCAATACTCATCAGCAAGATAAAGTACGTCGCAATCGAATTAATAAAATTATACCGCCCAAGTCCCTGGGCTCCTAGGGCATGGGCAACAATTGGAATCGTTACTAATGGTAAAATCACCTTCAACAACTGAAAGCTTACTTGGTACATGGCATTAATCGCTAACTTCTTCTTCATGCGCTACGATTTCCAACAGATAGCGAAATCTTTTCCCCCATCCATTGATTGACATATGCAGTGTACTCATCTAATCCCGCACCTGGCGTAAAAGTCAGTTCGCCTAAATAGAGGCGCCCATCACCAATAAAAAAATCAACACGAACAAAAGGAAAATCAACAGCTAATTGTTCCCCGTAAGTTAACATCTTAGCAAATTCGCTAGGTAATTCAATTACTTCCATTTGCTGATACTTAACAATCGTTTGTTCATCGATTCCTTCGTCGTAATCAACTTCCAATATTTTCCCAGTAATATCAGCCGTGATGTAGACTGTTTTTTTATGTCCCACTAATACTTCAGCTTCATCCCAGACATAAAATTCAATCAGCTGTGCGCTCCCATTGCAATAAAAAATCTTCCAATCATTGGCTATCTCGGCAATATACTCTTCAATAATGAATTCACCAATCATTTTTTCATAATGAAATTCCCCCGTAGTCAAGCCAAACGGATACATTTGCCAAGCCTTTAACGTTTGGTTGACTTCCTCGATTGATAAACTTTGCTTATCTTTCACAATTAAATTAAAGCCAGAAGCATTTGATTTTTTTATCACAAATTGATTGGGCAAGTATTCCCAGTCAATTTCTTTAATTGAACTAACGCTTGTAATCATCGGCACCGCTAGACTCTCCAGACCTTTTTGGGCGATATATTGATGTAATCCAATTTTGTCACCGGCTAAAATCGCCTGTTCATCTGAAGCATAATATAGCTTTAACGCATTTAACTTTTCAACGAACGTCTGTGGATTGTCTAAATCCAACGTGTAACCAAATTTCTCTTTAAAGATGCGTTTACTTTGGCGTTTTGCTCCGAGAATCTTTTGATAATAGACTCTTTGTGAGTATCGATAGATAGCCGCAATAAACCAGGTATTTTTTAATATGCGCTTCATGTTACTAAATATCCCCTTCTTCTCCTTAATTTCCCTCCCCTAAATTAATCATTGTTATGCACTTCCCATTCTAACTTTCCTAAAAACAATCAGTGTTTCAAAGCCATTTAAGACGTTGTCCATTCTCCCCAAGAAACTGCAACAACTTCTAAGCTGAATTTTTTCTTTTTGCTCATAATTTTTTCTGAGTATTTTTTTAAACTACCTCCTATAGTGCCACATTTACGCCCAAAAAAAAGCAGATTTCCTAGAAAATAAATTAAAATTACTTTAAATTTTAATCTTTTTCTGAAATTCCACTTTAGTAAGCGACTATTGGTTCAACAAGACTGAACTTCCAATGATTGAACTGTTGTATTCTTCCCAACCGCTATAATTCTTCTTCATAAAAACGCCCTAAAATTTGCACGTTTTCCGAGATACTCACAAACGCCTTCGGATCAGAGTCGCGCATCGCAATTTTCAAAAACGGTAACTCATAGCGCGTCACAACCGTTAACAAGACGGTTTGTTTGTCATGGCGGTATGCACCTTCTGCTTCATTAATAATCGTAATACCACGGCGCATATTTTCTTGAATATTATGAATCACTTCATCAGGATAACGCGTCACAATCAGCACTTGCATTTTCTTTTGCTTGGTAAAAACCGCATCGGTGACTTTGCCACTGACAAAAATCGCCAAGGCGCTGTATAACGCATATTCCCAGCCAAACAAAACACCGGCCGCAAACATAATAATCACATTAAAGATGATGGAAATCGAACCAATCGTCTTCCCGGTTTTTTTACGAATCGCAATACTAATAAAATCCAAACCACCTGAAGACAAGCCGTTTCTCAGCGCATAACCAATTCCGGCCCCCATCACCGAACCCCCAAAAATCGCACAAATAATGGGATCCGTCGATAAAACTTCGATTGGGATAATCTGAATAAAAAAGGACGTTAGAAAAACGGTTAAACCGGTAAAAATGGTGAACTTATGACCGATTTTAAACCAACCCACAAAAAACAAGGGAATGTTCAATAAAATTAACATCAAAGAGATAGGGATCGTAATATCAAAGCCTTCTTTTGCTAAGTGGGTTAAGATTTGGGCAACCCCGGTAATCCCTGCCGAATAGATATTTCCCGGCTGATAAAAAAGATTGACTGATACCGCAGCTAGTAACGAGTAAACTATGGCAAACGAAAATTTTTGTGCATACTCCACTGGTGGAAGTAGTTGTTTCCATCGATTCATAAATCGGCCTCTTTTCAATAGATTGCATCCATTATACGAATAAAACGTTGAAAAATAAAGCATATCTGCAATAAAAAACACTCAATGGGTAATTTTTTTTAACTATTAGTCGGTTTTTCCTGAACAAAAAACACCGCGCCCATCAAATGAGCTGCGGTGTCATTATTGCCAGAGGATTGAAAGATGACCGTCCCAAATGATCAGATCAGCGCCAACACTAGACAAATCAGCACTCCCCCGACATCTTTGAACTTTGGTAATCAACGTCTTCCCATAAGTCAGCTTACACGCTAATAACCCGGTAATTAATAGCCAAAACGGAGCACATTGTCCAAAAACAGCAAACATTAACAAGAAATAGCCGATTAAGATCCAGCCAGTAGCAATAAAAATATCCGTTAGTGAATTTCTTTCAGTTTTCATAAATCGCCCTACTTTATTAAATAGAAACAATCAAGCCACTTAAACCATTGAAAAGAGAATGAGTAAGCTATCGTAAAGTAAGTGTGTTGCAAACGCGGGTAAGATATTTTTACTTTTCAAATAGGCGTACGTAAAGAAGGTCCGCACCAAACCGACGGCAATCACTGCCTGAGCCCAATTCCATTGATAAACCGGCAAATGCAGTGCCCCAAAAATTAACGAACTGGCTAACACTAACAAGACGAGTGTTCCTTGGTTGCCTTTCCCATTTTTGGCTAAATGAGTTGCAATTAGCGAAAACGGTACTAAGACCAATAGTTCTTCTCCTAAAAGCGCTGGAATCAACTCTAAAAAAGTCCACATATCTGGTGAATTAGTGACGGGATTGTCAGTTGTTGTTGCCCCAAGCCCATGCGCGATAAAGACATAGCCAAACGCCCAGACTAACGCTAAAACGAGACAAATCAGTACTAGCCCGACATCTTTGAATTTCGGCTTTTTAAAGAGAATAAACGTCTTCCCATAAGTTAGTTTACAGGCGAGTAACCCCGTAATTAATAACCAAAAATGAGCCATTGGTCCGAAAACTTCGAATTTTAACAAAAGATAGCCGATTAAGACCAAGCCGGTTGCAAGAAAAATATTCGTTAGTGAATTTCTTTCAGTATTCATAAATCCCCCTCCTTTTATTAAATAATTTTAACAAAAAGATAATAATATAACAACGGATATGATTAAAAACTACTCATCCACCTTTTCAATTCGGAATCACTTCAACCAAGTCACCTAAAACAAAAAAAGGCTGGGACCACGATGTCCCAGACCTTATACTCATATTACTCTTCTTCCAACGTTGTAACATCAATATTTAGTTCAAATAATTGAAGTGGTGCAACCGGACTTGGGGCTGCCGACATTGGATCCATCGCGCGACCATTTTTCGGGAACGCAATCACTTCACGAATGTTTTCTTCACCAGCTAACAACATCACGAAACGATCTAACCCTAAAGCGATTCCGCCGTGTGGAGGGAACCCATAATCCAATGACTCTAATAAGAAGCCAAACTGCTCATCCATTTCGGCTTTGGTAAAACCAAGGGTCGCAAACATTTGCTCTTGTGTTTTGCGATCATGAATCCGTAATGACCCGCCACCTAACTCATAACCATTTAAGACGATGTCATAGGCTTCCGCATAAACCTTGCTTGGATCAGTTGCCAGTAATTCCACATCACTCGCTTTTGGCATGGTGAATGGGTGGTGCGCTGATACATAACGACGATTTTCTTCATCGTATTCAAATTGAGGCCAGTCAGTGACCCATAAGAAGTTAAATTTACTTTGGTCGATTAAATCTAGCTCTTTCCCTAAACGTGTCCGAATCGCACCTAAAGCCGCAGAAACCACTTCAAAGCTATCCGCACCAAACATTAAGATATCGCCAACTTCCGCCTTGGTTGCCGCAACGATTTGTTCTTGATAATCCCCTAAGAATTTGGCAATCGGACCTTTCAAGCCATCTGTTTCAACTTTTAACCATGCTAAACCTTTCGCACCAAATTGACCAGCATATTGCCCCAATTGATCCATATCTTTACGCGAATATTTGTCCGCCGCGCCTTTTGCGTTAATCGCTTTGACCACGCCACCGTTTGCAAGCGCCATTTGGAAAACTTTGAAATCAACGTCTTTTACAACGTCGCTCAAATCAACCAATTCCATCTCAAAACGCATATCAGGCTTGTCGCTACCGAAACGATTCATTGCTTCATCATAGCCGATACGTGGGAAAGGTAACGTCACATCGATGCCTTTCACATCTTGCATGACTTTAGCGATTAAACCTTCTGTGTAATCTTGAATTTCTGCAGCCGTTAAGAATGTTGTCTCGATATCAACTTGGGTAAACTCTGGTTGACGATCCCCACGTAAATCTTCATCCCGGAAACAGCGCACGATTTGGTAATAACGATCCATCCCAGCGTTCATCAATAATTGTTTAAAGATTTGTGGTGATTGTGGCAACGCGTAGAAATGGCCCGGATGAACCCGTGATGGTACTAAGTAATCACGCGCGCCTTCTGGAGTTGATTTGGCTAGATACGGTGTTTCGATATCTAAGAAATCATTGTCATCTAAGAAGTTACGAATCGCTTTGGTTGTTTTGTTACGCATAATGATGTTTTGCGTCATTTTGGGACGACGTAAATCTAAATAACGGTATTTCATCCGTGTTTCATCATTAACTAATTGATCGTCTTCAATTTGGAACGGTGGTGTTTTTGCTTTATTTAAAATCGTAATCTCCGTTGAAAGAACTTCAAATTCACCGGTTGCCATTTTCGGATTAATTGCCTCGGAATCACGACGGATGACTGTCCCTGTGATTTCAATGACGTATTCACTCCGACACTTGTCGGCAATTTCCCACGCTACTTTTGATTGTTCTGGGTTGAAAACCACTTGAACGATGCCTTCGCGGTCACGAAGGTCGATAAAGATAACCCCACCAAGGTCACGTCGTTTTTGGACCCATCCTTTTAATGTTACTACTTGACCTAATTGCGCTGCTGAAATTAGCCCGCCATAAATTGTACGCTGTGCCATTTTTTTACTCTCCCTGTCCTTTTGTCATTTCATCAAATATTTCATCAAACCGTGTATAAATTGCTGTTAATGGGTAACGCTGTTCTTTACGTGTCGCCATTGATTTCACGTTAATAATGCCCTCTTCTAACTCTGAAGTCCCTAAAGTCAAGACCAGTTGAGCCCCCACTTTATCCGCCGTTTTAAATTGCGCTTTGGCTTTGCGGTTCATCACATCGCGATCACCAGAAAAACCGGCGTTGCGAATCGCTTGTACGACTTTTAACGCTTCAACATTGGTTTCTTCCCCTAGGGCGACGACATAGGCATCGATACCATTTACGACTGGTAGTTCCACGTTTTCGGCTTGTAAGGTTAATAAGATCCGTTCAATCCCCATCGCAAAACCAAATCCAGCCGTTTCTGGTCCACCTAGTTCTTCAACTAATTGGTTGTAACGGCCACCGGCACAAATTGTTGATTGTGCCCCCATGCCCGGCGCATCACTCATCACTTCAAAAATCGTATGCGTATAATAATCGAGCCCACGAACCATGTTTGAATCTATTTCATATGGAATTTCTAAGGCATCTAACATTGCCGTTACTTGACTAAAGTGTTTTTGGGCCGCTTCACTTAAGTGGTCTAAGATTGATGGCGCATCAGCTACAAATTGTTTATCACGTTTGTCTTTACTATCTAAAACACGTAACGGATTTTCATGCAAACGACGCTGTGAATCTTCACTTAATTCCGCTTCGTGGGGAACTAAGTAATCAATTAACGCTTGACGGTAAGCCGCACGCGTTGCTTGATCACCTAATGAGTTGATCACTAAGCGAATGTTTTTGATTCCTAATTGTTTGAAGAAATCAATCGCCATGGCCATACTTTCAACATCGGTTGCCGGATTGTCACTTCCAAACGCTTCGATGCCAATTTGGTGGAACTGGCGCAAACGGCCTTTTTGCGGACGCTCATAACGAAACATTGGTCCGATATAATACGTTTTATATGGTTTGCTAAATTCCGGGCCAAATAATTTATTTTCGACAAAGGCCCGCACAAGTGGTGCCGTACCTTCTGGGCGTAAAGTGACGTGGCGTTCCCCTTTATCATAAAAGTCATACATTTCTTTTGAAACAATATCGGTTGTATCGCCAACACTACGCGCAATCACTTCATAGTGCTCAAAAATCGGTGTCCGGACTTCATTGTATTGGTAGTCTTTAAATAATAAGCGTGCCGTCTCTTCAATCAGTTGCCATTTTTCTGATTCTCCTGGCAAAATATCATTGGTGCCTTTGGGCCGTTGGTAACTCATCGTTCATCCTCCTATTGGTACTGTTTTACTTTTAGCTAGCTCCTAAATGCAAAAAAAAATCCACCCTTGTTTTTTTGACAAGGGTGAATGACATGCATACACGGTACCACCTATTTTTAAAAGCAATCAAACTCACTTTTCTTTAGCGTGAGTAACGTTCACGAAACGGAGCGGCTTTGCACGCGCTCATCTCCAGAGTGTCTTTTTGCAATTCGTCCTAAACTACTTTCAGCCGCGGTAGTTCTCTCTACTAGTCACTTCATTACATACTTGCTCTTTCAACGATATTAATGGATAATTTACTTCATATATAATCAATAACTTACTAAATTCTCACAAAAAAGTCAAGTTGTTTCCGCGCCATTTGCGAAAAAACAAATTATTTTACGAGATTATCGATTCGCTCTTTTAAATGGCGCTTTTTTCTTCTACTATAGAACTAATCAACCATTAAAGGAGGATGCTTTTTGCAACAATTCCCTGGCTACCTAAGAAAACCCCATTACTACGAAACCGATCAAATGGGGATCATTCATCACTCCAACTATATCCGTTGGTTTGAAGAAGCACGGGTCGAAATTTTAGAATTTTTACATTTACCTTATCAAGAAATGGAACAAGCCGGCATCATCGTTCCGGTTTTGGAAGTCACCTGTCAGTATAAAAATATGATTCGCTTTGGTGATTTGATTCGCATCGACGTCCACATCGATAAATACACCGGCTCACGTTTAGATTTTCGTTATGAAATCTATCATCCAGAACGTCAAGAGTTATTAACCACAGGTACGAGCAAGCATTGTTTCTTAGCTCAAGCAACCAATCAAATCTTGCATTTAAAGAAAAGTCATCCTGATTTCCATCAAAGATTTACAAATTACGTAACATTTGTAACAAAAGGCGAACAATAACCTTTGTAAGCATATCTATTGTTTTTTATTTTTAAAGTACGTATAATCAAACCAACTCAAGAAAGGGATGGTGTTGATCTATGTATGCAATCAAAGTTATGCACGGGTATATCGCAAAAGACGGTGGTCGTACACGAGAAAAATCACCGGATAAATTGCTTGTTTTTGTTGATCGTAAACAGTCCGAAGCATTTGCTAAGTCAATCGGCGGACATGTCAAAAAGTTAACCCTTGAAGAAATTTAATCTGAGTTGAAAGTAGGTAATCTGATGAAACCCATTGCTTTAGATTTGGCCCGGACCGCGTTTATTCCCATTGATTTACAAAAAGGAATCGTTGAAAACGGCCAGACTTTGCCCTATCCAGCCAAAGCAGTTGTCAAAAACAATCAAAAAATTGCGGAAGCGTTGAAAAATACGCCGGCCTTAATGGCTTTAGTCAATGTTGACTACACCACCCCGCAATATTTAAAACCACGGACCGATCAAGTCGTACCGGTACCAACTTTAACGCCTGAATTTAATCAATTGGTCTTACCGATTGCAGATGACGCCGAAGCAACCAATAAAATTTTGGTGACGAAATACAACCCGGGTGCTTTTTTCGGCACCGATCTTGATTTACAACTGCGCCGCCGCAAAATCAAAACCATTATCTTAAGCGGGATTGCGAGTGGCAATGGCGTGTACACCACGGCGATTGAAGCGATGCAGCGTGGGTACCGCGTGATTATCATTGAAGATGCCAGTTCTGATCGTGATTTAGATGTGCATCACTTCTTCTTTGACAATATGTTTCCTAAAATTGGCCGCATTCGCAGTACAAAAGGCATCTTAGCCAGTATCGAAAACGCCAAAGCGGCTCCAGCCTAAGCCAAAAAACAACCTTAAGAGCCGCACGATTGACCAAAACGACCACCTGAGCCCCTTAACGTAGGAATTCAGGTGGTCGTTTTCCTCATACCACTAAATCATAAAGTGTTTTATTTTGGCTCAAATCAACATAGTTGGCATCAAATTGTTGGAGGCGTTTCTTTAATGTGGGCAACGTCTTGTGATGCTTTAATAAAATCCCAATCACTGCTGGACCGGTTCCGCGACTATTTTTCTTCGTATATTCAAAGTGGGTGATGTCATCACCTTCGGCTAAAACCTCTGAGACAAACTCTTTTAACGCACCCGGTCGTTGAGGGAAGTTGACGACAAAGTAATACTTCACCCCTTCATAGACTAAGGACCGCTCTTCGATTTCTTCCATCCGATTAATGTCATTGTTTCCACCACTAATCACACAGACTACCGTTTTCCCTTTGATTTTTTCAGCCATTGGAGCTAAGGCCGCGACACTCAAAGCACCGGCTGGTTCAGCAACAATTGCTTGTTTCCCGTAAAGTTCTAAAATCGTCGAACAAACCAAGCCTTCATCTACGGCGACTACTTCATCCACATACTGACGACTATGCTGATACGTTAAGTTTCCCACCTCTTGAACCGCAGCACCATCAACAAATTTATCAATCTGAGGCAAGGCCACCGGTTGTTTGGCCGCAAATGCTGCTTGCATTGAATTAGCGCCTTTTGGTTCGATGCCAATCAATTGCGTAGCTGGAGAGGCATTTTTGACATACGCCCCGATACCACTAATCAAGCCACCACCACCAACGGCCGCCACCACATAATCCGGCTGATACCCTTGATTGGTGGCATCATTCATAAATTCTAAGGCGAGCGTTCCTTGGCCGGCGATAATATCCAAATCATTAAACGGCGCAATGAACGTTCGTTGCTGTTTTAGACAATAGGCTTTGGCCGCTGCCGCTGCCGCATCAAAGGTATCTCCCACCAAATGGATTTCGACAAATTCGCCACCAAAATAGCGAACTTGCGAAACTTTTTGTTGCGGTGTGGTGGTGGGCATGAAAATCGCCGCGTTTGTTTCTAGCTCCCGACACGTATAGGCAACCCCTTGCGCATGATTGCCAGCACTGGCACAAACAACGCCTTTTCGTAGTTTTTCTGCGGGTAATTTTTTAATCGCATAATACGCCCCGCGTAATTTAAACGAACGAACCTTTTGTAAGTCCTCGCGCTTCAAAAGAATGGTTGCTTGGTATTTTTTCGATAAATAAGGATCATATTGCAATGGTGTATGATTAACCACTCCTTTTAAGAGTTCATACGCCTGTTTGACTTCCACGTCCGTTAAAACTGCCATGAATTACACCTCCGATTAATCGTTTTTCGTGACAAATGGCATCATCTTGCGTAACTCACGCCCGACCGCTTCGATTGGATGATCACTGTTTTGTGAGCGCAACTGTTTAAATTGGCTAAAGTCGTTTTGATTGTCTTGAATAAACGCTTTTGCAAATTGGCCATTTTGAATATCAGCTAAAACAGCTTTCATATTCGCTTTGGTTTCTGCTTGAATCACTCGCGGTCCAGCAACATAATCACCATATTCGGCGGTATTAGAAATCGATTGACGCATCTTACTAAATCCACCTTCATAAATCAAATCGACAATCAGTTTCATTTCATGACAAACCTCAAAGTAAGCTAACTCCGGTTGATAACCAGCTTCGACTAGCGTCTCAAATCCCGCTTCAATCAGACTCGTTAAGCCACCACATAACACGGCTTGCTCACCAAAAAGATCGGTTTCGGTTTCTTCTTGAAAGGTTGTTTCTAACACGCCCACACGCGTTGCACCAATCCCTTTAGCATACGAAAGAGCTAACGCGTGCGCATTTTGCGTCGCATCTTGATAAACAGCAAATAAGGCCGGTACCCCAAACCCTTCAACGAACGTCCGCCGTACTAAATGCCCTGGTCCTTTGGGTGCGACTAAAAATACATCCACGTCTTTAGGTGGTTGGATCACATCAAAGTGAATATTGAACCCATGGGCAAAAACGAGTGCGCTCCCTGGTTTTAAGTTGGGCGCAATTCCTTCTTGATAGAGGGTTCCTTGGATTTCATCGGGTGCTAAAACCATCACCACATCAGCAGCCGCCACAGCTTCAGCAACTGCCAAAACTAAAAAGCCATCTTTTTTCGCTGCTGCAGCTGATTTGCCTGGGCGCACCCCAATCACGACCTCGTGTTGGTTATCACGTAAATTTTGGGCATGAGCATGACCTTGTGAGCCATAACCTAAAATCGCCACGGTTTTTCCGACTAATAAATCCTTTGTTACTGCTTGATCATAATAAACTTGTACCATTTTTTCTCCTCCAATTTAGCTACTTATATATAAAGGCAATCATTTCGATTACGGTTTACACAACACGAACATTTCTTAATAATTCACCACCAGGGCGTGCACATGAAACACCCGCCACCACGGTTTTCACAACTTGTTCAATACCATATGGTCGCAAACAAGTAAGACAAGCTTCAATTTGCTCTTGGTCGCCACTCACTTGTAACACCAACGAGGTCGCATCAATATCAACCACTTTCGCAGCAAATCGCTGAACAGCACGATGGATATCTAAATATCTCGCCCCAGGAGCCGCCACTTTAATCAACGCAATTTCCGTTTCCAAATGCAGGGTTTGCGTCACATCTGTTACAGTTAAAACATCAATTTGTTTGGCTAATTGTTTCAATACATGCTCACTTTCGGCAACGGTTTGAACTTCGGTCACGATGGTCAACCACGATTGTCCGGGCACAGCGGTTTCTCCAACTGAAAGACTCGTAATATTGACTTGCCGGCGATTTAAAACACTGACAATCCGATTCAAAACACCGGCTTGATTATTAACTAAAGCTGTAATAGTTCGTCTCATTTGCTTACTCCTATCATTTGATCATTGGCTTTTCCGGCTGGAATCATTGGCAAAACATGTTCTTGATTACAAATCAAGACTTCAATCAGCGCCGGACCTTTGGTTGATAATGCTTTTGTCAAATCTGTTGCTAACGTTTTAGGATCGGTTAGTTTACACCCGAAAATTCCGTAAGCTTGCGCTAACTTCATAAAATCAGGTTGCATTTGACCGACCGAGTTGGAACGCCGTTCATTAAAGAAACGTTCTTGCCATTGACGAACCATTCCCAAAGATTGATTGTTCATTAAGACAAATTTGATATCTAAATTATTTTGGCGTAAAACGGCTAATTCTTGACTCGTCATTTGAAAACCACCATCACCAACAAAAACCACCACTTGCGCTTTCGGCTGGGCAATTTTCACGCCAATCCCCGCTGGAATCCCGTACCCCATCGTTCCTAAGCCTCCACTCGTAATTAACTGTTGAGGAAACGT
This sequence comes from Enterococcus sp., assembly GCA_047975385.1. Taxonomy (GTDB): domain Bacteria; phylum Bacillota; class Bacilli; order Lactobacillales; family Enterococcaceae; genus Enterococcus_C. The sequence continues at coordinate 5,328 of JBKEDL010000035.1, read as the reverse complement.
AAAAGGATAATATTGCGCCACCCACATTTGATGCTGCCCAACGTCTGTTACGACATAGGCTTTGCCAGCCGTGAGTTTCCCGACTTGTTCAATTACGGCTTGGGGTTTAATGACCGTCGGACTTGATTCATAACGTAACGGATACTCTTGTTGTCGCGTTCGACAGACTTCACGCCACGCTTCCCATGGTGGCGCAAACACTGGATAGGCCAACATTTGTGCTAAAGCCAAGCGCGCATCACCAACAATGGCTAAATCCGTTGGAATAACTTTGCCAATTTCGGCTGCATCGATATCGATATGGACGATTTTAGCATGCGGTGCAAATTCACTTGCCGAACAAGCCAAACGATCATCAAACCGACTACCAATGTTAATCAATAAATCAGCCTCCATTAACGCCATGTTTGCTGTATACGTCCCATGCATCCCTCCCATACCTAAAAAATCAGGGTGATGACTTGGCAAACTACCTAAGCCTAGCAAGGTACTGACGGTCGGAATTTGATACCGATTCACCAATTCGCGCAATTCAGCTGTTGCTTGAGCACTAATCACACCGGCCCCAATTAATAAAACGGGCTTTTGCGCTTGTTTTAGCCAGCCCATCAAACGTTGAATCGCTAAATTAGATGGTGTCATTGGTACTTGATACTTTTTCGTCAGAACGTCGGTTGGTTGCACCGTGGTTGCTATACTTGTTAAATCCTTAGGTAAATCAATAACCACCGGACCTTTGCGACCGGTAGTGGCTATCTCAAAAGCTTCACTGACAATTTGTGGTAAATCCGGCAGCGAGCGAACTTGGTAACTGTTTTTAACAATCGGCAAAGTAATCCCCAAAACATCTGCTTCTTGAAAAGCATCTTTACCAATCCCCGGTGTTGCGACTTGACCGGTGATGACAACGAGCGGCACCGAATCACTCATCGCATCCGCAATCCCCGTCACAACATTGGTAGCTCCCGGACCACTTGTCACTAAGACGACGCCCGGCTTACCAGTTGCTTTGGCATATCCCTCGGCTGCATGGACCGACCCTTGTTCATGACACATCAAAATATTGGTGATTCGTTCTTCATAAAGGGCATCAAACACCGGTAAAACAGCCCCTCCAGGATACCCGAAAATGCGCTCAACACCTTGTTGTTCTAAACAACTTAATAACAATTCCGCACCAGTTTGTCGGAGTTGATTTTCCGATTGTACTAATTTATCTTCCATCTCTATTCTCCTAATCTTCTGGTAACTGCATGATTCCTCCGGTATGAGCGGAAGTTACTAAGGCTGAATAACGACCTAGCCAACCAGTTTTGACTTTTGGTTTAAATTTGGGTACGTCGCTTTTTCTAGCAACTAATTCTTCTTTGGTGATGGCCGCATGAATGGTACGCTTGGTTAAATCAATCGTAATTTGATCGCCATCTTTGATACAAGCAATCGGACCTCCCGCAGCTGCTTCTGGGGAGATGTGGCCAACTGCGATTCCACGTGTCGCCCCAGAAAAGCGGCCATCGGTTATTAAAGCGACATCTTTGCCTAAGCCCCGGCCAACGATACTTGCTGTTGGCGCCAACATTTCGGGCATTCCCGGTCCGCCTTTCGGCCCTTCATAGCGAATCACTACCACGTGACCTTTTTTCACCGTCTGGTTATCAATCGCTGCTACGGCTTCATCGTGTGAATCAAAACAAATCGCACTTCCGGTAAATGTTTTCACACTTGGGTCGACACCGCCGACTTTAATCACACAACCTTCCGGAGCTAAATTCCCATACAAAATGGACAAGCCACCAACTGGGCTATAGGGATTACTTTTCGGATGAATGACTTCTGGGTTTTTAATTTGCGCCTTGGCGACACTTTCACGTAAGGTCATTTCCGAAACCGTTAGTCGATCCGGATGAATCGCCCCCTCAATTGAAATCAATTCATTGATAATCGCCGGAACGCCACCTGCTTGATGGACATCATGCATGGAATAACTCGAAGAAGGAGCAATCTTTGAAAGATAGGGAATCCGTTTAGCAATTTGATTAATTGTTTTTTGATCATAATCAATTTCAGCTTCATTTGCGATGGCCAAAGTATGAAGCACTGTATTCGTTGAGCCGCCCATCGCCATATCTAAAGCAAACGCATCATCAATCGCTTCTTTAGTCACAATATCGCGTGGTTTAATTTGTTTTTGGACTAAATTCATCAAATGTTTGGCTGATTGACGGACTAACTCCTTGCGCTCATCTGATACCGCTAAAGTGGTACCATTGCCGGGTAAAGCCAAGCCTAAAATCTCTAATAAGCAATTCATCGAATTCGCCGTAAACATCCCGGCACAAGAGCCACACGTTGGACAAGCGTTTTGTTCCATAAATTGAAAATCGGCTTGACTCATCTGACCTTCTTTAAAGGCCCCGACGGCTTCAAACATCGAGGATAGTGTAACTTGGTGCCCTCTTGGATCCACTCCGGCTTTCATTGGTCCACCTGAGCAAAAGATTGCCGGCACATTCGTCCGCATAGCCGCTAACACCATACCCGGCGTGATTTTGTCACAATTGGGGATATAAAACACGCCATCAAACCAATGGGCATTAATCACCGTTTCAGCTGCATCAGCAATCAGCTCGCGACTAGGCAAGGAATAGCGCATCCCGATATGCCCCATCGCAATCCCATCATCAACTCCAATCGTATTAAATTCAAAGGGAATCCCCCCCGCTTCACGAATCGCTTCTTTGGCGACATCTGCTAACTCTCTTAAATGGACATGGCCTGGAACAATATCGATGTATGAATTACAAATTGCAATAAACGGTTTGTTCATATCCCTAATATTTTTGACTTGTCCGGTAGCATACAATAAACTTCTCGCCGGAGCGGCTTCGATTCCTTTTTTGATTCGATCACTTCTCATGCATTACATCTCCTTCAATAAAATAAAAAGGGCATCCCATCAAAAAATGGGATGCCCTTTGCACTAGTCCCATTTCTAACGCAAATAGGACTAAAACAGACGGTTGTTAATTTCTCCGTGTTTTAAGTCCTGAGGCTAATAATAATAATAATGGCGCTTGGTTGTGTTAAATTATACGTTGTTGTTTTCATCCCAAATCGCCTCCTGTTAATCATTTTTGTGTGTTTGTGTGTTTTTCTGTATTATATCGTCTAGCCAAAAGAAGTCAACGAATTTTCAGAATATTTTTTACTTTAACTTTCATTCTTTTCTGAAAATTCACTCAATTATCCGCTCAAAAAAGCCATCTAACGCAATTTAGCACGTGATAATCTTTTTTTCAAAAATTGCGGTAGAATTAAAAACAAACAGCAGTTTATTAAGGAGTTCCCATGAAATTCACCCAATTAACCAAAAAATTGGCCCCGCAAAGAGTACTTTGATCATTATCAAAAAAATCTCCCCTGTACCTACAGCATGACCATTAATTTAGATATCACGCTGCTCAAAAACGGAGGAAAAAAATTTATCCGGCACTAATTCATGCCATTTCCACGATCGGTAATCGTCATTTGGAATTTCAAACCGCCTTCAACCAAGAGAGGATTTTAGGAATTTATGAAGAGATGCTGGCAAATTATACGATTTTCACCCCGAAAACGAAACGTTTACGGGCTTTCATTTAAATCTTGCTAAGGATGATCATTACTTATTACCGATTTTCACGTTGGGTAACTACGAACAAATTGATGCCCCTTACCACTTACCACTTACCACTAACGCTACAAGTGCACCACACCGTTTGCGATGGCTTTCATCCTGCACGCTTTATCAATGAATTACAAGCACTCATAAATGAATAAGTAGAAAAAGTGCAAAACGGTTGCTTTGATCAGCCATTTCGCACTTTTTTCTACTGAAGCGAATCTACAAACGCCTCAATTTGTTTTTTATTTTTCAAGACAATCAGTTGTTTTGAATGAGGCAGCTGTTTCAAAGCTTGTTCAATAGGTGGCTTACTATTTTTCGGAAAACACCACAACCATTTGATGAAATCCCAATCAAAATGTTCCCGACACTCCGCTTGCATATCCGGACGCGCTGTCCCACGGTAATGCCAACTTCTTTTGAGCACTTGATAAATACAAACCCAACGATTGCGATCAATGAAAATAATCGTATCTGCCGCCTCAATCCGCCGCCTTAAAGTCGCACTATAATTCCCATCAATGATCCAAGTGTCTGCTTGAAGTACTTTTTCATGAATCGTAATTTGTGCTTCCTCATTTCTCAACACCCAATTAGCTTGCCAAAAGAATTGATCTAAGTGAAACACATGAATCGCTAGTTTTTCGCCTAACTTCCTAGCCAAGGTTGATTTACCAGCGCCTCCTGACCCAAGCAAAATAATCCTTTTCATACTTCTCCCCCATCTTAACTAGTTACACATGGCTAAATGGTTTTACCATTCACCATATCGACTCCCTCTAATATAGCACGGCTAACAACACTCATACTAGATAAGCAAGTGAAACGTTAAGGGAAAATGCTTTGCTAATTTTGCTTTCTTCGCCATAATACAAATAAGGTCTAACATTCATTCTTTACGGAGGGATTTTCATGTCTGAAAAATTAATGTCCGTCATTGGCTTGTATGAAGGGTTCTCATTAGATAATCCGCAAGTGTTCATTGAACAAAAACAACCGCTCCCAACTGCTAAAGGACATGATCTTTTAGTTCAGGTCCGTGCGGTTTCGGTGAATCCGGTTGATGTTAAATTAAGAAGGAGCACTCAAGCACAGCAGAAACTAAAAATCTTAGGCTTTGATGGCGTTGGCGAGGTGGTAGCAGTTGGTCAAAAAGCTACGAAATTCCAATTGGGTGATACGGTCTTTTATGCCGGCAGCACGCAACGTTCTGGTAGCAATCAAGAATACCAATTAGTTGATGAACGGATTGTCGCACTCGCTCCCAAAATGCTTTCACTAGAACAAGCGGCCGCACTTCCCTTAACCGGCTTAACAGCCTATGAACTGCTCTTTGAAAAATTTGGCTTACGTGCCCAAGAAAAGGCTAATGCAGGAAACATCTTAGTGATTAATGGATCAGGTGGCGTCGGCTCCATTTTGACCCAACTCGCTCAGTGGGCAGGGCTTAGCGTTTATGCGACGGCTAGTCCACACAACTTTGCTTGGTTGCAAAAAATGGGCGTGAAAACACCCATTGATTATCATCAGCCACTAAAAGAAAGTTTGCCAGCGGATTTACGGTTTGATTATATTGCGGTGTTGCATGATATCGCGCCTTATTTTGAGCAACTTACGCCTTTAATCAAGCCGTTTGGTCATCTCGGAACGATTGTCGAAACGGC
>JBKEDL010000032.1:0-36773 GCA_047975385.1 Enterococcus sp. | reverse complement strand
AAGCCGACGAGCCATCTTTGTCTTTGGACATCCCTAAGGCTAGTCCGACGGCAAATAACAACCCTAAATTATCTAAAATCGTGCTTCCGGCTTTGATGAGAAACGCGGCTAAAACACTATTTCCACCCCAACCACTGGGATCAATCCAGTAACCAACCCCCATAAATAAGGCCGCGACTGGCAAGGTCGCGACTGGTAACATCAGTGAACGACCCATGCGTTGCATATATGCTTTCATATTTTCCTCCTAGCGCCATTGATTTTCAAGATAGGTTTTCAAAGGTAATCTCAACTGAGGTTATCTTTGAAAAGCAACTTGCTTGGCAATGAAAATCTTTAAGAAAGATTACACTGCTAGTTTACTGTTTTTTTTATAACAAATATAGACCTTCAGGAAATTTTTATTGAAATTTTCCGAACAAATTCGTGTTGTAAGCGTATTTTTAAATGAAAATAGCAAAAAACACACTATTCATGTCATTTTTTCTAACATAAACAATGCGTTTTTTGACAATCACTCGACTAGTTGCGCTTTTTTATATTGGCGGCACAATTCTTTAATTTCTTGATAGATAACCGCAACTTCATCTAAATCTTTGGCGTTGGCACCACTTGCTAGTGGATGCCCCCCACCATGATGACGCTTGGCTAATTCATTGATTGCTGGCCCCTTTGACCGCAACCGGACACGGTAATAACCTTCAGGTTGTTGAACGAACACGCCCCAAGCCAAGACATCTTCCACAGATCCAGGTAAGGAAACCACCGCAGCTGTTTCAGAATCAACCACGCCATATTTTTTTAACCGAGCAGCATCCAAGATGACCTTACCAGCACCAAATTTATCAACACTGATATTTTGGTAGACATAGCCGGACAAACGCGCCACTTTCATTGAAATTTGTTGCAGTTGACGGTTAAGTAACGACGCATCAAAATCAAATTTTAACAGTTTAGCTGCGATTTTAAATGTTTGTGCCGTGGTAGCCGGATACAAGAAGCGGCCTGTATCGCCAACAATACCACCATACAATAAGCGTGCGGCTTCGTCGGTGACTTTCAAATCTCGCGGAAATGAGAAGGCGAGATCGGCAATCATCTCACTACAACTACTAGCTTTGGTATTCACCCAAACCAAATCTCCATACGGTTCATCGTTGGGGTGATGATCAATCTTGATTAATTTTGCGCCTAGCTTAAAACGCTCATCACTGATGCGGGGGGCATTCGCCGTATCAGTAACGATGACCAAGGCATTTTCATACATTTTGTCACTAACTTCATCCATTGTCGCTAAAAATTCTAACCCCTCGACCGGTCCGCCAACTTGATAGACCTTTTTCTTCGGATAGCTACTGCGAATAATCTCAGCCAGTCCTACTTGCGAACCTAGCGCATCAGGATCTGGTCGTAAATGTCGGTGAATGATTACTTTTTTATGTTCCTCAATTGCGGCAATAATTTCTTGTCTAATATTCATTACTTTCGCTCCAATTCTATGGTCGTTCCAATACTTGACACACAACAATGGCTTTAGCAACTAAAGAATTTTCAATATAAATTTCAATATCGATTTTAGCTGTACGCCGTCCTAATTCTAAAACACGTGGTTTAACTAACAACTGACTTTCTAGCTGAATCAGTCGGAAATAATGCAAATTAACTTGCTCAATCCAACTATTACGACGTTGATTTAAAAGCATCGTGCGTTTGGCAACATTGCTAACTACTTCACTTAACACACCAAATGAAATCGTCCCAACTTCATTCACCATTTGGGGAGAAACCGTGAAGGTAAACGATGGCTGCTCGCCTTTTTTCAACTCATCAACTACATCTTGTTCTTGCACTTCGCCAGCAATTTGGTCACAGATTGTATCAGCAATTTGTGTTTGACGCTGAACAAGTTGCATCGCTTTCATCACGTCTTGGCGCGTGACAATGCCAATCAACGAAAGATCATCTGCCACAACCGGCATCACTTCCAGCCCATCCCAAATCATTTGATGACTTGCCGAAGCCACACTGACTTCTTTTTTGACGACGATTGGATCTCTGGTCATTAGTTTTTCAACTGTTTGATGATCAGATTTTTCTAAAATATCTTTTGTGGTGACGATCCCCACTACACGTAAATTTTTATTAACAACGGGAAAACGGGAATGTCCGGTACTAGACACTAGGTATTTATAGTCCTTGACCGTATCATGAACCGATAGATAGTGTGTTCTTTCTAACGGTACAAAAATATCACTAATTAACATGATATCTTTTTTGATTAGCTGATCACTGAGCGCACGATTAATCGTTGTTGCAACGGTAAACGTATCATAAGTTGTCCGTAAAATTGGCAATGCTAATTTATCTGCCAATTGGCAAATTTCAGGAGAGGTCTCAAAACCACCGGTAATTAAGACTGCCGCTCCAGCTTCTAGCGCTAAACGCTGTACTCGTTCACGATTGCCGACAATCACTAATGAATCGGGCGTGATGTAACGGCTGACTTCGCCTTCTTGCATGGCCGCAATCACAAATTTATTCAAGACCTTATCTAGCCCAGTTTTACCGCCTAAGACATCGCCTTCAATAATTTGAATCACTTCACCAAACGTTAGTTTTTCGATATGCTTTTTGAGCTTGCGTTCAATTCGAATCGTTCCCACTCGTTGGATTGTCGAAACAAGCCCAATGTTTTCTGCATCTTTAATTGCGCGATAAGCGGTCCCTTCGCTGACAGCTAAAGCCTTGGCGATTCCGCGAACCGAGATTCGATCCCCCACCGGTAAACCTTCAATATGCGCCAAAATTAAATCATGTTTTGTAGCCATATACCCTCCTACACCTCGATCGTTTCACCAACAGCTAAAACTTTGCCGACACCTATTGGCAACATTGAACGAAATTCTTCTGGATTTTGTTTAATTACTGGAAATGTGTTGTAGTGAATCGGGATGACTGTATTAGCTCTCAATAACGCCGCAGCTTTTAATGCATCACTTGGCCCCATCGTAAAATTATCACCGATTGGTAAAAAGGCGACATCAATCGTAAATTCTGCGCCAATCAACGCCAAATCACTAAATAGTGCAGTATCTCCCGCATGATAAATCGTCTTCCCTTCGGCTTGTAAAACAAAACCACCCGCTTGACCTAAATAAAGGGTTTGTCCATCAATTTCGAGCCCTGAACTATGCAACGCTGGAACCATCTTGACCGCCCCAAAAGGAAAGTTAAATTGACCACCAAGATTCATCCCGTGTGTTTTGGTCACACCATGCGTTTTTGCAAAGTGACAAACTTCAACCATACTAACAATCGTTGCTTGACATCGTTTAGCAATTGACACCATATCACCAATATGATCGCTATGCCCATGAGTAACGAAAAGATAGTCCGCTGTTACTTCCTCAGCTACCAAGTCAGTCAAGGGATTCCCCGTAATAAAGGGATCAAATAATAGTTTCGTCCTATCATTTAAATCAATCGCGACCACTGAGTGCCCATGATAGGTAAGTTTCATTGTCATTCCTCCATCAAAAATAGTTTCATCAGATTAATACAGTATTCGCTTCTATATTATAACAGAACCTGAAAAAATCCGTTAGAGAAAAGTAATGAAAGTACCGGATTTCCTTAGCGATTGTCCGTAATGTTTTCGCCTCCCCCATGGTTGATTACTCAAAAAACCTGAAACATGATTGATGTCTCAGGTCCTAAAAAATTATGCTTCGATTTTAAAATTCGCCTGTTTCTTCATCCGCCAAATCGTCAGACAAAAAGCACTAAAACATAGTAAGAAAGATACAAAGAAAGTAATTTTCATACCGTAAATAAAAATATCTGGTCGCTCCGAAACGTACGTGGTGACACGTTCGCCCATGGCATGACTCATCGCACTATATAAAACGGTTGTTGCCGTGGCAATTCCGATAACCATCCCTAGATTTCTGGCAAAAGAATTCATACTACCCGCTAAACCGAGCTTATCACGCGAAACACTACTCATCACCATTGTATTATTTGGTGATTGAAACAAGGCATTGCCAATCCCCATCACACCAGTCACAATCACAAAGTACCAAACCGACGTCGTTTGGTTCATAAACATATAAAGTAGTTGGGTGAGACTCAGTAACCCTAAACCTAATAACACCAAAATTTGCGGCCCTATTTTGTCAGTTAAAAAGCCACTAATTGGTGCGCCAATAACCATCAAAAGTGGGAAAACCATCATTAGTAAGCCCGCCAAACTCGTACTCAACCCACGAGCGTTTTGCAGATAGAACGGCAAGATAACATTCACGAAAAAATTCGAAGAAAAAATCAATAAGGCGGTAAATAAACTCAAACTAAAAATTTTATTACTGAAAATATCAAAGCGAACCATTGGTGATGCTACTTTTTTCTCAACGGCTAAAAAACTAACGAAAGAAATCAGCGCTACTCCAAATAAACTCAGTGGCACCAAGTGGAAAAAGCCTTGTTCTTGCCCTAAAAAGACCCCACCGAAGAAGGTTAAAATTGCTAATGCGAACGTAAAGAACCCTTTAAAATCAATTTTTTCGCCGTTCATCGTGACATCTTTCGGTAAAAATTTCAAGCCAATCAACATCGTAAGTAATCCAATCGGGACATTAATCCAGAAAATATACGACCACGAAAACTGAGCTAAGATTAAGCCGCCAATCCCAGGGCCGGCAATCGCACCTAATGACACAAAAGCACCGATTGACCCTAGGGCACGCCCGCGTTCTTGCCAAGGAAACACTTCTGTAATAATCCCTGTATTTGTGGCCATCGTCATACTAGCACCTAGAGCTTGGATCATGCGCGCGAATAACAAAAAACCTAACGAATGATTAAAGCCACACAACAATGACCCTAAGATAAAAATAGCCATTCCCATACGGAAAATTTTAATCTTCCCAAAACTATCACCGATTTTACCAAATAACAACAGACAGGCACAGACTACCATTAAATAAATTGAGACAATCCATTCCGCTTGATTCATCGGAATTCCTAATTCTTGTGACATCGTTGGTAAAGCGATATTCACAATACTGCCATCCAAAGTCCCCATAAACGTAAATAACGAGACGGATACGAGAATCCACCACCGATTTTTTTGGATCACTAGATTTTCTTGATAACTTTTCAAACAACATGCTCCTTTCAAATTTAAGCAATTGGTTCGCTAAAAAACAACAAAAAAATAGATTGGCTGAGAGTTTAGACGGCTCTCCTCCAATCTATTCTTTTTAACGACGACCTTTTCTTTGTGATGATTCCATAATGACTGGTAGAATCACTGGACGACGCTTGGTCTGATCAAATAAATAACGACTGACTTGGTCACGAATATCTTGCTTGAGTTTTGCCCACTCAAAGTCAGCATCTTGTAAATGTTTTTCAATAATTTCCGTTACCATGTCAGAACTTTCACGAATTAAGTCGCGACTTGCTTTGACATAAACAAATCCACGGGAAGTAATCTGTGGTTTCGAAATAATTTTCTTCTCACGACGATTAATCGTCACAACAGCCACAAAGATTCCGTCTTCTGACAAGACTTTGCGATCACGTAAAACGATATTGCCGATATCACCGACGCCAATCCCATCAATTAAGACATTCTCTGCTGGAACCGTTCCGGCTAAGGCCATTGCACCTTCTTGATATTCTAAAACATCTCCTCGAGCTGTAATAAAGATATTTTCAGCAGGGATTCCGACTTGATACGCTAGTTCCGCATGGGCAGCTAATTGGCGATATTCCCCTTGAATTGGGATAAAGTATTTCGGTTTAATGAAGTTAAGCAATAATTGCAAGTCGTCTGGATTGGCATGTCCTGAAACACGCATATTATTATCCGAAATTTGTTTGACGGTCCCACCCGCTCGATAAATCATATCCTCCGTTTTAGCAACGACTGTTTCCATCGCGGTTGTTGGCGTGGTCGTGATATAGACCAAATCACCTTCAGTAATCCGTAACGTCCGATGACTGCCATTGGCCATACGTTGCAATGACTTAATCGGCTCACCCATCCGACCCGTTTCTAAAATAATTAATTCTTCAGCTGGATGATTTTTCATCTCTTTTTGGGTGATGAAGACTTCATCATCGACGGTTAATTTGCCCAATTTAATTCCCGTGCGAATAATCCGACCAAAGTCTTGACCCGTTAAAACGACTTTCCGATTAGTGGCCATCGCCGCATTTAGCACTTGTTGGACACGTTGCAGATTACTTGCCACGCAAGCAACCACAATCCGCCCTTCCCAATAGCGAATCGTGTCTAAAACCGCTTCTTCAATTTCACGCTCAGACACAACTTTCGCTGGATTTTCAGCATTCGTTGACGTACTTAATAACGCCAAAACGCCTTCTTTACCGATTTCTGCTAAACGTGGAAAATCGGTCTGATACATCGCAATTGCACTGTGATCGAACTTAAAGTCACCGGTATAAACAATATTGCCCACAGATGTTTTTAAATTAACACCAACCGTATCCGGGATCGTATGGGTTGTTTTAAAGAAATTGACCGTGGTTTCACCAAAGTCAATTTCGGTGTGTTCATCGATTTCAATAAATTCCTTAAACTTCTTCGTCGCCGTATTTTTATTAACCGCAATTTTGGCTAACTCAACCGTTAATTTGGTTCCAAAAACCGGTACTTGAACATGTTCTAATAAGTATGGTAACGCACCGATGGCATCGGCGTGGCCATGAGTCACAAATATCCCCGCCACACGATCCGCATTTTCAATTAAATACGTAAAATCTGGAATCACTGTATCGATTCCTAATAACTCGTTTTCAGGATAGCGTAAGCCGCAATCTAAAACGAATAAATCTGCCCCCACCTCAACGACATAAAAATTTTTACCATTTTCACGTACGCCACCGATGGGAATAATTTTGATTTGACTCAAAATCTTCACCTCTAGTTCTTTCTTAATATTTTGTAATGAAAGTCATCCATAACAATGAACCCACGAATGAATACTTTCGACTATTTACGAATACTTTTTCCTAAGCATAAGCTTCCAAGTTGTATTATACATGAAAAGTAACCAAATTTGTTGAACTATCTCTTTTGATTTAAGGAATTTATCACTTCCCCTCTTGCTCGAGCCAAAATAGCGCTTGTTACTAAGAGATAGCCGCGAAAATTCTTACATGCTTATACAAAATCAACTAACGCCCACATTGACAAACTAGATGTGGGCGCTCTCACTATTGATACAGCTGATTTAATTGGCGAATTGTTTCTGCCAAGTACTCTCGCACTCGCTTTGGTGCTAGCACCTCACAACTAGCTCCCATTGACAACAAACTTTGGTAGCCATACAAATTATCTAAGACCAAAACTTTCGCTAGACAGATACCATTATCTTCTGACGCAATTATTTGATTGCCTCATAGACCAATAATTTCGCGTTTGTGTTCTATAGTAAAGCGAATCGTAACTTCAACCAAAGCATTACGTTGACGCAAATCTTGTTGAAATAACTCCTCTATAAATTCACGCGGTATAAAGGAGTCCTTCGACACTTCTAATGCCTCAATTCGTGATAAACGAAACGTGCGCACACCTTCACGTAATAAACAATACCCTTGCAAGTACCAATTGCTTCCCTTATGCAACAAACGATACGGTTCCACTGAACGCGTGCTCGCTTGTTTATTGCCACTATAGTATGCAACATCAACAATTAACGACCGATCGATAGCTTGTCTAATCAGCGCCAAGTACTCACCGACACGCGAATCTGGTCTCCATCCGACTAAATCAATACTCATCGCTTGGCGTTGTTTTTCAAATTCTTGATAGGCTTCTTTAGGCAATAGTCCTTGTAATTTATTCAACGCTTGTTTAAAGGATTGCTCGGGTAAGGTTTGTTGCATCCCCGATAGACTCGTTAATAACGAAACCAAATCTTGTTGGGTGAACAAGTGCTTACTGACCTTGTACTCTTCCATTAATCCTATCCCACCAGCTGGTCCACTAGTCGTCACAATTGGTAAGCCTGCCTTGGCTAGTGAATCGGCATCACGATAAATCGTGCGCTTTGAGACCTCGAATAAATCTGCTAGTTCTTGCGCTTTTACTGTTTTGCGTTCCAATAAAAGCATCACCAATGCCAGTAATCATTCTAACTTCAACACCCTCACTCCTTTTGCCTTATTATTAATTGTTGCCAAACAGTTGTCAACAATCATTGCTATACTATAAGAAAAGCTCAATGAATTTGATCAGAGCATGAGCATTTTAGGAAATATCTCACTTGATGCTTTTTATCAAGCGAGATATTTATCTAAATGCCGATTGCTCTAATTCAATGAGCTAGACAACGGAACCGTTGTCCTTATACATAAAAAAACTAAAGGAGCTTACATTATGAACACTGCAATTCAATTTCTAAAAGACAATCCAATTGGCGACATGGCCACGATTGGTCGTGATAACAAACCGCAACTTCGGCCGATGGGCAATTATTTTGAACGTGACGGCAATTTTTACTTTATCACGGGAGCGGATAAAGAAGTCTATCAAGAACTCTCACTAAACCCTCACGCCCAATTTTGCGTGCGGAGTCCGCAAATGAGTTGGTTACGCCTGGCTGGTGAAGTGGTCTTTATCAATGATCAAACAACCAAACAGGAAATCTTTGACAATTCATCGACCGTTCAGCACCAATACCAAACTGCAGAAAATCCGAATTTCAAACCCTTTTATTTAACCAAGGCGACCGCAGTGTTGTTTCAATTCGGCCAAGAACCACAAAATTTCACATTTTAGATGATGAAGATGGCGGAGTCGAAGCCGCATCCAAACACAAATCGCCCAATAAAAGTAGCCTTAGCTAGCTCTTACTGGGCGGTTAATTTCATTATTTCACGCGAACTAAGTCCATTTCATGTAAGGTTTCTGCAATTTGGACTGAATTCCAAGCGGCACCTTTTAATAAGTTGTCTGATACCACCCACATATGGTAGCCATTTTTGACACCTAAGTCACGACGAATCCGTCCCACGAAGGTTTCCTTTTGATCTAAGCAGTTTAAGGCTTGAGGATAAATTTGTTGACTTGGATCGTCTTCTAAAACAACCCCAGGTGCATGATTCATTAAATCTTTAATTTCTTCAACAGTTAGTTCTTTTTCAGTTTCAATGTAGATTGATTCTGAGTGACCACTAGCCACAGGGATGCGGACACAAGTTGCCGCGACTTTGATAGACTCATCTTCCATGATTTTATGCGTTTCGTTCATCATTTTCCACTCTTCATACGTATAGTCATCCGCTGCAAACACATCGATTTGTGGTAACGCGTTAAATGCCAATGGATAATGTTTTTTGTCGCCACCACATGGTAAAATTTCAGGATTTAACTCTTCTTTTGCTACCCCGTTAAGCATGTCTTGTGTTTCACGATTTAACTCTTCAATCGCGCGTGCGCCAGCACCAGATACAGCTTGATAAGTTGAGACGATAATGCGCTCAAGCCCCGCTGCTTGACGAATCGGTTCTAGCGCGACCATCATTTGAATCGTTGAGCAGTTAGGATTTGCGATGATTCCTTGATGGTGTTTCAACGCTTCTTTGTTCACTTCAGGAACCACTAATGGTACTTGAGGATCCATGCGGAAGTGACTGGTATTATCAACAACGACTGCACCACGTTTGACGGCTTCTGGAGCAAAGACTTTGGAAATACCGCCACCCGCACTAAATAATGCGATGTCGATATTTTCAAATGATTCGGCAACTAATTCTTCAATGACCAATTCAGTCCCCTTAAAGGTTCGCGTCTTCCCTGCTGAACGCTTAGATGCTAGCAATCTCACTTCTTGAATCGGCAAGGTGGTTTGCTCCAACATCTCAATCATTTTAGTTCCTACAGCCCCGGTTGCCCCAACGACTGCGACACGATACCCTTTACTCATTTATCTTTCACTCCTAATTTTTTCAATATTTTTGCTCATTCTAGCATATTCTTTCATAAAATACATTATTTTTTTCATTTTATTTTAATTTAACAAAGCAAACATTCGGAAAAAGCCTTAGCTAATAGAACCAAAACCCGTAAAATTTCCCAACGCCAAATAAGCTTTGCTTTGATCATTACGGATTTGTTCGGCCCACAGATATCCTTGGGCAACTTTGATATTATTAAACTTAATGACAGCACCCTTTTTTAACAACGCAATACTGGCACTTTGAGTATTGGGACTTTTACGTAAATGAACCGCTGTATCTAAGATGACCGTTTTCATCGTGATTCCTCCTTCAGTGTTTGGCTTTTCCGTGCTAGAACTCGTTGTTTTCTGGACAAATAACGCTGCTACTGTTGTTTTGTGCACACGATTCAAATCTAAATCGCCACGATACCCCGCAATTCGCCCTCTCGAAGTATACTGATGCAAATCGTACTGACTCGAAGCTGTCGGATTAGCGCCTTCATAGCGACCGCTATTTTTACCATAGGTCGGTAGCCAAATCCGTTCAAATTTAGCTGTTTCTAAATTCAATTGGTGATACAAATGATTGGCAATATACACACCAACGTTCTTTGCTCCTAGTCGTTTTAATTCTTGACGATAGGCTTCACAGCCACCTCGCATATCCTTCATCGAGAATTCTTCGACATCGAGCCACCAAAATGTTGGTTGAAATTTTTGTGCTCGTTGCCAAAAGTCACGAGCTTCTTGTTGCATATCACTAATACTTATCCCGCGTACCCAAGCGTAAACGGCAATGGGGATCTGGCGTTTTTGACATTCTTTAATATGGGTAACGTAGTGTTTATCGATTTTATTGGAGCCATACTGCACGCGAATAATCACACCAGCAACTGTCTTTGCCCACTGATCATAATTGATTTGACTCGGGACTTGCCACTCACTAATATCTAAAATTATTGGTTTGGGGATACTCATCGAATCATCCTTTCTAAAAAAATAGCTTCTGGTAACAACGCACCAGAAGCTATTAGTTTTAATTATTCTGCACGAAACAATGGTGTTTCAATCGTTTCGACGTATTTTGCGCTATCGACACCTGTATAAAGTTGCGTTCCATTACGATTAAAAATCGCCAAGTCTACGATTGCATCCATCGCTGCACGAACTTCTGGTGCACTCAATTCTTCGCTGGCAATTTTTGGAACGAATTGATGTTTGTTATTTGCTGCATTGGTAAAAATTAAATGTAGTTTTTTCATTGTTTACTCCTCCTTATTTCACATACTCAACTTGTTTTGTTTCAACAACACTTACAACAGAACTTTCCTGGG
Organism: Enterococcus sp.; assembly: GCA_047975385.1. GTDB lineage: Bacteria > Bacillota > Bacilli > Lactobacillales > Enterococcaceae > Enterococcus_C. The sequence goes on along the minus strand of JBKEDL010000032.1, from coordinate 25,465 downwards.
GTAATAAGGTTTGAACGATATCCCCCAATGCTAATGCTTGTGCTTCTTCGATTCCATCGACAATATTACTAAATGTTTGACTGGCTAGTTTCTCCTCGCCATCCGTTTGAATCATAATACCTAACCCTGTTTTTAGATGTGTTTTCATAATGTACTCCTCCTTGTTTGTTTTCGTAAGTCTTAAGCCTTACACCTATCTAACGAAACAAACCAGTCGAAGGTAAAAGAAAACAGGTTAGAAACATTGTTCCAACCTGTTTGCTCGTATTTGAAGGATAAAAAGACCATTAGACTTAAATCAGCCGCTTCTTGTCAAAGCGCGGACGAATCAATTGACATAAATAATAACCAATTGCACACCCCATAAAGTTCAGCAAAATATCACTTATCGCAAATGTGCCAATATAAAAGACGTATTGAATCGTCTCAATCCCCGTAATTGTTAACAAAGCTATCCAAGCAAATTCCCAAGGTTTGGCTTTCAAGCCGTACAAAACACCTAGCGGAATAAAGTAACTCACATTTAAGGCGGCTTCAAGCAACGTTCTTAAATCGAGCTTCAAAAAATCAAACAATTCTAAGGTCAATGAATGATACGTTGTGGCTTTCGTAAAAAGCGCCACAAACAATAAAAAGAAATAGACACTATAAAAGAGATATAGAAAAATCGTTGACAATTTCTTCAACGTCCACTGGATGTAAAACAGCCAAATCGCTAACGAAACAAATAGCGTGAGGACTATTTCTGAATAAGCAAAACGATTCATGACGTTACTAATACGAATATAATGATCTAGCGTTGGAATCGCTATTAGACTAACCAAAAACCACCCTATCAACAAAGATAACAGACCCATCAAGCTAAATTTCACGCTCTTAGTCATCGTTTCACCACCTCTATTTAGGATAACTTTTACATTAGCATTTTTACACGCTACACGCTAGTTATTTCACCAACTTAAAGGGAAAATTAGAAAATTCGCGGTCCCCCTTAGTGAAGTGCCTCAAACGCTGACCAATATTCAGGTTTCAAGTTCAATGGCGTTTGGCCCTGATGGCACTCACGATTGCGACAGTATCGACGACTTCTTGTAAAGCCGCTCCTAATAAGGCGGGAATAACGCCAGTACTGGCAACCAACATTAAGACCAAACAAACAACGATGCCGATTAAAACGGATTGTTTGGCAATTTTTAGCGTATCTTGAGCAATTTCGACAGCCAGTGCGACTTTACTCAAATCATCTTTGATAATCACAACATCGGCACTTTCACTTGCCGCACTCGATCCATGAGCCCCCATCGCAATCCCGACATCGGCCATAGCCAAAACAGGTGCATCATTCACGCCATCACCGACCATTAACACCGGCCGGGGGTTTGCGGCAACTTTTCAATCACTCGGATTTTTTCTTGCGGCAAGCATTGCGCATGCACGACTTGAATACCAAGTGCTTGTGCCACACGATTGGCGGGCGCTAAATGATCGCCGGTCACCATGATTCTTTCTTCGACGCCGGCTAATTGCAAGCGTCCTAACGTTTCTTGCGCTTCTAGTCTCGGGCAATCTTTGAACGTGATATGCCCTAGATAATGATTGTCCAATGCGACAAAAACAGCGGTTTGTTCCGATAAGCCATCTGGTAACCCTTGCTTCACAAAGCTCGCCCGCCCAATACTTAGTAGCCCTTGCTCCAGTTGTACTTCAATTCCTTGTCCAGCAATTTCTTTCCCTTCTGGAACCGCTCGCAACGGAATTTGTTGTACCTTGCCGTAAGCCACTAACGAACGTGCTAAGATATGGTTTGAGCCTTGTTCACTACTAATTACTAACGTTAAAAACGCTTCACGTGACAACGCCTCGGTCACAAAGACTTGATCAACGGTTAATTCCCCTTTGGTCAATGTGCCGGTCTTATCAAAGGCCACACTTTTCACTTTGGCAAGCTTTTCAATAGTTGTTCCGTTTTTGATAATAATCCCATTACGGCTTAAGCGACTCATCCCGGCAACAAAGGCCACCGGAGCTGCTAAAATCAGCGGACATGGTGATGCGACGACCAACACTTCCGCAAAACGCACCGGATCTTTGGACACAAACCAAGCAATACCAGCAATCATATACGCCACCAAGGTGAACGGAACCGCATAGCGATCAGCTAAGCGAACAAACGGTGCTGTCTGACTTTGTGACTCTTCTACCAAACGAACCAATATCTGGTATTGGCTATCGCAAGCTTTCTGAGTAACCACCATCTGAAAGGACGTTTCACCATTTAGAGAGCCTGACATGACGCCATCGCCGAACTGTTTATCAATGAGTAGCGCTTCACCTGTTAAAGATGATTCATCAACAATGGCTTTACCTTCTATTATAGTTCCGTCGACCGGAATGATTTCTCCTGGTTTCACAAGCACTACTTCGCCAACTTTCAATTCATCGACAGCAACATCCACAAGTTCAGACGTTAATCGATGGGCAACTTGTGGTGAATGATCCAACAAACTTTGTAGTTCACGACCTGCTTGTTGACTTGCATATTCTTCTAAGGCTTCTCCACCGGTTAGCATCACTAAAATCATGAGACTAGCCCAATACTCGCCGACAACTAACGTCGCAACAATCGCCGTAATTGCTAACAAATCAACGCCATACTTTCCCTCTTTTAATGTTTTAATCATCTCTAAAAACATCAAAGCAGCCATCACACCACCAAAGAGTCCGACAATCACATATGCCCAATCACTTTGTCCTAAAATAAATTGACAAAAGAAAGCCAACGTCGCCAGTAAAAGTGTTATCATAAATTTTTTTAATGTCCCCATTTCCCTCACCTCACTTTGAGTATAGCACCGACGTCACTTAATTGATTAAAAACCTTGATACATGAGAACGATAATCATTTCGCTCTTTTTTTCAGCATCGATTCAATTAGTGATCACGGTCCTCAAACTACTTCATCCTTCAACTTGCATATCGTTATTATAAAAAATCGAATTCAAGGTATAATAAGTTGTGGCGTTTGCCGACAATATGAGAAAGGATTTGATTTGCATGACACAATCAGATGCATTTAAATTGCCGGATGAATTAGTTGACCGCTTGAAAAAAACAACTCATCCTGATATGACTATCGATTTAACGAACGGCTATTTGGAAGTTCAAGAAGGTGAACTACCTAACAAAAGCCAGCTGGTTTCCTTGCGGGGATTTTTGATTCCATCATTGCTTGCCTCAGCGATTTTTTTCACTTATTTCTTCACCCAAGGAATTAGTCCAATTCCTTTAAGTGGACATGGTTCAGTCGGAACTTGGGCCAGTACCCTCGGTGTGCTAACGGGCGTTTGTACTTTAGCCGTCGCCTTTATCATCGCTAAAAAAGGACAAAAAAATGATCAAGCAAAAAATTATTATTGGCGGAACTTCCCAACGTTTGTCATTTCATTTGCTATTATTCTACTGATGGGTATCATGTTTAGTTTTCGCATTTTCAATTTTATGTTGCCCGGAATTGCCTTTGATGTTTACACTTCGACATTGCTCTTCTTTTTAATAATGGCCATCATAAATTATTTAATGATTTTCGTGGTCTATGAAATTTCCCCGCAGCTACTAACGAATATCTTAACCATTGTGATTATCGGTGGTGGGCTTTGGGCGATGGCCACCAATCGTGACCTCGAATGGTGGACACATAACTTTAGCTTCTTAGGGACGACTGAAGCAGCGAAACAATGGCAGTTTAACTTAACCTTGATTTTATCCGCCATTTTGATGATTGCTTTAATCGACTATCTCTTCGTTAATTTAAAACCGCTATATGGTGGTTGGCGTTTGACGACGTTACGTTGGATTTTGATTCTGATTGCCTTAAATTTAGGCGGCGTTGGGCTCTTCCCTTATAAAGAAGGCGAACTATCGGCTGTCATTCACAACCAAGTGGCTGCCAATCTCGTCTATTTAATCATTATCCTAATCGTTGGTATGCACTGGATTTTACCTAAAGTAACTGTCGAATTCAAAATCACCTCGTATATCGTCATGGGACTCTTAGTCGCGACGGTACTCTTATTTCAAACCGTGCATTACTTCTCACTGACAGCCTTTGAATTTTTCTCTTTCTTAATTGCCTTTTCTTGGCTGTTAATTTTGTTTCAGTATTTGCAAAGTTTGATTGTCACTCCTGAACAACAAATGACCATCCGTGTCAAAACCACCAGCAACGAATAGTTAAATCAGTAAAAGCATAAAAATTCATAAAACACTCAAAAAAATAAGGTAGCCACGATTCCAATTAGCGAATTCCTGGCCACCTTATCTTTTTTTAATTCCAATTGAAAAAGATAATTACTAATAGATATGCAAATTTGTTTTGACATTTAAATAATCATTCGCTTATAATTTTAATTGGAAGCGTTTTTTAACTTCCTAAAAAATTAATAAGCGAGGTATTCTATGATTAATCATGTATTAAAAGTTAATCAACTGATCGACTCTGAGCTAGATGTCGTTTATCAGTCAAATAATAGTCACTCACTCGCCAAAAAAATGTCCTTACAAGCGACGTTGGATTACCCAAGTCAGCCAATCTTCGCTTTAATTCCAATAAAAGAAAGTCATTGTACGCAAACCTTGGTCGTCTATGAAAATCATCTAGAACTAGTCGCGCTTACTGGCCTTGCAATTATCAAAGCATTGCATGTGAGATTAGTCATGTATCCAATTCGACCATTTCAAAAAGCATTACGCCATTGCTTTGATAAAAAGCTTTATAAGATTCCAATGTGCACGCCAAAATTTTGTTTGATGCCACTAGCTGGTAAACGCGACCCCAACGGTATTTGGGTCAATCCGGTGGCGATTCAAACGATTTATGACACTGAGTTTCAAACTGAGATTCATTTAACCAATCAGTTACTCTTAGCTGCCACCACCAAAAAGAAAAGTCTCAAAACGCAAATCAAACACAGTCTTTTATGTTTAGCTATCATTCGTTTACTTTTTGGGATAGAGCCAGAACCGCCTGATAAAAATCTCAGTTTACAAAAGTTACTGAATATTCAATTGACGGAGGATTCCATCTTACTGGCGATTCTCAAAGATCTCTATGTCAAAGATCTTCCGTGTAGTCGCGAAGAGTTTTATGCTTTATTTAAAAAATTTGAACGACTAGAATACCAGTGGCTAGACCTTGAGTGTGAAGGTGAATCTTTTGACTAGGAGGTGTGAATTGCCCTTTCATTCAAGGGTGGACACGATACAAATAATCATCTTTTAGCGTTGCTGAGCCACGGCCATCACGATTATTAGTGACAAAATAAATCGTATCCTCAACAAACATGACATCGCGAATCCGGCCATAGGACTGATAGCGGATTGTGATTTGTTGCGTTTGAGGGTTCACCACTAAAATCCCCTCCCCGCGTAACAAAGCCACATATAAGAGACCCTCATGCGCTGCGATCCCTGACGGAGCCCAGGTCGTGTCAGGCCCTGAAGTCACTAACGGTGCTTCCATAGCCGTTGCGGTTTGTGATCCTTGAATGATTGGCCAACCATAGTTGTTCCCGGCAATAATGACATTCACTTCATCATTGGATTGATCACCATGCTCGCTCGCATAAAGTTGATCATCAATCCAAGTTAGGCCTTGGGGATTGCGATGACCAAAGCTGTAAACATACGAGTCTGCCACCGGATTATCAGTCGGGATTGACCCATCGAGATTCATGCGTAAGATTTTACCTCGGAGTGACTCGCGGTCTTGGGCATCAGCGGTATAGAGCCCATCACCGGTTGTCACGTACAATCGCTGATCTGGGCCAATGGCTAAACGCCCGCCGTGATGATAGGCACCACTGACGATGCCATCTAGTAAGATGTCCGTTTCACGCCAAGTGTCCCCGCTCAATTCTAAGCTAACGACACGATTGATAACCGCCGCAGACTCAGCATACGTATAATAAGCATAGGCCCGCTGAGAAGTAGCGAAATCTGGAGCCAATACAAATCCTAAAAGGCCCGCTTCGGCTTCGTTTGCTAGTTCGGCACTCAACACGACTGTTTGACGATTGAGCGATTTCCCTTGAAGTTCAACAATGGTTCCTCCTCGCTCCGAAAGATAAAAACGATCCGCAAATGATTGAATCGACCAAGGAATTTCGAGCTCTTCAGCCACGATTTCCGGTGTCGTTGAAACGGAGACGGCCGCTTCACTGGTCCTAGTTTGACTTTCTGTTGGGCGGGTTTCATTACTGGTACTTGCAGAATCTATACTCCTGGCTGTTTCTGGATCAGAACGCTGACAGCCAACGAGTAATAAACTAACGGTTAACAAAAAGTATTTGGCTTTCATGGAGGACTCCTTTCACCAACACCAAGGGACGCGTCACCTTTATTGTACGCGAACTAGCAAGCTAAATGAAAATACTTCGCACTAAAAAAGCTCTTGAAAATTGGAGCGGATACTTTGTTTTAACTGTTTACGCCAATAATAACGCATCTGTTGGCTTAGCTGCGGAACTTCTTGATCTTTTAAGAGGCGCACGATTTGTTGCTGACGTTTTGCTGGCAGTTCCTTAAACACTTCAGCTACCCATACATTAAGCTCCGTTTGCTGGTGAGCATTCGTCAAAAGCAACTGTTGATCGAAGTTTTCAGGATAGTCCAAACGCTCTTCACGTCGTTGTTCTTTACGCCCTAAATCGCGGAGTTTCCAAGAAAGCTTATTAAACAAATAGCCTTTATTAAACTGCGCTTGAAACTCACTAATTGAGGCAAATTCTTTGGCTAAAAAATACAAGGCTAAGCGTAACTCCTGCAAATAGTCGTCATATTGACTATACGAAGATAACACTTGATTTTTTCGTAAGACTTGATGGATTAATTTTTCATAACACAACAATAATTCATTCATTTCATTTTCTTTCATTTGGCTTCATTCCTTAAAATGATTCCGGCCGGTGAAATCATTGTAGCAAGTCGACCAAATCAAAGAAGCGACCATTTTAATGGCAATGAAACGCTTTTGGGCAAACCGTGTCTAATTATGGAGCTGAAATGTCATTTCAAAGATTGATAACTCACATTTTGCGAAATTATTTACGCAAAAACTGTATTAATTTTGCAAACGAGAAAGCAAAATTGCGCATTATTTGACAAATTTAGACAGCAACCTAAAGTAACGTGTAAAAAAAAGCCCTCATGATGAGGACTTTACCTAATTAACTGCGCTGGTGAGAGTTCGGGCATTGCTTGTTTGAGTTTGTTTCTGGCAAAATCAAGGTCTAACAGCCACGACCAGATTTCGCTTTCTTCAATCAATAGCGGCATCCGGTCGTGAACTGCTTTTACCGCTTGATTGGGTTTGGTGGTCAAGATGATGGATTCAGCCACGGGCCCGCTTTCGGGGTGATGCATCCGGTACAGACCTCCCACGTAGAGAATCTCTGACCCTCGAAACAAGTACTTCTCTTTCTCACTTGACCATTCGTAAAATCCACTCATCGGAATCACTACCCGGCGTTCCAAAAACGACTTATGAAAGGTCTGCTTTTCTTCGACCGTTTCACTACGGGCATTAATCATCAACTGACCTTTTTTAAAACTTTCAAAGCCCCAACGCGTGACACTGGGGAAAATCTTGTCTTTGCTATGCCCAATCGCCACGATGTGATTCGATGGATAGATCTCACCACTGGCCAACTCTTTTGAGCGAATCTCAGAATTTTCGAGGGCTTCTTCGCGGTATTGTTTGAGTTTTTCGGAATGCAAATCGTACCAATATCTGCCACACATGAGTATCATCCTCCATGATTTTTTGATAGTATAATAAGAAAAAACAACAGGCGGTGTCTTATGAACAACGAACGTTTCACTTCACTTACACGATTGATCGGTGAATTTGCGATTTTGCAAAATACAAATTATTTTGACGAACAAAAACAACCAGAACTTTTAGCAAAGGAACTTGAGCATTTCCGTAATGAATTCACAGCATTTGCGAACAATCAGTCAAAATACAACTTTGACCAAGCTTTAGAAATGAAAAACCTAATTTTTAAACAACTGAACTTAGAGCCAGAAGCTTGGACTCAGTTAACCGACGAAGAGCGCGCCACCTTGGATGACGAAGCACTCTTGATGTTAGTCTCATTAACGCTGAAGACCGACTTTGAACCCAAAGAGCAAGCGAACTTACTGGTGTCGTTCCTGAAGCAACTTAAAACCTTAGAGTGGCAACGATTAGACAAGCAAATCAGTCGTGTTGAACTGGTGATGTCAGGACCCTTTTCTGAACCAAATATCGGCGTAATTGATTTCACCAGAGGAATTGGTGGGAAAGATACCCCTGATGAGGAATCAAAACCAGTGATTATCGAAAAAGCACTCACTCCCGAAACACTTGAAAAAATGCAAGCAACACTCACTGAAATCCACCCAGAATTCTGGGCCAAATTCTACGACAACTTTACGCAAATCACAGATGGCACGCAATGGTCAGCCATCATCTATTACCAAGATGGCAGCAAGGTCGAATACTTCGGCGACAATAGCTATCCAGCAACATTTGAAACCTTCCAGCAATTATTTACCGTGATTGACGGCAAAGAACTCTTTTAACACCATGAGCTAGGTCTAATTAATTAGACCTAGCTTTTTTTAACCCCAAATTCTTCGCCAAGAAAAACGGTCGGTAATACGCCACTGTATCATTCATCGGCAAGACTTCCTTGGGTAGGTCAATATTTAGGACTTCTTTCAGGTATTGGCGCCGCTCTTTAAAGACTTGGTACAATTCGGGATACGCGGCCTTAATCTCCGCTCGCAAAACGGCATCGGCTAAGGCAATCCCGCTCTCACAACTCGTCCCCGCATAACCTGGACGACTTGGGATGATGTCGATTTGTAAAATCATCCCGCTACGTAAACGCTCGGTCGAATGCGGATAGATTGGTGATGATAACCACTCTTCATCGGCGGTTAAATGTCCGGGATTCAAATGCCAACCGTACTCCGCTTTGGGAAAGACGCTTTCGATGAATTGATACAACTCACCGCCACTCATCCCCAAACGGATATTTTCTAGCCAATTAACGACCGTCGCATAATACGGCTTGGCGAGCACGTCTAAGTAATCAGAAACATCACTTGGTAATTCGTATTCGTTGTTGACCGCGTACCCCGCACGCGACGACAAACCACCTTTATAGCCGATCGTTAGTGAGACCGGATCTCCTAACCGGACTTTTTTGTCAGTCGGATAAATATTGGCTAATTCAAAACGTTCGCCAGTTGCGGCAATCGTCACGACATTTGGGCGTTGGCCAAATTGATTCAAGACATGACCAATTTCCATCTCACTCACATGCAGGTCAAACTTCGCTAACGCCCGACTCATGCCAAGGCTTGCCAGTTGGGCGCCAAATTCATAATGGGCAATCTCATTGGCGTTATTGGTCGTGCGCACGCCACAAGCACCACCAATTAAAAGGTCGGTGCGATTACTTAGATTATTCAAGCCGACCACTTCATCTAATGCTTGAATCAAATAATTCGGTAGATCAAAGACTTCACGATAATTGGCAAATTGCGAGATGAATAACTTCCAGCCGACGACTCCGACTTGCATGTTGCTAGTTAGTTCAGCCGCTTCAAAATACTTGGCTAACGGCTGGTCGTTTTCCATCGGTTGATTCGGTAATGAAAAATGCGGCACATGAATCGCTTCAACGGGAATCCGCGCTTTCTCAGCTTTATTGAGATTCTCATTTCCCAGTAACAAATAATTCTTCCCCGTTTTATGAATCACCAGCACGCCTTCTTCAAAGCGCGTCACAAAGCCGGTAAAATACTCAAAATTCCCGCCATGTTCCAAATCACCATAGATGACGAGTGCATCGAGGTTTTCTTGATGCATTAGGTATTGGATGTTTTCGTAGCGTTCCTGCATTGTGGCATCGGTATATTGGAAGGGTCTTAGTTCTCTATCTAGTTGTAGTTCCTTGATTTCAGTTAATTCTATTTGAGCTTTCGTTAGATATTTCATGAGTTCACTCCTTGATATTAAGCGATTACAATTTATTTTAACGTAAAGCAAAAAAAGAAACCACAGACATCACTTAATTACCGTCATGTCCGTAATTTCTTACATTTCAACAATGTCTAATACTTGGAAATATTTTTTTAGACTGCTTGATTGATAATCATTCAGATGAATTTCCGAATTGGTTTTTAAATTAGCAAAGACTACTTTGATCTCTGCTTCAATTCTCAGTTTAGAATCCTGAGATATCCCGAATGCCCCATAATACGAATACAGCTTCCCCGGTGAATCTATTTTATTCGACTCATCAAAATAGATATTATAACTTGAATTTTCCATTACTAGGCTCCTAACTTCATCAACTTGAAAATCTGCTTCTAGTATAATATAATTGCATTGAAGAGTTAAGCTATCATTCATAATCTTTTTTCCATGGTGCATTTACTGAGGCTGAAAGATTGTGAAGAATCCAATTTTCGACGGTGCATGACTGAGGGTGATTGGATTCAATATAAAAGCAAAAGAAGGTATGGCAGAAATGTCGATATCTTCTTTTTTCATTTCTAAAACCAACCCAAAAAGCCATCACCGAATCTCGGTGATGGCTTTCTTCATCTATCATAAGACAGTCTTACATCTTCGCATGATCCGTCCGTGAAATCACATCACGGCGTTGTTCTTCGGTTAAATCACGGAATTTCACCGCATAACCAGAGACACGAATCGTGAAGTTCGCGTATTTCGGATTGTTGATGTCTTCATTCATTTCTTCTAATAGCTCACGACCAAAGACGTTGACGTTCAAGTGGTAACCACCTTTGTCAAAGTACCCATCCAAGACTTGGCGTAGGTTATCGACTTGCATTTCTTCGTCATCGGTCCGACCTAACGCCCCTGGGTTGATCGTTTGCGTATCAGAAATACCATCCAAGGCACACGCATAGTTTAACTTCGCCGTTGAGTTCAGTGAAGCTAACAACCCATTCTTCTCACCTAAATACTTGCCATCTTGATAACTTGGGTTCGCACCTGGCGCTAATGGTTTACCGGCACGGCGACCATCTGGTGTGTTCCCTGTGTTTTTCCCATAAACCACGTTCGACGTGATGGTTAATAATGACAATGTCGGTGTTGAGTTACGGTACGTGTGTTGACGTTTGATTTGCGTCATGAAGTACTCCAGAATCCAGTTCGCCATTTCATCGGCTTCATCTTGGTCGTTTCCGTAAGTTGGGAACTCGTTTTGTGGCACATAATCTACCGCTAAACCATTTTCATCACGGATAACTTTGACATTCCCGTGTTTAATCGCCATGATTGAATCGGCCGCATGCGAGATACCCGCAATCCCTGTCGCAAAAGTACGTTTAAGATCCGTATCCATCAAGGCCAATTGTGGTGCTTCATAGGCATATTTGTCGTGCATATAGTGAATCACGTTTAGCGTATTTACGTATAACTCCGCTAACCAATCCAAAACGTCACGGTAACTTTGCATGAATTCATCAAAGTCAATTGACTCGCCTTCTAGTGCGCGGAAACGTGGTCCGACTTGCATCTGAGTCATTTCATCGACGCCACCATTGATCGCATATAACACGGCTTTGGCTAAGTTGGCACGCGCGCCGAAGAATTGCATGTCTTTTCCGATCACGGTTGCCGATACGCAACAAGCAATCGCTGCGTCATCTGAACCCCAGTATTGGCGTAAAAGATCATCATTTTCAAGCTGAATCGATGAGCTTTCTTTGGCTACTTTGGCTGCATACGTACGGAACCCTTCTGGTAAATGTGATGAGTAAAGCACCGTTAAGTTGGGCTCTGGTGATGGGCCCATGTTTGATAATGTGTGTAAGATACGGAAGTCGTTCTTCGTCACAAGTGATGTGCCATCGATATTCATACCAGCTAATGATAATGTCGCCCAGATTGGATAACCTGAGAACAATTGGTTGTATTCAGGCGTCCGCGCAAATTTCACCATACGTAGTTTCATGATTAAGTGATCAATTAATTCTTGGGCTTCAAATTCAGTGATTGCGCCACGGTCTAAGTCACGTTGGATGTAGATATCTAAGAAGGCTGAGATGCGGCCGATTGACATCGCCGCGCCATTTTGTGATTTAATCGCTGCTAAATAACCAAAGTATAGCCATTGAATCGCTTCTTGCGCATTTTTCGCCGGTTTTGAGATGTCATAGCCATAACTTGCGGCCATTGTTTTCATATCGTTAAGCGCACGGTATTGTTCAGAAACTTCTTCGCGTAATTGGATTACGTCATTGGTCATGACCTTGTTGCCGACGTTTTTCCAATCTTTTTTCTTTTGTTCCATCAGATAATCAATGCCGTATAAAGCGACACGACGGTAATCACCGATGATACGGCCACGGCCATAGGCATCTGGTAAACCGGTGATGATCTTGTTCTTACGTGCTAAACGCATTTCATCCGTGTAAGCATCAAAGACTCCTTGGTTATGCGTTTTACGCCATTTATTGAAGATGAAAGACAATTCATCATCGACCTCGTAACCATTTGACTCTAAAGCTTTGTTGGCCATGTTAATTCCGCCATATGGCATGAAGGCTTGTTTTAATGGCACATCCGTTTGTAAACCGACAATCTTTTCTTCGTCTTTGATTAAGTAACCTGGCTCATGAGAGGTGATGGTTGCCACGATCTCATTATCCATATCATAAACACCATTGTTTTGGTGTTGTACTTCAAATAATTCTTGGAGTTTTCCCCATAGTTTATCAGTACTTGGCGCAGCATCTTCTAAAAAGCTGTCGTCGCCTTGGTATTCTTTATAGTTGTGTTTGATAAAATCTAAGGTATTGACTTCTTCTTGCCAACGGCCGCCAATAAAATCGGCCCATGGCTCTTGTAATTCTTTGGTTAATTCCAATGTCTTGCTTTCTGTCATTTCAGTGTCCTCCTAATCTTCATCTGCATCAAGCTAAATAAATTTTCCATCGCTTAATAATAACACGCTTTGAAGCGCTTAGGGTTTAACATTTAATTAATTCTAATAAAAAACTAGAGTTCGAACACGCGACGCTAGTGTTCGAACTCCAGTCTTCCATTATAGTTTTGCAGCTAACGCTTTAATGTATTTTCTCAACTCATCTTTAATCTCTGGATGCTTCAAGCCAAACTCAATGTTCGCCTCGACCATTCCTAGTTTGTCCCCCACATCATAACGTTTGCCTTTGAACTCATGAGCAAATACCCGTTGCGTTTGATTTAACGTATCGATGGCATCAGTTAACTGGATTTCATTGCCCGCACCGACACCTTGATTTTCTAGAATTTCAAAGATTTCTGGTTTTAATAAATAGCGTCCGATAATTGCTAAATCACTCGGCGCATCTTCTGGTTTGGGTTTTTCGATGAAATTCGTCACGTCATGAAGACCTTTTTTGACTTCCCCACTTGGATTAATAATGCCGTATTTTGACGTTTCTTCGTGTGGCACTTTCATCACCGCCAAAGTTGACGCTTTGGTTTCTTCATAGTTTTCAATTAATTGTTTCGTTAGCGGCACCGTATCTTGCATGATATCATCACCTAACATCACAACGAAAGGCTCGTCCCCCACAAAAGCTTTGGCTTGTAAGACAGCATGCCCTAGACCTAATGGCCGGCTTTGACGGATGAAATGTAAGTTGATATCCGTTGTTTCTTCGACTAAACGCAACAACTCTTTCTTCTTCTTCGCGGAAAGATTCATTTCCAGTTCAACATTGGCATCGAAATGATCTTCAATTGGACGTTTGCCTTTACCGGTTACGACTAAGATATCTTCAATCCCAGAAGCAATAGCTTCTTCGATGATGAATTGAATCGTTGGTTTATCAACAATTGGTAACATTTCTTTGGCGATGGCTTTCGTCGCTGGTAAGAATCTCGTTCCGAGACCTGCGGCAGGGATGATGGCTTTACGTACTTTTTTCATTTGAATTCTCCTAATATCATTTTTTATGTTTTTTTGAACGATTTGGCTCGATGAGTGTTAATCTCTTCGAAAAAGGTCTCTCGTATATAGTTTCTCCTCAACATCTTGCAACTCATCTTCAAACCGGTTTGTAATAATGACGTCACTAATATTTTTGAAATCATTTAGATCCGTCACGACTGGTGAATGGAAGAATTCACGTCTAGTTAATGTCGGCTCAAAAATAACTACCGATACCCCTTTCGCTTTCAGTCGTTTCATAATTCCCTGTACTGCTGAATAACGGAAATTATCGGAATGAGCTTTCATCGTTAAACGATAAATTCCCACCACACGAGGATTTTTAGCCAAAATTTGTTCGGCAATAAAGTCTTTGCGCGTGGTATTGGCAGCCACGATTGCTGAAATCATGTTCTCTGGGACATCAGCAAAGTTTGCTTTTAATTGCTTCGTATCTTTTGGTAAACAATAGCCACCATAACCAAACGAAGGATTGTTATAGTGCGATCCAATTCGTGGATCCAATCCCACGCCTTCGATAATTTGCCGCGAATCAAGACCTCTAGTTTCTGCATACGTATCTAGCTCATTAAAATAAGCCACCCGTAAAGCCAAGTAGGTATTGGAAAACAACTTAATCGCTTCGGCTTCAATCGAATGCGTTAATAAAACTTCAATCTCTTCTTTATGCGCATTTTCTTTAAAGAAATTAGCAATCGCTTGACCGCGCTCAGAAACTTCCCCCACAACAATACGTGATGGATATAAATTGTCATACAATGCTTTTCCTTCTCGCAAGAATTCTGGGCTAAAGATAATGTTTTCAGTCCCGAACTTCGCTTTTACCTCCGTCGTATATCTTACCGGAACAGTTGATTTGATGATAAACGTCGCATCTGGACGAATCGCTAAGGCTTTGGAAATTACTGTTTCAACAGTTGAAGTATCGAAATAATTTTTCTCTTCATCATAGTCTGTTGGTGTCGCGATAATTAAATAATCCCCAAAGTTAACCGAATCTTCAAAATCAGTCGTAAACTCAATATTCAAATCATCACGCGTTAAAAATTGCTGAATTTCTTTGTCTTCTAATGGTGATTGCCCATTTTGAAGCATCGTGATTTTTTCATCCACGATATCATAGGCTTTCACTGTTTCTTTTTGTGCTAACAATAATGAGTTAGCTAACCCAACATACCCTAAACCAAAAACTGAAATTTTAGTACTCATTTACTCCCCACCTAACATCATTTGTAAATAATCATTTATTCCTACATCGTTAATTAGAGATTACACGGTTGTAACTCAATTCTATGATTTGTAAGTTGATAATAGAACTCACTAAATTCATTTTGAGTAATTGCTCTGTGTCCATAGATTAATAATTCATATTCTACGTCAAACGCTTTGAAACAGATTTCTGAGTTAACAAATTGATTTTTTTCATAAAATCGTTTCCGTTTCACCCGTTGTTGGTAATTCTCATAAGCAGGATCTAACCTTTCAACTTCGAGAATAATCGTTTGTTCGGGCTTTAATTTTTTGATACTCTGCAATATTCTAAAACCTAATCCATTACTCCTTTTACGGCTCGTAACGGCCAAAAAACTAATAAATGTCAAATCATTTTGGCTAATTAAATAGGCAAAACCGATAAATTTCTTTTTTGAATAAAAAGCTAATAATTCCCGCTCCCACATCGTGTTACTTTGACTTAGTAGGGATCGAAAAGCAACTCGTTCTGCCTTAGGAAATGCAGTTACGTATAGACAATAAATGCTAAAGATAGTTAGCCCATGTTTAAACCGTTTTGTTACACTTCTGATTTCCATAATTCACCCGTGGCTTCTTTCAGTAAGGTTACAAGCAAAGATGTTATCTTTTAGGCATTTCTAGTAATTCACCTAACCACAAATCAAATTCTGGTTGATATGGATGGAGCCCCGCACCTGGAGTGAATGATAATTCGCTTAAATAGAGTTGTTTATTCCCGATAAAGAAATCCACTCGGACAAAGGGAAAACCCTCTGCTAATTTTGTTCCATAAGCGACCATCTCCGCAAATTCTTTCGGTAATTCAACTGACTCCAATTGTTTGTATTTTTCTTCTTCGCTCGCTGGAAGCCCTGGATCTTGATCCACATACAATACTTTCCCTTGCATATCAGTCGTGATATAAACTGTTTTCCGATGGCCAATCAGGACATCCGTTTCGTCTTCCCAAGCATACAATTCCACCACTTTCGGTACACCATTAAAGAAGAAGATTTTCCAATCATGCTCTAATTCTGGGACGTATTCTTCGATAATAAATTTCCCAATCATCTTGCTATAATGCGGTTCTGCTGTACTTAGTCCATACTCTTCATATTGCCAATCGTTTAGTAGTTGTTGGACTTCTTCTTTAGCGATTTTCGCCTTATCTTTCACAATCAAATTAAGCGCTGAGGCATTTGATTTTTTGATAACGAATTGTTGCGGCAGTGCTTCCCAGTCAACTTCTTTGAAAGAATCGACCGCGGCGATTAATGGGACCGCTAGACTCTTCAGGTTTTTTGATGCGATATATTGATGGACACCAATTTTATCACCAGCTAAAATAGCATTCTCATCATTGGCGTAATCCAATTTCAGCGCACATATTTTTTCACTGAACGTCTTAGGATTTTTTAAATCTAATGCGTAACCAAAAGTTTTTTTAAACGTCCGTTTCGATTGACGTTTCGGTCCATATAATTGTAGATAAAATGATTTTCTTAATTCTTGACGTATTTTTTTAAAATACGGTAGCTTGATCAACACTGAGTTATTTTCCATCTCGACCCCTCATTCTAAAGTTGTTTTATTATAGTAAAGTTACACTTGAATATCCTCTTTCGTACCAATCAGTTCATTTAAATACGTTGGCAAACTAAAGGCATGTTCGTGGATCTTTGAATTATAGTATTTGGTGCTAATCCCTTTTTCATCCCAAGTATCATCTCGATCTGTCAGTGGGTGAATACCTTTACTTGAGAAACCTAGTAACATATGACCTGCTACATAACTCGGCAATACGGTCTGATAGACTTCATTTACCGAAAATACTTTGGCTAGTTTATCCTGAA
The DNA here is from genome assembly GCA_047975385.1 of Enterococcus sp. Lineage (GTDB taxonomy): Bacteria > Bacillota > Bacilli > Lactobacillales > Enterococcaceae > Enterococcus_C. The sequence goes on along the minus strand of JBKEDL010000032.1, from coordinate 8,352 downwards.
CATATTGCATCGCTTCCGTATCTTCGGTATAAAAACCATTTGATTGTTGGGTAATTAAAATGCCTTGCTCTGACAAGATATTGAAACAATTCCCATAAAACTCATACGTGAAATGGTTCTCATTGATACCAAATGGATTGGCTGAATCAACAATAATCAAATCATAAATCTCTTTCGTCACCCGCACATATCTCAAACCATCTTGAACATATAGGTTGACTCGTGAATCACAAAAACTTTGGTTAGCAAAAGAGAGGTTTTCTTGACAGATTTCGACGACTCGTTGATCCAATTCAACGACATCAATCTGAGTGATCTGATCATACTTTTGTAATTCTTTTAAGACACCTCCATCACAACCACCAATCACGAGCACCTTTTTGACGGGCGGAATCGTCGCCATCGCTACGTGAACCATCATTTCACTATAGAAAAATTCATCTTTGTCAGTTGTCAGTAATTGGCCATCCAAAACTAGAATTTGTCCCAATTCCTTTGATTGGAAAATATCAATTTGTTGGTAGTCGGTTTGTTCGTGAACTAATTGCTTATCGACTCTCACTGAAAATTTAACCCCATCATTATGATAATCTGAAACCCATAAATCCATCCTATTCAACCTCCTTGACAACACAAATCGTCGCTAACTCAGGGTCTTCCATCCCAATTAAGAAACAGCCTTTTTCTTTGGCATATTCCAGATGCTTAATCACCTTTTCAGTAATCCGTTCACCAGGTGAAACGATCGGAATCCCCGGTGGATAGCACATTACCATTTCTCCGGCCACAGCATTCACACTATCATGTAATGGAACCGCCATTTTTTCGGCAAAGAACGCATCTCTAGGTGATACCGCGACTTCCGTGTCAACAATATCAAAAACCAATAAGCCTTTAGGATCTTTTTGATAGCGACGTTTAATCTCTGCTAGCGCTCCCACTAAGCGTTCAATATCAACTTTACGATCGCCGACCGAGATATATGCCAAGACATTGGCAGTATCGCCTAACTCAATCTGAATATTGTACTCATCACGTAATAAATCAAAAACTTCCGAACCGGTTAACCCTAAGCCCGTTGTTTTGATGACGAGCTTCGTGCGATCAAAATCATAAATTCCTTCTCGATCAATTACTTCTGTTGAATACGCATAGTAGCCATCAATTTCATTAATTTCATCTCGAGCGTATTGCGCCAAATTAACCACTTCTTCAAAAATTTGCTCCCCATTGAGGGCAAGTTCTCTACGCGCTAAGTCTAAACTGGCCATTAACAAATAATTGCCACTCGTTGTTTGGGTTAAATTAATGATTTGTCGAACTTCTTCTGTATCCATCGATTCATTACACAGCAAGAATGAACTTTGAGTTAACGAACCGCCAGATTTATGCATACTCACTGCCGCCATGTCAGCACCGGCATGGATCCCCGCAATTGGTAGTCCCTTGCCAAAATACAAGTGCGTCCCATGCGCTTCATCAACTAATACTTTCAACCCATGTTGATGAGCATATGTTGTAATTCCCAATACATCTGAACAGATTCCATAATAGGTAGGGTTATTAATTAAAATCGCTTTCGCATCTGGGTGTTGATCAATCGTCTGTTTCACTAAATCCAGTGGAATTCCAGTTGAGATTTCGAGTTCTTTTTGTAAAGGTGAATTCACATAGACTGGAATCCCTCCGCAGACGATGAGTGCATTAATGACACTTTTATGTACATTTCGCGGCAAAATAATTTTTTCACCCGATTTAATTGTTGCAAAAATCATATTTTGAACGGCTTGAGTCGTCCCATTTACCATCAAAAAAGCTTGTTTTGCTCGAAAAGCCGCTGCCGCTAACAGCTCTGCTTCTCTGATAACTGATACTGGGTGGCTTAAACTATCCAACATTTTCATGCTATTAACATCCATCGAAATCGCTTTGCTACCAAAAAATTCCGTTAACGCTTTGGATCCTTTGCCTCTTTTGTGCCCTGGAACATCAAATGGAACCACTCGTTTTTTACCTACTTGTTGTAACGCTTCAGCAATTGGTACTTTTTCTTGTAAATTCAAAATAAATTCCCCCTAACAAACTCACTCTTACCTTATATTTTTTCAAACAAGCGATAGTCTTCCACTTCTTTAGTCACTTCGTATTGTCCCGAATATAAACTTAGCCAATTCATGAAATCCCATGAATATTGACTCTGATTAATCCCTTTATTTTCTCTTGAAATTAAGGGGTTAAAATTACTTTCATCTCTCGATTCATCATATTTAGGCCATAACAAGCCAATGTCGTCTGTTGATAACGTAATTAAGTTATCCGTTACAAATTGCCAGTACCCTCCAACTGTTTCTTGAAAATCAAGCCCTAATTTTTCGACAATAAATTTACGAAAAATTTCTATCTCGGGTGCAGTTTTCTTCATAAATTCATATCTAGTAGTAGCACCAAATGTATCTTTTTTACGCCAATCAAAATCTTGATTACTAACATTTGATAATGTAATTGAAAACAAGTTGACCATGTCATCAATATTTCCAAAAAAGAAAAAATCTGAAATATAATAGGGAAACAACATACTTCCCGGACAAGAACTGCCATGGGTAATAATTCTTTGATTGAGACAGTTATTCTTTGGCTGAAAATTAGCTAAAAGCGATAAAAGATACGGTATTGCATTCATTTTGGTTAATCTTTGATCCGACCGTGATTTTAAAACATATTGACAGCCTAAAGCTTTTGCTTTTAAAATTCCTTTTTGTGAGGATACTAACTGAAAATTCATGTTTCCTAATCCAGATTTTTCTGGTCGCTTGGATAATACCACCTCAACACCTAAGTTACGGAGTTGTGTTACTAATCCTTCATTGGTATCATCCCACGTTGAAATAATCAATGGCATATCTGGATAGTATTTTCGATAAATTCTTACTGTCTCTAAAGTAAAATCATCTTTGGTCGTAATCGGACCTTGAAGAACAACTGCGACCTTGGCTAACGAACTTAGCTCATCCATTCTAGTATTGTATTTCGTAGCTAATTTTGGATAACTTCTAAACCCCCAAAAATAAGTAGATTTTTCTTCAAAAGATAAAAAGAATAATTTTAATAGACCTGCTTTATTTTCTGAAGATAGTTTTGCAATACTACTTAATCCTATTTTAAAAAAAGTTTTAATCGACTTCTTCATTTTTGCCACCTCCTAACACGCATTATGTTATATTAACTAATTTTTCTACTTGATAATCCCATTTTACCCGTTCTACTAAAATTCCCGCACTTTCTGCTGCTTTAATCCCACTGATGGAGTCCTCATAAGCTTTCACTTCCGTTGCTTTGACCTCCAGTTTAGCTAATGCAAATAAATAAATATCAGGAAATGGTTTTAACCGAGCGATATTATCTCCAAAAATCAACTGATCAAATATACTTTCCAACTGATGAAATTTAATGATTTCACGCGCATTTACCTCTTTAGCAGTAGTTACTAATACAATCGGTATCTGATAATTTTTTTTGACCTCTAAAATAAACGATAAAAGAGACTCATTTACTTCTGACTTATCAGCATATTGTTTATACCAATATGATTTGCATAAACTAATTTTTTCAATTTCTTCTTTTGATATTTGGGGAAGAATAGCTGGTAAGAATGTGCGATAATTTTTCCCATGTTTTATTTCACTATACAGTAGCTCTCGATTATATTGGGAAGTCGGAAGCACTTCTTCAATCGCACGTGAATATGCTAGTAAATTACTATTATGGGTGTCCACTATTGTGCCATCAAAATCAAAAAATAATGCTTTATAATTCATTGGTCCTCCCAAGATTTTCTTGCAGATAATTTTTATCAAACATAATAACCTCATCCGGTGTCCCAAGGTTAATAATTTCATTTTCATCAATTACTGAATAACCTAACTTAGCACTGGCATCAATCAGATACTTATACATCGGAGCTACATATAATTCTCGACTGGTTACAATAATTTCATCAGCATGTTCTTTGATGATGTCACAATATACTTTCCAGCTTGAAAAATAATATAACCCAAGCGTTCCTAAATTAGAGATACGAACTTTTTCAGCTATTTCAATAATTGTATCTGTTTGTTCATCTACTTTAATAAATGACCATTGACTACCTTGAGCTACAAAACTAGGGATAAAACCCGCAAATTTAGTCATTTCATCACGGCGTAAATTGCCTTCTTTGACATAAGTATCGATATTATAAATAACAAAATCATCATTAGCATTCATTAACGGTCCGGCCGCCAAAACGGTTCGCGCTTGCCCATCTGTCAATTCAGAGACTTCTACAAAATGAAATTTTTGGATTCCAAGCTGTTCAATAATTGCCGTCAGTGTTGGTCGATGATAATTATCCTTTCTGACAATAAAAATAAATTCATCATTAAAAAATTCTGTTAACGACTTCAATGACCATTCAAAAAGTGTTTTGCCATTTGCGACAATTTCATGTTTTGGCTTATCAATTCCGATTTTCCTAAATCTCGATCCCATTCCAGCCATAGTAATAATTACTTTCATAATTAATTCCTAAGCCTCCTTTTTAAAGTAATGTTGAAATGATTCATCCATTAGTCGAATTCCAGTCGCTAGCATCATGTACTGTCTTGATGGATAGTCACTATGTAGTGGCACCATACTCAAAAATAATAATGCTTGGATTAACTTAGCCTGATGGTATTGCGTTGTATTCCTTGCTTTAATCCGGGTCATCAATGACTCGGTAATTAATTTATGTTTATCATTCGTATGAACTTTGTAAATTAATTGTTTATTATCGTACGAAACATTAAACTGATCTGAAATTAAAAAATCATAATGACCATCAAAACTATGCATTAATTTTGCTATATCATAAATGCTATCTCCATAAATATCAAAATTACCAAATTTACCTCGTGGGTCAATTAGTCGGATGATATTAGTTTTCTTGTCAATTAGAATGTTAGGCGCACAATAATCACCATGAATAATTCCTAAGCTAGCACGCGAATAAATTCCTGATACTTCAAGTAGTTCTTCTAAATACTCTAAATAATATTGGATACTTTGATATTGTTTACCATTAATCATTGTTGGATGATAATAAATTTCCGAAAACTCCGAATGCTCCTTTACTTTTTCAATTCGATCAAGTGTTTTTGTATAATACATGTCATATAATGTTGTTCTAAATTCTTCACTTGATAATTGTTTCGTATAAGAATTTAAATCATCTAAAACAAATAATAAGTTATCGAAAATCTTCTCCCAGTCAGTCATCGATAAATCTGACCATAAAAATAATTCATGTAGTGTTGAGTAGCTGTAATATTCCATTTTCACATGCGGGTTTTCATAACTTAACGAATAATCATAAATCCTAGGTGCTAAATATTGCACATCCGTAGGTAATTTTAAGTACCATTTAATTTCACCCAAAAATTTTTCAACTTCATTTGAGCGTTTTGTCAAAATTCCTCTTTTATGATCAATTTGAATTGTATTGAAGCTTCTCGCTTTTACACTCTTTTTTGATTCAATATATCTTTCTAAGTGACCTGCATCAATCCAATGTTCGGTATACAAGAATTGAAATGGATTCTTTTTTGAATATTCCATTAAAGCAAAGAAAAATGGTTCACCATTCAAAACAAATTTTTGAGATAACAAGTCAGAAAAATCGTTAACATTATCTATGGTAAATACCCCAATAAATAGATGATTTTCAATCCCATTTGAGTGAACTTGCTCTTTGTCGATGACTTTTGTTATTTGGCCATTTTGATTAAATTCAAATGTTGACCATTTGAACTTCTCTAAGTCATCAGAAAAAACAATGTTGTTTCCCGAGTAATTCAATCCTTCATCAACAAAGGTATCGCCAAAATTGATAATTAAAGAATCAATTACCCCAAATTGTTCCCTAGCAAATGTAAGTCCTGTTGCTACCGTCTCGGCAATACTTTTAGAATTTATCATTTTAACTACTGAAACTTGTTCAACCAAGTTATTGTTCACAATATACTCACTGACTAAGTCATACTTATCTTGATTGGTTACAACAACTAGTTGGTCAACTTGCGCACCAATATTTTTGACAATATAATCTAAAATTGGTTTCTCTTCTAGTGGTACTAGGACGTTAGGAACGTCCCCGAATCGCTCTTTTAACTCTTCGTTAAGGCTGATCGCACTAGGAATAATTGCAACTCGCATATAACTCTCCTTTACTTTTTATCCACTCTTTAATAAGAATTTTTAAAATTATTCGCTCCCAACAAAATTACCGCTAGAGAAATGTTATTTTGTTTCACTTGTTTGAACTACTCGACGTTGAATTTTTTTGAAACAATATCGTAGTACATAGGGACCATTACGAAAAATCCAACTCAAATGATTTGCATTCCAGCGAACTTTCATTTTTACTAAATCCGTCATTTGTGCAAATAACCGCCCACGAATTAAGTTTTTTTGTGAGTCATTTAGCTTTTCTTTTTTTAAAACCTCGTTCAATTCAGTAATAATCACATTTTTGGACCATATTTTTTTATCCATATTCTTTGATGACGACATAATCGAATTTTTTCTCAAGCGCCGAATAAAATATTTTCGATTAATAAAACCAATCTTTCGAGCATACGTTAAACTAAGAGTAGTAAACAACTCATCTTCATGTAACAAATTAGGATAAAAAGTTAATTGCTTTTCCTTTAAAAATTGATGCCTATAAAAATACAACCAAACTGGGACTCGAGGTTGATGAATAAACTTTTTGGAAAAATCCTGCATCGTATAAACTTTTCGATCTTCATAAAGTTTATTTTTAAAATATTGCTCTTCTTGAATTGATAACTCATCTTCAACCAATAATTCACAATTAAAATGTACTAAATCTAAATGATTAACTTGCATAAAATCAACGCATTCACTAACTAATTCAGCATCCATCAAATCATCTGAATCGAAAAAGTAAATAAATTCTCCGGTTGCTTCTTTTAAGCCGCTATTTCTGGCTTCAGAAAGGCCTTGATTTTGTTGATCAATTATTTTGCTCTTAGAAACAGTCGCTTTTGAGATTAGCGAATGAATAATATTCAACGTATTGTCTGTACTACCATCATTTACAATAATTAATTCAATATTTTTATACGTTTGATTAAAAACACTTTCTAGCGCTGCCTGAATATATTGTTCCACGTTATAACAAGGCATAATTATTGAAACTACCTTCATTAAATCTAATCTCCTTTTTTCGTAAAAAAACGTTTTAAATGACTAGCCTCTGCTGAGAAAACGTTCTGCTAATTTCATAAAAATCCCCACAACTTTTTTAAAGCGCGGTGTGCGATAAAACACTATGACAATGATTAACGTATCAACTATTACAGTGATTAGAGCAATTAGGATAAAATTGATAATGAAATAAAAGTTATTTTCCAACAGATTTTGCACAATCAGATTATTAAGTAGTGCTACTAGGCCAATAAAGACAACATGAAGTAGATACTGAATATATGATTTAAATAGTTTTTCCTTAAAAATAACAACATAGACTTTTCTTGCTTCCCACCAACTATCAACTAATAAAGTTGTGAGAATCGTGGCAAAAACAACACCCGCAATCCCTAAATGGAAGACATTAATAAAAAAGATTGATAAACCTAAGTTCATAATTGCTCCGATTAACGAAATAACTCCTTGAAATTTAAATGTACCGTAGGCGTTAATATAGGTTTGCATCGGTGCACGCATTTGACGGAAAATGAAATTTATCACAATAATATAAACCGTCAGCCAATTCAAAAGAAACGTTTCGCCAATCCAGACCTCAATAAAAGGATTAAATAAGTTAAATAGTAGCGTCGAACAGTAAAGCGTAATGATAAAACAAATAAAGAAATACGTTTCTAAGACCTCTCTTGATTTTTCACTAACACTCGAAACCGATAAATTTCCTAAACTTGCAGTCACAGCATTGATGACCCGTGAAATAATTAAAGATACACCGAAGACGATTAATACATAGTTGGCATAGATACCAGCAAAGGTAATCCCCAAAAAAGAGGAAATCACGATATTATCGGTACCATCTAACACAATCGCCCCAACACGTGCACCAATCATCTCTTTTGTATTATTAATGAGTCGCTTAGAATCAGCTTCGCGAATTTTTTCTTTCGTCGACCAATTAACCGCTGGATACATCGCTGATACCTTGCGTGAAATAGCTAGGTTACCAATGATGGTTGCAATCAATTTAACTAAAAGGAATAGGAAAAAATTTTGCGTTGTTACCAAAACAATTAATAAGAAAATCGAACTACCAATATTTACTAA
>JBKEDL010000002.1:0-44969 GCA_047975385.1 Enterococcus sp. | reverse complement strand
ATCATGAAAGTAAGACCATCAGTAAAACCAATGTGTGAACATTGTAAAGTAATTCGTCGTAAAGGACGCGTTATGGTGATTTGCCCAGCAAATCCAAAACATAAACAACGTCAAGGATAATCGGAGGTGTAACAAGTATGGCTCGTATTGCAGGAGTAGATATTCCTCGTGATAAACGTGTAGTCGTTTCTCTTACTTATATTTTTGGTATTGGTAACACGACTGCTAAGAAAGTTTTAGCTAACGCTGGCGTTTCAGAAGAAATTCGTGTTCGTGAATTATCAAATGAACAAACAGACGCTATCCGTGCTGAAATTGATAAATTAAAAGTTGAAGGTGATCTTCGTCGTGAAGTGAACTTAAACATCAAACGTTTGATGGAAATCGGATCATTCCGTGGAATCCGTCACCGTCGTGGATTACCAGTTCGTGGACAAAACACGAAAAATAATGCACGTACTCGTAAAGGCCCGTCTAAAACAGTCGCAGGCAAGAAAAAATAATTAATTCTTAAGTGAAGGAGGTTAAAACTTCATGGCAGCAAAAAAAGTGAGTCGTAAACGCCGTGTGAAAAAGAATATTGAAGCAGGTATCGCGCATATCCATTCAACATTCAACAATACAATCGTAATGATCACTGATACTCATGGTAATGCTTTAGCATGGTCATCAGCTGGTGCATTAGGTTTCAAAGGAAGCAAAAAATCAACACCTTTTGCCGCTCAAATGGCAGCAGAAACTGCTACTAAAGTAGCAATGGAACACGGATTAAGAACCGTAGAAGTAACAGTTAAAGGACCTGGTTCTGGACGTGAAGCAGCAATTCGTTCATTACAAGCAGCAGGTTTAGAAGTGACTGCAATTCGTGACGTGACTCCAGTTCCTCATAACGGATGCCGCCCTCCAAAACGCCGTCGTGTTTAATGAGAGCAGCTCAAATTGAGTTTCTACAATTATATGTCATTGAACAAGACACTTTTCGTTTTGAAAGGGGTAAGAGATAAGCATGATTGAATTCGAAAAACCAAGAATCGTAAAAATTGATGAAGAGAAAGATTATGGCAAGTTCATCGTGGAACCGTTAGAGCGGGGCTATGGAACTACTTTAGGAAATTCCCTACGTCGGATTTTATTATCTTCTTTGCCAGGTGCAGCGATTACTAGTATTCAAATCGATGGCGTGTTGCACGAATTCTCAACTGTTCCAGGTGTACGAGAAGACGTGGCTCAAATCATCTTGAATATTAAAGGTCTTGCATTGAAAATGTATACGCAAGAAGAGAAAACCCTTGAAATCGATATTACAGGTCCAGCTAATGTTACTGCTGGTGATATTATTGTGGATAGCGATGTAGAAATCTTGAATAAAGATATGTACATCTGTAGTGTCGCAGAAGGAGCTACGTTCCATGCACGTTTAACTGTGCAACCTGGTCGTGGTTACGTTCAAGCTGATGAGAACAAAAAAGAAGAGATGCCAATTGGTGTTCTTCCTGTTGATTCAATCTACACGCCTGTCCGTCGTGTGAACTACCAAGTAGAAAACACGCGTGTCGGTCGTCGTCAAGACTTTGACAAGCTAACAATGGAAATTTGGACTGACGGTTCAATCTTACCATTAGAAGCAATGAGTCTAGCTGCGAAAATCATGACGGAACATTTAGATATTTTTGTGAATCTAACTGATGAAGCGAAAAATGCGGAAATCATGATCGAAAAAGAAGAAACGCAAAAAGAAAAAATGTTAGAAATGACAATCGAAGAATTAGACTTATCTGTTCGTTCATACAACTGTTTGAAACGTGCAGGAATCAATACGATTCAAGAACTTACTAACAAATCAGAACCAGAAATGATCAAAGTACGTAACTTAGGTCGTAAATCTCTTGAAGAGGTTAAAGCTAAATTACATGATCTTGGTTTAGGTTTACGTAAAGACGATTAAGATATTTACGAAGGAGGGAAACCCACGTGAGTTACCGTAAATTAGGACGCACATCTAGCCAACGTAAAGCGATGTTGCGTGATTTAACAACTGATTTATTCATTAATGAACGCATCGTGACTACTGAGGCTCGTGCTAAAGAAGTTCGTTCAACTGCTGAAAAAATGATTACTTTAGGAAAACGCGGAGATCTACATGCTCGTCGTCAAGCTGCTGCTTTCGTTCGTAACGAAGTCGCAAGTGTACGCGAAGAAAACGATGCAATTGTTGTCGAATCAGCTTTACAAAAGCTATTCAACGATATCGCACCTCGTTATGCTGATCGCCAAGGTGGATATACTCGTATCTTGAAAACAGAACCAAGACGCGGAGATGCTGCACCAATGGTTATCCTAGAATTAGTTTAAAATCAAATTTGTTTAAAATCACACTTACCATCACTTTATAGATGATTCCTTAAGAGTGTTATGATGTTGGAGGCGACTCCGAGTCTAGCTCAGCGCTGCACCCTGATATTTATCAGGGTGCCAGCACTCATCATAAAGCGCTTTTTTTTTACTCTCGATTAGTTGTCTTGACAAGAAAGCTAATGGCGAATGAAAAAAAAGCCACTGATTGATATTTGCCTTTTTTTTTGTTAGATTTAGTAATGAAACTGTGTGTTATTTTAGGTCAAGCATGCTTGACAATGAGAAGGAGCAGTCAATGAAAACAATCATCGAATTAAAAAATATTCAATTCAGTTATGATCCAGACGATGAACGACAAGCATTAAATGATGTTTCGTTTTCGATTAATCAAGGGGATTGGGTGGCAATTATTGGCCATAACGGTTCTGGAAAATCAACTTTAGCTAAAACAATTAATGGGTTGCTCTTACCACAAGCAGGCGAAGTCAAAGTGGGAGATGCTTTATTAAACGAAGAAAATATTTGGGAAATTCGCAAAATGGTCGGCATGGTTTTTCAAAATCCGGATAATCAGTTTGTTGGCTCAACGGTTGAAGATGATGTCGCTTTTGGGATGGAAAACCAAGGGATTGCGCGTGCAGAAATGTTAACTCGCGTGGAGAGTGCCTTAAATCAAGTGAAAATGAATGAATTTAAGACCCGTGAACCGGCTCGTCTTTCAGGTGGACAGAAACAACGAGTGGCAATTGCTGGGGTGGTCGCGTTACAACCGGAGATCATTATTTTAGATGAAGCAACGAGTATGTTAGATCCAGAAGGTCGCGAAGAAGTTATTTCAACAATCAAAAAAATTAAAGAACAATTTAATTTGACCGTAATTTCCATTACCCATGATATTGATGAGGCGGCCAATGCCAATCGCGTGTTCGTGATGCGTGAAGGTCAATTGATTGATGAGGGAACACCAGCAGAAATTTTTTCAGCAGGAGCGGCATTAATTGATTTAGGTCTGGATTTGCCGTTTCCCGAAAAATTAAAATTGAGTTTACAAGAACGTGGAATTGAAGTTCCAACAAACTATTTAACTGAAGAAGGGATGGTTGATTGGTTGTGGAAATCCGTTTTGAACAAGTAGATTTTACCTATCAGCCCAACACCCCGTTTGAACAACGTGCATTATTTGAGATTGATTTAGCCATTAAAGAAGGCTCATATACAGCGATTGTTGGACATACTGGTAGTGGGAAATCAACACTGTTGCAACATTTAAATGCTTTATTAAAACCCACCCAAGGGACAGTGACGATTGGCGAACGGGTGATTACGCCTGAGACGAATAATAAGAATTTAAAACCGATTCGTAAAAAAGTCGGCATTGTTTTTCAATTTCCCGAAGCCCAATTATTTGAAGAAACAGTGGCTAAAGATATCGCTTTTGGACCCAAAAATTTTGGTGTTTCTGAAGAAGCGGCGTTAGCTTTAGCGAAAGAACAGTTAGAATTAGTTGGATTGGATGCTAGCTATGCTGAGCGTTCGCCGTTTGATTTATCTGGGGGCCAAATGCGAAGAGTAGCGATTGCGGGCGTTTTAGCCATGGAGCCGGAAGTCTTGGTTTTGGATGAACCGACAGCAGGTCTTGATCCCAAAGGTCGTAAAGACATGATGGAAATGTTTTTGAAGCTACAAAAAGAAAAAAACTTAACCATTATTTTAGTTACGCATTTAATGGATGATGTCGCTAACTATGCTGATTATATGTATGTCATGGAAAAAGGCCACTTGATCAAAAGCGGCCAACCACGAGCTGTTTTTCAAGACATCGCTTGGGTCCAAAGCAAACAGGTTGGGGTTCCAACAGCAACAGCATTTGCGGATAAGTTACGTCAAAAAGGTGTGCCTTTTGAAACGTTACCAATCACAGCTGATGAACTAGCGACAGCACTAGTTGCATTGAACCGAGGAGGTGCGCCAGATGGGCAATAAATTGATTTTTGGTCGCTATATTCCCGGTGATTCGCTGATTCATCGATTAGATCCGCGGATTAAACTCATTGCCAGTTTTTATTTTATTGGGATTATTTTTTTAGCAAACAACTGGCAGAGTTATGGCTTCTTAACCTTATTTACTTTTTTTTGTGTGTTTCTTTCAAAAGTTCGTTTGAGTTTCTTCATTAAAGGGGTCCGACCGCTGTTATGGCTGATTTTATTTACGGTTGCTTTACAAGTTTTATTCACGGTCGGTGGTGAAACCTATTGGGAATGGGGCATCTTTCATATTACCGAATTTGGTGTCTTAAATGGGATTTTTATATTTTGTCGTTTTGTGTTGATTATTTTTATGTCAACCCTGCTAACATTAACGACTCCGCCTTTAGAATTGTCCGATGCGATTGAATACTTGTTGCGGCCATTAAATGCAATTCGTTTTCCTGTTCATGAAGTATCGTTGATGTTATCCATTGCCTTACGTTTTGTTCCGACATTGATGGATGAAACGGAAAAAATCATGAATGCCCAACGAGCACGCGGCGTTGATTTTGGTGAAGGGAGTTTAGTTGATAAGATGAAGGCGATTATCCCTTTGTTAATCCCTTTATTCGTCAGCAGTTTCAATCGTGCTGAAGACTTGGCCACGGCCATGGAAGCGCGTGGCTATAACGGTGGCGAAGGGCGAACAAAATACCGTCAATTAGCATGGCATCGCAGAGATACTGTTGTGGGCGTCGTTTTTGTTTTATTAACCGTCGCCCTAATTTTTTTACGGAGCTAAATGTTAGTAAGCGAGCTGGGAAATCATTTAGCCCAGCTCCTTTTTTAATATGAGGAGGATAAAATGGTTCGATACAAAGCACTAATCGCCTATGATGGGACGAATTTTAATGGCTTCCAACGCCAACCGAATGGCCGAACAGTCCAAGAAGAATTAGAAAAAACCTTGACCAAAATGGCGAGTGGCAAAGAAATTCTCGTTCATGGATCAGGACGAACGGATGCGCGAGTTCACGCGCTCGGCCAAGTGATACATTTTGATTTTCCACAAGAACGTCCTTTAGAACGGATGCGTTTTGGCTTAGATACGCAATCACCAGAAGATATTGCGGTGCGGGCGGTTGAAATAGTGGCTGAGGATTTTCATGCCCGTTATGCCCCGCATGAAAAGACCTATCAGTTTAAAGTGGATATCGGCAAACCCCGGAGCCCATTTCGACGGAATTATGCGAGTTATTTTCCTTATCCGCTAGATTTAGCTAAAATCCAACAAGCTTTACCTGACTTTGTGGGAACACATGATTTTACGGGATTTTGTGCAAGTGGGAGTTCAGTGGAAGATAAAACGCGCACGGTTTATGAGGCGAGTATGACCGTCAATGCCTCCGGTGATGAATTAACATTTACTTTTCGCGGTAATGGTTTTTTGTATAAAATGATTCGCATTATGGTGGGGACTTTATTGAAGATTGGTAATGAGCGGATGCCAGTTGATAGTGTAGCCAAAATTATTGCGGCTAAAGATCGTAATTTAGCCGGTCCAACCGCGCATCCGGAAGGGTTGTATTTAGTTGAAGTCAACTATCTGTAAAGGTTGCGTTAGCGGATTTTTGTAACAGTATTTATTTGTCAAAAAAGGCCTGAGACATATTTGTGTCTCAGGCCTTTTACTTAGTTAATTTGTTCACGTCGCCCTGGTTTGCGTGGGTTTTTAAAGTCTTTCAAGTAATATTCAAAGACGAAATACAAGATTAGGCAACCAACAAAAAGGCTGGCACCAATTAAGAAACCTTGTGGGAGATAACTCAAGGTAACGGTGTGTTTTCCAGCGGGCACATCAAAACTGATAAACGCATCTTGGAAAGCTTTGACATCGACTTTTTGACCATCGACTTTGGCTGACCAACCTTTATCGTAAGGGATAGTTGTGACTAATAATTGATCTTCACTCGCGTTGATTGTGCCAGTTGCTTGGCGATTACCAGGCGTCATAGCGACCCCATTTTCAGCTAAGGTATCCATCGCTGTTTGGTAAGCGTTAATGTCTAAAAAGACGGCTTGCGGTGTTTGGAAAGTTACCGCGGTTGTCCCATAGAAACTTACCGTAAATTCAACTTCGGTCGCTTCCTGATAATAGCCCAGATCATAATACTGCCCCGTGATATCAATTTGGCTCTCTTGGGAAATTCCATTGACGGTAATCGTTGCGCTAGAGCTATCTAGTTGGGCAAAATCTTGCGGGTAGAGACTTAAATAAGCTTGCGTATTTGCAGGGACTTGGACTTTATATGTGATTTCTTTGGCAAGATTAGGTTCTTCTTCGGTATAAGTCGTATAGCCATTCGCCTCAGTTACCTGCGTATTGTTCGTGCTGACTTGTTCTAACGGACCAAATTGGAAATATTGTTGATTTAAACCAGCTAAGCCGTTGATGAGATTTGTTTGATTGCCGAGGTTGTCGGTTTCATAATGTTCAATCGTATTTGCCGCTGGATCAGCTAAGATAGCTAAAGGTAAGGCGTTATTATTTTCATATAACAAGTAGTCATCGGCTTGTTTCGTTTGCTCAAAGCCATATTTGTTGAGCTCTTCTTGGCTGATGTTGTATTTCACTGACAGTAAGCTATCCATTAGTAAAGTGTTGTTCGGGTAGCGAATATTTAAGTTGGTTCCGCGTGAACGAAAGCCGAGTGAATCTAAATAACTTGAAGAATGACGATTACGAATTGAAGAAAACATACTGATTCCGCTGTAGCCATAATTGATACTGTCATTGGCAGAGACGGGATCAAGGTTTTCTAAACGATAGAAGGTATCGTTATCGTCTTTCGTTCCATCCACTAGTTCACTAATTGCTGGATACGGTTCGGTATACAGACTGCGTGAAGCATAATTCCAATCGCTAAGGATACCATGGACCATGCTATTAGTATTTAAGGCTGTTTCAAAACAAGCGAAGACGAGCAAGAGCATTGTGACACTCTTTAGTGATAAGCCTTTGAGCTGATATAAACCAAAGACTAATAAATAAAGCACTAAAAAGGCAATTGTCAGTAAGAAGGAAAGGGAAGTGATATACTCATATTTTCCTTCTGGACGTAAACCAAAACCAAGACAAAAACTCGCCATCAAGAGTAATAAAATTACAAAAAATGTTTGATAACTTTCATCTTTGAGTTTTTCCCAACCGTATCCGGCACACATCAAGACTAAAAAGGAGAACAAGAAGGCGTAGCGGAATAAAAACATATTCGGCGCATGCATTCCGTGCCAGAAAAGGTTTAATGGCACTAGATAAAAACTGGCAATTAAAATCGCAAAGATACTGCCAACTAATAGTTTATCTTTTAAGTCAATCTTCTTGGTAACAAAGTAAAAGAGACATAGGGCTAACGGCAGTAAGCCAACATAGATGAAGGGGATGGAGCCATATTTGGTGGTATCGTAAACCCCAACCATATTTTTTAAGAGTAAATCCATTAGTCCTGTGGCTTCTGTTTTGAGCTGTGTGATTTGAGTCAGTTCTTCGCCGTTGCCACTTAAATCAAGCAAGGCCGGTAAGATGATAATCATCGAAGCCCCACTAGCTAATAACGCCGTGATACTATAAGGGATAATTGCTGTTTTTTGGGTTTTCCATGCGCGTAGCCAACGAAATAGGAAATAAAGCGCCGAAAAAACGGCAACCATGAAGCCCATATAAAAACTTGATAAAAACAGCAGCAAATAGCTAAAAAAGAGGAGCTTTGGCTTGCGCAACTCGATTAAGCGATTGATTCCTAAAATAATCAGTGGTAAATAAACAAAGGCATCTAACCACATAATGATTTCAGAATGGGCCGTGACAAAGGACATTAACGCATAAAAAATGGCCAAAATGACATGGTTCCATTTTGGTAGCTTAAATGTTTGACTGGCATAAAACCAAAAGGCTAGCCCGGCTGAACCAATTTTTAATAAGGTTAAAACATACAAGGCGTCAGGCATTAGTTGATTGGGGAAAAAAATCACTAATGGTGTAAAAATCCCACCGAGATAATAAGAAATTAACGAGAGATAATTTAAACCCAAGGAGGCATTCCATGTATAAAAGATACTTTGTTTCCCTAAAAGCATGTTGCGAAAGCTCGCGTGAAAATTGGAAAATTGCGAGAATGCATCACTGGCTAAAACACTCCGGTCGCTGCCAGGATAAATGCCAATAGTCAAATAAATAAAGGCCATCAAAAACAAGGGAATCAAGAAGCTTGCCAACATGTAACGTTTGTTTTTGTGGATAAAATCTTTTGTTGCTGAAAACATACGAGTCACCAAATTTCTTTCAATATTTAATTTATATCCTACAATTATAGTTTATCATAATTTGTTTTTGGTGCACGTGATAGCGCAAAGTGAAGGGGAAAACGAAAAAAAACTAGGTGAATCTTAATAAATGTTTAAAGGAAAGAGGAGTTAGATCCGAGTGGATCTAACTCCTCAGCCGTCAATGATGACAGAATAATAACTTTGTCGTAAAAATTAAAAACCGTTCGCAAAAGCGGACGGTTTGGTTACTCGTGATATTAAACGCGCTCAACTTTTCCTGATTTCAAAGCACGAGCTGAAACCCAAACTTTTTTAGGTTTACCGTCGATTAAAACGCGAACTTTTTGTAAGTTAGGTTTAACTGTACGTTTAGTAGCGTTCATTGCGTGAGAGCGGTTATTTCCACTGTGAGTTTTACGACCTGTAAAGTAGCAAACTTTTGCCATGTGAATATTTCCTCCTTTGCCGTGATATTGGAGCGCTAATACGGCCCATACCATCTGAATTTACCATAATTTGAAGTGTTTTGCAAGCTTAAATTGTAAAAAAAGTGTTCATGGTAGTTCCAAATAGCGTTCGCTTTTAATTACCTAGTAGCTATGATAAACTATTGTAGTAAAAATGGCAAAAAATGCCCTCAAGGAGGCTTTATTTATGGCTGTAAAAATGCAAACTGCATCTGGAACGATTGAGATTGCCAACGAGGTAATTGCGACGATTGTCGGTGGCGCAGCAACCGATGTCTTCGGAATTGTTGGAATGGCAAGTAAAAATCAAATTAAAGATAATTTCAATGAGATTTTAAGAAAAGAAAGTTATTCAAAAGGTGTCGTCGTTCGCCAAACCGAACCTGGTATTGCAGTAGATGTCTATACCATCGTGAGCTACGGAACAAAGATTTCCGAAGTTTCACGTAACGTGCAAGAGAAAGTGAAATACAATTTGGAAACAATGCTCGGCATTACGGCGATTTCAGTAAATGTCTTTGTTCAAGGTGTACGCGTATTGCCAGACTAATTAAGAAAATACCAACTAGTTTGGTCAGTGATCTGAAGGAGGACTTTAAGTGGAAGGAACAACAATTAGCGCTAGTCAGTTTCAAGAAATGGTACAAGCTGGTGCAAATCGTTTGCAAGTCAATGCAGAGTATGTCAATTCATTAAATGTATTTCCCGTGCCCGATGGTGATACGGGAACCAATATGAATTTATCAATGATTAGTGGGGCCAAAGGGGTGGCGGATTCACCAACCGAAAAAGTTGGCGAACTAGCCAAAGTTTTATCTAAAGGCCTTTTGATGGGCGCACGCGGCAATTCAGGCGTCATTTTATCACAATTATTTCGGGGATTTGCCCGACCAATTGCTGAAGTTGAGCGCCTATCTGCTCAAGACTTGGCCCACGCTTTTACTAAAGGGGTCGAAACAGCCTATAAAGCGGTGATGAAGCCGGTTGAAGGAACAATTTTAACCGTTGCGCGCGTGGCGGCTGAGTATGGTGAGAAAAAAGCTAGCGAAACATCTGATCCAACTGTCGTGATGCAGGCAGTGGTGAAAGGTGCGCGTAAAGCGTTAGCCAAAACACCAGAGTTATTACCGGTCTTAAAAGAAGTCGGTGTGGTTGATAGTGGTGGCCAAGGCCTACTTTATATCTATGAAGGCTTTTTGGCAGCGTTGACGGGTGAGTATGAGGTTGAAGAATTTGTTGCGACCCCAGCTGAGATGACAGAGATGGTTCAAGCTGAACATCATCGTAGTGTCCAAGGCCATTTGGCAACCGAAGAGATTACTTTTGGCTACTGCACAGAAATTATGGTGAAAATTGGTGAAGGCCCGACTGTTGATAGCACGTTTGATTATGAAACGTTTCGTAATTATTTAGCGAATTTAGGGGATTCATTATTAGTTGTCAATGATGACGAAATCATCAAAGTCCATGTGCATACCGAGCATCCGGGTGAAGTGATGAACTACGGTCAAAAGTTTGGCTCGTTAATCAAAATCAAAGTCGATAATATGCGGGTTCAACATGAAACGATTTTAGAACAAGAGCAACCCCGAGTAGAAAAAACGAAACAACCGTATGGCGTGATTGCGATTTCAGCTGGTGCGGGTGTGGCTGAATTATTTGCTAGTCTAGGGTGTAGCCACAATATTAGTGGCGGCCAAACGATGAATCCGAGTACCAAAGATATTTTAAAAGCGATTGAAGCGGTCAATGCGGAACAAGTGATTATTTTACCGAACAATAAAAATATCTTTATGGCGGCCGAACAAGCCGCAGATGTCGCGGACGTGCCGACAATTGTTATTCCTAGTAAAACGATTCCTCAAGGGTTAACAGCGCTCCTAGCATTTAACGAATTAGCTACTTTGACCCAAAATCAAGAAGCGATGACCCAAGCGTTAACAACGGTCGTTAGTGGTTCAATGACGCATGCAATTCGCGATACAACAATTGAAGGTCTTGAAATTCGCGAGGGCGATTATTTAGGAATGGTTAATCGAAAAATCGTCGTTTCGCAACCAGATAGCTTACAAGTTGGTCAGACGACGTTAACACAAATGATTAATGAAGATACTGAAATTGTGACGATTATCGTTGGTGAAGCCGGTTCACAAGCCGAAGCCGAACAAATGAGCCAGCATCTACCAGCTGAGATTGAAGTTGAGATTCATCAAGGCGATCAACCGGTGTATCCGTATCTTTTTGCGGCTGAGTAAAGTGGAATTATGACTGAAAACTTGAGCGAGTAGCTGTTAGGCTGTATCGCTCAAGTTTTTCTATCTAATAGGAAATCAAGCAAAAAAGGAGGCAACTAGATGGCAACCGCTGTTCAATTTTTAAAAGGTGTGGGTGAAAAACGCGCTCAGGATTTGGCTGAATTAGGCATCGAAACGGTCGTTGATTTAATGAGTTATTATCCTTTTCGTTACGAAGACATTCAAGAACGCAATTTATTAGAAATTCAAGATCAAGAAAAAGTGACTTTAAAAGGAACGGTTGTCTCACCTGCTGTGGTTAGCCGTTTGGGATATAAAAAATCACGCCTACAGTTTCGCATGATGCAGGACCACGGTGTTTTTTTAGTCACTTTTTTTAATCAACCTTATTTAAAAGATAAAATTACAGTTGATACGGAAATTGCTGTGTATGGTCGTTGGGATGCCAAACGGAAATCACTGAGTGGAATGAAAATTTTAGGGAGTCAAAACCAAGACGATTTTGCTCCGATTTATCATGTAAACAAAAAAGTGAAGCAAAAGACTTTAGTCGATTTAATTAAGCAAGGTTTTGAGAGTTATGCTGACGAAATTAAAGAAAATTTACCGGCTAGTTTGCTCCAAAAATATCGGCTGTTGCCCAAGCAGACAGCGATGTATGCGATGCACTTCCCCAAATCGCCGGAGCAATCACATCAAGCGAAACGCCGCGTAATTTTTGAAGAGTTTTTCTTGTTTCAAATGAAGGTCCAAGGGTTGAAGCAAGCCGAAAAAGCCGAAATTAACGGTGTGGCATTACGCTATGACGTCAACGCGTTAAAGACATTCATCCAAAAGCTCCCGTTTGAACTGACGGCAGCGCAAAAACGAGTGACCAATGAAATTTGCCAAGACTTACGTAGTCCGAAACATATGCAACGCTTGCTTCAAGGAGATGTCGGCAGTGGCAAAACGGTGGTCGCAGCCATTGCGCTATATGCGACTAAGATGGCTGGTTTTCAAGGCGCGCTGATGGTGCCAACTGAAATTTTAGCGCAGCAACATGCGGCGAGTTTGACTGGTTTATTTGACTCACAAGAAGTGACGGTCGCGCTTTTGACTGGTTCCACGAAAGCCAAAGAGCGCCGCGAAATCCTCACCCAGTTAGCGAATGGCACCATTGATATCTTGGTGGGAACCCATGCGTTAATCCAAGAAGAAGTGCAATTTCACCGGCTAGGGCTCGTAATCACCGATGAACAACATCGTTTTGGGGTAAATCAGCGACAAGTTTTACGGGAGAAAGGTCAACGGCCAGATGTTTTGTTTATGACAGCCACGCCCATTCCACGGACGTTAGCCATTACGGCTTATGGGGAGATGGATGTCTCGTTGATTGATGAATTGCCAGCCGGGCGAATTCCGATTGATACGCGTTGGGTGCGTCCGTCACAACTAGATTCGGTTTTGGCTTGGACGAAAAAAGAATTAGTAAAGGGACATCAAATGTACGTAATTTGTCCTTTAATTGAAGAGTCCGAAACATTAGACGTCAAAAATGCCGTCGAAATTTATGAGCATCTCCAAGCCTATTTTGCAGCTAGTTTTCAAGTGGGATTACTTCACGGTAAGATGAAAAATAGTGAAAAAGAAGCTATCATGGAGGCGTTTAAAGAACAAAAAACGCAAGTCTTAGTTTCAACCACGGTAATTGAAGTGGGGGTGAACGTGCCTAATGCGACGGTGATGCTGATTATGGATGCGGATCGCTTTGGTTTAGCGCAATTGCACCAGTTACGTGGACGAGTTGGCCGTGGCGCTAAGGCTTCGTATTGTATCTTAGTGGCGAATCCTAAAAATGAGATGGGCAATGAACGAATGAAAATTATGACCGAAACGAATAATGGGTTCTTATTAAGCGAAAAAGATCTGGAGTTACGAGGTCCCGGAGAAGTCTTTGGCTTTCGTCAATCTGGCATCCCACAATTTCTAGCGGGGGATTTAGTCACCGATGCTAATATTTTAGAAGTCGCTAAAGACGAGGCGCAAAAAATTTATGCACTTTCAGACTGGCAACAACAACCAGATTATCTGGTTTTAGCGCACTATTTAGCCGAGCAAGCTTCGCAAAAGCAATTTTTTGATTAGGTAACTTATGATATACTAAAGCAGATAAATGAAAGGAGCCAAAATGAAATGATGAGAATTGCGGTTGATGCAATGGGAGGCGACAATGCACCACAAGCGATTGTAGAAGGTGTGATGCTTGCGAAAAAAGATTTTCCTGAAATTGAATTTCAATTATTCGGTAAAGAAGCCGAAATTAAAAAATTTGTGACTGACGACGTGAATATCAAAATTATTCACACCGATGAAAAGATTCATAGCGACGATGAGCCAGTTAAGGCGATTCGGAAAAAGAAAAATGCTTCGATGGTTTTAGCGGCTCAAGCAGTCAAAAATGGCGAAGCCGATGCTATTTTTTCTGCAGGCAATACAGGCGCGCTACTAGCGGCTGGTTTGTTTATTGTTGGCCGGATTAAAGGCGTGGAACGACCTGGATTGATGTCGACGTTACCGGTGATGGGTCAAGAGAGTGGTTTTGATATGTTGGATTTAGGGGCGAACTCAGAAAATAAACCAGAGCATATTTTACAATATGGCGTTTTAGGCTCGTTTTATGCCCAAAATGTGCGAGGTATCGCTAAACCGCGTGTTGGTTTATTAAATAATGGGACCGAGGAAACCAAAGGCAGTGAAGTCACGAAAAAAGCGTTTGAATTACTGCAAAATGAAGACAGCATTCACTTTGTGGGCAATGTCGAAGCACGTGATATTTTAAGTGGTGTGGCGGATGTCGTCGTTACAGATGGCTTTACGGGTAATGCGGTCTTAAAATCGATTGAAGGAACCGCACTAGGAATTATGGCACTCTTAAAAGAATCAATCATAGGCGCTGGCATAAAAGGGAAACTAGGAGCGGTCTTATTAAAAGATGCGTTGCAAGGACTGAAAGGTCAAATGGACTATTCCAAGCATGGTGGTGCAGTTTTATTTGGGTTGAAAGCACCAGTCATTAAAACGCATGGCTCAACGGGTCCTGAGGCTGTTTCTCATACGATTCGCCAAATTCATACGATGTTAGAGACCGATGTTGTCGGTAAGCTCGTAACATTTTATGAAGGCGATAAATAAAAAAGATTTGGGTCGTGTAGAAAAAGGTGCGCGCGGAATTTCAGATCGTGCTCTTTTGAAAAAAGCTAGACAAAAGAAATAATTCCAAGTAAACTAAAACAGAACTGACTTTTAGATGTAAATCTAGTCAAACGCGTGGAGGTGAATGCAATTGACTCGTGAGGAAGTGTTTAATAAAGTAGCAGCCGTTATCGCAAACCATTTTGAGGTTGAAGCGACACAAGTAACGGATCAAATGAGTATTAAAGATGATCTCAATGCGGATTCAATCAGTGTGATGGAATTTGTATTAGAATTAGAAGATACGTTTGGTACCGAAATTTCGGATGAAGATGCTGAACAAATTATCACAGTTGGTGGCGCAGTCGACTATATTTCTGGTCGCTTAGCTTAAAAAAAGAAACCTTTCAATAAAAATTGGAAGGTTTCTTTTTTAAAATAACAAAAAAAATTCTTTTTTTGGAAACAATTGTCTGAAAATTCTGTTTCTTAGAAAAATTTAGGGTTGCAATTGAGTGAGTGTTTTATTATAATCATCCTATATAATTATTAAGAAATAGTTATTTCGAGGAGATAATTATTAAAGGGAAGTGCCGGGAAGTTAAGTAAGCGATGAGGGTAAGAGAAGTTTCTTAAGCCAAGCATCGGAGTGAAAGAGAGGGATTTGTTTGGCAGATGAAAAAGTATTATTAGAAGTTCAAAATCTACATACTGGTTTTCGAATTAAAGATGATTATTTTGACGCTGTGGACGGGGTTTCATTTACCATTGCGCGAAATGAAATCTTAGCCATCGTTGGCGAATCTGGGTGTGGGAAAAGCACCTTGGCAACAACAATTATGGGGCTTCATGATCCGAACAACACCAAAATTACAGGGGAAATTTTATACAATGATTTAAATTTATCAAATTTAAATGAAACTTTATACAACAAAATTCGAGGCAATGATATTGGCATGATTTTCCAAGATCCATTATCAGCTTTGAATCCCTTGATGAGAATTGAAGACCAAATCAAAGAAGGTTTGTCGTATCATACAACGATGAACGCTGAGGAACGCCAAGCGCGGGCCTTAGAATTATTGGAGCAAGTCGGGATTCCTAATCCAGCCCGAGTTGGATATCAGTACCCACATGAATTATCTGGTGGGATGCGCCAACGGGTAATTATTGCGATTGCAATTGCTTGTAAACCACCGATTGTGATTGCGGATGAACCAACAACTGCGCTAGATGTTACTATTCAAGCGCAAATTTTAGATTTATTGAAAGACTTACAAGCCGAAACCAAAACCGGTATTATGTTGATTACCCATGACTTGGGGGTTGTAGCTGAGATGGCGGATCGTGTGGCGGTGATGTATGGTGGTCAATTTGTGGAAGTTGCTAGTGCAGAAGAATTGTTTAGCAATCCGCAACACCCGTATACGCGTTCTTTATTAAATTCAATTCCGCAAGATGATGCTCATGACAATGAGCTCCATGTGATTGAAGGAATCGTCCCTTCATTAAAACATATGCCTCGAACCGGTTGTCGTTTCGCCCAACGTATTTCTTGGATTCCTGAAAGCGCGCATGAAGAAAATCCAACTCTACATGAAGTTGCACCTGAACATTGGGTTCGTTGTACTTGTTACAAGCATTTTCATTTTAGAGACGAAAAGGAGTAGTGTCGATGACAGAATTGATTACGATTAAAGATCTAAAAGTTCACTATCCGATTCGGAGTGGTTTTTTCAACCGCGTGACTGATTATGTGTATGCAGTCGATGGGGTGGACTTTGTCCTTGAGAAAGGAAAAACGTATGGTTTAGTTGGTGAGTCGGGCTCAGGAAAATCAACGATTGGTAAAT
The DNA here is from genome assembly GCA_047975385.1 of Enterococcus sp. Classification (GTDB taxonomy): domain Bacteria; phylum Bacillota; class Bacilli; order Lactobacillales; family Enterococcaceae; genus Enterococcus_C. The sequence goes on along the minus strand of JBKEDL010000002.1, from coordinate 28,571 downwards.
CCTTGGTCGGCCTTGAGAAAGTGACGAGTGGTGAAATTATTTACAATGGTCAAGACGTGACCAAACGCTCCGTACGCAAAAAAATCAACTACAACAAAGATGTTCAGATGATTTTCCAAGATTCAATGTCGAGTTTGAATCCGAAAAAACGCGTGGTTGATATCATCGCGGAACCACTGAGAAACTTTGAACGCTTTAGCGATCAAGAAGAAAAGCAACGGGTTAAACGTTTGTTAGATATCGTGGGGATGCCAGAAGATGCAATGTACAAGTATCCACATGAGTTTTCTGGAGGGCAACGTCAACGTTTAGGAGTTGCTCGGGCGGTAGCAACGAGTCCGAAATTAATTATCGCCGATGAACCCGTTTCAGCACTTGATTTATCAGTTCAAGCACAAGTGTTGAATTTTATGAAGCAAATTCAACAAGAATTTGATTTGAGTTACTTGTTCATTTCCCATGACCTAGGGGTAGTTAAACACATGTGTGATAATATTGCGATTATGTACAAAGGTCGTTTTGTTGAAATTGGCACACGTGAAAATATTTATACCGATCCTCGTCATATTTACACCAAACGTCTATTATCAGCAATTCCGCAAATTGATGTGAAAAATCGTGAGGCGCACAAAGAAAACCGGCGTCTAGTCGAAGCCGAATACATTGCGAATCAAGCGGATTATTATGACCAAACGGGTCGCGTTTATGATTTACGAAAAATCATTGATGGACATCAAGTGGCGTTAAAAGATGGGGGGGCTAACTAATGTGGAAGACGATTCTACGACGAGTATTATTAATGATCCCTCAAGTAATTATTCTAAGTATTTTGATTTTTATTTTAGCAAGTATGATGCCAGGGGATCCATTTACCGGATTGATTAATCCAAACCAAGATCCAGCCGTGATTGAACAAATGCGTGAAGCAGCCGGATTAAATGATCCGTGGTATACCCAGTATTTCCGGTGGATTAATAACGCGTTACATGGCGATTTTGGTCAAAGTTTTATTTATAAACGTTCAGTGACGTCATTAATTGGTAGTCGCATTGGTAATACGGTTTCGTTAGCACTCTTTACCGTCACTTTAACGTATCTTATCGCGTTACCTTTAGGGATGTTAGCGGGGCGTTATCAAAACTCAGCCTTTGATAAGGCAGTCGTGATTTATAACTTCTTTAGCTTTGCAGTACCACTATTTATTTTTGCATTATTAATGGTCTTTATCTTTGGTTACCGTTTAGATTGGTTCCCAACAAGTGGTTCAGTAGCAGTTGGTGCTACGGGGATGGAAGCTTTCTGGAGTCGGATTTATCATTTGATTTTACCAGCTATCACCCAAGCGTTGCTAGGTACGGCGGTCATTATTCAATATTTGCGGAGCGAAGTGATTGATTCCAAATCGCTTGATTATGTACGGACGGCTCGTTCGAAAGGGGTCCCAACGAATAAAGTCTTTAACCGTCATATTTTTAGAAACGCTTCGTTGCCAATTGCATCGACGTTAGGTTATGAAATTACCGGTTTAATTGGTGGTTCAGTAATTATTGAAAAAATCTTTGGTTTCCCAGGAATCGGGAAATTGTTTGTGGAGAGTATTTCTCAACGTGATTATTCTGTTATTACTGCTTTAACTCTCATCTTAGGAATTGCGACCTTAGTCGGAACGTTACTATCAGACATTATCATGAGTATCGTTGATCCAAGAATTCGGATCCAATAATAGATTAGAGGAGAAAGGAGTGTAGCAGATGAGTAAAGAAGAAAAAGCGGCAATCGAAACAAGTATCCCACCGATGGGATTTCGGATGATTGCACGAGAATTTGCCAAAGATAAAATGGCGTTATTCTCTTTAGTGTTGTTAATTACTTTGATTGTGACCATCTTTATTGGGGCAATGATTGTTGATCCAGAAAAAGTGATGTATGTTAGTATTTTTGATAAGTACGCACCGCCAGGTAGTATTGCAACAGATGGGAGCACCTACCTTTTAGGAGCCGACGAAGGTGGTCGTGATGTCTTAGGGCAATTGTTCTTAGGCGCAAGAAACTCGATTGTTATCGGGTTTAGTATTACCATTATCACCTCGATTATTGGGGTTGGTTTAGGTATTTTGTCAGGTTATTATGGCGGTATCATTGATAATATCTTGATGCGAATCGTTGACTTTATCATGATTTTACCAATCATCATGATTATCATTATCTTTGTTTCAATTGCACCAACGTATAATGTTTATACCTTCATTTTGATTATGAGTGCCTTTTATTGGGTCGGTAAAGCACGACTGTTTCGGAGTAAAACCTTATCTGAAGGTCGTAGAGATTATGTGAGTGCTTCTAAGACTTTGGGAACAGGGGATTTTAAGATTATCTTTGGCGAAATCATGCCCAACTTAAGCTCATTGATTATTACCAACTTAACCTTGAATTTTGCCGGTAATATCGGGATTGAAACCTCGCTTTCATTCTTAGGATTTGGGTTGCCCGCGGATGTACCGAGTTTAGGAACGTTAATTGGTTATGCGGCCAGTGGGGATGTCCTAGTTAACAAACAGTGGATTTGGCTACCCGCATCGATTTTAATTTTAATCTTAATGTTAAGCATTAACTATGTGGGACAAGCCTTCAAGCGTGCAGCGGATGCGCGTCAGCGTTTAGGTTAGGTATTTTGAGAAGTTGTTTCAAGCAAATGAAACAACTTCTCAAATTTTCATGAAAATTGTGCAAAAATTCTTAATATTTGTTACCTACACGGTCATCGTGTTGAGTATAAATGTCAAGGTCGTTAACTACCTTGACATCGTTTAAAAAGAGGGGGAAATAGGATGAAGAAAAAAGTTTTTGGACTGGTGGCTTTAACGTCAGTGTTCGCATTGGCAGCCTGTGGTAATGGTAGTGCAAATGATAGCAACGAATCAGTTGATACGGCTAAGTTTCCAACCGAGGTATCAAATACCGATGAAGCGATTGATGGTGGTACACTGAACGTGGCGGTCGTTACTGACAGTAACTTTGCCGGATTGTTTCAATGGGAGTTTTACCAAGATGCGTATGATGCGACCTTTATGGCACCGTCACATGAAGGGTTGTTTAATGCTGATGAAACCTTCAAAATTAAAGACGGTGGCATCGCGAACTTAGAAATTGATCAAGATGAAAAAACAGCCACAATTACCTTGCGTGACAATGTGAAATGGTCCGATGGCGAAGATTTGACAGCCGATGATGTGATTTTCCCATATGAAATCATTGGGGATGCTGATTATACTGGTGTTCGTTACGATGATACGTTTACGAATATCGTCGGGATGGAAGAATTCCATGATGGCGATGCTGATTCGATTTCTGGGATTGAAAAAGTCGATGATTTAACCGTTAAAATTACGTATAAAGAAGTTTCACCGTCAATGCTACAAGCCGGTGGGGGTGTCTGGTCTTATGCCGCTCCTTATCATGTCTTAAAAGATATTCCGGTCGGTGAAATGGAAGGCAGTGATGCTGTTCGTAAAAATCCAGTAACTTTAGGACCTTACTACATGAAAACCATCCAAGCGGGTGAATCGATTGAGTATGCACCAAATGAGTACTATTATGGTGAAACACCAAAATTAGATAAAGTAGTCTTTACTTCGGTTCCATCATCAAACATCGTTGAAGGGATGAAAGCGAAGAAATATGATTTAGTTGAGAGTATCTCAACGGATACGTACACGACGTATAAAGACTTAGAAGGCTATGAAATGTTAGGAAATCAAGATTTAGCTTATACGTATATTGGTTTCAAATTAGGAACATGGGATGCTGAAGCCGGCAAAGTTCAAACTGATCCGGATGCGAAAATGGCTGATAAATCATTACGTCAAGCGATGGGCTATGCGATTGATAATGACGCTGTGGGTGAGAAATTCTACAATGGCTTGCGTGAAAATGCGTCGACTTTAATCATTCCAGCTTTTGGTGAATTACATGATGAAGAAGTGGAAGGTTACAGCTTAGATCTTGAAAAAGCCAATAAATTGTTAGATGATGCGGGTTATGCCGACGTGGATGACGATGGTATCCGTGAAGACAAAGACGGTGAGAAATTAACGATTAACTTTGCAAGTATGGCCGGTGGAGAAACTGCCCAACCATTAGCAGACTACTACGTGCAACAATGGAAAAAAATCGGCTTAGATGTTCAATATACAACAGGTCGTTTAATTGAGTTCAACTCATTTTATGACAAGTTGAAAAATGATGATCCTGAAATCGATATCTACCAAGGTGCTTGGGGAACAGGTTCTGATCCTAACCCAACTGGTTTATATGGACCAAATGCCGCTTTCAACTACACTCGTTTTGAATCCGACGAACAAAATGAATTATTAGATGAAATCAATTCACCAGAAGCATTTGATGCGGACTTCCAAAAAGAAGCATATACGAATTGGCAAGAATATGCAGCTGAGGAAGCATTTGTTATTCCAACATTGTATCGCTATTCAGTTGTACCAGTTTCAACGCGAGTGACCGGTTACTCAATTGCGTATGATTCACCCGATGATAACGTTTGGGCAACTGTGGGAGTAACATCTGATTCAATCGAATAATTAAATGAAAGGGAGCTGGGGCAAAAATTTGTCTCAGCTCTTTTTTGATGGATAAACGGCGGTCCAGAATGGTCCGCTTACTGCTTAGGGTAAAACACTTCTGTCATGACCTCTTTTTTGTTCAATTTTTTAAAGCTTTTTTATTAGTCATTTCATAATTGCTGAAAAATCAGTATAATAAGAAGGTGTTGAATAAAAATCAAAGGAATGTGGCTCATGAATAATCAGTTAACAAATGCGTTAAAAGAAACCTATGGGATCGTCTTTCATGACGTGAATTTGCTCGAACAAGCATTTACCCATTCATCTTATGTGAATGAGCACCGCAATTTACACTTATCAGATAATGAACGCTTAGAATTTTTAGGAGACGCGGTTTTAGAATTATTGGTATCGCAATTTTTATACCGCGAATATCCCGACTTATCAGAAGGCAAATTGACGAAATTACGCGCCTCCATCGTACGCGAAGAGAGTTTAGCCCAATTTGCCCAAGAATGTCAGTTTGATCAGGCGATTCGTCTGGGGAAAGGGGAAGAAAATTCTGGTGGTCGCAAGCGGCCGTCACTGTTGTGTGACTTATTTGAAGCCTTTTTAGGTGCCTTGTATTTGGATCAAAATTTGGCAGCCGTCGACAAATTTATCGCAACCGTGATCTTCCCTAAAGTGACGTCGGGTGCTTTTTCACATGAGATGGATTACAAAACACGTCTACAAGAAGTGTTACAAACTTCAGGTGATGTGTTAATCGAATATCGCTTAGTCAAAGAAGATGGTCCGGCTCATGAACGGATTTTTGGCACGGAAGTGTATTGTGACCAAAAATTAATTGGAGTAGGCCAAGGGAAATCCAAAAAACTAGCAGAACAAGCAGCGGCAGCCAATGCCTTGGAACGTTTAGCGTAATTAGAAAGAGAGGCCAAAAAAGGTCGTGTATTTAAAACGAATTGAGATTGCAGGATTTAAGTCCTTTGCAGATCGGACAGTCATTGATTTTGAAAATAATGTGACGGCGATTGTGGGACCAAATGGTAGTGGAAAAAGTAATATTACGGAAGCGATTCGTTGGGTCTTAGGCGAGCAGTCAGCCAAAAACTTGCGTGGGGGGAAGATGCCTGACATTATCTTTGCGGGGTCGGATTCTAGAAAACAGTTAAATATCGCTGAAGTGACGATGGTTTTAGAGAATAGCGATCATTACTTACCAAGTGAATATAGTGAAATTAGTGTCACCCGGAGGTTACGGCGTAGTGGTGAAAGTGATTTTTACATTAATAAACAAAGTTGTCGCTTAAAAGACATTCAAGAACTCTTTATGGATTCAGGTTTAGGTAAAGAATCATTCTCGATTATTTCACAAGGGAAAGTTGAAGCGATTTTTAGTAGCAAACCTGAAGATCGTCGTGGTATTTTTGAGGAAGCGGCAGGTGTCTTAAAGTACAAGCAACGCAAGAAAAAAGCCGAGCAAAAATTATTTGAAACGGAAGATAATTTGAGTCGAGTTCAAGACATTGTGTATGAACTAGAAGAACAACTCACACCATTAAAAAAACAAAGCGAAGATGCGCAACGCTTTTTACAATTGAAAGAAACGTTGAAAACGGTCGATGTGGCTTTTTGTGTAGCTGAGATTACCAGTGCACGCAATAGTTGGTTAAAAACGAAAAAACAACTCACGCAAATTGATTTTACGTTACAAGAATTAGCAGCCACGATTGCAACCGATGAGCAAGAATTACAAAAAATGCGTCAAACACGCAGTGAAGCTGATCAATGGCTCGAACATGCCAACGAGCAGTTATTAACGCTCACTGAAGCTTTAAATCAGGCAGCCGGGCAACGTGAAGTCTTACTCGAACGCTCAAAACATACTCAAAAAAGTAGTCAGGAATACCAAGAAGCGCTCGAAGAAACGCTCGAACAAATCGCGAACTTAGAAGAAAACAAAGGGCTTTTAATTAGTGAATTATCTAAAAAAAATCGTGAAGCACAAGAGCTGGAACGGGCAATTACCAAGGCCCAAAATGAATTAGCCAAGTATCAGAAGTCGACGAAAGAAGTCATTGAAGAATTACGAGGCCAATATGTTGAAAAAATGCAAGAACATGCCAGTATCGGCAATGAACTGAAATTTTTAGAACGGCAATACTTACAAGAACACAATAAGAACCAGCAAACTACGCAAAAACAAGCGCAGTTAACGACTGAGATTGAAAAGCAGCGACAATTGTATCAAGCGAGCCAAACGCAATTAACCACAATCCAAAGCCAGGTGCAGCAACAACGACTTGAATATTCCCAAACGCGTGAATTGTTAGCTCAGCAGCAACAACAATTTACCGTTGAGCAAAAGAAAATGTTTGAATTGATGAATCAACTTCAACAAGTTCGGGGCAAACAAAAGAGTCTCCAAGAAATCCAAGAAAACTATAGCGGGTTTTATCAAGGAGTCCGCTTAATTTTGCAACATAGAGCACAGTTAATGGGGATTAAAGGTGCCGTTGCGGAACTTGTCGAGGTGCCAGCTGAGTATACGTTAGCCATTGAAACGGCTCTGGGTGCTTCGGCTCAAAGTGTGGTTGTGGACAATGAACAGGCGGCACGCAATGCGATTACCTACTTGAAACAACAACGCGGTGGACGGGCGACTTTCTTACCCCTAACGACGATTAAGGCACGCCAATTACCACCAACAACACTGCATCAAGCCCAACTAATTGATGGTTTTTTAGGAGTTGCCAGTGAATTAGTTAACTATCCGGATGAGATTAGCCAAATTGCTGAAAACCTGTTAGGTAGTGTGTTGATTGCTCGTGATTTAGAGAGTGCCAATGCCTTAGCCAAAGCGATTTTCTATAAATACCGCGTGGTGTCACTAGAAGGGGATGTGATGAATGCCGGTGGCTCAATGACTGGTGGAGCAACCCGTCGTGGTCAAGGTAGCTTGTTTAGCCAAAGCAACGAATTAACACAATTAAAAGAACAAGGGGATGTCTTAGACCAACGCTTACAACGCAGAGAACAGCTGGTCCGCCAATTGGAAAAACAAGTCAATGAGAATCAATTAAAGAGTGATGAATTACGCCAAGTAGGTGAAGAAGGTCGTTTACTAGAGCAAGAATTAGTTAGTCAAACGCGCAATTATCAACAAGAATTGGAGCGTTTGGAAAAAGAGGCCAAAATTTTCGCTTTTGAAAATCGTGAAGTTCAGCTGTTTCTAGAAGAGTATACCGAACAAAAAGAACAGTTGCTATCAAGCCAAAAAAGGGTTGAAGAGCAACGGTTAGCAATTAATCAAGAGATTCAAGCGATCAGTGCCCAAGAAGATGTGATTGAGGGCAAACGTCAAAGTGTGACCGATCAATTGGCACAACTCAAAGCCCAGTTAGCGGTGACCAACGAGCAAATTAATAATTACAAAGAACGCTTAAAAGGCAACCAAGAACAGACCGAACGTACACGGCAACGCCAAGTCAGTTTAACCAATCAAATTCAGGCTTTATCAGGCAATGTCTTAGATCACGAGGTGACCGAGGAATCACTGCAACAAAAAATCGAAAAACTAACGCAACAGCGCAGTGAGATTCAAACGCAGTTACAAGAAAAACGGCAAGTGCGTCAAAAAATTCAGCAAGAAGTCAGTCAATTAGATCAAGCATTGGTTCACAAAAATCACCAACAAAAAGATTGTTTGGCTGAAAAAACAACCCTTGAAGTAGAGAAGAAGCGCTTAGACATCTCAATGGATACGCATTTAACCTATCTACAAGAAGAGTATCTTTTGACTTTTGAAGCAGCTGAGCAACTGTACCCAGCGTTACCGGATTTACAAGCGGCCAAAGCTGAAATTAATCAGTTGAAACAAGCGGTTGCCGATTTAGGACCGGTCAATTTAAATGCCATTGAGCAGTACCAACAAGTCTTGGAGCGCTATGAATTTTTAACTGGGCAACGAGATGATTTACTAGCTGCTAAAGAACAATTATTTGAAACGATGTCTGAAATGGATGACGAAGTGAAGCGTCGGTTCAAAGAGGTTTTTGAAGCGATTCGTGTGAAATTCAAGGAAGTTTTCCCGAATATGTTTGGCGGTGGTCGGGCAGAATTACTTTTGACTAATCCGAGTGATTTATTAAATACCGGGATTGAAATTGAGTCGCAACCACCAGGGAAAAAACTGCAAAGTTTAAGTTTACTTTCAGGTGGCGAACGGACCTTAACCGCGATTGCGTTACTCTTTGCCATCATTCAAACGCGCCCGGTTCCATTTTGTGTCTTAGATGAGGTGGAAGCGGCGTTAGACGAAGCCAACGTTAATCGTTTTGGTCGTTATTTAACGGATTTTAATAACGATACGCAGTTTATCGTAGTGACACACCGCAAAGGAACGATGGAAGCAGCCAACGTCTTGTACGGGGTTACGATGCAAGAATCGGGCGTTTCAAAAACAGTTTCGGTGCGTTTAGAAGAAGTTACTGAAGGCGGACAGATTGCCCCCAGTGAATAAAAAGGAGACGATAGTTTGATTAAATTAATTGCAATTGATTTAGATGGTACGTTATTAACCAATCAGAAGAAAATTTCAGCTGAAAATAAACAAGCCTTAGCCCAAGCGAAAGCCCAAGGTGTCAAAATCGTGATTTGTACAGGGCGCCCGCTACGAGCGATTCGCCCTTATTTGACTGAGCTGAACTTAAAAGAAGCCGGCGATTATAGCATCACCTTTAATGGGGGCTTAGTCCAAAAAAATGATACGGGTGAGATCATGGAAAAATCGGTTTTTCAAGTTGACGATGTGAAACGCTTAGTTGCGCTAGCACAAGATTTAGATTTAGCGCTCGATGTGTTATCCGATGAGGTCGTTTTAAATTTACCAACTTCAACCAATCATCCCTCCATTTATGGCTCATTAAATCCGCTACTCGATTGTCGCGCAGCAGCGATTGCTGATTTACATGAAAATGGCTTGTATAACAAAGCGGTGATTGCTTATCATCAAGAATTTTTAGATGAACAAATCAAAAAAATCCCAGCGGTTTTCCGTAAAGACTACGAAGTCATCAAAACGCGCAATAATCTGTTAGAGTTCATGCCTAAAGGAATTACGAAAGCGTATGGCATTGAATTGCTCATTCAAGATTTAGGTTTAACCCGTGAGGAAGTCATGGCGATTGGTGATGAAGAAAATGACTTATCGATGATTCAATATGCTGGTATCGGTGTAGCGATGGAAAATGCGGTGACGGCGGTCAAAGAAGTCGCTGATGTAGTGACGGTTTCAAATGAAGAGCATGGGGTAGCCCATGTCATTAAAAACTTTGTCTTAAAGTAAAGGGGGTCAAAAGATGGGATTTTTTGATAAGTTAAAAAAAGCTTTTACGGTGGAGTACCCAGAAGATTTAGCCGAACAAGAACTAGAAACACAAGAGAAATATGATAAAGGGTTAGAAAAGACGCGTAAAACATTCGGTGAACGCATGAATGAGTTGTTTGCTAACTTTAGAAGCGTCGATGAAGAATTTTTTGAAGAACTAGAAGAAACGCTAATTGGTGCCGATGTTGGTTTTGAAACTGCCCTAAAAATCACCGAAGATTTACGCCAAGAAGTCAAACTGAAAAATGCCAAAAAATCAGCCGAAGTGCAAAATACGATTATAGAAAAACTCGTTAATTTGTATGAAGCTGAAGGAGTGGATGAAAATAATGCCTTAAACCTTCAGACAGAAGGGCCAACGGTGATTTTATTTGTCGGCGTCAATGGAGTCGGGAAAACGACTAGTATCGGCAAACTTGCTCACCAGTACAAACAAGAAGGCAAAAAAGTCTTACTAGCGGCAGCTGATACATTTCGTGCAGGAGCCATTGACCAATTAGTCGTCTGGGGCGAGCGCGCAGAGGTTGAAGTCGTTCGTGGTAATGCTGGCGGCGATCCAGCGGCCGTCGTTTTTGATGCGGTGAAAAGAGCCAAAGAAGAAGCGGTAGATATTTTATTAGTTGATACGGCTGGTCGGTTACAAAATAAGGTCAACTTGATGAATGAGTTAGAAAAAATTAAACGCATCATCCAACGGGAATTACCCGAAGCCCCACATGAAGTCTTATTAGTACTTGATGCCACCACGGGACAAAATGCGATGGTTCAAGCCAAGCAATTTAAGGAAACAACCGATGTGACTGGTTTAGTCTTAACCAAACTGGATGGCACGGCTAAAGGTGGGATTGTCTTAGCGATTCGTAACGAGTTGCATTTACCAGTGAAATTAGTTGGTTTAGGTGAAGGCATTGATGATTTAGAACCATTTGAACCGAATGAGTTTGTGATTGGGTTATTTAAAGGATTGTTAAAAGAAGAGTAAGTCAAAAAAAGCTAGGACCCTTACATCCTAGCTTTTTTGTTATCCAAATTGGGTCAAGTTCTTTTGGTGGATTTGTATCTTATCAGAGCGCATAATGATGATTAGAAACCTGAATGAAAGGTTTTAAAATAAGTATCAGCAGGCCGTCAACAAGGAGTGGTTTACTTCGGATTATCGGTGGATTCTTCTTGCAATTGAGCTTCAAGCTTTGCGATTAGTGGTTTCACCAATTGATCACTTGGCAGATACGTCCGGTTTTCTGGCCGGGTCGCAACTAAATCCATTTGACTCAAGGTAGTAAAGGCTTGTAAGTCTTTTTCGGTGTAATGAAGTTTTGCGGCGAGCTCCCAGAGATAATTTAGTTCTTGATTTTTGCGGCGATTTTTTGCGCGAAACCAAATTTGCAGAGCAATCGTGATGATAAAGTAGCACGCTAAAATCAGTCCTTGTTGAACGCCAAAAATCAGTGCAATCACGGCCGGTAAAATAAAGAGGAGTAAGAGAAAGAAAATGAAATAATTTCGTGGCAAGAAAGAAACCTCCATTCGTTTTTTATCCATTATATCATAAAATGAAATCAGTAATTTTTTGTTCGCAAAAGGAGAATGTTAGCCACAGGTAGTAGGGAGTTTCGTGTGACCAAAAACATTACAGTTTTTAAATTTTCACAAAATTCATGGTGATTTCTAGTAAGATAAGCAAGTATTTGGAAAAGAGCTAAGGAGTGGGTGTGATTGGTACAAGATCGTTATAATCAATTGAAACAGGCTGAAAAAGGTGCGATTATCAGTATTTGTGCCTATATTTTGATTTCAAGTTTAAAATTAATCATCGGGAATTTGGCGAATTCGGCGGCATTACGGGCTGATGGGTTGAATAACTTTACCGATATCTTGGCTTCGGTGGCGGTCTTAATCGGATTACGGCTATCACGAAAACCAGCGGATGAAGAGCATCGCTATGGTCACTGGAAGGCTGAAAATATCGCGAGTTTAATTACTTCGTTTATTATGTTGCTTGTCGGGATTGAAGTTTTGTATTCAACGACGAAATCGCTGTTTCAGCAAACGACCCAAACACCTGAGCTGTTAGCGGCCATCATCGGTATTATTTCCGCCCTATTGATGTACGGGGTATATTATTATAATAAAAAATTAGCACTAAAAGTGAATAGTTCTGCGCTGATGGCGGCAGCTAAAGATAATCGGAGTGATGCGTGGACTAGTATTGGTACGGCGGTAGCTGTTTTTGCGGCCTCATTTAATCTAGGCTGGCTTGATAGTTTGGCGGCAATTGTCGTGGCGCTTTTAATCCTCAAAACAGCAATTGATATTTTTCGCGAAAGTGTTTTTTTACTTTCGGATGGCTTTGATCAACAGTTACTTGAAACATACCAATTGATTGTTATCGAAGTTGTAGGAGTGGAAGGGATTAAAGCCATTAGAGGGCGTAATTATGGTGCTAATATTTTCTTAGATGTCGTCATTTTAGTGAATCCTGAACTGACAGTCAGCGAGAGTCATCGGATTGCTGATCGGGTGGAAGAAGCGTTAAAAACGCAATGTGGTGTCTTTGATACGGATGTTCATATTGAACCGAACTGGAACTAAGGGGTTAGGTAGGGGGGGACAAAAAAGCCAGCTAGTTGGGAGCTAGCTGGCCGGAGAAAAGGAATGAAAAAAAGGTTTATTATTTGGGATGAGTTGATTATAGCTATTGATTCCTAAATGAAACTTAAAGTAATAAGGAGTGATTGAATGGAAAATGTCTTTGAAAAAATGGCCCAACGCTATGATACACCTGAACGAATCGCGTTAGCACAGATTATTAGTCGTGAAATTGCGCGTCTGTTACCAAATAGCCAAGAAAAAACGATGATTGATTACGGGGGCGGGACTGGGCTCGTGAGTTTACCGTTGGCTAAAGACGTTAAGAGCTTGCTGTTAGTCGATGCAGCCGGTGCGATGTTACAGTTAGCACAACATAAAATCGATACGAATGCGTTGTCCCATGTTTCACTGATGCAAGCCGATTTTACGCAAGAAGTTCCCGCGATTAAAGCCGATATTATCATGCTGTCGTTGGTATTGTTACACATTCCCGAAACGAAGCAAATTTTGCAGACTTTGTTTGAATTATTAAATGAACAAGGCGTCTTAGTACTTGTTGATTTCAATACCAATCAACAAGCAGTACATCCTAAGATTCATAGTGGGTTTGAGCAAGCGCAATTAGCTCAGTTGTTAAAACAAATTGGTTTTACGAGGGTTGAAAGTCAAACGTTTCATCAAGGCGAGCGTTTATTCATGAATCAAGATGCGTCGTTATTTTCAATAAAAGCTCAAAAAGGCTAGCGACAGCTAGCCTTTTTCATTTTTAGCAAAAAATAAGGAACCAAAAATCCCTAAAGAAACTAAGAGAATTGAAGTATAGATAGTCAAGGTTACGTAATTCACTGGTGTGGTGAAAATGGTTGTTAATGCGTTGAAAAAGGAAATGACAGCGACAATTAAGTAGGGCCATATTCGCAGTTTCAGTAAGTTTTTTTTGTTGCGTTCATTATGGATAAACGTTAATAAGAGACAAAAATAGAGGATATTTTCTAACAATAATCCTGGCCAAACGTACCAAGGGTCGTTATGCGATAACTCTAAATGCAGCAATAGAAAGACATCAAGGAAAATGATGACAGCTAATGCAATGAAGATTAAGAAAATCAATAGTCGATTTAGCCAAACAAAACTTTTGGACATCCAACCCCCCCTAAAAAAACTCGAATGATTACCTCAAGTGTACCACAAGACAAGCGAGATGACATGGACAAAACTAGGCGTAATGCTCGACTTTGGCAAAATAAAAATCAGCGAACAATCACTATTAATTTGTGAATGTTCGCTGATTTTTGAGGTAGTCACTAGAAGATTTGACCGATAATTTGGATGATTAGTTGGATATTTAAGAAAGTTAAAACACCAAAAGTCAGCCATGAAAGAAGGGTCATCCATTTCGGATTGACAAAGTCACCCATCATTTTTTTGCTAGAAGTAAACCAAATTAGTGGTGCCATCGCAAATGGCAAAGCGATTGATAAGAAGACCTGTGAATAAACGAGGAGTTGATCAAGTTTTACTTCATTGCCGCCATAAATTAAGGTAAAGGCAATTACCGGAATCAAGGCGAAGCTCCGGGTGATTAAGCGCCGTAACCACATCGGTACGCGCAGATGTAAGAAACCAGCCATGACAATTTCACCAGTTAAGGTCCCAGTAATTGTTGAGTTCTGGCCTGAAGCAAGGAGCGCTACGGCAAACAAGGTGGAAAGAATCGGTGCGGCAATCGTTCCGACAATTGTGGAATCATTTAAGGCGTTGAACATATCGCCAAAGGTCCCGACTTCATTGGCGTGGCCAAAGAACATCGATGCACCTAAAATTAACAACATTGAATTGATTAAGAAAGCGACACTTAATTGAATGTTGCTGTCCCAAGTCATAAAGCGTACGGCCTCTTTTAAACTCCGTTTGTCTTGCCGATTGACTTTTCGTGTTTGGACGATGGATGAATGTAAATATAAATTATGTGGCATAACGGTGGCGCCAATAATTCCTAAAGTCAAGGTCAATGGCGAATCGGCACCGTTTACACCTTGGGTACTGACAGCTTGCATTGAAGGGACATAACCGCCTAGTAATTCACTCATCTCCGGTGATGACAGCACAACGAGGTATAAAAAGACGAACATAATCGTTGTGATTAAGGTTACGACGATTGCTTCAATTTTTCGAAAGCCAAAGCGTAGTAAAAGGAGTAACAATAAGACGTCAAAGGCGGTGACTAAAACCGAAGCGATCATCGACCAGCCAAATAGAAGGTGTAACGCAATCGCGCCCCCAATGACTTCGGCAATATCCGTGGCCATTAAAGCGAGTTCAGTGATAATCCATAACATAATTCCCAGCGGTTTATTAGTCTTACTCCGCGTGGCTTGGGCTAAATCTTGGTGTAAGACGAGTCCGAGTTTGCCAGACATATACTGTAGCATCATCGCGATTAATGAAGAAATTAAAACAACTGATAAAAGGGTGTATTTATAGGTCGCACCACCACTAACGGAAGTAACCCAATTGCCTGGATCCATGTAGCCAACAGCCACTAAGGCACCAGGACCGGAAAAGGCGAGTAATTTTTTGAAAAACGAAGCGTTACTAGCCGGTGTTTCGATTGAACTATTGATATCGCCTAAACTAGCTTGCGGTATCAATTTCTGAGAAGATTCTTTTTCATGCTTAACCATAACAAAGCTCCTTTATGTATGTAAAATGGTAGAAAAGTATAGTTTAACTAATGATTATTTTAGGTTGGCCTAAAACTTGAGTTTACTATAGCATAAAGCGCACTAAAAAAAAACGTTTTTATTAAAATAATCTGAATTTTCTGGTTGCTAACTGGCAATACAGGGAAGCTCAAAGGAGCTAGAAATCATTTGTGTTTATATATATAATGGTGGTTATAGTTTTAAACTATTAATGGTTGTTACTTTTTTCAGTTATCCAAGCAAGAAAAAACATGCTAAATTATTCCTATCAACAAAACACAGGGATGAAGGAGTATTACATATGACAACAACTACAATTATTGGTTTCCCCCGAATTGGGGAATTTCGTGAATTAAAATTTGCCGTGGAGAAATATTTTCGCCAAGAATTAACAGCTGAAGAATTACAAGCTTTTGGAAAAGAGTTACGCCAAAAACATTGGCAACTAATTAAAGAAAGTGGCGTCAAAGAAATTCCAAGTAACGACTTTTCTTTCTATGATACGACGTTAGATACAGCGTACCTATTAAACTTGATTCCAGCTGAAGTGGCAAAAACGCAGTTAACGGAAATTGAGCAATACTTTGCTTTAGCACGTGGTTACCAAGGTGAGAAAGGCGATATTAAAGCTCGTCCAATGAAAAAATGGTTTAACACCAACTACCACTACATCGTGCCTAAAATTGAAAAAGCTACAACAATTAAAGTCAACGGCCGTAAAATTTTCGATGAGTACTTAGAAGCCAAAGAATTAGGCATTCAAACACGTCCAACTTTAGTCGGGCCATTCACTTTATTACAATTAAGTGAAATTGAAGAAGGCGCTGATGTAACAAAAATTACCCAAGAGTTAATTCAAGCGTACCAAGCGATTTTAGCTGAATTAAACGAATTAGGTGCTGACTGGATTCAATTAGATGAGCCCGCCTTAGTTAAAGATTTAACTGAGACCGAAGTTGCAACGTTTGAAGCCATTTACCAACAATTATTAACGGATCAAACAATCAAAGTCTTAATCCAAACGTACTTTGGTGATGTCCGTGATGCGTACCCAACATTAATCAACTTACCAGTAGCAGCGATTGGTTTGGACTTTTTAGAAGGTCGTAAAACATTAGAATTAGTTCAAACAGGTTTCCCGGAAGAGAAGATCCTTTATGCCGGTGTGGTTAACGGGAAAAACATCTGGGCGAATGACTATCAAAAAACGTTAAACTTAGTTCAATCATTAAACGTGAAACAAGTGGTCTTATCAACTTCATGTTCGTTACTCCATGTGCCTTTTACAACTGACAATGAGATTTTTGCTGAAGAAATCAAACAGCACTTTGCTTATGCGAAAGAAAAATTAACAGAAGTCACTGAACTCGCGGCCATTTTAGATGGCGAAAATGAAGCGGCCTTAGTAGCAAACAAAGCGTTGTTTGCTAAAGAGCGGTTCGAGAAAAAAGTAGCATTAGCTGAAAAAATTGCCAACTTAACCGATGCGGACTATACACGTTTACCAGTTTTTGAAAAGCGTGAAGCAATCCAACGTCAAGCACTAAACTTACCAGCATTACCAACAACGACGATTGGTTCATTCCCGCAAACACGTGAAGTGAAACAAATTCGTGCGAAATTTAAGAAAAATGAAGTTTCACAAGCGGAGTACGATCAATTTATCGCGACTCAAATTGATGCTTGGCTTGAGTGGCAAACCGAAATCGGCTTAGATGTGTTAGTTCACGGTGAATTTGAACGAAACGACATGGTTGAGTACTTCGGTCAGAACTTATCTGGTTACTTATTCAGCCAAAACGGTTGGGTCCAGTCATACGGAACACGTGGCGTGAAACCACCAATCATCTGGGGGGATGTCGAACGTGAACAAGCCATTACGGTGAAATGGTCGAAATACGCCCAAGAACAAACCGAAAAGATTGTTAAAGGGATGTTAACAGGTCCGGTAACAATCCTCAACTGGTCATTCCCACGTGAAGATATCAGTGTCAAAGAATCAACGTTACAAATTGCCTTAGCAATTCAAGAGGAAGTCTTAGATTTAGAGCAAAATGGGGTCGGTGTCATCCAAATCGATGAAGCAGCTTTACGTGAGAAATTACCATTACGTCGGACAGACTGGTTCTCAGAATACTTAGACTGGGCCATTCCAGCGTTCCGTTTAGTTCATAGTAAAGTTCAACCAGAAACCCAAATCCATACGCATATGTGTTATAGCGAATTCACGATATTATTCGGGCGATCGATGAATTAGATGCTGATGTCATTTCATTTGAAGCATCACGATCAAACTTAGAAATCTTAGATGAATTAAACCGCCAAAACTTCCAAACACAAGTTGGACCGGGGGTTTATGACATTCATTCACCACGTGTCCCAAGCGTGGAAGAAATTTCAGCAACGATTCAAACCATTTTAGCCAAAGTGCCAGTAGAAAAAGTTTGGATTAACCCAGACTGCGGACTGAAAACTCGTGGCATTCCAGAAACCCAAGCCAGTCTGATCAACATGACAGAGGCGGTCAAAGCATTTAGAAAGTAGGAACAACCATGGCAAAATCACTATCTTTTGAAGTCTTTCCACCGAATACGACGGTGGGATCAGACAAATTGTTACAGACATTATCTGAGTTTAAAGAACTGAGTCCTGATTTTATCAGTGTGACTTGTAGTAATAATCCCCAAAATATCGCTGACACGACCTTAAAAGTCGCGCGTCATATTCACCAAGAATTAGCGATTCCAACGATTGCTCATTTACCAGCAGTTTATTTAACTAAAGGACAGGTGGACTATGTGTTAGAAGAGCTAGATGCGATTGGGATTAATCAAATCTTGGCTTTACGGGGGGATATCTATCCAGAGATTCCAGTCAAAGGGGATTTTCACTATGCCAGTGATTTGGTGGACTATATCAAGCAACAAGCTCCTCATTTTGAATTAAGTGGTGCGTGTTATCCCGAGGTTCATCCAGATTCAGCCAATCGGGTGGCGGATATCCAAAATTTGAAACACAAGGTGGAAGCCGGGTGTGATCACTTAATTACGCAACTGTTCTTAGATAATGAATTGTTCTATCAATTCCAAGAATCAGCTGATTTAGCCGGAATTGATGTGCCGATTATTCCGGGAATTATGCCGATTGTCAATCGCAAACAAGCACTCCGCTTGTTAAAGACGACACAATCAAAATTGCCACGGAAATTCTTAGCAATTTTAGAAAGATATGAGCATAATCCAATTGCCTTACGCGATGCAGGACTTGCTTATGCGGTCGATCAAATTGTTGATTTATTGACCCATGATGTACCGGGAATTCATTTATATACCATGAATAACGCACAAATCGCCCAACATATTAAGCAGCAGACGCAATCATTGTTTGCAACGGAAGTGTTGGTTTAACCCCTTAGCCAGCTGTGGACATCCGTCTGCAGCTGGCTTTTTAAATTGGTTGGCTCTAAAAACCACCAATTGGTTGTTTTGAGTGGAGGTAGAATCTTTTATAATAGCTAAAGTAAAGGAAGTGGCAAAATGGTCAAAAAAACATTAACAATTGGCGGC
Source organism: Enterococcus sp. (assembly GCA_047975385.1). GTDB lineage: Bacteria > Bacillota > Bacilli > Lactobacillales > Enterococcaceae > Enterococcus_C. The sequence goes on along the minus strand of JBKEDL010000002.1, from coordinate 9,739 downwards.
TCAGATACTTGGGGCGGTGGTGGCATTCAAACCGATTTAAAGACCTTTGAAAATCATGCCACTTTTGGCTTAAGTGTCTTAACCTGTCTGGCGGTAGCTGAAAAAGAGGCTTTTGCAATCCGCAATTTGCCAAGCGACCTCGTTAGGCAGCAATTACAAACGATTGAAGCCAGTTTCCAACTAGATGCCATCAAGATTGGCTTATTAAGTGGCAGTCAAACAGTTGAAGCAGTCAAAGAATTTAGTCAAAAAATGCAAGGTCAGACACCGATTGTGTTAGATCCGGTCTTAGCCTTTAAAGAAACACAAGCAAGTTACCAACAAGAATATGTAAAGCAAATTTTGGACTTAGCGATGGCTACTGATTTAGTTACACCAAACTTAGTTGAAGCCGCGATGCTAGCGGATTTTCCTGATTTGAAAACCTTGGCTGATGTGCAACTTGCTAGTCAGCGGATTTTTGACAAAACTCAAACACCAGTTGTAATTAAAGGTGGGGCGCGTTTAGCCGGTGAAGAAGCACTCGATTATTTCTATGATGGCGTGACCGAGCAAATCTTTAAGGGACCAAAATCCGCACGGTTAACAACTAATGGGGCGGGATGTTGTTTTTCCGCGGCGATTTGTGCCAATCTCGCGCAAGGAAATTCACTAAGCAACGGAATTCAAAAAAGTAAACAGTTTGTCTATGAAGCAATTGAAAATGGTTTAGTTATCGAAGGTGCCACCGGAAATGTTTGGCACAATTAAATGCTATAATTGGGGGAGTTAAAATGTTTTTAAAGAAAAATTTTGTTAAACTTGCGATGTTAACCGCTTTAACGGTGACGTTATCAATGATGTTTATTTTTCCAGTACCAGCAACAAATGGTTTTGTCACACTTTGTGAAGTCGGTATTTACACGAGTGCCTTCTTGTTTGGTCCAATTGGCGGCTTTTGGGTTGGTGCGTTAAGTGGTGGGATGATTGATATGTTGTCAGGCTATCCACAGTGGGCGATTTTTTCGATTGTGATTCATGGCGTCCAAGGCCTAATCGCGGGATACTTGTACTACAAAAAGGTGCCATTTAAAACAGTAATTAGTTTGGTGGCTGCAAGTCTATTTATGGTTGCAGGGTACGCCTTAGCAACCGCCTTCTTGTATGACTGGCCAGCAGGCGTGGCTTCCATTTTAGGCAACATCATCCAAAATTGCTTTGGCATCTTAGTGACGGTCCCATTAATTGCGGCGTTGAAAAAAGTCAACATCAAAGCATTATCAATTCAAGAGAAATAAGCGAAAGAAGGTCAGGCAATGATTGAGAAGACTCAGTTAATCACTGATTTAACCGAAATTACTCAAGAGGTTTTAGCCCAAGCGAATTTGAAAAAGGGGAATACCTTTGTCTTAGGCTGTACGACAAGTGAAGTGGTCGGCGGTGTGATTGGTAAGAATTCAAGCCAAGAAGTTGGCGAGTGGATTGTGAGTACCTTACATGAACTATTAACCAAACAAGGACTCTACTTAGCCGTTCAAGGTTGTGAGCATTTAAATCGTGCGCTAGTGGTGGAACGTGAATTAGCCGAAAAGAAAGATTGGGAGATTGTAGCCGTTAAACCGGCGCTGCATGCCGGTGGGGCGTGTAGTGTAGCGGCCGTTAAATATTTCAATGATCCAGTGGAAGTAGAACACATCGTCGCTCAAGCGGGCATTGATATTGGTGATACTTCAATTGGGATGCATGTCAAACATGTCCAAGTACCAGTTCGACCAAGTAAACGTGAATTAGGTGGCGCGCATGTCAGTGCCTTACGTAGCCGTCCAAAATACATTGGTGGCCCGCGTGCAGAATATTTTGAGTAAAGCGCACTTAGTGAATTTCTTGCCTTCTAAAAAAAGCTAAGGTATACTGTTTGTGAGAAAAACTCGTGGAAAGAATATGAGGTAATTTTGTGAGTGTCGTAGGTAGCTAATTCAGCAATTGAATCCAAATAAGCACTAGTTTATTTGGCATGCCTATAGATACCTAGCGAATAATTTTATTTCAATCAATTGACGCAGAGGGATAGGTGAACTATGCCCTCTTTTTTGTACCCAAATCCGAGTTTTCTCACTCCTTCGCAGGTATCCGTTACATTAGAAGGGAAGTTAAAAAATGAATCCAAATGTCTTAAACCAAACAGAATTTACCACTATTAAAAAACAGATTAGCCAATTAGCAATTAGTGATTATGGCAAAAAGGAACTTGAGCAACGCCAAGTTTCCACTGACTTAGCAACGGTTGAAAAACGCCTAACCGAAACCGAAGAGGCGTTACTTATCTTGAATTCGGGCCAACATGTTCCGTTTATGGGAATGAAGCAAATTCAATTGTTAAACCAAAAGATTGAAAAAGGCTTTATCTTAGAAGCGATTGAGTTACAAGAATACAGTGACTTTTTACATTCGTTTCGTTTAGTCAAACAACTCTTTGAAAAAAATCAGTACCAAGCACCGACGCTTTTCACTTACACCCAAGCATTGACAGAATTTAAAGAGATTGTCGATGAAATCAATCGTGTTGTTTCGGGAAATCAAGTCAAGACGGACAGCTCGCGCACCCTAAAAAAAGTTCGTGGCAAGATTCAAAAACTAGAAAGTGACATTGAAAAGAGTTTTACCAAGTATTTGAAAAATGCCACTACTCAAAAGTATCTTCAGGAACGCCTAATTGTTAAAAAAGACGAGCGTTACACGTTACCTGTAAAGAGTGAATTTCAAAGCAAGATTCACGGGCAAATTATCGAAAAATCCAATCGTGGGACCACGGTCTTTATTGAACCGGAAGGGATCCGCAAACAAAACGAAGCCCTCCAACTAGCTAAAGCCGAAGAAATCGCGGAAGTCTATCAATTGTTAGCTTATTTGACGGGCTTAGTGGCCGAACAAGCGCAAGCCATTCAGGCGTGTACGGAAATCATTGTCGAATTAGATGTGATTTTTGCGCGGGGGAAATATAGCCGTTCGATTGATGGCAAACGCGTTTTAGTCAATCAAGAGGACGAATTAGTTTTTGATGGCGTGAAGCATCCATTATTAGGGAGTGAGGCTGTCGGATTAGATCTGGCTTTAGGTTGTAACGCACGTGGGTTAATCATCACCGGTCCAAATGCCGGTGGCAAAACCGTGGTCTTAAAAACGGTCGCTTTGACTTGTTTACTGACAATGTTTGGTGTGTTTGTTAATCATCAAGGAAAGACCAATGTGGCGATTTTTAAAGATTTATTTTTAGATATTGGGGATCAACAAAGTATGGAAAATGCCCTAAGTACTTTTTCAGGTCATATGCAAAATATCTCAAATATCGTGCGCCTAGCACCGAAACATTCCTTGGTTTTACTTGATGAAATTGGTAGTGGCACGGAACCTAAAGAAGGAGCGGCTTTAGGAATTGCTATCATGGAAGAATTGTATCAGCAAGGTGCGATTGTGATTGCGACGACGCATTATGGTGAGATTAAGGATTTTGCCTTAGCTCATGAAGATTTCCAAACGGCAGCCATGGCGTTTGATTCGGCGACGCTAACGCCTAAATTTCGCTTATTGATGAACCAAGTCGGCGATAGTAATGCCTTTTGGATTGCACGCAAGATGGAAATTCACGAGAAAATCTTACAACGTGCGCAAAAGTATCTAGTTGGTGAGGCTTACCAAACACAAAAAGTTACCTTTAAGAAACGCAAAAACGTTCAAGTTTTGGATACGAAACCAGCGTTCAGTAAAGGTGATCGGCTGTATTTAACCGAGCAAGATTGTTACGGGTTATTTTATGAATTGGTTGATAGTGAGTTGGCCCAGGTTTATGTGGACAATCAATTACAAGAAGTCGCTTTGCGGCGCGTGAAACTGGTGATGCCAGCCAGTGAGTTGTATCCAATGGGTTACGATTTAGAAAGTTTGTTTAGTGATTTTCAGGAACGGAAATTTACTCGAGATATTGATCGTGGGTCGAAAAAAGCCCAGAAACAGTTGCGCAAATTAGCAGAAAATCGTCAAGAACGACAAAAATAAATGATTTTTGAGCAATTCCATTCTTTTATGAATTGGTATCAATTATAATGAAACAGACTAACAAAAAAGGAAGCGACTCGATGGACTATAAAAAACTATTAGCACAACCAGAATTAAAGAGTTATTTAATGAAGGCACGTCTCGGTGTCGAAAAAGAAAGTCAACGAATTGATCTACAAGGTAACTTAGCAACGACCAACCACCCCAACAATCTAGGGAACCGTTCCTATCATCCGTACATTCAAACGGATTTTAGTGAAACTCAAACGGAGATTATTACACCAGTTACCGAAAGTAGTAGCGAATTAATGCGCTGGTTAGCGGCGATTCATGATGTGACTTATCGCTCGATGTCACCAGAAGAAACTTTGTGGCCGCTAAGTATGCCACCGATTTTACCAATCCGTGAAGAAGAGATTATCTTAGCCAGACTCGATGCGTTTGAAGACGTCTTGTATCGTCGTTACTTAGCTAAGGAATACGGCCGCAGAAAACAGATGGTGAGTGGAATTCACTATAATTTTGAATTTGATGATTGCTTGATGGCCAAGTTATTTGAACAACAAACGATAATGAAAGAGTATGAAGCGTTTAAAACCGAAGTGTATCTGAAAGTTACGCGAAACTATTTGCGTTATCGTTGGGTGATTACATATCTTTATGGAGCTTCACCAATTAGTTGTGCCAACTATTTTGTTGATGAAACTGGACCGAATGAACCCGTTCGGAGTATTCGAAGTAGTAAATTTGGGTATACGAATCATGACGATGTACATGTTTCGTATCAGAGTTTGAGCCAGTATTTACAAGATATTAACCAGATGGTGGAGGAAGGGAAACTTTCAGAAGAGAAAGAATTTTATGCACCGGTCCGTTTACGTGGTGGGAAGAAAGTTTCTGATTTAGCACAGACAGGTATTCGCTATATTGAATTGCGCAATGTCGATTTAAATCCCTTTGCCCGTTACGGAATTGCGCAAGAGCAACTGGACTTTTTACACTTATTCATGATTTTGATGTTGTGGTTAGAAGAATCTTCTGCGGATGAGTGGGTTTCTCAAGGGGAAGTAATCAATAATATGGTCGCTTTGGAGCACCCGTTGGCGAAAACGCAACTACTTGCGGAGGGTCAAATGTTAGTAACGAAACTACGTGAAATGATGACCAGCTTAGAGCTAAACCATTTGGAAGCACACGTACTAGCTTTTGAAAAAGCGCTACAAGAGCCAACCGAAACGTTAGCTGGAAAGTTGTACCAAGCCATTCAAGCAGAGGGACAAGAATCTGTGGCGTTACAATTAGCCAAAGCAAACTATGCGCATGGGTGGGAAAAGCCCTACCAATTAGCCGGATTTCGTGAGATGGAATTGTCGACCCAACTCTTGATGTTTAACGCGATTCAAAAAGGGGTTCAGGTGGAGCTTTTAGATGAACATGATCAATTCCTAAAACTACAATTTTTAGACCATGTGGAATACGTGAAAAATGCGAATATGACCGGCAAAGACAGTTATGTTGTCCCTTTGATGATGGAAAACAAAACGGTGACGAAAAAAGTCTTAGCCAAAGCTGGTTTTAGCGTGCCGAAAGGATATGAATACGCCACGCATCAAGCTGCAATGGCTGCTTATCCAGAATTTGCCCAAAAAGGGTTTGTCATCAAACCCAAATCCACTAATTATGGTCTCGGAATTTCGATTTTCAAAGATGGAGCGGACCTCAATGATTTTCAGGAAGCTGTGACGATTGCGTTTAAAGAAGATCGTGAAATATTGATTGAAGAATTCTTACCGGGAACGGAATATCGTTTCTTTGTTTTAGATGGGAAGGTCGAAGCGATTATGTTGCGCGTGCCGGCCAATGTTGTGGGGGATGCACGTCATTCCATTCGTGAATTAGTCGCACTAAAAAATCAAGATCCGTTGCGCGGAACGCATCACCGAGCACCGCTAGAATTGATAAATTTAGGTGAGATTGAAACGCTCATGCTCAAAGAACAAGGCTTAACGGCGGATGATTGCCCTCCTAAAGGCCAAATCGTCTATTTAAGAGAGAACTCAAATGTTAGCACGGGGGGCGATTCTCTTGATGTGACGGATGAATTCACATCAGATTACAAACAAATCGCTGTGGCAGCTGTGGAAGCGTTAGGGGCGAAAATTAGTGGGATTGATTTAATTATTCCTGATAAACACGTTTCAGCAACGAAAAAAGGTGCTTATGGAATTATTGAAGCCAATTTTAATCCAGCGATGCATATGCATACGTATCCGTACCAAGGGCAAGGACAAAACTTGCCATTAGCGGTACTCCGATTCTTATTTCCAGAAATTACTGCCGATTAAGCTCATAAAAGGCGTTGCGATAATCACTGTCGCAACGCCTTTATTTTAGAGGTTGATGAACAGTAAGACTAGACCGTAGAAAGTGATGAGTGTCCCAACAACATATTGAAAATAACGTGCGGCATTCAGTAATTTGAGCTTGCCTTCAGTGGGGTGCTTGGCCAAAAAGTTTTGATAAAAACCTTTGCTACCCCCAATAAAAATCACTAAGCCAAAGAGGACTAAGAAAAAGGCGGTGATGAAATCAGGTTTGGGGATAAAAAAGGAACCTAAGATAATGATATAAAGAAAGAAATTAATATTTTGGAAAGTTGTATTTTGCGTTAATGCCTCTAATTTTTTCACGAAAAAAACTCCTTTGATTGATGAATTGAAGCGCTAGTTAAATTTTAGCAATCAAAGGAAAGGTTGTAAACCACCATTCTAACTACGTAAAAGTTAGCTTTCTTGATAATCACTCTTGACAGAAAAAACGTAAACAAGGTACTCTAAAAGGAGCTTCTGAAAGAGGCGTGATTTGGAGTGGAAAATGAATGGTCTTTATTTTAACAACCTTGTTGGTTTTTGTCGTATCGATTCGTTTAGCGAGTCTGTTATCGGCGTTTTTATTAGTTTTCTTTTTCCATTTGAAACGTCTTATTTTTAAGATGGATGAAGAAAAATGGGGGACATACTTTCAGAGTATCGGTCAACGGGGGATTTTATTTCGAACCTATAGTTGTTTTTTTATCGCTTTAGCCGGGATTGCTGTCATTGACACTATACTTTTTTGGCGTCAATGCTTCGTTTATGGAGTGGTCTTACTTTTCGCAGGCGGCTTTCACCTGTTTTATCGTTATCAACAAAATAAAGCGCATTTTTGGTCACAATTTCATAGTTAACAAAGCGAAAAGAAACGCAACAAATCCTGACAATCGAGCCGGATTTGTTGCGTTTTGTTTAGTATTCGAAGGCTGGGATTGCAATCGTTTGTTTGGTCTCTTCGACATGTAAACCAGTTAAGTTCTCCCACCAAGTTTTAAGTTCTTTTTCGTAAGTCGTAGGAAACCGCTCGACAAGTGTTACGAGACTTTCATCGTTTAAGGTTGCATAAGAGAAATTTAATGTCAGATTGTACTTTAACTCGGTGAGGAGACTATAGTATTGAAACATCAAATAATGCATCTCTTCGCTGTCTTCATCGAGTAAAACGGTAGGTGCGCGATCAAAAATGAAGCCAAAACTCCGCATCATAAATAAGAAACCATCGAGATGAGCGGGTTCAATTGCGGTTGTTTCTTTCAAGAGGTCAATGTGTAAATCAAGCGCAGTTAGAAGTTCTTTTTTTAATTCATCGTCGTTTGGCATCCAATTCCTCCTAATGAAATAATCGTTTCCAAAAACCTTTCTCGACTTTTTGCGGCTGTACTTCTTTTTGCGGGGGATATTTTTTTTCAATATCAATTTCGCCTTCGTTGACAGCCTCTTTCGCCGTTAACAATAAACCAAAATCATCGGGATCGTGTTCGACATCGTCACTAATAATCGTAAATTGCCGTTGCTGGTCAGAAAGTAACTGAATATAAGTTCGTTGCAAATGACCTGGCATTTGCCCATTTAATAAAATACTCGCGGCAGGATGTTTTGCTAATTCCAATAAAAAATTTTGTTGATTGGCTAAATCATCCATTTCGGCAATCGTCATACTCAGATAGCAACGTTCACGAAACGTCCCTAGATATTTATGTTGCTCATCTGGATTGACCAAAGGTGTTCCGTAGCGCCCTTTGTCTAAATGTTTTTGGAGTTGGTTGTCACTCAAAAAAATCAGCTCCCTTGGTTGTGATAGCTTTATTATAACATGGTTTTGTGGGAATGTAGTGGGATATGAAAACGATCACAGAGGAGTGGTTTGGGGTTAGTCATGTTTTAGCGTATACTACAAGTAATAAAACACTGAAAAGGAGGCTGATTTCGATGAGTAAGCTTGATCGTGATGTCATTTTTGCCCAGCACCAACAAATTGAAACGCAGCGGTTACTTTTGCGAATGGTCCGCTTAGCTGATGCGAAGGATATGTTTGATTATACTAGCGATGAGCAAACGACACGCTTTATTTTTCCGAGGCATCAGACAATTGCTGAGACGCAAGCTGGGATTGCTAATTATTTTATGAAAGAACCTTTCGGAAAATTTGGGATTGAAGAAAAAGTGTCTGGTCGACTGATTGGTACGATTGATTTACGAATCAAAGAAAATGAGACAGCTGAAATTGGCTATGCCTTAAGTCGTAAATTTTGGGGACAAGGTATGATGCCAGAAGCTGCTAGAGCCGTTATTGACTTGGGGTTTGAACAACTTGATTTAGTGCGGATTTATGCGACATATGACTTAAGAAACGTCCAATCAATGAAGGTGATGGCAAAAATCGGGATGCAAGAGGAGAGCCGAATCTTTGAAGCTGAGCAAGTGAATGGTGAGTTGATTGATAAGGGGCAATATGGAATAACGAAAAAGATGTGGGTAAAGCAAGGCTAGTGGAGGTGTAAGATGGGAAAATTAGCAATTATGAGCGACTTGCATGTTGATATTAATCATTTGACCGAACGTGAATGGGAGATTTTAGCCGAGTTGTTAATCAAAGCGCAAATCACTCATTTTCATCTCGCTGGTGATACGGCTAACAAGGCTTCAAAAGCACTTGAAGTTGTTGAGTATTTTCAAGACTTTTTCCCAACGACATTTAATTGGGGCAATCATGAGATGGTAGGATTAACGGAAAAAGAAATCAATGACTTTTCACATGCGGCTTTTTTGAACTTGAAAACGGTGTCTTTGACGGCTAATCTCGTCTTATTAGGCTATAACGGCTGGTATGATTATGGTTTTGCAAGCGAAAAAGATCCTGCAAAAATTATCGCTTTGAAGAATCTCTATTGGTATGATCGCAATATTATTCGCTCAAAGAACGATCCTGAAGTCGATGCTGAACAATTACACCAACTAAAACAATGTTTGTTACAACTGCAAAGTGAAAATAAAACGGTGATTTTAGCGACCCACTTTGTTCCTAAAAAAGCATTTATTGTTGAACAAAAGAATCCTAAATGGTTACGGTGGAATCAGTTGAATGCTTTTTTAGGCTCGAAAGCTCTCGGGGAGTTGTTAGATGAATTTTCAAACATTAGCCATGTTGTTTTTGGACATACACACCGTCATTTTCCTAGGCAACAAATTAATCAGACGAGCTATCATTGTCAACCGTTTGGCTATTTTTTTGAATGGCAATTGACGCGCGATTTTGTACTTAAAAACCAACTAGTTCAACAGGTGAACCCGATGAAATTACGTGGTGTATTGAAAAGGAATCAAGTGGCTTTTGA
>JBKEDL010000018.1:0-11992 GCA_047975385.1 Enterococcus sp. | reverse complement strand
CGTTGACATTGTTTAAAATATTGAAACTATATGAATCACTCGCTAAGGAAAGATCGATACTGCCAGCTTCAGCCGGAATCACGACATTATATGCCTGTGTTGCTGCTTCACTCGTGCTATCGCTGGTACCTTCACCAGTACTACAGGCCCCTAAGACTATTCCACAAACCGTTAACGCGCCAATTAACCCTAACTTCCCTTTTCTCATTCGAACAACCCTTCCTATTTCATAAATTTTCAGACAATTGAATCTAAAGAAAGTTTATAAAAGAATACGGACGTTGTCAATCGCTTACTTAGAATATTTATGAACCGTATTCAGCAAACGGCACAAAACTATCGAGCAAACATCGCATTTCGCTATTGCTATTCTGAGTCGGGTCTGATACGGTGAACTTGTTTTGACACACAAGTTATTTCAGGTAAATGAGGATCGATGAAGAAAGGATTTGGGACAATTATGGAGAAAAAAACAATTATCAAGATTAGTGTAACCGGCACCGTTATTTTAGGTGTCGGCGTATTAGCAGGACTACGCTTTTTCGAAAAAATCGATAACGGTTATGTCGGGGTGCGCTACTCGATCAATGGTGGGATTCGGGACGAAACACTTTCGCAAGGGGTGAAATTCGTCGGGATCGATAACGTTATTCAGTATCCGATTCGCTTACAAACGGTCTTAGCCAAAAACGTATCGGTTTCAACCAGCGATGGGAAAAAAACCGCCGTTGATATCAAGTATGATTATAAGGTCGATTCCACGAAAGCCGCAGAAATGTACAAAGAATTTGGGAATATCACCAATACCGATATCGAGGAAGGTTGGCTCAAATCGAAATTACAAAAAGTCGCTCGTGATGTCTACGCCAACTACAGCTTACTGGATGTCTTAAGTGGCGATTCTACCAAAGTCGAAGCGGAAGTCTTGAAAAATTTCTCAGCGACAGTGGCTGAAAAAGGCTTTGAAGTCGAAGATGTAACCGTGGGTGTGCCAGCAGTCGATGAAGAAACCCAAAAGAAAATCGATGAAATCATCCAAGCCGGCCAAGAAAATGAAAAAGCCAAATTAGAGGCTGAAACCGCCAAAACCAAAGCGGACAGTGATGCGACCGTGGCCAAAACCAAAGCCGATGCTGAGGCCTATCAAAAAACCAAAACAGCCGAAGCCGAAGCTACCGCCAACAAAGAAATCGCCGACTCAATCACCGATGAATTAATTGCCTACAACGAAGCACTGGCCAGAAAAGAACACGGGTGGGTTACGGTGACTGGGGCCGATACGGTAGTGGCTGACGCAAGTGATGCTAACACGCAAAGCGAAACACCAAGCACTGACAGTGACACAGGAGCAGACGAATGATTTTTTTCATTTTTCAACTCCTGATTGCCTTACTGGTGATCGGTAGTCTCATCGCTCTGATTTGGTGGCTTTTAAGTGATAAAACGCCAAAAGACAAACCACCAAAGAACTGGGATGACTTTTAACGAGCTTGACGCCCCTTACCTAACCAAAACCGCATCACCACTTCTAAAAATAAGTGGCGGTGCGGTTTTTTTGACTACTTAGTCATATTTTTTCTTAAAGCGCAACGCGACATTCACCAGTGCAATCAATACCGGCACCTCGACCAACGGCCCAATCACAGCGGCAAATGCCTCACCAGAATTAATGCCAAAGATTCCTACTGCAACAGCAATGGCGAGCTCAAAGTTATTGCTAGCGGCAGTGAACGAAAGTGATGTCGAAACCGGATAACTCGTCCCCATCTTCTTTGATAAGAAAAAAGAAGCAAAAAACATCAGCACAAAATAGATAATTAACGGAATCGCAATGCGAACAGCATCCATTGGCAAGGCCAAAATTTTATCGCCTTTCACCGAAAACATCGTAACAATCGTAAATAGCAAAGCGACTAAGGTAATCGGACTAATGCGCGGCAGGAAAACTGTTTCATACCAGACCTGACCTTTGAGTTTTGTTAAGAGCACATTCGTTAAAAAGCCCGCAATAAATCAAGCCGATTGCTAAAGGGATATTCGTCGTCCCATAAGACAGTGTATCCATGGCTTGTGGCACACTAGGAAAAATACTCCCGATTAAAATTCCTAACGCCATCGCTATGAAAATCCACGAGGTTAGATAGCGATCCAATAGTGACAATTTTTTTGATACATGGTTCATTGGTTTATTTCCTCCAGATACTCTCACTCGACACATAGAAGAATATCTATCTATCGAATAAAAAAATTATTTTTCACCCCTCATCGTTTGACAGTTACATCAAAACAAGCGGCAAACTTTCTTTAAGAAAGCATTTATATAGACGGACATCTATTTATATTTTCAATATAGATTACCATCTATCTATTGTCAACTAGTTTTCTTCTTAACGGATAAATTTTACCGTGAGCGAACCATTTTGCTCTTGTGATAAATAGGTTATCTTGCTATGCTTAATTTGGGGAGTTGGCGCAATGATTCGTCACTGATGAATGAGTGCCTAAAAAGTGATCTTTAGGGGGATTTCTATGTTTACTTTGTTGATGTTAATTATAGGGGGCGTTGCACTGCTTTACGGTCTATCGCTAGTGGCCCTTATTTTCCAAGGGGTTTTTGCTTTAATGCAAGTGTTGTTTTTAACTGTCCGAGAAGCGTTTTCGTTTTTTGATACCAGTTCACTAAGACATACTCGAATGCAACAAACGAAAATGCAAGAATTTGAAAAGCAAGTCGAACAAGAAGCGCGAATCCAACAACGGATGGAACGCATAGCCACCGCCAGACAATTGGAGGCACAAAAAAAAGAGGCGCGGATTGAAGAATTAGAAGCAGAAATTGCCAAATTAAAAGAAGATCGTTGGGATAGTTTCTAACCCCGACGACCAAGAGCCACATTAGCACGTGCTAATGCGGCTTTTTCACTTTTCAAAAACACCGTAATCAAATCCGCCGCCTCACCAACAGTCGCTACGTAACTCACGACCTCAACTCCCAGAAACATCGGTAAAATAATTTTGCGCAATTTTCGCGTAGGCTTGAAATTTCTCTTGATTAGGAACGAAAGATATTTCGGCTTGATGTGGTTTGCTTAGTGGTGGAAACAACAAATAATACAACCCGTAGATGGGTTCATTTTCACTGGATAAGACACCTTCGATCCCTAGAATATCCACGAGTAGCTGCGTCAGCTCTTCCGTTTGGAAAAAACCACCACTCAATGATAGCGGTTCACTCACTGGTACCACTTCCAACAGCTGTTTGATATTGAGGAGCATCCCTTCTAAAATACTGCGAACTAGGACCGCTTGATCTGTTAAAGCCCCGACTCCTTTAAACTCGGCTTTTAACTTCGTATTCCAATAAGGCGCACGTTCGCCGGTTAAAAAGGGATAAAATTTCACGCCATTGGCCCCGATTGTCGTCGTGGCCAACGCCTGTTGAACCATCGGATAAAATTCTTCTGCCGTAGCCCCAAACAGTTGCCTTGCCCATTCCAAAACGCTGCCTCCATTATTCGAAGGCGCACCTAGGACAAACGTTTCTTCATCCAATCGATAGCAGAAATTCTGTCTGGCTATATCTAACCACGTTTCTTTTTGGATTACGCGAACCGCGGCACTCGTCCCAATCGTTAAACTGTTAGGATTCCCCGTACTTACTAGCCCTGCTAAGGCAGCTAACGTCCCATCACTTGCTCCACAAATAACTTCCACTTCTGAAGGCAAGTCATAACGAATTTTGTGCGCTGCTAATAAGTCAAAAGATGCATGCGGAGCAACAATCGGCGCTAAGTGACTTTTTGAAATCCTTAAAAATTGAAGAATTTCGGTATTCCAACTCATCTGTGCTAAATCACAGATCCCGGTTGCCGAAGCGGTCGAAACATCAATCACTGCTTGCCCAGTAAAATACTGCATCACTAATTCTTTGAGCCCTAACCAAACCGTCTCCTCGGGGAAAAGATTATTGCGTTTAAAATGAAGAATTTTGGCAAACGGTGACATCGGATGGATGGGCGTCCCCGTCAGTAAATAAAATTTTTCGCGAAGTGTCGGAGTCATTTCCTTCATCAAGGTATCTTCGGCTTGATTATCTGACCAGATAAACACAGGATTATTTGCTGGATGAAGCATCGGCATCACACTATGCATCGCCACGCTAAAACTGATTTTACCAACACGTTGGCGCAGTTTTTTCGGAATCGCAAGAATTGCTTCATCGATTATCGCGATGATTTCTGCTGATTTTTGGTAACGCATCTTTGCAGTATCTTGATACATTTGAATTCTATGACTAGTAGACCAAAGAGCTTGACCAGCTTCTATAATCATTACTTTGATTGCGGTTGTTCCGATATCAATTCCTAATAATCCTGAATGCATCTTATCCTCCTTCTTTAGTAATCGCATGTCCGCCAAACTGATTTCTGAGTAAGGCAATGATTTTTTCGTTAATTTGTTCGGTATCTGCCGACATATAACGCGTCATGAGTGATTGGGTAATGACTGGTAGCGCCACTTTACGCTGTAGCGCTTCTTCGACCGTCCACATCCCTTCGCCTGAAGACGGAATCACACTCGAAATCATGGTAAAATCGGCTTTTTCTGAAAAAATATTTTCGGTTAATTCCATCAGCCAGGCACGGATCACGGATCCATGATTAAAGACATGCGCTACCTGTTCTAAATCAAAGTGATAGGCACTATGATGCAGCAAATGAAACCCCTCGGCAATCGATTGCATCATCCCATACTCAATCCCATTATGAACCATTTTCAGATAATGACCACTCCCTGAGTCCCCGCAATACAAGTAACCTTCCGGCACACACAGCGCCTGAAACAGTGCTTGGTTTTTCAAAAATACCGCATGCGCACCGCCAACCATCATACAGGCACCTGATTGTGCGCCTTTAACCCCACCAGAAGTCCCAACATCTAAAAACGAGATGCCTACTTGTTGACATTTTTGCGCATTCAAGAGCGTATCTGTATACTTGGAGTTACCGGCATCAATCAAGGTATCTTCGACGGTCAGAAAAGCTAAACATTCTTCAATCACTTGGTTGGTTTTTTCACCTGCAGGCAACATCACCCAAACAATCTTCTTCCCTGGTTGTTGCAGTAATTCTGGTAATGTCTTGAAGAATTTCCCACCCATCGCTTCAAATGTTTCTTGTACCTCATCATTTTTATCAGTACCTAACAGCGTGAAATTTCCCTGTCGCGCACTGTTCTGGGCAATGCCCATACCCATCTTCCCTAGCCCAATAAACGCTATTTGCATTTTTTCTTCCTCCTGCCTGAACCTCCCATGACCTAAACAATGGGAGGCAGCACCCTACTATTTACTGATAGTCCTTCGTATCAGCCACTTCAAGTATCCGCTCGTCAATCAATTCTTTGTACCAAGCCGCCGATTTTTTTAGTTTTCGTGTTCGAGCGGTATCGAGCTCAATTCGGACTAAGCCGTAGCGGTTTTTAAAGGCATTCATCGGTGACACACAGTCAGTAAACGCCCATAGCATATAACCTTCGCAATTAGCGCCCTCTTCTACCGCGCGTAATAATTGATATAGATGTTTCGTAATGAATTCAATACGATACGTATCTTGAACGACACCTTGTTCATCTAGGTACTCTTCTTCGTTTTCACGCCCCATCCCATTTTCACTAACAAACCACGGGATATCGCCATAATTATTTTTTAAATATAACGCCATATCGTACATGATCTCAGGATAAATTTCCCAGCCCCGCGAATTGTTCATCTGTTTGCCGGGGAGATCAAACGATTCATAATACATTTCTGGATGAAAAGGTGTTCCCTTATTCCATTCATATCTTGGTGCCTTCACCCGTTTAGGATAGTATTGATTCACACCTAAGAAGTCACACGTATTGGCTTTAATCACTGCCAATTCAGCTGGCGTCGGATCAAAATAAATTTCATGCTCTTGGCATAAGGCAATCAACTCTGCAGGATATTCACCCAGTACCATTGGCCCAAAATATACTTGATTGTAAAACAAATCATAGATATGAGCTGCATGGAGATCTTCTTTAGCACTCGAGCGCGGATAGACCATTTCTGGATTCAAGATACAGCCAATTCGTCCATCGTAACCACCTGCGCGGTACACCTCAATTGCTTTAGCGGTTGCGAGGACTTTGTGATAATTCCAGAGCATCCACTTCTTCGTATCTTGTTCATGTGGCCAACGAATCGCATCTAGGTAACATCTTGTTTGCGGGACAATTGGTTCATTGAATGTAAACCACTGTTTCACTCGATCGCCATAACGTTCAAAGGCAATTCGAGCATAGCCTACATACAAGTCCACCACCTTTTTAGCAGACCAGCCATCATATGTTTCTAATAAATAAGCGGGCACTTCATAATGTTCCAAACACAGCATTGGTTCGACGCCTGCTACAAGCAATGCGTCCACCACATCATCAATATGTTGGGCATAGTCTTCATCAACAACTAGATTCTCGTAATCCGTAAAAAAGCGGGCCCAATTAATGGATGTCCGGTAATGAGTGAGATGAATCTCTTTCATCAACGCCACATCTTCTGGATATTTCTCCATAAAGTTCGTAGCTACCGCGGGCCCATAGCCATTATGCCAAACAAACTTCTCGTTTTTGTACCAACTATCAAGAAAGGAATCTTGGCCTTCTTTTTTCCCTTGCCAACCTTCTGTCTGCCAAGCCGAAGAGGCAGCCCCAAGGATAAAATTTTCTGGTATTTTGATATTCATGTGTTGATTCCCCTTTGCAGTTTTTTTAAATTGTTTCTTCCGTAATGTACTCTGAAACATCATTGTCATTTGCTGGTGTTGGTGTATTGTCGGTTTGTTCAACTAAGCGGTTGGCTACCTTTACGAACGGTAGATAAATCAGAATTGCCACGCCAATACAAATTAATTGCGTGATCACAGCACCGATATCTCCAGCCGTCGCCAAGTAAGCGTTCACAATTGGTGGCATCGGCCATGGAACCATCACCACCGCTTTGGCCGCAAATCCCCACGCCGTAGCAAAGTAGCCAATCGTCCCCGTAATTAATGGGACGATAATGAATGGAATCGCTAAAATCGGATTTAACATAATCGGCATCCCAAAAATGACTGGTTCATTGATATTAAAAATCCCTGGTGCTAGTGATAGCTTCGTAATTTCTCGCATATCAGCGCGTTTGCCGACTAATAGCACCGATACCAGTAGCCCAATCGTTACACCTGAACCACCCATACTCATATACATATCCCAAAACGGCATCGTAATGATGTTAGGAATCTCTTTTCCAGCTTCGAAGGCTTCGGTATTCACAGCGATTGCCGCTAATAGTAACGGTTCTCGAATTGGTTTGACCATTTGGTTTCCGTGAATCCCAATCACCCAGAAAACTTGGGCAATAAACATCAATAATAAAATTCCCGGCAATCCTTGAATGGCACCTTCTAGTGGTTTTTGGATCACATTATAAATAATATCATACGCATATTGACCAGTTAACGCATAGACTGTAAATCCGGCAGTTGCAATACTCGCAATCGTAATAATCGTTGGGAATAACGCCGAGAAACTAGCCGAGACATTCGGTGGGACTGTCGCCGGCATTTTCAATTTCAACCGCTCTTGGCGAGAGAGCCACGAATAAAGCTCAATGGAAACGATTGCAACAAACATTCCTAAAAATAATCCTTTAGTATCGGTATATTGTTTGGCCAACACATTTTCAACCAAAATGCTTCCACCATCTTCAGTCAAGAAATTATAACTGGCTGGGTTTACAGACAAATATGCCATCACTGCAACGATCCCTGGAAAAACGCCGGGTAAATTATTGAGCTTTGCTAACTCAATCCCAATCAAAAATACCGCATAGATTGTTAAAAAACTCAGCGTGACGTAACTAATCGTGGCCGCAATCGGTTTTAATTCAGCCAGAAAACTCAGCGCATTGATTTGCGCTAGCCCATTTTCCGCATCAAAAACCATCGCCGAAAACAATGTACCAAACGCCCCTGTAATAATTACCGGAATCAATGCCGCGAATGCGTTTTTGATTACCATGATGTACCGCAATGAATTAATTTTTGTCGCAAAGCTTCCTAGAACAGTTGCGAGCTTATCCATGAATGACCCTTGTTTCATTTTCTTTCCTCCCATTTGTTTAATGCTTCCCACACACCGTATAAATAGCTAGCCCCTAACGCTCGATCAAATAACCCATAGCCAGGACGTCCCCTTTCTCCAAAAATCATCCGACCATGATCTGGCCGCAAAGGCCCCGTATAGTCATATGCTTTCAATAATTTCATCAGCGCCACCATATCGATTGACCCATAATTTGATGCATGTGCCGTTTCCTCGAAATCAAGATTTTTATGTAGCTGAATATTGCGTAGATGTACAAAATGAACACGTTTTTTTTGTAAACAATACGTCAAAATTTCCACTAAATCATTGTCTGGATGCGCACCTAGTGACCCACTACAAAAAGTCACCCCATTTGCTTGACTGGAATCAATGGCAAATAATTTCTCATATGATTTCTTTCCCGTAATAATTCGTGGTAAGCCCAAGATGGCGTATGGCGGATCATCTGGATGAATCGCCAATTGAATCCCCACTTTTTTGGCCACTGGGAGAACTTCTTGTAGAAAATACGTCAGATTCTCCCAAAGCCGCGCTTCATCGACGTGCTCATATTCTTGTAAGAGTTCTCTAAGTTGTTCCAATTGATACGATTCATCCCAACCAGGTAATGAAATGATCGAACGATTCGACTCGAGTTGTTTTAGTTCTGCTTGACTTAGAGCAAGGGCGGTCGAGCCATCAAAATTGGGATACGTTAAATTGGTCCTCGTCCAATCAAAGACCGGCATGAAATTGTAACAGACGGTTTTGATTCCTTCTTGTGCTAAATTTCGTAGTGTTTGCTTATAATTCTCAATATAAGTCATACGATTTGCTTTCCCTAACTTGATATCTTCGTGAATCGGAACACTTTCAACTGTTTCAAAAACCATTTTTGCAGCCACGATTTGCTTTTTCAATTGTCGAATCGTTGCAACCGACCAGACGTCTCCAACCGGAACATCATAGACAGCACTGACAATCTCCTTCATATTAGGGATTTGACGAATATATTCTAACGGAATCGTGTCTGCTTCTCCATACCACCGAAAAGCCAAATTCATTTCATTTCCTCCTTAAAGAACAGCGATAAACAAAACAAGTCATCTGATGTATTCACTATAAAATACATCAGATGACTTGTCAACACTTTTTTCGAAAGCGGATTCAATTGTTTTTCATGATTTTACGAACTTCTCGGCGATTGCTTAACATGTGGATTGTCATCGCATCAAAAGCAGCCAGTTCATCTCGTGCTTGGATTGCGTCAACAATTTCCTTGTGCAACTCCACCGTCTCAACTTTTAACGTTTCACTATTGTAATTTTGATTAAAGAGTGCAATCGATTGATTGATAATCGGCATGATATGTGACAAGGCAACATTCCCACTGGCTTCTGCGATTACTTTGTGGAAAGCTATATCCCACTGCACGTGCGCTTGATTCCCTTGGTAAAAGGATTCTTCGATTTTATTTGCCAGTTCAACCAACAAGTCGATTTGTTCAGCGGTAGCATTTTTAGCCGCCAACGCCGCCATTTTGGGTTCCAATAAATACCGCAATTCAAACAAATCACGAATCATCTGAGCTTGGTCTTTAATTAATGAAAAACCTAGCGGATCTGTGGCGATGCCCTTACGCTCACTAATGAACGTGCCAGCCCCTTGGCGAACTTCAAGAATATTCCTCGAAACCAACGCCCGCACCGCTTCTCTAACCGTACTCCGCCCCACTTCTAAATAGGCAGACAACTCGTATTCATTTGGTAATTTATCACCAATTGTTAAATTATGCTCTTTAATAAAGTAAATCAGTCGCTCTGTGGTTTGTTCAACCAACGTCTTTAGTTCTTCCATCTGCTTAACGAACCTCCTCTTGTTGTATTCATCCGATGTATTTCATTATACACTAGGAGCTAAGCGATTTCAGCAAAGATTCCGCTTCATTCTGTTTGTGTCAGCACAAAACTTGCGCCGAAAAATCGGAATTTGTTTTGACGCGGAATTTCAGTTTCGTTTTTCAACATCAAAAAAAAAACTATTTTCCGTACGAACGAACTGTAAAACAGATTTTTAGCGACTCGTTGGTGTTTCGTTTTTGAGAACTGATTTTACAGTAGTTTTTGAACGGCTTCTGCTTCAGAAGACACGAAAAAATTAGGTTTCCCTCGATTCGCTTCGTTAAATCAACTTGATGACTTTGGCTGGCGTGCCGGCTACGATGACATTAGCTGGCACGTCTTTGGTCACGGTTGAATCGGCCGCCACAATACTGTTTTCACCAATCGTTACGCCAGGAAGGACGGTCACATTGGCTCCAATCCAGGCGTTTTTTTTGATGCGAACAGCTTGAACCTCGAGTCCTCTTCTTTGGCTAGGATCAACTAGATGGTTGACGGTGATGATGCGTGACATCGGTCCGATTAACACGTGGTCTTCAATGAAGATGCCGCCTAAATCGACCAACGTCACATTTTGGTTAATGAAGATGTTTTTCCCTAAGTGAATATGTTTGCCGAAATCCGTGTAAAACGGCAGTGAGACATGATTGGTTGGTCAACTATTTTGCCCGTTATTTCAGCCAGCCGCGCATTGACCTCTGCCGGATCACGAAACGCACTGTTCAACTCCATGACTAAGCGATCGTTGTCGGCTTTCAAGGCATGAATTTCTGCAAATATCGTTGAATCAGGCAATATTTTTTGATTAGTAATTTTATCGAGCAAGGTATCGGTCATTTCAATTCCTCTCTTCTGACTGTTTTTTAGTGTACCTAGCAAAACGATTACAGTTTTTTTGCCATACTGTAATCAGTCATTTGGAAGCCATTTTTTTGATAGACATGTACGGCTCGTTCATTGTGCGCAAAAACGTGCAATGCCAACGTTTTCGCCCCAGCGATTCGGGCCTGATTTTCAATCAAAGTCATTGCCTGGGTGCCGTACCCTTGGTTTTGGTGCGACGCAATGATTAAGAAATCATAGAGAAATGCCGCATCGTTTTCGACAAGATTGAAATGAAACCAAACATAGCCAATCACTTGATTGTTCAACAAAATAGTATAGAGATATTCATCGGGGGTCTCTTGTTGCTGCGGCAAATGAGTCGCAAACGTTTCTTCTGACAACTTAAGCGCGACTTCTTTTTTCCAAGCGCCTGATTTTATCTTATCTTGCGCATAAGCTGGAACGACGATGTGAATATAGTGATCAAAATCAGTCGCTGTCATTTCTTGTAATGTAAGCATTGGTTCCTCCTAGACTTTCGCTGCTATAGTTAATCTAGCGCTCTTTTGTGTTCTCTGTAGAACAATCCACAGTTAATTTCAATACCATTCTAACGAGCAAAATGATTTAATGCAAACAAGCGAACACCTCAGTGAAACTACCATCTCTTTTGAACGATTCATTTTCAGCGAGTTACGGTTCCCCAAAAGTTGCAGTACTGATTTTTCAACATACAAAAAACAAAGATCCTCCAAAAGCGAAATGACTGTAGGACAGATCTATAAATCTGTCCTACACTTTTTTGTGAGTCACTTTCTTTTTCATTTACGAAGATGGTTTTTAACGCGTCTTTTCTCTTGAATCCAAGAACAAGGTAACAAAAATGCTCAGAGCTTTTTTGTTACCTTGTTCATTAATTATTTAGAAAAATTTTTGTTAAGCAAACATTTTCTGTAAAAAGGCTGCCTTTTGCTTTTTCAACGAATCTAACTTCTGTTGATGAAGAGCGATAGTGTCGTCTAATTGTTTGAAAAAGGTGCCGATTTTTTGTTGTTCTTCTTTTGTTTTCGGAATAACCAATTCAGTTTCAAAAAAATCAGAAGCAGCTATATTCA
>JBKEDL010000063.1:0-4162 GCA_047975385.1 Enterococcus sp. | reverse complement strand
TGGTTTCACACCACTTAAAAATAGTTCACTATAAGGACCCGGTGATGTCCCAATCTTGATTTCTTCCTTCTTAGCCGAGCCTTCACTTTGCGCATTCGAGCTCGCACAGCCCGTAAAAAGTGTTAAGCTAGTTACTAAAAGTAAGATTCCTGCCCATTGTTTTTTCATTTTCATTCCCCCAATGTCCGTTGTCAGATGTAGCCCGTGCTGAATGAAGCGTTGTAATCGTGGCTAGCTTGAAAAAACTATATCATAGATTACGTGTCTTGAAATATTGATAAAAATTAGCTGAAGAGATAAGTTGAGACTATGGGGGGAGGGGGGCTAGATGAGTTAGTGGCTATTTTGACGCGATGGTGAAATGATAACTGGGTTTTGAACGTAATTGTTAAAATAGTTTAATTAAATTAATCATATACAACTTATTGCCAAGAGTGTTGTATACTATTATTGAACTTAGTGGAGACCGCTTTTGTAATGGGGAGGTTTTTTATTGGATGATAAATCATATGCTAAAGAGCATAAAAAAGAATTTTTGGCACAAGTAATTTCGAACGTTGAGATTGAAAAAAAGAAACAAGCTGTATTTATGGCCGGCACACCTGGAGCTGGGAAAACAGAAGTTTCACTCAGTCTTTTAGACCTTTCTATGAATATGGTTCGTATCGATGCAGATGTTTTTCGTTCACAATTTCCCGGATACAATGGGTCTAATTCATCAAATTTTCAGAGTGGTGCTTCTTGGTTAGTTGATTATTCTTTAGATAATATGTTGAAATTGGGATATTCTTTTTTGTTAGATGGGACATTTGCGATCGGTCGTGCGAAGTAGAATATTGAGCGATGTTTGAAAAGAGATTATGTTGTTGAAATTTATTTTATTTACCAAAATCCTATCATCGCTTGGAACTACACGAAATTAAGGGAGAAAAAAGAAGGTAGGTTTGTCCCTAAAGATAGATTTATCAACGCATACTTTAAATCGCGTGAAAATGTAAGAGGAATTTTGAAAGAGTATGGGGACGTCGTATCAGTCCATGTTGTATTGAAAGATTATAATAATAAGATTGCGACAATCATCCCGGATGTTACTGATTTAGATTTGATACTACCTGGAAGTTATACTAAACCAGAATTGGAAGTGAAGTTGATTGATTGAAAAGAAACAAGCAGAGGAAATTATGAAAAAGTATAACCGAAGCTATGGAGAAATGAGTCAAAATGCCACCAGAAAAGAATTTATGACCGTTTTGCAGTGGGTGGCAGAGGAATCAAATCGAAAACAACGTGTAATTGCTGGATTGGATAACGAAGAAGAATAGTATAGTTAAATCCGGTGGTTAGTTTAATTGATTATCGAAAGAGATAACCAGTCTTAACTCGCTAAAGTTTAAGATGACTGGTTGTTTCTTTTTGTCTATTAGCACTAAGATGACCAAGTATAGTAAATAACATATGGATATTTAAAGTTAACTTTAAATAAAGCAGAAAAATCGATAAATTTAAAGTTCGCTTTAAATTCTTATGAATATCTAAATGAGTTAATTTTGGAATAAGCGAGTAAACCCAAAGCTAGTCAGAACCCTTCACCAGTTCTGACTGGCTATTTTTCATGGTCGTTTTTTGAAGTGCATGAAAAGAAAAAATTCAATCCGTCATGAACGTGCAGTACTGCAGTTTTTTGAGCACGAAGAATTTTTATTTTCAGCAGCTGAATTTTAAGGCCACCAAACTACAAGCGTGAAAATGAAGTTCGCAAATTAATTGTGATACGATGATTTTGTAGAGAATTCAGTATCGGGGGGAGCAAAATGAAACAAGCGGTCTTAATCGTCAATCCTAGCGCTGGTAACGAACAGGCAACCGAATATGAACAATTGGCAATCGATAAGTTAAAGCAATTTTTTGATGAGGTTCAAGTGAAGGAAACCAAAAAAGGTGGCGATGCGCGTGATTTTGCACGAGAAGCGGCAGAAAATGAGTTCGATAGTGTCTTTGTGATGGGCGGTGATGGAACGGTTAACGAGGGGATTAATGGGCTAGCCGAACAAGCGTATCGTCCGAAATTTGGCTTTTTCCCATTAGGAACGGTCAATGATTTGGCACGAGCACTGCATGTACCACTTGATCCGAAAGAAGCGATTGAGCAATTGGATATCGAAAAACGCAATCGTTAGATATTGGCAAAATCAACAAGCATTACTTTATGGATGTGGTAGCGATTGGTGTGGTTCCAGAAGCGGTCGGTGAAGTTGAAATCGAACAAAAGACTAGACTGGGAAAACTGGCCTATGTGATTTCAGGAGTCAAACATCTCAAGGATGCGCAAGACTATTCGTTTACTTTAACCTTAGATGGAAAAAAAGAAGTGGTTGAAACGAGCACAATCGTTATCGGGATGACCAATTCAGTCGGTGGCGTTGAAACGGCCTTAACCGATGCCAAAACTGATGATGGGAAATTCCATCTGATTTACGTGAAAGACAAATCCATATTAGGCACGCTTAAAGCCGTGCCGGAAATCCTCAAAGGCGTGGATCAGTCGACTGGAAATGTCGCTTATCGGACGTTTTCACAAGGGGAGATTAAAGTCACCACCAACGAGCGTTTAGTCACCAATGTCGATGGTGATAAGGGTGATTATTTGCCGATTACGTTACAAATCTTGCCACAACATTTGACGGTGTATTGTGGTTGATTAATAAAAAACTCGCATTTGACTATTTAGGTAATCAAACGCGAGTTTTTTTGTTTATAAGCACTCAAACTAAATGAGTCAGGGAAACGGCTAATCTAGAGAGTATTCGTCAGATTCATCTGCATTTTCTTGTTGCATAGCATATTCGGTTTGAATTTCACCGGAAGTTTGCATATTATCTGGCGTACTAGTCAAGGCTTCTTCCACACTCATGCCCTCATTAGCCATTTTATAAGCGGCCGGAGTCATACCATAAACATTTATAAAGCCAGTCAGCGTGTTTGTGTCCGTTGAAATTTCTTCAGTCGCCGAATCATCTTCTTCGTAGTATACCTCGCCGTCAGATTCATCGGAAGTGTCATCACCACCATAGTAACCATAACGTTCATCTTCTTCAGGAGTACCTTGCGCACCTTCCATTCGATTATGAGCATAGGCATTTGCTTTAGCTTCCAACTGTACTGACTCAGCGCGTTTTTCATCGTCATTCATTTCAGATGTGTCGTCAATTCCATTGCCATCTTGGTCAACTAAACCATAGGCTACTTCTTCAGTTTCTTGCGCTGCAAGTTCAGCTTGTTTCTTTTCTTCGGCTTCTTTCGCTTTGTTTTCTTTTGCAACTTGAAGTTCTTTTTCAATTGCTTTATTCAGTTCATCAAGACGCTTAGTTAGTTTTTCGTTACCATCAGGAATTGCAGCGATAGCAGTTTTAGTATCTTCAATATCTTTTTTATCGTGAGATTTTTCTGCTTTTTCCAGTAGTTTTTCAGCTTCAGTTGTTTTATCTTCAATCAACTTTTGTCGTTCGTGTTCGGCTTTCTTTTTAGCTGCCAATTTTTCTGCTTTTTCTTTTTTCACTTCTTCTTGCTTTGCTTTTTCATTCGCAACATGTTGGGCGTGGACATAGTATCCCGAACCAGATGCCAAGATAGCGAATGCAATAACCCCAATAATTAACTTTTTCATGCTAATCCCCTTTAAATACAATATTGAAGCAGTATACCACGCAAAAAATTGGATAGCAATAGGAGCAAACGAAAACTAGATGCATGTCAATTCACCATGGAAGTGTAGGACAGATTAAGGAAGTGTTCGTTTACGTTGGAAATGAGTGGATTGAGAAATGTTTTGGTGGTGTGATTGAATAGTCAAACTGTTAAGGATTACTTAACAGTTAGAAATCGATTTATAGAACTCATAAATTTAGTGTAAAATATAGGAAGCAATTGGGGAATAGATTGTAACTTAGTGTGAAATGGCAACACTTTTTTTGACAAAAATTATAAGGTGTTGCTTGACGCTTGTTGTTATGTTCCGATTGCCCTTGACAACGAGCCTCCTCGGCAATGATTTCTTCCGGCAATAGCTAATTTCCAAAAATTAGGCTGCCGCTTTTTTCTTATCATGGCCGAGCTCATTGTCAAGGGTGCGCTCCGCCAATCTCCGTGAACGATACTGCATCGG
>JBKEDL010000059.1:0-9925 GCA_047975385.1 Enterococcus sp. | reverse complement strand
TTTTACTTCGTCAACAACAAATCCAGGCTCGCAATCACTAAGCTCATCTCAGCAATCTTACTTAACGTTGCTAAACGGTTTTGGCGAATAGTATCGTCTTCCACCATCACCATTGTTTGCTCAAAATACGCTTCAATTAATGGACGTAATTGAGTTAATGCTACAAAATTTTCTGCCACTGTTTGGTTAGTAAATTTTTCTTCTAACACAATTACACCTTGATACAACTCAGTCTCAGCATCATTTTCAAATAACTTAGCATCCACGGCTACAGTTGCTTCCAGTTTCTTCGCCAAATTAATCGCCCGCGTTAACGCTTCAACAGAAGGTTTAAACGCTTCGTCCTCCACATGTCCTTGTAAGACATCTACTGCGGCAAACAATTGTGTCAAATCTTTTTGGTTTGATTGAATCACAGCGTCAATCACATCATGACGAATCGCTTTAGTACTAAAGAATTGTTTTAAACGTGCGTTGAAGAACTCTAAGATTTCCTCTTGGCCTGATGCAAATTCAATTCCAAAGGTAGCGACATCTTGATTAATAACTTCATCAATGGCAACTTGTAAGTCAGCTAACGGGAAGCTCCAACCTTTCGCTTCAATAATGCGCACAACACCATAAGTCTGACGACGTAATGCGTAAGGGTCATTTGAACCACTTGGAATTAATCCAACAGCAAAGAACGCAAAGAGACTATCTAATTTATCAGCAATCGCTAACACCGTTCCAACGTTAGAAACCGGTAATTCCCCTTCACTTGAGATTGGTAAATAGTGCTCTCGAAGCGCTTTGGCGACTGCTGCATTTTCGCCTTGGGCTAATGCATATTTTTCACCCATAATCCCTTGAAGTTCGGGGAATTCGCCAACCATATTAGTCACTAAATCAAATTTATAGATTGCTGACGCCCGTTGTAGGTCTAATAATTCTTCACTTGAAAGCCCAACTTGTTCACCAATAATTTGGGCAATCGCCCCCACACGTTGCATTTTTTCGTGGATACTACCAATTTTTTCATGGAAGGCCACATTTTTTAATTTGGCAACACAGGCAGCAATCGTTAATTTTTGATCTTCGGCAAAGAAGAATTCGGCATCTTCTAAACGAGCCGTTAAGACTTTTTGATTTCCTTTGATGACGTTTTGAATTTTCACTGCATCACCATTACGAACCGATACAAAATGCGGTAATAACGTACCGTCAGTTGCACGGACATCAAAGTAACGTTGATGTTCTTTCATTGAAGTGACTAACACTTCTTCTGGAACCGCCAAGTACTTCTCTTCGTAGTCACCGACAAAGGCCGTTGGATATTCGACTAAGTTGTTAACTTCTTCTAATAACTTCGCATCTAATTCAATCGACCAGTTATTTTTTGAGGCAATTTCATTAATTTGTTCACTAATTAACGCCTTACGTTCACTTGGATCAACAATCACAAATTGTTCGGCTAATTTTTCAACGTATTCTGTCGCATTCGCAAAACTCACATCTTCACCTAAGAAGCGCTGACCACGAGAAGTCCGGTCCGTTTGAATATCTAGCAGGCTAAAGGGAATGACTTCTTCATCAAGTAACGCAGTAATCCAATGAATTGGACGGATATATTGGAAATCATGATCACCCCAACTCATTGTCACCGGAAAGGTCAGGCTGGTGATGACGTTTGGTAAATCAGTTAGCACTTCTTGCGCGGTTTTCCCTTTAGTAAATTTCGTTACATAGACATATTCGACACCTTTTAATTCTTTAAAGGTAATGTCTTCTGGTGTTACCCCTTGACCACGAACAAATCCAAGAGCCGCTTTGGACCAATTCCCTTCAGCGTCTAGAGCAATCTTTTTGGCCGGACCTTTGATTTCTTCTTCAATATCCGCTTGTTTTTCCGCTAAACCAAAAACTTGAACGGCTAAACGACGTGGGGTTGATAACCCTTTGATTGACTCAAATGTTAAATAGTTTTCAGCTAAGAATTTTTCTGTTTTTTCAACCAGTTGGTTCATGCTTGGAGTGACAACATGAGCTGGCATTTCCTCTAAACCAATTTCTAATAATAGATCTTTTGCCATCTTATTTGTCCTCCTCTAATAGTTTTGCGGCAATTTCTGGTGCTAATAAGGGATAACCTAATTTCGCTCGTTCAGCGACAAAGATTTTGGCAACTAAGCGCGCCATATTACGAATACGTGCTAAATAACCCGCGCGCTCTGTTACTGAAACCGCACCACGCGCATCTAGTAAGTTAAAGTTATGGCTACATTTCAAGATGTAATCATACGCTGGATGAACCAAGCTTTCTTCGATACAACGTTTTGCTTCGGCTTCAAATTTATTAAAGTTGTCTAAAAGTAACGCTTGGTCACTAATTTCAAATGAATATTTTGAGTGTTCAAATTCCGGTTGTTTAAAGATTTCCCCGTATTTGACCCCATCGGCCCACTCTAAATCATAAACACTTTCTACTTCTTGGATATAAGAAGCAAGGCGTTCTAAGCCGTAAGTAATTTCTGAAGTTACCGGTTTACAAGTAAGTCCTCCCACTTGTTGGAAGTAAGTAAACTGGGTGATTTCCATCCCATCTAACCAAACTTCCCATCCTAGACCGGCACAGCCCATTGAAGGATTTTCCCAGTTATCTTCAACAAAACGAATGTCATGTTCTAATGGATCGATCCCTAATAATTGCAAACTTTCTAAATATAATTCTTGAATATTATCTGGTGATGGTTTCATCACCACTTGGAATTGATGGTGTTGATACAGACGATTCGGATTTTCGCCATAACGGCCATCAGCGGGGCGTCTTGAAGGTTCCACATAAGCCGCATTCCATGGCTCGGGTCCAATCGCACGTAAAAACGTATACGGACTCATTGTTCCAGCCCCTTTTTCCGTATCGTAAGATTGCATTAGCATACAACCATTGTCTGACCAAAATTTTTGCAGTGTTTGAATAATGTTTTGAACTGTCATTTTTTTACTCATAATGTTCCCCTTTCAAATTAGCGATTACATACAAAAAAGTCCCTATGCTTGTCCTAGACAAACATAGGGACGAATAGTTTCGCGGTTCCACCCTACTTCCGATAAATCGGCAGCTTCGTTATTAGTGCACTCCCAAATGCCATCAAAATAAGAATCACACTTGGCTGCCACTATCCCAAGTTCGCTTGACTGATTGTCTCATTTCTAAATTTGTTCTACGTACATATTTAATTACCTCTATCATAGCGATTCTACCCTAAGTTTGTCAATCCTAAATTCACGTTCCCTAAGGATTCTCATGATCTTCTTGTTTATTTACTAATAGTCCTTCCCATGAATGCATTTGATCGATAAATTTTTTACTACGTAGATTGATTCCAACATATTCATCATAAATCAAATCCAAGGTTTTTCTAATTTCTAATTTGGTTTCAGCTTGTAAATGAATCGATTCAATTTGTTCATACGAAATGGCTGCAAACATGCGTAAAAAGTGAATACTTTTGGGTGTGGCATGGTAGCGTCTTTCATCTTGTGACCAATGGCGTTCGCAAAGCACACCATTGTATTTTGAAGAATAATCAAAGCGCCCTTTTGTTTCTTGACAAACGGCACAGTTCTCCCAATGGAGTGCGATTCCAAAACGATTGAGAAGTTGCACTTCAAATATATTGGTGATGATCTCCGGGTCACGCCCTTGATCAATCATCAATAACGCTTCTTTGGTAAATTGATACAGATGCGGATCGTACACCCGATCTTCAATGGCTGCATCAACTAAATTTAAAATATAGGTAGCATAGCCGGCTAAAAAGATGTCTTCTTGAATCTTGCGCAAAGCAGTAACATTTTTAGCCCCATTTAAAAAGGACAAACCTTCAGTTTTCAACTCCCCAAAGTACGTCCCTTGAGTAAAATTTAAAATGGCCGCAGCTAACGGACTATTCCTTTTGTGAACGCCGCGTACAAAAAACATTTGCTTGCCTGCCGATTCAGTAAAG
Organism: Enterococcus sp.; assembly: GCA_047975385.1. GTDB lineage: Bacteria > Bacillota > Bacilli > Lactobacillales > Enterococcaceae > Enterococcus_C. Next base: position 5,936 of record JBKEDL010000059.1, on the reverse strand, counting down.
ATCTTCACGAGCTTATCCTTCTCCTTAAAATCCTTTGAAAAAAGAATTAATCCTTCCGTTTCGCCAAATCCCATTCATCTCACTCCTTCCTCTAGAAATTGAAAGCTCCACGGTTGCAATAACCATGAAGCTTTTGAGGGTTTAATATTCGTCTTTTTTATAACCATAATCTTGCAGATAATTTTTCTTATCGCGCCAATCTTTTTGGACTTTTACCCAAAGTTCTAAATAAACTTTATCCCCCAATAAATGTTGGATATCCACTCGAGCTTTTTGACCGATCACTTTGAGCATTTTACCACCTTTACCGATAATAATGCCTTTTTGGCTATCACGTTCGATAATAATTGTCGCTTGAATGTGCACTTTGTCATTTTCATTGCGCTTCATTGAATCGACAACAACAGCGACCGAGTGTGGGACTTCATCACGAGTAAGTAACAATACTTTTTCTCGAATTAATTCAGCCACAACAAAGTACTCTGGGTGATCCGTGATTTGATCTTCCGGGAAATATTGCGGCCCTTCATCCATTTCATCAACCAAGGTCGCCATTAACGTTTCAAAGTTATTTCCTTCAGTTGCTGAAATAGGGATGACTTGTGCAAATTCCATTTGTTTTGCATAATCATCAATAATTTCTAAGAGCGCATTCGGGTGAACTTTATCGATTTTATTAATGACTAAGTAAACTGGTGAATCTACTTGGCGCAAGCGTTCAATAATAAAGTCGTCTCCTTTGCCGCGTTTTTGATCGGCGCTAATCATAAACAAGACCGCATCAACTTCTCTTAAAGCGCTATAGGCTGCTTCAACCATAAAATCACCAAGTCGTGTTTTAGGTTTATGAATCCCTGGTGTATCAATAAAGACTAACTGTGCGTCATCCGTTGTATAAACGCCTTGGATTTTGTTACGAGTCGTTTGAGCTTTATCGCTCATGATAGCAATTTTTTGCCCAACAATCCGATTTAATAAGGTTGATTTGCCGACATTCGGGCGACCAACAATCGCCACAAAGCCTGATTTATGTTCTGTCATAAGTATCCTCGTTTCTTTATTTAAAAATTAAGTGAATAATCTTCGGAACAAATAAAATCGCTCCCACGACTACCGAAAAAACTGAAGTGATTAGCACTGCCCCAGCTGCCATATCCTTGACTTTTTTACCAATCGGATGGAAATGATAATTCGTTACCATATCGACAACATTTTCAAAAATGGTGTTAATGATTTCTGCTAAAATAACCAAAAAGACTGCCAGTAACAACCACAACCATTCGATAACATTAAAATGAAAAAGTAACCCGGCAATTAAAGCCACGATCCCACTGGCTACATGTTTACGCATGTTACGTTCTTCTTCAAAAACAGTCTTAATCCCCGTTAATGCAAATTCAACAGAAGTAATGAAGCGTTTGTTTTTTTCAATATTTCTATCGTTGTAATCCATAAGCGTCTAAAATTTCCTTTTGCAAACCAAACATTTCCTTTTCCTCTTCAGGAGTCATGTGATCATAGCCGTTTAAATGTAAAAAACCATGTAAGGCTAAAAAGCCGATTTCACGATCATAACTATGACCATATTCAGCTGCTTGCTCTTTGGCGCGCTCCACCGAAATCATCAAATCTCCCAATTCTCTTGGCAAGGGATTTTCTTCATCTAAAAAAATGACCGGCATTTCATCTTCACCTTCATCTTCTAAAGCAAAACTAATCACATCAGTCGGTGCATCCTTTCCTCGATAGTCTCGATTAATAATTTGAATGGCTGCATTGTCCATAAAGGTGACCGACATCTCAGTATCTTCAGTCAATTTTAAATACGCTGCAGCAAACTCGAGTAACGCTTCAATCTCACCGATTTTATCGGCGCTAACTTGATTGGTCTCATCCATAAAGGTAATATCCATTAATTTTCGCTTCTTTCTTGTTCTTCTTTCATCCGCTCTGCTTCTGATTGCATCTTCGGATATTTAATTCTCGAATGGAACGTGCTACATAAGCCATTCACTAATGATTTTTCAATTTTTTCAATTTCTTTTAAGGTTAAGCCCGTATCGACCAATTGGCCATCTAGCACCCGATCGACAATTAAATTATGCACAAATTTTTGAATTTTCTTGTTGGTTGGGTTTTCCATCGCACGCACAGCTGCTTCACAACTATCCGCAATATTAATCACACCCGCTTCTCTAGTTTGTGGTTTTGGCCCCGGGTAGCGAAATTCAGCTTCCGTCACATCGGGATTCCGTTCTTGGGCTTTGACATAAAAATATTTCATTAGTGTGGTGCCGTGATGTTGCTGACAAATATCAATCACCATTTGTGGCATTTTTTCATCCGTTAAAAGCTGCGTCCCATCAATCACATGACCAAAAATAATTTGTTTACTATCTCTTGGTAATAAAAAATTATGCGGATTTTCTGCACCCGCAGGAAGATTTTCCACAAAAAAATTGGCATGTTTTAATTTACCAATATCATGATAATAACACGCGACCCGCGTTAATAAACTACGCCCACCAATTTCCGCAACGGCATTGGCACTAAGATTGGCGACCATCATACTATGATGATACGTCCCAGGGGCCTCTTCTAACAAACGTTTTAACAACGGATGGTTCGGATTGCTGAGTTCGGTTAAGACAATTTCACTATCATCGGTAATTAATAATTCGATGTATTGATGTAAGCCCATCGTTAACAATAATGAAAAAACGGTTCCCGTAAAACCACAAAGAATTGTTACCCACGTTGTTCCATCCGTAATTGGCATCCCTTGAAAAGCGATCATCATGAGATTTAGTAAGAACGGCAAAACAATCAACCAAACAACAGCCGGCCACCCTTGTTTTGAGATGCGCTCACGTTTGACAAGCGTACTCATTAACCCCGAAAACGTATAGGTCATGAGAATCGTCGTCAACAAATTGGTCCCAATCGCATTGTAATAAATGAACAGAGCAAAAATCACCTGAAAAACGGCCGCGATAATCCCTGTCCGACGATTAACAAAAATATTTAATACTAAAGGGACAAAAGCTGCTGGGAAAAATAGTGGAATATAAGGAATTAACTCGGTTTGAAACACTTGGAAAAACTTCATCATTACGATGCTCAAAAACATTGAAACGGTATAAAAGACGATAAAATTGGTCTTTCCAACTTCCATCGGAAATTGTTTTGAAAAATACATTAAAACAGCTACTTGCAAAATAATTCCAATGACCATCGCGACAATCGCAAATAATGAGGTGGTCTGACTAGTCAAACCGAGCAACTTTAATTTAGCAATCGCCGTCGCATCAATTTGTGAGCCTTCACGAACAATAATCTCCCCTTGATAAATCATCACTGGTTGTACGGCCGCTCTAGCTTCTTCTTGCAGTTCTTCGGTTCGTTTTTCATTCGGAAAATTATTAACCACAATCGTTGAGTCAACGATATAAGTAATCAATAATTGTTGTTCAGACGTAACATCGAGTGCTTCGATTTCTTGATCAGCATCCGCTCGAACCGACTCCAAATCACTTTCACGGATTTGGTTAGCCATTTGTTCATCAATAATGGCTAAACTTTCATCGGCAACAACCGCTAATTCCTCACTCGAAAGGCTAAAAGCAATTTGATAGAACTGATTAGGAATACTTTGATAAAATTCAACTAAATCATCATCTAGATTTTCAAATTCTTTCTTTAAAGCCGCAACATACTCTTCCGTTGTCGGTTTGGTAACTGATTCACCATCTTGGGCGGCAGCTACTTTCTCTTCATATTCACTATCTAATGTTGTTCGGGCTTGTTCAATCATCGTAAACAATTGCTCAATGCGTTCATGTTGCGTCTGAGCCAGATCTTCTTGATACGTATACTCCGGCGTTACCGCTTCAGCTGCTAACCGCCGTTTTTGATCGGTTGCCATCGTATTTTCGACCGTTTTATTGGCACGAATGTTCTCTGTTGCAACCTGCCCTTCTTGATAATCAACATTTTTAGGTTTCACACTAGGAAAAATAATTACAAAAATCAGAATCGCAAAAACAGCTAAAACTAAAGGGACAAAAAAACGCCCCAGTTTCTCACGAATCTTTCGTAGGGGTAAAATAATCATGGTGCTACCTCCAAATTTAACAACTAATCGTTGGCTTTTAGCTCGGCTTTGTCGTAAGCTTGAATAATTTCGGCAACGACCGGATGTCTCACAACGTCCCCAGCTTCAAAATTCACAAACTCAATTCGTTTAATCGCCTGCAGTGTTTTTTCTGCATTGACTAAGCCGCTTACAACACCACGAGGCAGATCAATTTGACTAGTATCTCCGTTAATAATCATCTTTGAGTTATACCCTAGACGCGTTAAAAACATTTTCATTTGCGCGATAGTTGTATTTTGAGCTTCATCCAAAATCACAAAAGCGTCTTCCAATGTTCGACCACGCATATAAGCCAGCGGAGCAATTTCAATCACACCGCGATCCATCAAACGATTGGTGTGTTCGACGCCAAAAATTTGATACAACGCATCATAAACGGGTCGCAAATAGGGATCAACTTTTTCTTTCAAATCACCAGGTAAAAAACCTAAGCTTTCACCGGCTTCAACTGCAGGTCTGGTTAAAATAATTTTTTGCACTTGCCCTTTTTTTAAAGCGGCAATCGCCATCACTACCGCAATGAATGTTTTCCCTGTTCCAGCAGGCCCAATCCCAAAGACCACATCCCGACGATTAATGGCCGTCACATACGTTTTTTGGCCCGCATTCTTGACGCGAATAGCTTTTCCGGTCCGATCTTTGATTAATTCTTCTTCATACATATCAATAAAAATAGCAAGCGTCCCTTTTTTGGCCATTTTAATAGCCGTCGCCACATCAGGTGTGGCTAAATTAATTCCACGCTTGATTAATTCCTGCAGAACTTGGATAATTTTTTGAACTAATAAAACCGCTTCTGAACTACCAGTAACTTGAATCGTTTCCCCTCGGGTTCTGATAATCGTCCCCGTATTTTCTTCAATCAATTTAATATTTTTATCGTGAGAACCTAATAGCAAACTCGCATCATCTTCGGCTGCTAAATAGATTTCTAAAGAAGTATTTTCTTCGGTCAAACTCGCATCTCCTTCAGCTTTATTTCCTCAATCATACCATATTCAAAGGTAAAAAAAAAACAAGGATTCCCTTGTCAAAAATTCTTAAAGAAAGAAAAAGTCGCAGACACAAAGTCTGCGACGAAAGACGAAATTATTGTAATAGTTCTTTTACAACCGCATTCACTTGGTTTCCGTCAGCTTTACCTTTGACTTGTGGCATCACTAACCCCATAACTTTACCGAATTCCTTCGATGAAGTTGCACCAGTTTTATCAATTGCATCAGCAACAATTTGACGAATCTCGGCTTCGGTTAATTGTGCTGGAAGATACTTCTCAACAATTGTAATTTCAGTTTTCACTTTTTCTACCAAATCTTCACGATCTGCTTTTTCAAATTCGACCAAAGAATCACGACGTTGTTTCATCTCGCGAGATAAAACTGTCAATTCTTCTTCTGAATTTAATTCATAACCTGGACCATGTTTGATTTGCTCATTTTGAATCGATGCTTTCAACATACGAATCACCTGCAAAGTCTCTTTGTCTTTGGCCTTCATCGCTGTCTTCATGTCATCATTCAGTGTACTTAGTAGTGACACACTACCAGCCCCAATTCTTGAAGGACTAGAAATTAGAATTTTTTACGTTTTCTAGCTGCTTCAGATTTTTTCTTACGCTTTACGCTTGGTTTTTCGTAAAACTCACGTTTACGAGATTCCTGTAAAGTACCCGCTTTTGACACGGAACGTTTGAAGCGACGAAGAGCATCGTCAAGTGATTCGTTTTTGCGAACGACTGTTTTTGACATGTTAATTCCCTCCCTCCGAGCTTAAAAAGTAA
>JBKEDL010000033.1:0-18887 GCA_047975385.1 Enterococcus sp. | reverse complement strand
CTCGTTTTTTGTCAAAAATGACTTTGCTTGCGTCTTGCTTGCAAATGTAATTTGTTTCTCTTGGAGAAACAACTACACCTTGGTTCGTTTGCTTGCTTTGTTCAGTTTTCAAAGGTCTACCTTGTCGCGTTAGCAACTTTTATATCATATCAGTTGAACAACCATTTGTCAAACATTATTTCAAAAAGTTTTTTACTTCTTAGCAGAAGTTTTTAGCGACTCAGTCATCATAACGATTAACTTGTTATTTGTCAATAACTTTTTAAATCTTTTTTGTTGATTTATCAAGGTTAGTTGACGTCGTTTTTTGACGACTTAGTTATCTTAACAATAAAATAATTGAAAGTCAAACACTTTTTTCAACTTTTTTCTGTAAAAAATTAAAAAAGAAATATCAATTGAAACAACCTGATTATCATAGCACCTAAGTTTTTTACTGTCAACACTAAACTTAGCTTTTTTTCAATTGGTCTATCTGTTTTCACACCAAATAAAAAGAGGGATTCACAACGGAATCCCTCTTACTAATAGAAACTAATCTTCTAAATCATGCGTTAGAAAACGAATTAAGTTTTCGTCATCACGATAAATAACGGTTTCTTCTTTTAAATACGTAAATGTTAATTTTTTCAACTCTGGGTTGGTAATCATTTCTTCGTAACCATTAAAAATGGCCTGAATATAATTCTTGTAAGCTTGTTTTTTCTTTAAACGTTTTTTCATCATGGCACCATCCTTCACTCACATCTTAGCAAGACTCCGCGAAAGAGACAAGCTTTTTCCCGCTGATTCTGACAATTTTTCAGAAGCAAAACTTATTTAGGATCGATGTAAGTGACATTACTTGAACGCGCGATACTATTCGGGATTACACGATAAGAAACGGTCGTTGGACTAACAACATTCCCTTCTGAAACCAAAATACCATCTGGTCCCACAGCTTCAACAAACGCCACGTGGCCATACTGAGAACTTGAACCAGCTACTCCTGGATGGAAGCTGACTGCATACCCCACTTTTGGTGTTTGTGTTGTTTTATAGCCTAATTTCGCTCCTTTTTGTCCCCATTCACCACCATTGCCCATGAATTCATCCACCGTGCCCCCTAATTGGGTGATTCGGTTATAGACATACCATGTACATTGGCCGACTGGATAAGAACCCGAAGTATTATAATTGACACCGTCATAATCTGGATAAACCATTTTTTCACGATAATACGTCGGAATGGATGAGCGACTTTGAATCACAACTCCTGTTTCGGTTGGTAATTCATCGTATTGCGTCAAATGATACGTCGCAATAATTGAATTCAATTTATTGTTGTATTGCGTATCCGTCGCATACTTCCCGGTTAAACTCTCGGTCGCTTGCAGATAATTCTTCGCTTCTGAACGCCATGCGTCTTTATAATAACTTTCACTTCCCGCAGCACCACCGCGAATTAATTTTACATAATCCGTTAATGAGGCTTTATACCCTGGGTAACTTCTAAATGATGCTTGAATTTGATACATTGACCCCGCACCATTGTCTTCTAGCGTATCCATCGCAATGGATGAACCTTGATACGAGCCTTTCACTCCAAATAAATTGTAGTAAGGTGCACTTGCTAAACCGCTTGTCCCCGAACCACTTTCTAAAATAGCTTGGGCAATCATCACCGAAGCAAACACATCGTATTCTTGGCCGAGCTCTTGCGCATCTTCGGCAATCGAGTCAATAAATTGTTCGGTTTGAGGATTAGCCGTTAGTTCGAGACTCGCCGCATAGTTGTCAATCAATTCTTGACCGTATTCAGTTAATTCAAACTTTTCATAGTTTGAAACAGCAAAACTCGGCTCTTCAAACGCCTGTTCTTCATCCGTATCATCTTCAGTTAAAACAATTGCTTCTTCTTCGGAATCGTAACTTACTAGTTGACGAATTTGGACACCCGCTGGTACTTCTGTTCCTTCTGTGTCTTCGTTTGCTTTTTCTGCTTCATCCTCATCATCAGCCGACTCAGATACCGCAACTTCAACTGGATCAGTGGCTAAGATATATTTCCCTTGACCTAGATAAATTGCGACCTGATTCACCTTTTGATCGGTTTCCCAAAACAATAAATCACCCGGTTGCGCTTCATCTAATTTCACTTTTTCACCAGATTTTTCTAAATCTTGATATGTATCACCAAGGTTTTCATCAAAGACCTTGTCAAAGACCGCCACCGGAAAATCAATGTTGGTGTAGCCTGCGTCGTCTTTTTCCACTTTAAAAGGTTCCCCTAGTAATTTCAAACTTTCAGAAATGATTGCTGCTTGACGTTCATCTTCAAAAGAAGACAACAAAGGCAATTCGTACCCATTTAAGTTTGAGGCCGTTAAGCTATCCACGGCTAAGCTCTCATCAAGGTTAGCCGCAAGATCTGACCCTTGGCTCGTCGAACTATTTTTCGCTGCAACCTTCGTTGAAGAACTCGTTGTTGTTTGACTGCTTGATGGTGCGGCCGATTCCTTGGTAGCACTCGTTGATTCCGACTTCTTGGTAGTACTTGTAGCAGTGCTGCTTGTTGACGTACTACTTGTTGCAGTAGAAGTCGTTGGTTTTTGCACCGGTTGACTTGAACTACTTGTCGTTGGCTTTTCACTAGAACTTTGTGAAGTTGACGGTTTCGTTTCTGGTTTTGATTCTGGTTTTGATTCCGGTTGACTAACTACGGGAATTTCCACTTTAACTAAACCGTCCATCGCTGCTGTCAGATCAGCTTGAGCTTTAGCGACTTCATCAGCTGTCGCATTAAGATTTTGATTGACTGCTTGCGCGGCTGTTAACGCCTTCGTTAATGCAGTAAATGATTCGTTCGAATAATCGGCTTGCTGATAACTTTGAGCACGTTCAATAGTAGCAGCTAAGCTTGATTTATCCGCTTGTTGCACTAATTGTCCCAAAGCTTCAGTAATCGCTGCATTCGTTGCATCAACATCGGCTTGCGTTGCGGCCGGATCGTTTAACAATTCCTCGGTCGTGGTTACTAAACTTGTTAACTGTTCTGCAACACTTGCATAAGAGTTCGGTGTGTAACTCGCTTCATTCGCAATCGCTGCGGTTAATAACTCATAATTGGCTTGTAACGTTGTTTTATCCGTTTGCGGAACAGTTGGTTCAACACTCGTTTCAACCTCCGTATCGGGTTGTGAACTCGTAGTCGAGGTAGTTACTTCATTCGTTGATGTTGTAGTATCACTAGCTATAGTGCTTGTTTGTGTGGTTTCACTCGTTGAATCGACAATTGTCTCGGCAATAACCGGTGCACTTTGTGAAAAAAGCATGACAATCACACTAAATGCGGCCAAAGCTTTTCGTAATTGAAGGCTATTTCTTCTTTTCATCCTATTTCTCCTTTCCAGAATTTCAACTTATTTTATCACAATAATTAAATTCGCTCTCACACTTTGCATTAAATTCACACAAATATCAAGAATTGTCTGAAAAAAAATCAAACCCCAGCAAAAAAGGCAGCCTACACTCATGTATACGCTGCCTGACACTCTTTTTATTAAACATTTAAATACTTTTTAGTTTCCCACGGAACTCATCAATTGATTGGTAACCTTTTTGTTCCATAATCGTAGCTAACTCTTGGGCCACCCGTTCAAAAATCGCTGGACCTTCTTTGTGTAACTCCGTGCCGATTTGAAGCATCGTTGCGCCACACAATAAATGTTCAAACGCATCTTGACCAGTCACAATCCCACCGGTACCAATAATTTTGATTTCTGGATTTAAGCGGGTATAAAAAGCACGCACATTGGCTAGCGCTGTTGGCTTCACGTATTCGCCACCGATCCCACCAAAACCATCTTTAGGCTTAATCACAACGGCTTCATTTTCAACATCGATATACAAGGCGTTCCCGATTGAATTGATGGAATTCACATACGTTAAAGGGAATTTATTTAAAATAGCTGCCATCGTATCAAAGTGCGCCAAATCAAAATAAGGCGGTAATTTAACACCCAGTGGTTTCGTGAAGAACGCAAAAACTTCCGTTAAGATTTTTTCGGTTAATTCAAAGTCATAAGCAACTTGCGGTTTCCCAGGGACGTTGGGACACGATAAGTTTAATTCCGTCACGCCAGTAAAATCGCTCGCTTGAATTTTTTGAAGCATTTCAACATTTTCAGCCACACTCATGCCAGCAATCGAAAAGAACAAGGGGCGTTTTTCTTCTTTTTCATAGCGAATTGCATAATCTAAATAATAATCAAAACCGTTATTGGGTAACCCCATCGAATTGATGCTTCCTAATGGGACGTCAAAATAACGCGGCTCGGGGTTTCCTTCGCGTAATTGCAAGGTACAGCTCTTCGTAATATACGCACCAGCTGCAGAATTTTTCAACTCATCCAGTTCTGTCACAGACATACAATGAACTCCTGAGGCATTCATTAAGGGATTTGCAAACTCGTAATTCAAAAAAGACGTTTCTAACATGTAAAATACTCCTCCTTCATGATATCTCAATTAGGATACCGTTTTTGGTGGCGTAAAGCAACCACATTGCGAATCGTCTAGCCAAAAATTCACGAATCGTTCTTGTTTAAACACTCACCTCTTTTATTCACCTCAAAAAAAAAACACTCCACAAGTCATGTGCAGTGTCTCATACGCTTATACAGCTAATTTTGGGGTTGCCTCTGCTACGAACAGTTGGGTTGCATCCAAATTGACAACAACCGGTGCTTGACTATCTTTTAAGTACATTTTCATGCTAATTGTTAACTCGTCCACCTCACCAGTGACTAACTCGGTTGAATGACTCTCGTGCCCTAAGTGTTGCGCAACCAATTTTGCAACTAACCCTTTCAATTCTTCGGTTTCTTTGGTCCCATCGTTTAACACCGTTTTCATCTAACAACATCCTTTTCAATAGTTTCGCTCTCACTATTGAATATATTATCACAAACAAACCACATCGCGCAAGTTTATTCAAATTAAATAACATTAACTAATAACTATACGTTAACTAACGAACGAAATCGCTAAAAATCAATTAACTCGGCACGTTTCGCTTTGATTCTATCTTTATCCAAAATTTGATCCATCTGCTCTTCTTCAGCATTAGCGCGTTTGATGATCTCGCCTCGTGAAAAAATATTGAGTGACCCACTGAAATAGTAAGATTCATCTACGATTACAGCTTTGATATGCGTGCTATCTTGTTTCACTACAAAATTGGAGAAGCGTTCGAATTTCTTTTCGATGTTTCTCATGGCGACTTTCGTTTTACTCAAACGATCATTATGCTCGGAATAGCCTCTTCCATCACCAAAACCAAACAGTATTTTTACCGTGACGTTTCTATTTAAGGCATCTTCTATACACGCATCAAAATATTTTTCAAAACTATTTTGATTGACAAACGGTGCGATAATATCAATCTCATACTCGGCTTGCCTAAAAACTTCCTCTAACCTTTTATAAATATCATTACCGTAAAACGACAGTTGGTAATCACGTTCCTCAGCCGGGTAGGCTACTCTAAATACCGTTTCGTCAGCCGCTTTTGATTCTTCATCACCAATACTTAAAAATTCACAGTTTTTATTATAAATAAAATAAACATATAAATCCCCCACACGCAGTTGATAAACGTTAGATTCCAACACTCTATTTCCAACAGAAACCTGTTTTTCGGACGTCGCTAGTTCCTTGATCCACGTTTCAACAGCAAACTCTTGTTCAGCATTCAGTTTAAAAAGCTCTTGCAAAAAATTTTCACTGAAATAGCCGTGTTCATACTTTGCAAAACGGGCTACAAGCAGTTGAAAGTCCTGTTCATCTCTTAAATCATTTTCTTTATCAAATATCTCCACGAATTCGCCATATTCTTGGGCAGTTTTCGGAAGAGCGATCACTTGATTTTTAATGTCACCAATGGAATAACGTCCTAGTTCACGCTTCATCTGACGCGCAGTTTGTTTTTTCAAAGCAAGCAACTCAGCCTCAGAAGGGTCTTTTCCGGTTGCAACATATTCAAAATACTTACTAATCGTATAACCTAATATCCCTGTTGCGCTAAACACTAACGGGATGGTCGTCACTGCTCCTGCGAAAGGGATTACCGTTTTATACAACCCTAGAATCCCCTGCTGAGCAAGATACCCCCACCCGACGACTGCAACAATTTGAGATAAGATATCTCTCAATGTATTTTCCTTATAATCCAAACCGTGTAAGTGAGCTAAGTACCGGACCATTAACAGCTGTACCGGAGTAAGAATAAAGGCGTCGGCAAACGGAATTGGTTGTGCGGCTACAATCCCACAAATCGCTGAGGTTGATACAATGATTAACCGTTCTTTGGTTTCCATCGCAAGCATGGGATCTTTAATCACTAAATTCAAATTACGATCTAACTCCTTAACCGTTTGCGTAAGCTCTTTTTTTGTTGATCCAATTTTCATACAATTCCCTCCTTGATAGTTAGCGTTAACGTATTTTTTTATAGTATATCATTTTTAGAAAGCGGATTCAAAATAAAGCGTTATTTAATTTTGATAGTCAACTCATTTTCATCATACAACCCTCAGACAAACATCGCGATAAATTCACAATCAGTTGTTAGGATAAGTGATATAAATCTGTCTACCGCTCGCAAGTAACTAATAATTGGAGGTCTAGTTTGTCTCAAAAAATTCGTGATCCATTTTTCGATAACGCAAAATTCATGTTGATGTTTCTGGTCATTCTCGGTCATTTGTTACAACCGTTCACTCGAACCAATCAACTGTATCATAATCTCTATTTTTTTATCTTTCTTTTTCATATGCCCGCTTTCATCTTGATTTCAGGCTTTTTCGCTAAATCTTTCGCTCAACGCGGTTCTGTGAAAAATTTGGTACGGAAAATCGGCGCTCCTTACCTGGTATTTCAGTTTGTCTATAGCATCTATTACGTCTTCATAGGTGTCAGTGACACCCTCACTTGGAACTTCCTAAATCCACGGTGGTCTCTCTGGTTTTTAGTCAGTTTGTTTTGGTGGCAACTTTCTTTAAGCCTTTTTAAACGACTGACTCCGATTCAAGGAATCCCCTTGAGTGTACTACTGAGTCTTGGTGCGGGGTATTTACCGTTCCTCGATCAAACACTCGCGGCCCAAAGAACTTTTACTTTCTTACCTTTTTTCATAATTGGTTTTTATTTATCCAACGAACAGGTCACTCATTGGCGAAAAATGAACAGTCGTTTGCTAGCAATCGGCTTTTTACCACTACTGTACCTCTTTGTTCAGCAAACCGAACAACTAAAAAGTGCGTGGGTTTTTGGCTCGTTACCTTATAGTGAATTTTTACAAACACCGAGCACTGGCGCCTTATTACGCTTCGTGATGCTAGTCTTGGGGTTACTGGGAACCATTGGCTTTTTAAGTCTTGTCCCACAAAAGACAACCTTCTTCACTAAGTGGGGGAAAAACACCTTAGCTGCATACTTGCTTCAAGGTTTCTTTATCAAAGGATTACGCGTCTTAGATATCCCAACCTTGCATTCAACCATCCTTGGTTTGGCACTTTTATTATTGCTCGGCTTAGTGTTAACCACTATCTTGAGTAGCGAATGGGTGCAAAATCATCAAGCAACACTCAAACGCACTTGCCACAAAATAACTCACAAAATAGCTTAGATCAAAAAATCCTGAGACATAATTAGGCTTCAGGATTTTTTGCCGATTAAATGATGTTCTAGGAGTTACCTTAAATATGCTAAACTAATTTTAACCATCTGCAGAAAGGAAGATTGACATGATTACTAGAGAACAAGTCAGCCAATATATCGCCACGACGTATCAAGTTTTAGCTGAACGCAATTTCCGGCAGTATCCTAACTATCGCGTTTTTCGCCACCCTACTAATCAAAAATGGTTTGGGTTACTGATGAATGTCCCCAAAGACAAATTAGGCCTTTCAGGTGACGGTGAGCTTGACATTTTAGACGTCAAAGTCGCCCCCGAATTAATCGGTATGCTGATTCAAAAAGAAGGCTATTTCCCAGCGTATCACATGAACAAAGAACATTGGCTCAGTATCAATTTAGCTGCTGCACACTCTCTTGCAGAAGTTCAACTGTTAATTGACGATAGTTTTAAATTAACTAAGTAATGAGCAAAACGACTAAAAGACGAATTGGTTTGCTTGAAGATTCCTTCCTAAGATAATAACCTTGGCACTAAAAAAATTTTTAGGAGGGTTTCTCATGAATCAACCGTCAAATCAGTTGTTTTACCAATACTTCGCCGAATGGATCACAGTTTATAAGGTCGATGCCATCCGTTCTGTCACCTTGAAAAAATACTATCTGAGTCTACAACGTATCACCGAACTCGCACCCACACTGACACTTTCAGACCTTAACCGCCGAACGTATCAGCAGTTGCTAAATGACTATGCCTTAACCCACGAAAAACAAACCACGCTGGATTTTCATCACCAGCTTAAAGGTGCCATTCTGGACGCTGTCGACGAAGGATTGATTGCCAAAAATCCGACGCGCAAAGTCATCATCAAGGGCAAGAAACCGCGCACGAAGAAACCAAAATTTCTGAGTCAATACGAACTGCAACAACTACTCAAACAACTCAACCTCGCTACTACCATCAATTGGGATTGGTTCATTTTACTAGTAGCCAAAACTGGTCTACGCTTTGCTGAAGCCTTAGCCCTCACACCGGCTGATTTTGATTTCCAACAACAAAAATTGATCGTTACAAAAACTTGGAATTATCGTGAAGAACAAGGCGCATTTCAACCAACGAAAAACCACTCATCAAAGCGCACTATCCAAATCGATTGGCAACTCAGCATGCAGTTTGCTCAACTGACTAAACAGCTCCCTCCAGAGTGGCCGATTTTCGTAAAAAAACGTGTCTTTAATTCGACGGTTAACAGTCGTTTAAAAGTCTTGTGTCAACAAGCGGATATTCCAGTCATTTCGATTCACGGCTTGCGTCACACTCACGCTTCGTTACTGCTTTTTGGCGGTGTTTCCATCGCCAGTGTCGCACGCCGCCTCGGCCATGCAAGTATGACCACAACCCAAGAAACCTATGTCCACATTATTCATGAATTAGAAAATCAAGATAGCGACAAAATCATGCGGTATTTAGCAACCTTAGTCTAAAAAAACACACTGATCGAACCGACAGTCTTACTAGCCGCCGTTTTCGATGAGCATGTCTTTTAGTGATTCTATTTCCAAAATCAATAGCGTCTCAAGCTTTTCAAGAGCTATTCTCTTTCAGATAGTCGTGATATGCAGCGGGCATCCCCCCAACGACCACTGCATATTCATTACATTTATTTTAACATCACACGTCTAATTTTTTAAAATAAGTCTGATATTTAAGACCTACCTATCTTCCCACCAATGATCATGGTATGGACGGAGACTAAATTGATACTCCACGCCAGAAAAAATCCGTTTTTCATCCGAGGTCGTCCCATCAGGCGCTTTGATATTTTCTGGTACGAGCAAAATACTGCTTTTTTGCCCGGGAATCGCCACAGCATTACTCCCGACCAGATACACCTCATAGCAACCAGCGATTTCTTGTGGTAGTTGCTCAGGATCTAATGAATACGCGGCATGCATCGCCCCTTCCCAATACTGACCATCGGCTGTTAAAGAATTAAAATTCGTCGTATTATTGGTGTAATAATCGGCTGGTTGGTAGCCTCCTAACGTAAACTCCGAGTCTTTAATCGCTTGTTCGTATGCATCACTCGAATACGAGCCGGCAAACGCACGCAAATCCCCAGTTAAAATTTCAGGATAGGCATTACCGACTTCTTCATTGGTTAAAAAAAGTTGGTGTGTCGGATCGCCATCAGACACCTCGATCGTAATCAGCGGTGTTTGCTCGTCCAAAGGGTGTTCAAAATCTTCTTTGATGGTTATCGTGAATTCATAACTATCTGATTTGGTAAACGTCGAGGCTGAAACAGCTAGCTCTTCATCGGTTTGCCACTCAGGAGTAAACGTCCCACTAACTTCTCCTTCTAAGGTTTGATAACTCAATTGCCACTCGTTATTCGTAAGCGCGATTAGTTGCGCACACGTTCCTGTTTGATCATAATAAGTTGTTGTTAAATATTGATTTTCTTTCGTTACTTCATCTGTTGCAGATGGCGTCGTTACCTCGCTGATTCGATTCACCTCGCTTGAAGGAGCTGGTGTTGTGGGCTGATAGTTAATCAATCCACGATACCCCCAAATCCCTACGGCCGAAAGTAACGCAACACTCCCGATTAAAATCCGTGGAACAAATGATTTTTTTTGCCGATGAACTTCATTACGCTTCACCTCATCACCCCTTTTCCAACTTTCACTTAGCAACCCCAACACTAGTAGCTAACGACTGGTTACTCACCTAGGAGCAATTCTTGATTCAGCAATTGCGCCAACTTCAAACTGGCATTGACAAAAACGTTCGCTTGTTTTTGTTCTTCGGATGAAAATTTTGCATAATCGGTCTCCGCTAATGTTGCCCTGGCTTTCGTCACAGCAGCAAACTGTGCTTCGGTTGCTCGCGCCAGGACGACCATTTCAACATTTTTATGCGAAAATTTAATCAAGGTATTTTCAAGGTGCTCACTCGCATCCACTAACGTGTCATTTTCTTGATTGGTTATTTCGCTAAACCCTTCTGGCAGCCGAATTTTTGCTGGCGCCTGATTGTTTAACTCCGCGAGTTCAATTAAGAACTGATTGACCAACTCCGCCAATTCATCTGGTGTGTTGACCCATTGATGAACCAAGTGTTCAATCTTCTTCATCCCTTTAACCGTTTCTTGTTGCAAATGCAACAACTTCTTCGTATTTTGCTCTAAACTTTTGATAAGCGCTTGATACTTCTCAGCTGTCTGCTGACACCCTGCAATTGGTTGCAGCCGTAGCTTATGATAAAATTGAGTGAATTCCTCAGCTTTCACGGTGGCATCCACTGTAGCTGATGTTGCCATTGGGATTTCACCGAATTCTTGACTCATGCAATACATGAAATAATCACCTTCATTATTTTTTAATTTTTCTCATTCTATCTTACTAGCAATTTAGCACCTCCGTTCAATAAGTACGATATATTAGACTTTATTTTTAAAAAAAGTGAAAACCTCAATCTAACAACTGCTTAATCGCATATTGAACTACCTCGGTCGTAAAACCTTCATACTCCAATTGTTCCGTCAATGACTGCGTAGAATCGTATTTATTCCGCCAGCCCTGTTTTCAAGCAACTATATCATTTAAATTATCGACTAAAACGAAAGGTCTTTTATTTTAGACTTTTTCTTACTAATCTTCTTAAGAAAAATTAAAGACCACTAAAAAAACAAACGAATGAACACCGATTGTTCGGTTTGTTCATTCGTTTGTTCGAGAATTACTTATGTTATTACGCGACTAAATTCAGTGCTAATTGATACAACAACGCGCCAACTGTCCCACCAACAATTGGACCTAAGACTGGAATCCAACTATACCCCCAATCTGATTCCCCTTTGTTGGCAATCGGTAAGAGCGCGTGCATGATCCGCGGACCTAAATCACGTGCTGGATTAATCGCATAGCCGGTAGTCGCACCTAGAGATAATCCAATGGCTACCACGATGAGCCCGACGATAATCGGTGCTAGTCCAGCACCAACATTATTCGGTCCAATCGCCATAACCCCAATCACTAAGACCGCTGTCCCTAATGCTTCACCGAAAAAGTTCGATTTGGTATCACGGATGGCAGGTCCTGTCGCAAATGAAGCCAAAACTAAACCCGCATTTGCCGTTTCTTTCCAGTGAGGTGCATAATGTAACCAAACAAGAATCGCGGCGACCATCGCACCTAAGAATTGTGCGAGAATGTAAGGCGCCACCGATCCCCAAGGCAAACTACCCGTTGCAGCCATCGCAATCGTTACCGCTGGATTTAACTGCGCGGGACTTAAAAACCCTGCACAATAGACCCCGATTGTGACTGCTAGCCCCCAACCGAGCGTAATTGCGACCCATCCCGTATTTTCTTCTTTGGTATGCTTCAAGACATTCCCAGCAACGACCCCATTCCCCAGCAACACCAAAATCAATGTACCAATAAATTCACCAACCAACTCTGTCAACACACTACTCACTCCTTTATTATTTGTTGATTTGCATGACTGCTAATTCTTTTTTGATTAACTGACTCTCAGCATTGGCTTGAAGAAGTGCGGCGGCCGTATAGCTACCTTCTAAAATCGGCACCGACATCAACTCGATTTGCTTTTCGCTCATTTCAATCGCAATTTCTAAATTCATCTTGGCACTCCCTAAATCAAAGAAGGCGAACAGTTGCTCCTTGGGATTGTCCGCAATAACCTGTGCGATTTGCTCAAAACTCGTGCCAATGCCACCATCGTCCGTCCCACCAACGAAAGTAATCGCTACATCCGGTGCGACTTCACGAATTAACTCAACAATTCCGGCCGCGACTTTTTGCGCATGCGAAACGATGATCACGCCATACTCGCTCATTGATTCATCACCCCTGATTCAAGTAAAGCTTTGAAGAATAATCCCGATGAATACGCGCCAGGATCGATATGCCCTATTGAGCGCTCACCTAAATAAGAGGCTCGGCCTTTCGTCGCTTTGATCTCTTTGGTTGCTTTTACGATTTGGTTAATCGTCTCTTCCGTTAGTGCCACATTTTCTTGCAATAAATGAATCAATGGCTGCCACGCATCAATCATTGTTTTTTCACCAACATCGGATTTCCCCCGCTTTTTGATTTCATCAAGTCCAGCTTGTAGACTATCTACAAGGGTTGCGCCATTTGTTAAATTTTTGGCTATGCCAGCAAACGCCGACCAATACAGCGGGCCACTCGCACCACCGACTTTGGCTAACAATTGCATCGATGCCGTTTTAAAAACAGCCGCTCCATCTGCAACTTCTTTGGTTTCTAAGGCTTCCATCACAGCAAGCATCCCACGCGACATATTTGACCCATGATCGCCATCACCAATCGGCGTGTCTAAGTCATTTAACTGGCCTTTATTTGTTTGAATCAGTTCATTGAACAAGGTTAACCACTTTAAGGCACTTTCTTTTTCCAATGAAATCCCTCCTACCACGCAATCGTTTCAACCGGTGCTTTTAAAGCTTCCAAATAATACGGATCGTCTAACTTCATCAAGGTTAGTGACAACCCCTGCATTTCAATCGACGTCATAAAGTTACCGACTTTGACAAGCTCGGCATGCACGCCTTTTGCTGCTAAAATCTGGCGCACATCGTTGGTAAAAATGAATTGTTCCATTAACGGTGTACCGCCCATCCCATTAATCATGACGGCATATTTGCCATCATAGCCTGCAAATGAATCCAGCAATTTATGGGTTAATTCTTGCGCCAACGTTTTCGAATCCGTCAGTTTTTCTTTGCGATAACCAGGTTCCCCATGAATCCCGACACCGTATTCGATTTCATCTTCTTCTAGTTCAAAGCCCGGTTTCCCCGCAGCTGGCACCGTTGCCGCTTTTAAGGCGACCCCAATCGTATGAATCTTGGTCACTAGTTCATCAGCAATTGCTTTGATTTCTTCTAAACTCTTACCACTTTGGGCCGCATGTCCTAAGATTTTGTGCACAAAAATAGTCCCAGCCACACCACGTCGACCTTGCGTGTAGGTACTATCTTCCACGGCGATATCATCATCCACAATCACATAATCAACCTTAAGACCTTCTTCTTCCGCCAATTCTTGCGCAATTTGAAAATTCATCACATCGCCCGAATAGTTTTTGATAACCAGAAAGACGCCTTGGCCATTATCAACGGCTTTAATTGCGGCTAAGACTTGATCGGGAGTTGGAGAAGTGAAGACTTCCCCACAAACAGCCGCTGCTAACATTCCTTCACCGACAAAGCCCGCATGCGTTGGTTCGTGACCACTACCGCCTCCAGAAATAATGGAAACGTGTTTTGCTTTTTCTGAGTTGTGCGCAATCACGTCGGTTCCATCAACACGATAAACCAACTCACCATGAGCAAATACCAAACCGTTTAACATTTCGTCGACCACATTCTGCGTTTCATTGATAATTTTCTTCATGCTTACTCCTCCTATTGATAACGGTTACAATCGGTGCAAAAAATACACACAGCCCAACGCCACTTCTGACTATCCTATAACAAGTATAGCAAGAAAGGCGTTTTTCTCACAAAAATTGAACTTTCGTTTTTACTATCTAAATACATCAAACAACACAAAAGTACTCCTTTTAAAATACAAGAAAGGAGTACTTTGATTAAAAAATAGCAATTTTAAAAGTATTATTGAGTGGCTTTTGTTTCTGGTAAATAATAATATTTTCCATCTTTCACTACGAGTTGAACATCTGACTCAAATACGGAATCAGGTTCAGTCAATATGAATTTTTTATTTTTTGATTGAGTAGTAATTTGTTTTTTCAATTTTGGCGCCAATTGATCATAGTTCAAATCATTATTAACCAAACCTGGTAACTTAGCGATTGCACCGATTAGCCCAGATTTTTCGATACGATTCTTCTCTAATTTGATTTTCAGTCTTTCCACTTGTGATTGGTGCCATTCACTCAATGCTTGTCTACTTTCATTTGACTCTTCTAAGTAAACGTTATAAATCGAGTAGCACATCGTCGCAGAAACAGCTCCCTGATTGAGCAAGTACATCAATTGGCCAATCTGCTCTAAGGTTGCAAAAATAATTTGTTGTTGCTTAAGCAATGTCTGAAATTCGCGAATTAACTCTTGGTACCTTTGATAACTAATTTCACTATTTTTTCGGGACAACTCATTAATAGCTAGATTCACTTGCTGTAATAGCTGTGTAGCCTCACCTTCTAAACTATCAAGTTGTTGTAATTTTCTGGTACGCAATTCTTCACTTGCTAAGATTTCTGAACTGAATTTAGTTATTTTCGCGACCCGAGGTAATAAGGACATAATCCGCGACTTAAATTCACGCTCTTGAAATTCACCAATTTTACTAATTCCATGATTCAATGTTTCCAATTTCGCATTCACTTCAGCCATATAATACTGCCCCACGACTAAGGACGCCACATTCATCACATTAGTAACACCACCCGAAACTTGAGAGGCTTTATTCAGTTTAGTTGGATCGACCTTGACTAAATTAGCGTGTCCAGCGATTTTACTTCCATTGCGATAGGTTCCGCGAACAGCCCCAACCATATCTTTTGATTTTGTTAAAGTTGCGTTCTTCGGTATAATTACTTTATACAACTCAGTACCTTTAGCTCCTTGTTTCTGAGCTACTTTTGCTACCATTTCCACCATTGAAGGGATACTAGCAGAAAGATGCTTAATCAAATGACTATCCGTGATTTCACTCAACGCTTGTTCTTCAACTTCAGTTAGACTTGCTAATTGCTCCAAAGGAATTTATTTTTTTGGTGATAATAAAATCCCCACCCAGTGATTATTGCTAGCAAGACTAAAATCAAAATAATTTCCATATTTTCCTCCAATACACATTCAGTACATTTTAATTAATATAACACTTGGTTTAATACACGCTACATTAAGTCCTTTATATAAGACCTGTTCAATTTTAATAAACTATCGGAGGGATTTTTATGACCAAGCAACCATTTACTGTCAATCAAAGCGGACGTAATTCTGTCAATCCAGTCATCATCACCGAACGGCCACTTGAAGTCATTCGTTTTATCGAAACGGTTCTTAACGGAGATCACCATGAAGATGTCCTGACCTATGACCCTGATGGCACCATCATTCATAGTGAAGTGCAAGTCGATGATACCGTCATTATCGTTGCCGAACGCAAGCCAACTTGGCCCAAGACGCCGGCCTTTTTGCAAATCTATGTAACAGATGTGCATGAAACGTTACAACGTGCCCAAGCTTGTGGTGGCTTTGTGATTACCGAGCCCACCGCTTATGTCGGCGTTAACTTCGCCCGTTTTCAGGATTTACAAGGCAATCTCTGGTGGTTTTGGTCGGATATCGTTGATTACGATTGGAGCATTTTTTCAGACGATACAAGTTGGGAACCGACCAAAGAAGCGATCTATATTCATGATTCGCTGGATGCGGTGATGAAGAAAATGAAGTGAACCTCTTCTCAAGCGTAGCACTTTTGATTTCTCAAACTCCTTTGAATTCGTTACACTTAAAGCATAAGAATTCAGTTTGACAAGGAGGATGCTCCATGAACGAGTTTTTTAATCAAACAATCTTTAAACAACCCATCGTTGAGATGCTATCACAAAAAGCACTACGCATTGGAATCATCATTGTTTTGTGGATTGTAATCGTTAACGTACTTTTAAAAATCATTTCTACTATGAAAAAACGTTACAAGTCCCGTAAATGGTCGACTCTCCTAAGTGTCTTTCGCTACCTAGCAAAATTTGGGATTGGCTTTATCGCCATTTATCAGTTGTTAATCGTCTTTGAGGTAAATGTTACAAGCTTACTCGCCGTTGCCAGTATTGGTTCGATTGCAATTGGGTTTGGTGCACAAACGCTAGTCAAAGATATCGTTTCGGGTATCTTTATCTTGTTAGAAGATCAATATGGGGTGAATGACTATGTGGAGATTAACGAAAAACTCGGGGTCGTTGAAGGCGTAAATTTGCGCACAACCTTGGTTCGTGGAATCGATGGGGATTTTTATATTATTCCAAACGGCGAGATTCGTACCGTCACCAACTTATCTAAAGGCTACAACCGTGCTGTAGTAGATATCGGGATTGCTTATGACCAAAATATCAACGAAGCGATGGATTCGATTAATAAAGAATTGAAGGTCTTTAACGAAGAGACCCCCGCCCTAATCCGCATCCCTGAAATCAAAGGTGTCGAAGAATTGGGTGAAACGGCCGTGATTATTCGTATCATCGGTGATTGTGAGATTGGCGAAAACTGGAATGTCGAGCGTGCACTACGCGGACGATTAAAGACTCGCTTTGATGAAGATGGCATTCAGATGCCGTATGCGGCAAGAAAGTTGGAATTTGCGAATTCGTTGCAGGTGAAAAAGTCAGGATAACAAGAAAAGCCAGAGAAACTCGATTGAGGTCGGATTTCTCTGGCTTTTCTTGTAATTTAACAATATTAAGTTTTGGTATTATCTTTACTTGTTGAAGATTATTCTGCAAGCAAATTATCAAAATCAAAAATCATTTTTACAATCTGTAGCACTTCACCTAATTCAGTAGATGTTGCTCGTTCGATAAAACGAACTGCTCTTCGTTGATCAGTATAATCTAACGTTTTAACTTGCAATGGGTTCACATATCCTTTTGTCTTATGACTATTATCTAAAGGAATAAAATGATCTTTTTTCGTACTCGTAATCGGACACACAGCCACCATCCCGGTAACCGCATTGTATTGATTAGAGCTTGTTACAATCGCCGGACGCTTTTTTTGTATCTCTGTTCCAACGCTTGGATTGAAATTAATGATTATGATATCGCCTTGATTAGGAGTATAGCCATTTATGTTCCGCACCATTAAATCATTTCCCTTCCAATTGGTTCATCTTCTTCTGGGAAACCTGGCGAAACATCAACTACCTCACCATTTTTGAACGCCTCATCAAAAATATTCGCTTTTTTCTTAATGAATGTAATTGAGTCATTATCACCTTTAACAGCTATATATTCAACATTTTCTTCAATACCAAACTTAGAAGGAATTGTTACTACCAATGCATTACCTTGCTTTCGAGTCTTCATCCTTACCCCTCCCATTTGTAATTACAATGTGATTATATCATAAAAAGCATCATTTGTTAATTTCGCACCTACGCCAAAGAAAATAGAAACTGATTCATCCTCTTTCCAGCAATTAAACCAATATTTACTAAAAATCAAGTACCTCAATCACCTCTTTAACATTCTCATCTGTATCTGCAGGAATATCCATCACATACGCATCATCTATAATTGATTGTGTGAAACGACGTCCTTCTTCACCAACAAAATCAGGCCAGTAACCACTTGTATTAAATACAGTTATCGAGCCATCGTGATTGCTTCCATAAGTGATAAGGTTCGCACCCCCACCATCTATACCGCTAATGTCAGATAATGTGGTGGTTTCCATTGGGTAGTTGACACTTACATCATAATATTCATATATCGGCGTCCCCTTAGGTTCAACAGTTACACCAATTTCCGTTGTCATCCCCGAAAAGTGTCTAGGCGTTCCATACATTGCCAACCACACCCGTGCATACTCAATCTGCAAATCAGAATACCCTGCCAACAGGTCTTCTTCAGGTTCGATTTTCGCTAAATGATCGACTTGCGAAATATTCATGTATTCCGGCGAAACCAGGTTCCAGCCAACCTTAGTACTCGACTGTTCCAACTCACCTTGGGCATTGATGCGGAATTGATAGCTCTCGGCATAGCCATTAAACAAATCACCCAAATACGCGTCGATATAGACTAGATTGTCTTTAACGCTTGTACTCACGGTCAAGTCATATTGAGTAGGCAACTCGTAATAGGTGAATTCTTGATTTAAAACCGCTGCGACCCAATCTTTGGCTTCTTGTTCGCTCAAGTCTAGCTCTTTTTTCTTTGGTTTTGTTGTTGCTTTTGAAGCAGTCGTCGATGTAGCGGTAGCGCTTGTCTCCGTCTGATTGCTAGACTGCTCTTTCGTTGTGGTTGTTGATGATTCTTGCGTGACACTTTGCGCTTCGTGAGGGTGTGATCCGTATGATGCAAATCCAATCAGTGCACCACCGATAATAACCACCGAACTTGCGACTGCAGAAAAAATCCAAATTCTGCGTTCTTTGCGGTTCATTTCATCAAGTAAATCTTG
>JBKEDL010000010.1:0-26201 GCA_047975385.1 Enterococcus sp. | reverse complement strand
CAAGGCTCTAGTCGGCAATTGTGGCAAATGTTTGGCCGCCATATAGTAATCAAACGCACTTTTTTTGAACTCTTCTTTCAAATCAAATTGCGCTAAGAAGTATTGTTCTATAAACGGTTTGGCCAAATTAAACAAAGAGACATCCGGGCTTAATGCTTTAATCACGCCTTCTAAAATTCCAAAGGCTTTGATTAATAAAATAATACTCGCATCAATCTGCAAGTTGTTGCGATGACAAATTTTAAACATTTCCGCTAAGACTTTTTTTAAATCGAGGTCTTTGGCCGCTAAATCGAGATATTGATCTAAAAAGGTCGTTAATTCTTGTTGAAATTCATGATCATCATGCGGCCCCACTTCAACCGTTAAGCCTAAAATCACTTTTGTAATGCGATGACTGTTTTTCGTATAGAGCGCTTGAAAGAGCTCCATGATTCTATTTTGCGTACTGGCGTCAATCACACCAGTAATCCCAAAATCAATAAACCCAATCGTAAAGGGATATTCTTTAGGTGGCAAACTGGTTTGAAACGTAAGCTTGGGATTTGGTCCGTTTAATTGGGCTTGAAAACTGAAATTATCAGCTGTGGTTGGCTGTGACTGAACTAAGATATTACCTGGATGGGGATCGCCTTGAAAAAAACCATCAATAAAGACTTCTTTCATAAAATGTTCCACTAATAAGCGACTACACAGTTCTTTTTGCTCCTTGACGCTCAGTTCATCAGTGAATTTTTCCGTATTGGAACGCTCCAGTAAAACTTGAATACTCTCCCCTGGCACATGTTCTAACGTCAATACTTTCTGACTACAATAATTAGGATAAACTTGCGGGGAGCGAATTGCTTGCCAACCATTATTTAACTGGTAAAACTTTTGGGTCGCAATCCGTTCTTTCGTGAAATCTAACTCTTTTAACAAACTATCTTGGAGTTCTTCGACAATCTGCTTTAAGTCAAAAACCTTACTTTCTGGCACATAGCGAACGAGCTTTAAAACCTTTTTAAATAAAATGACATCCGATTCAATTTCTTCAGCGATGCCTGGATGCTGAATTTTAACCACCACTTGTTCACCTGAATACAACTGCGCGCGATGGACTTGGCCAATCGAAGCTGAGGCTATCGGTTCTGATGAAAAACTCTGAAATAAATCACTAATTTTTTTACCAAGTTCGGACTCAACTAAAGATTGGACAGCGGCAAAATTATCAATTTTGACTTGATTTTGTAGTTTACGTAACCCATTAGCAAAACGTTGGTCAAAAATATCGGTTCGAACTGACAACATTTGACCAATTTTGACAAACGTTGGCCCCAATGCTTCAAACGCTTCACAAACAGCATGAGCATCTTCTTGCTTCGTTAAATTGCGAATCACGTTATATTTTTTAAAAACGACTAAAATTTTTTGTAACCGTTTGGAATAATGGAGTTGTTTACGTGTATTTGGCATGGTTTCCACCTCTTTTGCCTCAGCATCTTTTCTTTATTTTATACCACAGCCTGGCGATTGTACAATTCTATCCATCTTCACGTTGAGACGATCTTCATTACAAAAAAGGGAGATTTTGTTATAATAAAGGCGAAGCTAGTTTCAGTTGGGCAGATTATTTGCGTTACTTTTGACTAACAAAGGAGACGATTCACATGAAAAAGACTAATTTCATCGTCATTTTTTGGTTGCTCTTAGCGCTGATTGGGTTTGTAGTATTTGCAATTAATTTCTATGGCTTCTTTAACGATATTTCTTTCTTACTAATCCCGACAGACGATAAAGATTACTATATGTCGACTGACGATGCATTACGCCATCTAATTGTTGCGATCCCTATGATTATTGTTGGTGTCACTGCCTTTATCGTTGGTATTCGCCAAGGGTTAAAATACTATCATCAACTAACTTAATTTTTCGTCTCAAGTTGTCATTGCTATGTTCTCCGTATCCTAGCAAGTTTAGTTTCTTTAGCATTTCTTGTTTGGCTAGCTAATTGAATTAGAGCAATCGATAATAAGCACTATCTACAAAAAAATTTGAAAAACAATTTTCTGAAGATAGCAACTTATTACTCATGCTCTGACCAATTAAATTAGCTTTTCGTGTTGTTAAGTAAATTTTCTTTACAAGTGTCTTGCAAACTACGCTTGGATTGGTTATAATCATTAGTGTTGATTTATACGCGCGTCGTCGCACGTATAATAATATTTACTTGGAGGTGAAATACAAATGCCAAACATTGAATCTGCAATCAAACGCGTTCGCACAAGCGAAGCATCTAATGCAAAAAATTCATCTCAATTAAGCTCAATGCGTTCAGCTATCAAAAAATTTGACCAAGCTGTTGAAGCGGGAGCTGATAACGTAGATGCGTTATACCAAGAAGCTTCTAAAGCTATCGACATGGCTGAGACTAAAGGATTAATCCACAAAAACAAAGCTAGTCGCGACAAATCTCGTTTAAGCAAAAAAATTGCTAAATAATTAGATTAAATAAAAAACAACGTTACCTTTTGGTCGCGTTGTTTTTTTGTTTTATTCAATCAGCGGCTAGGATTGAATGTTCTAGCCGCTTTGCTATTTCCCGGTCTACCTGCTCCCCGTTTTCAAAACAAAAAGTTGGAACAAAAATTCTTTATCCATCTTACCGGTCTTCACGAGATAATCATTTTCAACTAACTCATCGAACAACTCAATTAAGATTCGTTCGGGGTAATTTTTGACTTGTTGCATCGCTAATTTCACCCGATACGGATGCACTTTGATTGTTTCAGCGATTTTCGCTTGTTGGTAACCTTGTTTCATTAAGAGTTTCGTTTGCAGTAGCAAGCGCACTTGCCCGATTAAAATCGCATTGATTTTAATCGTTTCTTCCCCTTGTAGCAATAAATCCTGATAAATTTTAAGTGCGTCTTCCACGTTCCCCGCTAAAACATCGGCGGTGAAATCAAAGATATCATGTTCGAGTGTTTTGGGGATTAATTTGGTTAACTCTTGTTCGGTGATGGACTTTTTCTCACCAGCAAATAAATAAATTTTTTGTAATTCTTGCATGGCTTTACTTAGATTCACATCAGTTAACCGCAAAAATAAATCAAACGTCCCCCGCTTCATCGCAAAGCCATCGTTGTCCATCGTCTGTTGCAAATAGCGACGCACACTTTGTTCATCTAGTGGTTGAACATCGATTGTTTCAGCGGCTTTCTTTAATTGTTTGGTGACTTTTTTGCGGGCATCCAGCTTGTCATACGCCGCAAAAATCACTAAGATGGTTGATTCCACTGGCGCTTGAAAATAACGCAACCAACCGTCTGCATCTTGCTCCACTAAATTGGCTTTTTTTTCAGCCGTTAAAAAATAAGGCCGCTCGACAAAAATTAAGCGTTGATCACCAAAAAACGGCAACGCCTCGGCTTCATTTAAAACTGTCTGAAACGAGTCTTTCTCAAGGTCAAAATGCGCAAAATTCAAATCATCCGTGGTCACCTTTAACCGTTTGACAAACGCTTGGCGAATTTGTTCTTGTAAAAATTTTTCTGTCCCGAAGACTAAGTAAATGTTTTTTAATTGTTCTGTCTGAATAGCCTGTATGGCCGCTTGTGTATTCATGGCTTCCCACCTTCAAAAAATATCCTACCACGTAGAAAATGGAAATGCTAGTCTCGTGGATGGAGAAATTGGATGGCGCCGATTTTTTGCCACGGATAAAACTCGTAATAAATCATCCCCTGCAAATCCGTTCGATAGTAAGGGACTTGAGCCGTTGCTAAATTCGCGAGGACTTCTTCATGCGGATGATTGAACCGATTGTTTAAGCCACAAGAAATAATGGCGGCTTCTGGTTTTAAGGTCTGTAAGAATGACAAATCAGAAGAGGTGCGACTGCCGTGGTGCCCCAATTTTAAGACATCGACGGACATTTGCGGATACTTTTGCACTAATTTTCGTTCGCCCTCAATCCCTAAGTCTCCAGTCAATAAAAAGTTTTTATTGTCAATGGTCGTATGCAAGACAAGTGAATCTTCGTTTTCCCCCGCACTCTCCTCATCAGGAGCTAGCACCCGAAATTGAAAATAATTGCCAATTTGTTGTCCACTAGTCACTAGACGGATATTCGTTTGCTTTGGTAATTGTTGTAGCATTTTCTGTAAATTGGGGTGTTGCTGACTACCTTTCGCCAGAATAATCTCTTTAATCTTGATGGTTTTGGTCAACTCTAAGACATCACCCATGTGATCAGTATCCCCATGTGTTAACACCAATGTATCAATCTGATTGATGCCTTCTCCTTGTAATAGTGGCAATAAAGTCGTTTGAGCGTTAGCGCGCATTGGTGTGTTAAAAAAATTCACCTTGCCACCAGTATCAATTAAAACAACTTCTTTTTTAAAAGGCGCTTTGAACAAAATCGCATCACCTTGGCCAACGTCCACAAAAGCAATCAACGTTGGTAGCGACAGTTGCGTGATGAAGATTGGTAGGACGAGACAAAACAATAAGCTCAACCCCCAACGTCTTTGCTGGTAACAAATCAGCGCCAAAATAATACAAATTAAATCCACAAACAACGGTGGTTTGCCGATTGTCCAATGAAATTGTCCCACAAACGTTAATACGCGCTCACTTTGCTCCAAGCACCAAGTCAAGAATTGCAAAAAAGCGGTTGGCATTGGTAAAACTAACGAACTCAGTGCCAAAAAACTAAATAAGGGTAACCAAAGATACTGACAAATCGGCAGGAAGATATACGTCATCAGTCCCCCAATCAGCGGGGTTTGATAAAATAAACTTAAGATTAGCGGTAAAATCAGCCAACTGACCCATTGCGTCTGCCAAAAACGCCCTAACTCCTGATGACTTTGACAAATCAAAACCCAAGAAAGTAACAGCGATAATTGACCGGAAACTTGGAGCAAAGCAAATGGATCGATAAGTAACAACAAGAATAAGACCACCGCAAAACAATCCACCGCTGATCGTTTTTGACCACTAGTCTTTAATAGCAGTTGAACAAAAAACAATAAGGCGGCACGCCAAACACTTAACGAACTCCCAAATAAAAAAATCAACGTGCCTAATAAAATCAGTAAGGGGAGGAAACTCTCGAAAATGGTAAACCCTAGCCGACGCAAGCCATAATTAAAAAATAACATCATTGTTAAAACATGCATCCCAGAAATACTAAACAAATGTAAAATACCGCTCGTTGAAAAGACTGCACGCAAGGCTTCAAAGTCCTCACTTTTATGACCGGCAACTAACGCTAAGATATACGTCGCTAAATGTTTGGGAAAACTATTTTCTAGATGGGTTAAAAAACGACTGCGTAGCGTATGAAACGGAAAATGATTCTGCGCTGGTCCGTACTTAATAATTTTACTAATTTGGATGACACCGGCATAGCCATTTTGGTCGAGGTATTTTTGGTAATCAAACCCATGGCGATTTCTTTGCGGGCGTCCTAACGCCAATGAACCTTTGGCCAAAAAGGTCGTTTGACTTAAGGCACGTTGTTGCCATTTTTGTTGCAGCTCTAAATCTTTTTCGTAATAAAAACCGCGTATGAGACGTTCTTGCTCATCGTACGCGTCAAAACTCACTTGTTCACCAGTTATTTCAATCGAATCAGGAACAACGTGCAACATCACCGTTTGTGTCTTTGTTGCAATTGGTGGTCGGACTTGTTGAATTCGCCACCACACAAAAAAACTACAAAAAAGCACCGCTAGTAACAAGACTAGTTGCTTTTTGTAGCATAGAAAAAGAATAAAATAGCCGGTAATTAAATAAAGTAATGGTTGATGTAATAAATATGCTAAGGTGAAGCTCGCCACGGCTAGACTTGGAAAAATCAGCCAATTCGTTCCGCTTTCACTACTCAGGTTGTTCATAGAGTTCACCAAATGAAAGTTTCGCAAAATACTTTGGTTCTAATTGAACTTGCACAGCTTGGGCACCGACATGTTCAATCAACTCTAGGGCATAGGGGTTGTTGCGATAATCATTTAAATAGTGAATTTTTTTGATTCCCGCTTGCAAAATGGCTTTCGTACAAGGCAAACAAGGAAAATGTGTCACATAAATTTCGGCATCTTTTGTCGAAACGCCTAATTTTGCACATTGCAACAAAGCGTTCATTTCCGCATGGATGGTTCGGATACAATGACCTTCAACCACATAGCACCCATCATCAATACAATGAACATCGCCACTGACAGAACCATTATACCCCCCAGCAATAATCCGTCGGTCTTTGACCAGTGTCGCACCGACTTCTAAACGGGTACATGTACTCCTTAAAGCGAGTAATACTGCTTGAGCCATGAAATACTGGTCCCAAGGAATTCTTTGGTTAGACATTGCTTCACCTCTCTTATTACTTCTATTTTAATAGAATCCGATTATTTTTCAACTAAGAATTGGTCGTTACTCATCTACACTCCAAAGGTATTTCGTTTTCAAAGGGCGCTATCCTCAATTGACGGTAATTGCTTCTTGTAAGGTCTCCAACGTCTTGTCCCCAATCCCTGAAACTTCCGTTAATTCTTCGATACTAGTAAATAAACCATTTTCCTCGCGATAACTAATAATTGCCGCTGCTTTGGCTTCACCAATACCACTTAAGGTCTGTAGCTCTGTCAAGTCCGCAGTATTAATATTAACGAGTGCCGTCGCTGCGCTCGTTTGTGTTCCCTGATTTTCGCCACTCACTGGCAAAGTTGCTTCATCTTTATGCGGGACATAGAGCATTTGTTGATCAACAAGTTTCATGGCTAGATTAATGACGTTTTGATTGGCGTCTGCTGTAAAACCTGATGCCTTAACTAACAGATCTTTCACCCGCGCATCAACGGGCAATTCATAGACCCCCGGTCGTTTGACTTCTCCTTTGATATCAACCATCACCGTTGTGCTTACTTGGGTGCTACTTATCGTGCTAGTTGACGCCGTGCTCGCCCACGTAAAAGAAGTACTCGTCGGTGTCGGTGGTTGGTTACTCGCCATCAGATAACCGCCAGCCACGCTCAAACCAATACTGATTCCCAACAAAAGCAACAACAGCCGCCACTGTTCCATCACGACTTGTTTTAGTTTCTCCATCTTCACGCCTTCTTTCGTGCTTTAACACGTTATACGCAAAAAAAGCGAAATCTCAAACTCAGATTTCGCTTCTTGGTTTATTATTTTTTCACAAGATGAGCCAAACGATAGGAAACTGTTCGACCGATATTTAACACCTTAATCCCTTTGACTTGATCACTTTTCAGATACGTTGCTGCACCTTGATAGATCGGCAAGACCGCGGCATCTTTTTTGACCAGTTGTTCTTCAGCATCAAGTAACGTTGCCCAACGTTTTTCCGGATCATTGGCATACTCGCCTTGTGCTACGGCTAATTTATCATCGTATGAATCACTCGCATATCCCGCCGTATTCAACCCACTCGTACTCGCATAATTTTTCAAGAAATCATACGGGTCAGCGTAATCGCCCGTCCATGTTCCAAAGACTAAATCAAAGTCGCCAGCGGCTTGTAAATCTAGCCGATTATTTAGTGGCACCGATTTGACCTCAATCGTTAAACCAGGTAAGTTTTCTTCTAATTGTCCTTGAAGATATTCGACCGTTTTCTTAGCTACGTCGGTATCAGCACTCAGTAATTCCAACGTTAATTCTTTTTGACCAAGTTCTTTTTGAGCTTTTTTCCATTCTTTCTTAGCTTTTTTCAAATTATAAGGATTCAACTTCCCGCTATCACTACGAAAATCAGCACTTGATTCAGGATTTTCACCAATTTCAGTCGGAACGTAACCATCTAACGGTTGTGAACCGTCGGCCAAGACATTACTTGTGAACGCTTCTTTATTAATTGCACGTAACAATGCTTTTCGTAAATGGACATTCCCCGTTGCTTCGCGTTTTTCATTAGCTGAAACGTAACCAACCAATGCTTTATCCACTGAATGTTCTTCCGGATCGTCAGCCTTTTGAGCAGCAAATACATCTGAAACTGGTGTATAATCTAGCTGGCCATCTTCAAATAGTTTTACTCCCGTGGCGACCTCTTTAATGACTTGGACATTAATGGTGTCCAGTTTGACATTCTCTGCGTCCCAGTAGTTGTCATTCTTGACTAATTCCCAACTTTCATTTGTCCCATCCCAACCTTTAATTGTAAACGGGCCGTTTCCAACATAACTGTCCGCTTGGTTCCCAAAATCAGCCCCTAATTTTTGGGCGTACTCACTGGGTTGGGGCACAAAATGCGTCCCTACTAAAATTTGTGGCAAGTAAGAAATCGGATTTTCCAATTGAATTTCGAGCGTCTCATCATCCAGCGCCTTGACCCCTAAGCTCACCTTATCAGCTTTGCCTTCACGAATCGCCTGAGCATTTTTAAAGATATCTAACTGATCCGCACTTCCGGAAGCTTCCTTGGGATCAAGCGTTTTTTGGAAGGCATAGACAAAGTCATTTGCTGTTAATTTGTCGCCATTACTCCACTTAGATTCGCGGAGTTTAAACGTATAGGTTTTCCCATCTTCACTAACGGTCGGTTCTTCTTTGGCAATTCCTAATTCTGGCTTGCCCTTTTTATCCAAACGATACAACCCTTCTGTTGTTTGGCCGATTGTATCGGAACTATTCGTGTCCACACTATCAACACTATCTAACGTGGCAATCTCACCACTGGTTGAAACGTTAATACTTTGTGTTTTATCAGCCTGCGCTGTCGTTGGCAAAATAAAGCTCGCCACACTTAAAGCCACGACTGAATGTAAGACAATTTTACGCAAAATTTTTTTATTTTTCATCATATTCCCCCACTATCATTCCCTGAAAATTTTGTTGTTCTTAGAATAACAGAATCTTTAAGTAAAAAATAATTGGAAAAAGTAATGATATATGATTGTTTTTGCTTATAGAAAAAAGTTGCAACATCGAAATGTCGCAACTTCTACTCATTAGTCTTTCGTTGTAATTAATTGCAATAGGTCCGTCATTGAGTGAGTAACCGCATCCGCCTTAATACCTTCTAATAAATAATCAATATCAAAGAAAACGGTTTTCACGCCCGCAGCCTCACCAGCTAAAACGTCCATTGTGCGATCACCAATCATCGCCGTCTGTGCTTGATCCATCCCATATTTATCCACCAAATATAACAATGACGTCGGATCCGGTTTTCGCGGGAAATTGTTATCAGGTCCAACAATTTCAACGACTAAATCTAACAGACCTTCAGCGGCTAATAATTCTTTGGTTGAACCGACTTTACGATGGGTTAAGATATAGTTCTTCCCACCATTAGCGACCACCGCTTCTAGGACTTCTTTGGCGCCTTTAAACGAATTCGGAACGCGCGTGTCTGCGGCTTCCCACGCATGGAAGAAGTCAGTAAATGGTTCAAATTCTAACTCGTAGCGCTCTGCCACTTTTTTAGACGATGACTCTTTCAAAATTTTATAAACTTCTTGGCTATCAGCATCAACCTTAAAGTTTTCTAAGGTCTTCATATAGCCTTCTAACATCACAGGATAGGTATCATAAAGCGTACCATCGAAATCCCAAATATAATCTTTAAACATCGAACTCTCCTAATTCTTAAATGAATGTATTGGTGCCGGAATGCGACCACCACGGTGAATAAAATCAAGTGAATTCGCTGAATTAACTTGCATCACTGGTGCCGTTCCTAATAACCCACCAAATTCGACCATATCGCCGACCTTGGTATCTTTGGCCGGAATAATCCGGACAGCAGTCGTTTTGTGATTAATCACACCAATCGCTGCTTCATCGGCAATCATCGCCGCAATCGTTTCAGCAGGGGTATCGCCAGGAATCGCAATCATGTCTAAGCCCACCGAACAAATCGCCGTCATCGCTTCTAGTTTCTCTAGGTTCAAATGACCCGTTTGGACCGCTTTAATCATACCTGCATCTTCAGAAACCGGAATGAACGCACCTGACAGGCCACCCACGTGATTACAAGCCATCACGCCACCTTTTTTCACGGCATCATTTAATAAGGCCAACGCAGCCGTTGTTCCATGTGTTCCCACAGACTCTAAGCCCATCTCTTCTAGAATTAACGCTACGCTATCACCAACAGCCGGAGTTGGCGCTAGAGATAAATCAACAATCCCAAATGGCACACCTAAACGACTTGACGCAATTCGACCAACCATTTGCCCCATCCGCGTGATCTTAAAGGCTGTTTGTTTCACGGTTTCTGCCACGACATCAAAGGATTCGCCTTTAACCTTTTCAAGCGCTCGCTTCACCACACCGGG
Source organism: Enterococcus sp. (assembly GCA_047975385.1). Classification (GTDB taxonomy): domain Bacteria; phylum Bacillota; class Bacilli; order Lactobacillales; family Enterococcaceae; genus Enterococcus_C. The sequence goes on along the minus strand of JBKEDL010000010.1, from coordinate 15,906 downwards.
TCCACTCACACCGACATTAATTTCACAGTCGGCTTCACCTACACCATGAAAGGCGCCAGCCATAAACGGATTGTCCTCAACGGCATTTGCAAAGACCACTAGCTTTGCACAGCCCATATCGGAAGCTGCAGCCGTTTTTTTAATCGTTTCGCCCATTAATTTCACCGCATCCATATTAATCCCGGCACGTGTTGAACCAATATTAACGGATGAACAAACAAATTGCGTTTCGGCTAAAGCTTCAGGAATCGAGTTGATTAAAGCCAGATCCGCACCTTGATAGCCTTTTTCAACTAAGGCACTGTACCCTCCGATAAAATTGATGCCAATTGCTTGGGCTGCTCGGTCTAACGTTTTCGCAATTTTAACACAATCTTGGCCACCGCTCGCTGCTGCCACAATTGAGATTGGCGTCACTGAAACCCGTTTATTGATGATTGGAATCCCAAATTCGACTTCGATATCATTGCCGACTTTGACCAAATATTTGGCTTTGGTCGTGATTTTATTGTAAATATTTTGACACGTTTTTTCAATATCGACATCGATACAATCTAATAGCGAAATCCCCATTGTGATGGTCCGAATATCTAGATTTTCCTCTTCCACCATGCGAATCGTTTCTAAAATCTGTTTCGTTTCCATTCGGTACCTCCAACTTATAATTTATGCATTGTTTGAAAAATTTCTTCATTTTGGATACTAATTTTCACACCTAGTTGATCCCCAACCGCATTTAAAGCTTCTTTGGTCTTAACGAAATCAACTTCTTGTGGCATTTGTAGTTGCATCATCATGGTGAAATAGTCATCCATAATCGTTTGCGAAACATCCAAAATGTTAATTTCTAAACCAGTCAATGTTTGCGCAACCCCAGCAATAATCCCGACTTGGTCTTTTCCAATAACAGTTAAAATAGCTTTCATTAATAAACTCCCCCTCATATTTTTTTAATAGTATATCATATTTTTATAAAACTCTTATTTTTATCCGGTAAATTTTCCTGAAAACCACTCGAATGTTCGGATATTTCTCCAAGCTAGCAAAGCAAATTGATTGCTCCGAGTTACTTATTTTAGTATAGTAATTGAGTGAATAATAAACTTAGGAGTGATTTTTTTGTCAAAAATTTTAGCTATTAAAGCGCATCCACTAACTGGAGAAGAATCGCGTTCAGTCAAAATGTTCGAGCTCTTTTTAAACGAATACCAAACACTACATCCTGAAGATACGATTGAAGTGGTGTCATTGTACGATGAATTCATCCCAGAAATTGACCAAGACCTTTTAGCTGGTTGGAACGCTTTACGAGCAGGTCAAGAATTCAGCACGTTAACGGCTGATCAACAAAAGAAAGTCGCACGCTTTAACGAACTACAAGAACAATTTCTAGCGGCTGATAAACTAATTATCACTAATGCTTTGTGGAACTTAAATATTCCTACTCGTCTAAAAGCATGGATGGATACTATCATGCAAGCCGGCAAGACGTTTCAATATACTGAAACGGGTCCAGTTGGCTTAATTACAGGTAAAAAAGCCATCCACATCCAATCAAGTGGCGGGCAGTACAAAGGCCAAGACTTCGCTTCCCAATATGTCCGCAACATCTTAGGATTTATCGGGATTGTCGATACCAAACAAGTCGTGATTGAAGGCATTGATCACCATCCTGAGCATGCCCAAGAAATCTTGGCTGAAGCTGAGCATCAAATTAAATTTGAAGCGAGCATGTTTTAAAATCATATCATAACGATCATAAAAGGTCTGGAACAAAACTGTTCCAGACCTTTTTACTGTGATTGAATCATTCCAACTCGGCATTAATCAAATAAATCCCCATCAAATTACTTACTTGGGTTATTTTCACACTCACCGTATCCCCCGTGTGAATCGCTTGTGTTTTCTTATCATCTGCTAACAAAATATCGGTCACATACTTTTCTGAAGAAGGGACTTTGAACGCAGACATCCCTATCACATCACTCGCACCTTTCTCATCAACCGTAAAGGTCAACGTCTTTCCTTCCATCACTTCGCCTTGATCAAGTAATGCGTAAAAATCATTTCCGGCCGTGCGATTCGTGACATTATAATCTGAATCAATCCAGTTAGAGAACGTAATCATTAGCGCCATCACCGCGATACTACTAACAAGCGTAAGTAACGGACGCTTCACCTTTCTCCCCCGCGCACGATTGATAACGAACCAAAGAATTGAAATAATAAGTAACACCACTGCACTTAAAAATAAAAAACCTAATACTACCAACATCTTACTTACCCCTTACTCTTTATTATTTCCTCCATAAAGATATCATTATCTGCGAAAACCTTTAGCTGAAGTCGTAAATATCGGACCTCTAAAAAAGTGATGACAGACATGCCATCCATCATCACCTTTTATCTATTTATTAAAAATCTTTGGACCTTTACGCATATTTCTGCTTTAGAAGAATATTTAAAACTAATTTTCTCAATACCTATTTCAAAAAGACAGCGCAACGAAAAATCTATGTTGCACTGCCCCAATAAAAAATATTAAAAACGCACGATTAGAAAAAATAAACCGCATTTGTAACAACACTTAACTGCTTTTCTTGCCAAATCTCGATTCGCACAAAACGCTGCTCTTTACCGACGAACTCAAGCGTATACGCTACTTGATTTGCTTGGGTATAATAACTCTTTTCATCCGTATCGGTAATCACCTTGATTTCTTCTTGACCACTCAGTTGCTGAAACGAAATTGTGATGGGATCACCACTTGAAAGTGTCTGGCCAAAGGTTACTGCACCAGCATTCAATTCAATTTCAGGACCATTTAACCGACGACTGAGATAGCTCGCACCGTTCTTTAATGCTTGCAAAATATCGGTCTTACTTTTGGACTGCGTAGCAACAAAGGTCACTGGTAAAGCGAGTGTTTGTTGGCCGGTATGGCGATGAAAATCACTGCCCCCAAACATTGGCAGCTTTTCTCCAGCGACGAGTTGTTGGTGCCACCAAGTAAGAGCCTGATAATTGGCTGCTTCCGTTAAACCACCATTCCAAATCTCGACCCCAGTAAATGGCACGTCAAAGCCCCATTCCCATGGACAATGCGGACAAAATGGGTGGTTTAAAACAACCAATGCTCCGGTATTTTGCACTGCTTGCATTTTAGCTTGCGTGCTAGCTAAATCTCTCGTCACGAAACTACCGGTAAATGGTTGATATTCTCCCAAAAATCCCGCATGCCCTCGGTATTGTGTCCATTCAACTCCCGGGATAACCGTAACTTCAGATGAATCGGATTCGTTTACTTTTGGCATAAAATTATTGTGATCAGTCATAATCATAAAGTCTAGGCCCATTTCTTCTGCCTGATGAATCAGTGATCGCGCTGAGTATTGACCGTCAGAGGACGTAGTATGCATATGCGTATCACCTTTGACTAATTGATACTGCTTTTTCTTAATGGTTAGCGTATACGTGACCTCCAAGCCTTCCAAAGGGACATGATAGGCCCCTGCAATAATCGTCCAAGTTCCCTTCATCGTGTCGGGATTTTGAAAACCAACAGAACTAGCGGTTTCCGAGAAATAAAAATCTGAGCGATTTGAACCAGCCGAACCTAAGTACTGGTTATTCGGGGCGCTAATCGAGAAATCAATCGTACTATGGTTACTCAATAACTGACCTGAGTGATCAAGTCGTTGTTTTTCATATGCATAGTGGATTGCAACACTTTCCACGTCTTCCAAAGCAAATTCAATATTTAAATAGGATTTTTCCTGATCGTGAGTAATTCTTTTTTTGATGATTCGCTCTTCTATCACTTAACCCCTCCTTTCTACTTTTTCTCTCGAACTTCTTGTCTCAACCAAAGTGCAAAGACAAAACTAATCAGAATCGCGACTAAAGGAAAATACACAAATAAGAATTTGGCAGCTTCCCCTGGGGCATTACCTAACTGCTTGCCACTAACAAATCCATACCAATCATCAACTAGCCAAAAAGCGATCCCGATAAAAATACCATTCACACGATACATCATGTTAAAGAAGCTAATGAATGCTCCCGCTCGATTTTTTCCGGTTGTCGCTTGATCTTGATCGACTAAGTAAGCGCCGACTAAATCTGAATTAGCCATCACCCCAGAAATTCCTAAACCAATGATGACAATTGCGACAAAAGTTAATGCAAACCCTTGAACGACGGCCAAAACCGCTAGCCCAATTGCAATGACAGCTAAACTTAATGGCCAAGAGTCAATAAAATGAACCTTTTGCAAAAAGCGATTCACAGCAATTAGTCCAATGACCGAGGTACATAAAATCGTAAATAACAAAAAAGTTAACAAGTGTTCTGAGCGATGTAAATAATACTTCACAAAAAAAGGTAGACTTTGCATCAAAATAGTAAACGTTACACTGTAAAAAATCGTTGCTAGACCATACTTCCAGATTGCTCGATTGGAAAAATAGGTCTTGAACATTTCCTTAAGCGTACTTTTGGTTATCGTTTCAGCTACTTGTTCTTGACAGCCAAAGCCCATGTACCAGATAACGCCCCAAGCTAGCACACCATAAATGATGGCCGTTTGAAAGTAGCCAATTGCTTGAGTTACAACGGGCGTTAACGCAATACTAATCATCATCGCAAATACCTGAAATACTTGCCGCCAAATATTCGTTTTGAATCGTTCTGTAGCCGACACAAATAATTCTGGAAACCAGGCACCATAATTAATATTAATTAACGAATCACTTGAAGCCGTCAGTACATAGAAAAAGAGCAACCAATAAAAAATTAGTGCTTGGTTACTAAATTGTTCCAAGTGGAAAAATGTGATAAATGACAAGATTAGCACCGGTGTGGCACCGATAATCCACGGCTTTCTGCGCCCCCATTTGCTTCGTGTTTGATCTGATAAATAACCAAAGAAGAAAATATTAAAAATATCAATCACCGTGTAGATTAACAATATTGAAGAAAATTGTTTGGTGGTGATGTGGAGCGTGTCCACCGCGTAGATTGCAGCGAATGTTTTAAACATATTAATCGGAATCGACGTGCCAAACATGCCAAATGCATACCGTAAAGGATTGGCTTTAGACGTTGGCAAAATTTCGACTTTACTTTGTACGAGCATGGGTTATCCTTTCACTGCACCAATCGTCATCCCACTGACTAAAAAGCGTTGTGCGATTAGATAGACTAAAATTAATGGAATAACTGAAATCACGATTCCAGCCATAATTGCATTCGGGGGAACAAACTCCACACCGGAAGTAGCCGAACTATTAAAGACCAGTGTTCGTAAAATCATTGGTAAGGTATATTTACTTTCTTCTGAAATAATGGTTGTGGGAATCATTAAACTGTTCCACTTTGAAATAAAAGCGATAAAGCTCACGGTCGCTATCCCCGGCACTGCTAGCGGTAAATAAATTTTTCTAAAAATTTGAAATTCTCCGGCATCATCTAATAAAGCTGCTTCATAAAGCGATTTAGGCACCGATTCAAAATAGTTTTTAAGCAAAAAGATACTAAATCCTGATAACAAACCATTAATAATCAAACCAACATACGTATCTAACAAGCCTAAATTTTTATTCAGGCTGTAAATCGATACTAAGGTTAATTCTCCTGGAATCATCATTGTAATCATCACAAATCCAATAATTACTTTTCGAAAAGGTAAATCTTTTTTGATTAAGACATACCCGGCAATTGCTGAAAAAAAGGTCTGTAAAAACGTTCCTACAACCGAGACGAATAATGAATTCAAAAACGGCTGCCACAAATTTTCTTTATGCCAAATATAGGTAAACCCTGATAATGAAAAGACTTTGGGGAATAAAGCTATTCCTGGTTCTAGTGAGGCTTGTTTCGTTGAAAAAGCAATTGCTAAGATATTCATTAATGGTAAAATCATCGAAGCAAAAACTAAAAACAACATCACCCGATTGAGCATTTTCACCGCTGGACGTAATTGATTTTGTTTTCTTTTCACACTAGTTACTCCTTATCCATCACGAATTTTCTAAAGACAAAGGTCACGAGTATGGTCAAAATCAACACCAAAACGGCTGCAGCTGTAGCGATCCCGATATTGAACTTCGAAATCCCATTGTCGAAAATATAAACAAGCGGGGTGCTGATCTTTTCATTAATCGCTGGATTCCCCATAACAAAGATTTGTTCAAAATTGGTAAAGACACCCATTAACCCTAGCAATAAAATCGTTTTCATCGTTTGTGTTAATTCGGGTAAAATTAATTTTCGAATTTGCCGTTCACGAGTCGCTGAATCGATTTGAGCTGCTTCAAATAAACTTGGATTAATCGCGACAATACTCGCTAAAAATAAAACCGCAGTGTAACCTAAAACTTTCCAAGCACCCGTTAAAATCATCAACCCCTGGGCAATATCGGCTTCTGATAAGAACAAAATCGACTTCATCCCCCAGTTCGTCAAGAGACTATTCACGACCCCATTAGCACTCAATATATACACCCACATCCCACCAACAACTGACCATGAAAAAAGGTAGGGCAAATAACTAGTCGTTTGGACAAGCGTTTTTGCTTGTTTATTTTGCATTTCATTTAATCCCAACGCCAGTAACAAACCGCCTAGGAACGTTACAACTAACGTTCCTAGACCAATCATTAAGCCATTTCTTAGTGTGATTAGAAAATTAGGATCTGTGAGCACTTGTTGATAATTTACAAAACCTACCCATTCCGATGCTCCGAGTAATTTACTTTCTTGAAAACTTTGGCTAATTCCCAATATTAATGGAATGTAGGAAAAGACCACAAAGTAAATAACTAATGGCAATAAGAGTAAATACAGAAAACGAAATTGTTTAATTTTTTTCCATTGTGTTTGGATTTTCGCATTTTTCTTTTGCTGAATGACTTCATTAGTAATTCGTGCATTAATCGATGACTCCTGCATTTTTCAATTCAGTCCTCATTTCTTTTAGTGTTTGCTTAACATCCGTCTGTTCTTTCACCATTTTCAAAGCATATTTAGCAACGATTTCTTTGTAACTTGTTGCTTCTGGACTGTAAGTTTCAATTGAGGCAAACTCAAGTAAATCAAGTGCTTCATCGACGCCAGGATTATGTGGAAATGGCGCTTCATATTTTTCTGATACTGGGAAAGGTGCTCCATGATCCATCCCATTTGCTTCACCAGTCTCCGTTAATTCGTACTTGCCATCTGTCACGTTGTAATCTAATCCTTCAACACCTAATGAAAGTAAATCGCCGCCTTCTTGTGTCGCAAAAACTTCTAAGATTTTCATCGCCCCATCAACATTGTCACTAGATGCGGGTACACCAAATAATGATGCTCCACCACGAGTTAACATGTAATCGCCATCAGCATTTTTGGTTCCACCGTGAGGGACTGCTGCAAATTGTTCAGGATAGCTGGCTTCAGCATTCACATTATAAAGACCTGTCCAAGCTGCCCAATCGACTACGACACCTGTTTGTCCTGCTTGAAATTTACTCCGCAATTCTTTGGTTGTATCCGTTAAGGCACTTGGGTCCATTAATTCTTCTGCGTATAATTTCTGGAACCATTCCCAAACTGCTACTGACTCATCACTTGACCAAGGAACGGTTTTCTTCCCATCTTCATCAATCACAATGCCACCTTTTAAACCTGCACTCGCAAACCAAGGTTGTAAATCATATAATTCACTTAAAACAAGATTGAATGGATAGAAACCTTGGTCGGTATCTTTTGCTTTCAGTTCTTTAAATAATTGATAGTAACCTTGTAAACTCTCTTCCACTTCAGGTGAGATATCATGATTGGTTAATAATGGTTCATTGACGTTCACGACACGCTCAATTTCTTTTTTGTTAAATCCGGCATACAACTTGTCGTCAATTGCAATATTGTCCCACTCACTTTGGGGAATCACACTCGTATCAGAAAGTACCTTTGAATCGGCAATTTTATCAGTTAAATCAAGTAATGCACCTTGGTCGACTAAATCTGCCAATTGATCTTGTCCTAAATAAATTAAATCTAAATCTTCGCCACCGGCTTTTAATTTTTGCATTAAAACAGCATTGTAATCATCTGGCTTAACCATATGAACATCATAACCACTTAACTTAGAAAGTTCCTTTTCAAAGGCTTTCATCTCCTCATCGGTTTTTCCGCCAGTGACTGCCGTTAAAATCGTTACTTCTTCTTTTTCGTTGGCGCTTGCATGTTTGGACTCGTCTGATGTGCCACACCCGGAAATAATCGCTACTGTTGATAATGCTAAAGTCCCCGTTAAAATTGCTTTTTTATTCATTTTCATTGTCCATTCTCCTTTAGTTACTTCATTTTGAAATAATATTTTGGGTTTGACCATCAAAGAAATACAACTTATCCTGAGCAAATTTTAATTGATACGTCTCCTCAGCTGATAGTTTATAAGAGCTCATTTGTTTCACAATCAACTCACCTAAAGTGAAGTTAAAATAAATTAAATTTTCCGAACCTAAAAATTCAGTTAAGTACGGTTGTTTTTGGTTACCATTACTAGCTTTAGTAAGCGTAATATCTTCTGGTCGAATACCTAAGATAACTTCTTTCCCAACATACGATTTTAGAGCTTGCGCATACTCTTGCGGCAAATCAATCTGAACTTCATCTAATTGAAGTTGTTTCGTATCTTTTAGTGTTACTTTAATTAAATTCATCGGTGGCGTACCAATGAAACTCGCCACAAAGGTGTTTTGTGGTTCTAGATATAGTTTTTCGGGGCTAGCAATCTGTTGAATCACGCCATCTTTCATGACGACGATTTTATCACCTAACGTCATCGCTTCAACTTGATCATGGGTCACATAAATCATCGTTGCTTCAAGGGCTTTATGCAGTTTGGCAATCATTTTGCGTGTTTGAATCCTTAGTTTCGCGTCTAAATTGGAGAGGGGTTCGTCCAATAAAAACACTTTCGGTTCCTTAACTAAGGCGCGTCCTAATGCCACACGCTGTCTTTGACCACCTGATAATTCCTTGGGTAAACGATTACTTAAATGACTCAATTCTAGGACTTCTGAAGTCTGCGTTATTTTGGGTTCAATTTCAGCTTTTGCCCGTTTTTGATTTTTTAAACCAAAAGCCAAATTTTCTTTGACTGTCATATGCGGATACAAGGCATAATCTTGAAAAACCATCGCGGTGCCACGTTTTTTAACTTCTAAATCATTGACCACTTGTGAATCGATTACCATTTCACCCGCGCTAATGTCTTCCAGTCCCGCAATCATCCGTAAAAAAGTCGACTTGCCACAACCTGAAGGCCCGACAAAAACAACTAATTCTCCTTTTTCGATTTCAAAATTAGCATTTTTAACCGCATAAACTTCTTCACCTTTATTTTTTTCATAAATCTTTGAAATATCTCTAAATTGTATATAACTCATACTCTTCTCCTGTTACCTTTACGTTAAATTTCATTTGGCGCTAAGCGAACCGAATCCTGAACGATTAAGTCGGCTTTAACCAAAGCGACATCTACTTCTTGTGAATCAGAGGTAATTTTTTTTATTAACATTTGACCGGCTTGTTTTCCTAATTCAAATTCATTCAATTCAACGGTCGTTAACCGTGGTTGAAAAGCATCTTGATCATGAAACCCTGAACAAATCGCAATCACTGAAAGTTCTTCAGGGATACTAACTCCTAACTCAAAGCATGCTTGATAAACACCATGTGCCATGGCATCTGAGTCAACAATTAAACCGTCGACTTGTTTGTCCAGTAATAATTTCTGGGTCGCTTCATAGGCAAACTGACGCGGATCTTGTTTCGACTGTAAAAACTGATGATGATTCACCTTAATTTTCTGCTTTGCAACCACACTTAAATAACCTTTTTTGCGTTCTTTAGCAACCGTTGTCTCCTTAAACGTATTTAAAAAGCCAAGTTTCTTGAGGCCATTTTGCACCAGAAATCCCGTGACTTGCTGACCGATTAAATAATTATCATTATCAACAAATGAAGCCTCGCCCGCAATTAATGGTGGGCGCCCAATCCAAATATGATGCCTTTCTCTAATTTGTTGATCATTTTCTGCTGGGTCCATAATAATTTCACCATCAACTGGAAAGTAGCTATTCACATCATGATTCAGCGGATTGATTAATAAAAAATAGCCTTTTTGTGCACAAACTTCTAAAATACCTTTAAGGATGTTTTGATGAAATGTTGAATAATCTTTTTGCGTCGCATTCACAGCAATACTAATGACCCGCGATTCCTTCGTTGCTAAAGTTTTGGCATAATAGTTTGATTTATAGTTTAATTCTTTTGCCACAGCTAACACACGGGCACGTAATTCAGGGCTCGTATACTTTTTATCACTAAACACATTTGAAACAGTACTTTTAGAAACTTGCGCCTTTTTTGCTACATCATTAATCGTGACCATTGAATCTCCTTTCCAGAAAACCGGTTCGCTAATAGTAAAAATTTTTAACAAACCTCGTTACTAGCTAATTTATTTCTTGAACCTGACCTTAGTATAACGACTTGTTGTAAAGGCCTAGTTTGCTTTTAATTTTATTGCAGTAAACAAGTTGCAAATTTCCTGTAAATAACAAAAAAACTCGACTAATTTTAGTCGAGTTAGTATAAAGCTAATACCCAAAGAAGCGGTCTTTAATGATTTGTTTTTTATTCACCTGTTTTTCTTTTAAAAATTGACTGAATCCATTCACCATTTTAGGCGGTCCTACCAGAAAATAATTGGCTTGATTGCCGTATTGCGCAATAAATCGTTCAACCTTAGCAAAAGCCTCTGTTCTTACTTTAACGTACGAAACTTCAAGTAACTGCTGATCAACCAATTGATTAAATAACGATTGAAAAAGAAACTCGTCTTTTGAATCTAAATAAACTAGTTCTAAGTGACTGGGTTTACTTTCCCCCGTCAGACTAAGCTCGGTTACGATTGATTTATAGGGCGTGATCCCAATTCCTCCAGCAATTAGCAACGTTGGCTGCGCGTTATGCAAATAAAACTTACCGACCGGCCCTCTCATGCTGATTTTCTCACCAGGCGCTAAAGTTGTTAAGGCCTGTTTAAATGGACTCGGTATTTTAGTAATATTTGTCGTAATTTGAAAGTACCCCTCACTCGGTGCCGCCGCAATACTAAACGATCGGGTTGGTTTGGGAATTTTTTCATGGGTAATAGTAAACACACCATGTTGGCCTGCTTGCCAGTGTAATTTCTTTTCGGATTGAAAGATGAAACTATAAAGATCTTCCACTTCATGAGATTGCTCAACAAAGCTCAACTCGTGCTTAGTAAAGATTGGTACCAAATCTTGCTTAATGCCCATCACAATTGCCTCCTTTGTTAACCTAAATCATCCACCGTCTGAATCAACGTTTGTAAAACAGATGCCAATTGTTTAGATTCACTTGCTGTTAATCCGCTAAAAATTTCTTGATTCACTTGCTCAGAGACCACACGCAGCTCTGCCACAAAAGCGAGGTGTTCGGCCTTAATTTTTAAAAAGGCTGATCGCTTATCTTGTGGATGAGCGATTTTTTCAATTAGACCGTTTCTTTCGAGGCGGTTGATAATCACTGAAATGGTCGGACGATCCGACCCTAATTTTTCCGCTATTTGAACCAATGTGACTTGACCATTTTGCATAGCAATTTGATTCAGTACCGAAAATTGAGCGGCTGTCACGTGATAACTTGCTAAACGTTTATCCAAGACACCTTTCAATAGACGAGAAGATTTAATAAATAAATATGCTAAATTATCCACTAACTTCGCTCCTTTCTAGCAACAAATTCCATTTGATTGCGTTCAAAAAAATTTCGGATAGTCTGTGGTTGTTGGCCCGTTAACTGAAAAAAGTCATTCGTTACCTGTTTGGCTGTTCCTAAACACGTCATGAAATATAGCGCCACGGTAACATTGACGTAGTCTTTTGCTAACTTTCTTTGATGAATGTAGTATTGACGGTATTTGATAAAGCTTGGTTTGGCATAAGTAATCTTTCTAGCTAAAACTTGGCTTAAGGCTTCAGCTACTTGATAATAATCGAGTGACTCAGGCCCAGTGATTGTATGTGTCGTATTTTGATACTGAGTTGGAGTAGCTAAGACCGTTGCTACCGCCAAACCAATGTCTTGAGCATCGATAAAACTCGTCTGACTTTTCCCGGCCGGTACAAAGATTTCGTTATTTTGAATGATTTCAGCCGCGTGCACACCAGTTAAGTTTTGCATGAAAAAACCTGGTCTAATATGACTGTATGGTAGGCCCACTTGTTCAATCTTTTTTTCAATCTTATAATGTGGTGGCATTGGATTTTTTTCAATTCCCATGAGCGACAAGAAACTAACGAGCTGAATGCCATGTTCTTTCATCGCATCAATAAAAGGATACAAATCTTCCGGCTTGCCTAAGTGAGGCGGACGCATTAAAAACACCCGATCTACTTCGTTTAAAGCTGTCGCAAAAGTCGTTTCATCAGTAAAATCAAATTTTACTGTCTCCACATTTGTAGCAAAAATTTGGCTTAATTTACTGGGATCGCTCCCTGCTGCCACCACTGGAACGTCTTGCTTGATTAATTCTTTGACGACATATTGACCGACATTGCCACTAGCACCGGTGACTAAAACCTTCATCCAATCACTCCTCTATTATTACGCTTTATATAGTAAGTGTACTAACTACTTTCGTTTTCGTCAACTTATTTTGGTTTTTGAAAAAGGAGCGAGGATACCCCTGTACCCCAGCTCCCTACATTACCAATATCTGAATACACTATTCCATATTTTCCTTCATCTCATTCCAAGCGTTTATATATTGTCCTTTGTCTTGGCTAGTTAAAATAGCTTTTTGCATCATCGAATCCATCTCTTTTAATGAATGATTTTTAACCCACACTCCTAGTTCATCAGCGACTTCTTTTTGATAGATTACCAATGAACCGTAAACTGTATCATCAATCCCCTGATGGGCGGGCAAGGCTTTACTTTCGCCTAAATATCGCTCCAGTAGCATAAGTAGCTTTTCTGGAACTAACGTCTCAGTATTGATTAATGTTTTATCCATCATCGCTGTTAAGTATAGCAAAATATTATAACTGCCAGTCGTAGTAGGTGCTGAATGACTACCTTTGGCGCTAAGTGGGCCATCATCGATTACATTGATTGTCAATAACTTTTCACTATATGGCATATCACCGGTTATTACGTTATTCTCAAATACATATTTTTTAACGGATATTTTAGCTGGGTCGGCTAATTCCTCAAGTGAATAACTTAATATACCAGGATAGTTATCACCTACGCGCGCATTAAAACCTTTTGGCAATGTCCCATCATTATCAGCATAGGTGTATTTCTTCGTTACTTGATCGATTGGCACCAATATATCAGCAGTATTATGATTTATCACAACTGGACTGCTGAAGTTTCTTGCCATACTAATTGGCGATAACGCTTCCCACAGTGGGTCTTTTTCATTTGTAAGAATATCATTAATTGGCTGAAATGATTTTGAAATCATGCCTTGAACTGGCATTTTAAAATCAAATATCCCCGAATTACGGTTAATTTCATCACACTTTGGAAAATAGATATTGGCGTTAAAATATATATTCGTAATTGGGGAATTAGCAATCGAGGCAACAGTCCCCATATGCAACTGATTTAACATCAAGGTCGTATATCCACCTGCACTTCCTCCAACCATGGCAATTCGTTGTTGATCAATCCCAGGCATATTTTTTAACACATACAATACCGCATTATTAAAAACTAAATCATCAGTTGCCAATGTTCCGTTATATTCATTTTTCACGTTATATGGCGAAGCTACTGCCCAACCGTTCGTTATATACGCTACAAAATCTGCAGTTTTTTCGTCTACTGTATAATGAGGAACAAAAATAACAGGGATATTCCCTTGTACATCTGAGGGCTTATATAAAACCATCTGTCTTGTATCAATAGTTCCGTCACCTTTAATATAATCAACATCAGTCACTTGCTTTTCAAGTTCATCTTCTGATAAGGTTACAACCGCTTCTTCTCCTTGTAATGCAAACGCCGTAACCAAATCAGGCCCAATAATGGCTTTAAATTTCACTATCATTGATAGCCCCAATACAAGAACAAAGACTGATATAAAAATAACTATCCATAATATCTTTTTTGTTATTTGCTTCATACAGCCTTATCCTCCTTACAAAAATATGACTTTTAACAAAAATGGGACTAGCAATTGTCCTAAAATCCAAGCTACCGCAATCACAATTAGCAACGTTATTGTTTTCTTTTTTGTTTTCAATAAATTGATAACTTTATTTATCTTCATAGTTATCTCCAAACTTTGCCCGTATTTTATTCTACTGGCAAGTATTTCGCTAGATACGTCTCAACTGTTGCCATGAATTCACCATATACTTTATCATCATTTTGTAGCCCATGTCCTGAATGCGGCGCTTCAAAATATGCATAGTCTACTTGCTTTTCTGCTAGCGCATTGACCAAGTGACTAGCCGATTTAAAAGGGCAGATTTTGTCATGCTTTCCATAAGCAATAACAGATGGTACAGTCTGCTCATCAACCCAAGCGAAGGACGAGATTGGCTTCATTTTTTCCTGCAGTTCAGCTGTGCCAATAAGATCTTTATCAATGTCATTTCCCAACATAATTCCAAATAAACCGACCGCAGCTTCCTTATTCGTGTCTAAGCCATAATTATCCCAATCCTCAGCATAAAAGCTAGATGGACCTACCATTTCAAACATCATCTTCACTGGAATGGGTGATTCATTTGCATCTCGATAGGCGTATAACATCGCTAGCGTTCCACCGGCAGACCCACCACTAATCGCCATTTCATCGAGATTGTAACCAAGTTCCTTCGCCTTTTCGACAATAATCGGCATTGCTTGTTTTATTTCCATCGATTGTGAGTAAACGCTAGCCTCATTGTCATCCGTACGTAAAGTATAGTTAATTCCAGCAGCTACATAACCTTTCGAGCACAACCACTGTAAAATGGCTGCATCATCTGCTTTATCACCTGAAGTAAATCCTCCCGCATGAAGATAGACGACTAAGCCATAGTTTTCTTTCGTTGTATCTGCTGGTGTGTATAAATCAAATTTATTGGCCGCCCCCTCACCATAAGAAATATCCGTATGCAATGTACCCACCTGATCGTTCCATGCTACCTCATATTTTTGGGACCACTCTGCTTTATGAGTAATTTTAAACACCGCAGAACCAATAAATGACAAGGTAAACACACCGATACACATTAAAACAAACAATCCTTTTTTACTTCCTTTCTTCTTTCTCATAAAAAATTACCTCCAAACAATGTCCCTCCTAATAAGACATTCAAAATAACTCTGATGACAAGTCGACCTAAAATCAAGCCCAAAAGAATCACCATTATTAGTATGACAATCCGCTTTGTCGTAAAAAAATCTGACATTCCATTCTCCTCCAAACGCTTCACCACTTGACAATTTAATCAGGTGATTGCAAACTATACGATGTAACACTTGTTACATCCCTGCTATAGCGAGTGTATTACCAAATCGCGATTACGTCAATCGATTCAAAAAAATGGTACAAACAAGGAGGAATTGTTCCATCATGAATAACGAAGAAAAGAATACCTATGCAAAAAAACAAATTACCGAGGCCACAATCAGGCTATTAGCTGATTACGAACTAGAGAATCTAACAATTAATCAAATAACTACCGAAGCTCAAGTGGATGTAGTATGTAACTTGAGACATCATTTCTGAGAGGGTATAATGCTCTAAAAGAAAGGAAGATCTCAAATGGCAAAACGATACACCGATGAATTCAAACAAAATATTTTAGACCTCCA
>JBKEDL010000004.1:0-5400 GCA_047975385.1 Enterococcus sp. | reverse complement strand
CTTTTTTTAGTTGCATTAAGCACCAATTTCTTGGCGCACAACTGCAGCAATCTTTTCAACGTAATATTCGACTTTTTCATCGGTTGGCGCTTCAGCCATAACACGAAGTAAGGGTTCGGTTCCTGAAGGACGTACTAAAATCCGCCCTTCGCCATTCATTTCGGCTTCCGCTTCTTCAATCACCGCTTTAATTAATGGGACATCCATCGCACCATTTTTGTCTGTTACACGGATGTTCACTAATTTTTGCGGATAAATAGTGACTTCACCAGCTAATTCCGATAATTTTTTACCAGTTTGTTTTATGATGTTCAATAATTGAATCCCTGATAGCATCCCATCACCCGTTGTGTTGAAATCTAAAAAGACCATATGACCGGATTGCTCACCACCAAAGTTGTAGCCATTTTTACGCATTTCTTCAACTACATAGCGATCACCAACTTGCGTGATCACATCTTTTAAGCCAATGCCTTCCACCGCTTTATGGAACCCTAAGTTACTCATCACCGTCGTTACAATCGTATCATGTTTTAAGCGTTTCTTCTCAGCTAAGTATTTCGCACAAATGTACATGATTTTATCACCATCAACGATATTCCCTAATTCATCAACCGCGATAATCCGATCGCCATCTCCATCAAAAGCCAGCCCAGCATCGGCGCCTTTTTCAAGGACAAATTCAGCAAGTTTTTCAGGATGGGTTGAGCCAACCCCATCATTGATGTTTAACCCATTCGGTGACGCACCCATGGTATAAAAGTCGGTTTCTAAATCTGCAAATAAGCGATTGATACTGGTCGCTGTTGCGCCATTAGCTGCATCAAGGCATACCGTCACTCCCGCTAAATCATCGGTGACTGTTTGTTGTAAAAATTGTGAGTATTTTAAAAGACCTTCTGGATATTCTTCCACGGTGCCTAACCCTTTGGCTGACGGGCGTGGCAAGGTATCTTCCGGTGCATCTAATAACGCTTCAATTTCCAGTTCTTGTTCGTCCACTAGTTTGAAACCGTCACTACCGAAGAATTTAATACCGTTGTCTTGCGCTGGGTTGTGTGACGCTGAAATCATGACACCTGCACTCGCTTTTTGAACACGAGTTAAATAAGCTACACCCGGTGTTGAAATAACACCTAATTGAAAAACTTCAATCCCAACAGAAAGCAACCCCGCAATTAACGCACTTTCTAAGACTTGACCTGAAATCCGCGTATCACGCCCAACTAGCACTCGTGGCTGCTTTTCACCAGTCTCATGTTGACTTAATACATACCCACCACAACGACCTAACTTAAAGGCTAGCTCCGGTGTTAACTCCGTATTAGCTTCTCCACGAACGCCATCGGTTCCAAAATATTTTCCCATGTAAAATTCCCTCTCTTTTCTAACAATCAAATTTATTCACTTGAAATAGTTGTCGTTTCTGTACTCTCAGTTGTTGCACTCTCAGCTGTTTCCTCACCTTCAGTCTCACTCGTTGAAGGCGGTGTTTCACTAGTAGTTGAGGGCAACGACTCATTTTCACTAGCTGCAACTGATGCTTCAGACCTTGATTGGCCTTGCGTCTGATAAAAACTACTTGTCGGAATCGTCCGCTCGCTATCGACTGTCGCTTCGCTCGTCTCACTTGAACTCTCACGGATTTCTTCAGTTGAGCTTTCAGACTCTTCATCTTCACTCGTGGTTTCACTAGTTTCAGCGATATACGTTGGTTGAATCGTTACCGTAACGGTATCCGGTGCTAAAGCTAAACCGCTAGGAACAGGCACCGCGATTTCTTTGGTTGTTTCGCGCGTGATCCCTGTGATATTAACCGGTACTGACAGGCTCGTAATATCTCCTAGTGCCGATTCAGGACCACTTAATACCCCGGTTGTATCAGAAAGTGTGAAGGTGTATCCTGAAACACCTTCTGGTAAATTCCCTTCTTGCGTGGTGAAAATAGCCACGTTTTTTTCTGGAGTTGCGACATCTACTGCAACTTGTACATTACTCGGCGTTGAAACAATACTTAAGGGATTGCCCGCAGCATCTAGTGCCTGAACAGCAACTTCTTGGCTATAGTCTGCCGTAACATCACTTTCGGGCTCAACTTGAGCAACAACCCGATCGATTTCAGCCAACGTTTCTTCTCCGGTTGTGATTTCCACAGAATCTGGTTTAACCGTTGTTCCAGCCACCTCATAACCATCTGCCAAAGTTGAATCCTTCATAAGAGGTTGGACATCAAATTCTTGCGTGACTTTCTTTTCAATTGTCACCGTAATCGTCGCTGGCTCGATCGTCGCGGTTACCGCATTGCTCAAATTTTGCGTTTCAAGTGCGACTTCATGCGTCCCTTCACTCAACCCCGAAAGATCAGCTACCACGCGAAACGTCCGCGTATCTTGATTTAACTCAGCATTTAGTTGCACCCGATTGGCACTTCTCAGGTCAACTGAAACAGTCGGTTCAAACCCATGAATATAGTATTCGTCACTATCATACGTCGGATGGATGACCACTTCAGTCGCTGTTTCTTCAAAATACTCCGTTCCGCCCATAATCGTTTGTTGAATTCCTTCACCATTTGCATTAAAGAAAAGAATCAAACTAAAAACCAAAGCTAATAAACCATACATTAGGTTGGACAAAGTCTTTTTTGAGATCACCACTTCCCTCCTTTACCGATACTGTCAATTACATTATCAACTAAAGCTTGGAAGATGTTCTTGCGTTTTTCTTTGCCACTTTCCACAAAGACTAGCTCACGAATCAAAATAGCCATATATTCTTCTTGTTCCAAACCATGAATCAGTTCATTATTCATAGTTAAACTGATATCTCCTGTCTCTTCCGAAACAATCAAGGTTAACGAATCACTGACCTCGCTCACCCCAACTGCCGCTCGGTGACGGGTTCCGTATTCTTTCGGAATTAACATACTTTCTGATAACGGGAGATACGCACAGGCCACCGCAATTTTATTATCGCGAATAATCACGGCCCCATCATGCAGCGGTGTATTAGGAATAAAAATATTAATTAACAACTCGCCGGTAATATCGGCTTCTAAAGGAATTCCCGTTTCAATAAATTCCTCGAGACTGGTGTTTTTTTCAATCGTAATTAACGCCCCAATCCGACGTTTGGACATGTATTGTAGCGCCTTGTCCAACGCTTGAACCATCTTCTCATCATCATTTCGTTCTTTCTTACTCGAACGAAAGAACGAGGTTCGGCCAAGATGTTCTAGTCCGCGCCGGATTTCCGGTTGAAAAATAACAATCGCCGCAATCACCCCATAGGTAATCACTTGCCCCATTAGCCAAGATAAGGTTCGCAACCCAATCAAATCGGCGCCAATTCGAATGAGAATAAAAACGGCCACACCTTTGAATAACTGAATGGCTTTGGTCCCCCGAAGCAATTGAATTAATTTGTAGATGACATACCAAACAACTAAGACATCTAATAAATTAATGAAAAAGTTCCAAGAAAAAACATCAACGGTTAATAATTGTTGCCAATATTGAACATTAAACAGGTCTCCAATTCTAAATGCCATTATTTAAACCTCTCTTTATCTTGAGATTTCACTTTGTAGTATATCATAAGATTGGAAAACTACTGTACTGTAAAGTGGTTTCCCAACCGTCTTCTCACTGATTCCTCTTTATTTCTCCTGTGAATTAATGTTCTTTCGTTTGTTCTGCCCGCCGTTTCGCTCGTTGTTCACGACGCTCTTTTCTTTTTGCTTCGGCTTGTGGATCGATTACTTTGCGCGTTCTTTCAGTCGTAGCTTTCGGTGCACCAGCGACTTCGCCTTCTAGTTTCGCACGAATTTTTTCTTCTTGGCCAGCTAAGCGCGCATAATTATAAAAACGGGTTTTCGCATCGTTAACAGTCTTTTCAAATAAACGGCCCGCAACATCTTGATGCCGATTTTCCAATGAAGCAAATCGAACTTGGGTCCGCATGAAATCAGGCATTAAACTGAAATCAGGTTTCTTATAATCTAACGTCATCGGGACTTTGCCTTTTTCTTTCAACTCAGGATTAAAACGATACAATGACCAATACCCTGAAGCAACAGCATCTTGTGCTTCTTTAAGGCTTTCTTTCATGCCACCAAACAACCCGTGAGTAATACAAGGGGTATAGGCAATAATAATTGACGGCCCCGGGAAACGCTCAGCTTCATCAAAGGCTTTGATTGTTTGCATCTGATTAGCTCCTGAAGCGACTTGCGCCACATAGACATTGCCATACGTCATCGCCATCATCCCCAAGTCTTTCTTGGACACATATTTACCACTTGCCGCAAATTTGGCAATGGCGGAAGCCGGAGTTGCTTTTGACATCTGGCCACCGGTATTTGAATAGACTTCGTTGTCTAAGACCAAGATATTCACATCCGCCCCTGTGGCTAAAACATGATCAATCCCGCCATAACCAATGTCATAGGCCCAACCATCACCACCGACCATCCATTGGCTCGGTTTCACAAATTGGTCTTTGGCCTGATAAATTGGCAATAATTCAGCAACTTGAGCCATCTCCGTTTCAAGCGCTGCGCTTAATTTTTTCGCACGTTGTCTGGAACCATCGCCATCCATCAAATGCGTGATCCAATCTTGCATTAATGCTTTTAACTCTGGTGAAACTTTATCAAAGACATTCGCCATCTCACTAGCCAGACGTTCACGGCGTGTTTGTGAGGCTAACAACATCCCATACCCATATTCTGCGTTGTCTTCTAATAGCGAGTTCGACCAAGCCGGACCTTGCCCGTCTTCATTGGTGGTATAAGGTGAGACTGGCGCTGCACTCCCCCAAATCGAAGAACAACCCGTGGCATTAGCAATCATCATGCGATCACCAAACATTTGGGTCAACAACTTCACATAAGGTGTTTCACCACAACCAGAACAAGCACCCGAAAACTCTAACAACGGTTGATTAAATTGCGTACCCATCACCGTCCCGGGTTTAGCCGGATTTTCTTTTTGTTTTAAGGTCATCGCAAACGCCCAGTTAAGAGCTTGTTCTTTTTGTTCCTCATACGGCTTCATAACTAAGGCCTTGCCTTTAGCAGGACAAGCTTCCACACATAACCCACAACCGGTACAATCTTCAATCGACACTTGAATGCGATACTTCAGCCCATCTTGCCCACGCATCTCGCGGACAATGTATCCTTCAGGCGCGGCTTGCATTTCTTCTTCATCAGCTAAGAATGGCCGAATCGCCGCGTGTGGACAAACAAAGGCACATTCATTACACATGGTACAACGGTCACTGATCCATTCAGGAACTTCTAATGCAACACCACGTTTTTCAACAGACGCCGTCCCTAATGGCATCGAGCCATCTGTCATTCCATTTGCCACAAGTGTTCCAACAGATAAGCTATTT
>JBKEDL010000051.1:0-1942 GCA_047975385.1 Enterococcus sp. | reverse complement strand
AATGATAGTTCGGAACATTTTCATTGTGATCATTTAACCCACCACGTAAAATCACATGTGCTAACGGATTAGAGTCCGATACAACTTCCATCCCATTAAAGATTAATTCTTGTTTTTGTTGCGCAGCATACAGTGAGTTAAACATCACTTTAAGATTTCCACTTGTTGGATTTTTTAATCCAGTTGGCGCATCGATCCCACTAGCGACAAAGCGATGTTGTTGGTCTTCTACTGAACGAGCCCCCACCGCATGGTAACTAACCAAGTCTTCAATAAATTCAAGATTTTCTGGATATAACATCTCATCGGCCGTTGGTAAGCCGGCTTCTGTGATGACCCGTTTGTGCATGCGGCGCACAGCAATCATCCCGCGAACTAAGTTGGTTTCACCCGTTGGATCTTGTTGGTGTAACAAGCCTTTGTAGCCATCACCATTAGTTCTTGGTTTATTCGTATAAACACGTTGAACGATAAAGATTTTATCGTTTAATTCTTCCTGTAATTTAGCTAAACGTTTTGCATATTCAATCACAGCTTCTTCATTGTCAGCCGAACATGGGCCGATAACTAATAAAAAGCGGGTGTCGCGCCCTTCGATAATCGCTTTTAGCTCTTCATCTTTCGCCGCTTTCACCGCTGCTTGTTCCGCGGTTAGATTAGAAACTGATTTAATTGTTTCATAGTTAATATGTTTACTTAATGCATTAAACCCCATTTTATTGACTCCTTTTTCTAGGTATTACCCCATATTATAAAGTGGAACACACAAAAAAGAAAGCAAAACTTCCCTTGATACATTAAAAATATTAAATATTATTAAGAACAAAACAAGAGCTGGGTTTCCCCACGCTCTTGTTTACGCTTTATGCAATAATGGCCCCATTAGGCATGCCTTTTGGTGCTTTCACAACGGCTAAATTGCCTTTTTCGTCTTCGGCTGAAAGAATCATTCCTTGACTGATTTGCCCGCGCATTTTTCTTGGTTTTAAATTCGCGACAATCACAACTTTTTTCCCAATCAAGGCTTTCGGGTCCGCATAAAATTCCGCAATTCCTGAAAGAATCTGGCGGTCTTGATTATCGCCAGCATCTAAACGAAATTGTAATAATTTATCGGCACCTTTGACTTTTTGACAATCGATGACTTCGGCAACTTTTAATTCAACTTTATCAAAATCATCATATTTAATTTCTTGGTCTTTGACTGAAACCATTTCCGTTTCTTCCGGATTCCATTTCACCGTTTCTTCGGCCCCTTGAAGTCCAGCTGACATTTCTTTTTGGATATACTCAACTTCGGCATCCACTTCTAAACGTGGGAAGATTGGCCGGCCTTTAGCGATGACTTTGGTTTCGCTCGGAAACTCACCAAAGCGCAAGTCTTGTAAACTCAATTGATCGGTTAAACCTAATTGCTCAAAAATTTCTTTTGGTGTTTGCGTCATGATTGGTTGCAATAGAATGGCTACAATCCGCAAGCTTTCCGCCAAGTGAACCATCACACTGTCTAATTCTTGACGATTGGTTTCATCTTTGGCTAAAACCCATGGTTGCGTTTCATCGATGTATTTATTTGCTCGTGAAATCAGCTGCCAAACTTCGCTTAACGCCGTATTGAATTCCATTTTTTCCATCGCTTGATGATAATTACCGACGACATTGGCCGCAGTCGTTGATAACTCACTATCAAAGGCCGTAACTTTCGATGCATAATCAGGCACAATTCCATCACAATATTTGTTAATCATTGCAATCGTCCGGTTTAATAAATTCCCTAAATCGTTGGCTAAATCGTAATTCACACGCGAAACGAAATCTTCCGGTGTGAAGACCCCATCGCTACCAAACGGCACTGCACGTAATAAATAGTAACGCAAAGCATCTAAACCGAAACGTTCAACTAACATTTCTGGATAAACCACATTGCCTTTTGATTTTGACA
>JBKEDL010000048.1:0-26235 GCA_047975385.1 Enterococcus sp. | reverse complement strand
AACCGAACCCTTACTTCGTGTTATGGCTGAAGCGCCAACCGATGAAAAAGTCGAATATTACGTTGAAAAGATTGCTGCAGTTGTGCGCCAAGAAATTGGTGCTTAATGCAACTAAAAAAAGACGGTCCGTTAATGCGGGCCGTCTTTTTTTGTTCTTTGGCTATCGATTGTTGTGTCAGTGAAGTCGTTTTTAACAAAAAACCAGCTCAAGAATCTGAGCTGGTGGGGAAGTCAAAGAGATTATTCCACGGTTACTGATTTGGCAAGGTTTCGTGGTTTGTCAACATCATAACCGCGTTGTAACGTAGCGAAATAGGCGATGAGTTGGGTTGGAATCACCGCAACGAGACTCGTTAAAAAGGGGTGCGTTTTCGGTAATAAAATGGCATCACCATCTTTAGCGAGATCTTCACGAACAATGACTAACGAATGCGCACCACGACTGTCAACTTCCATCAAGTTGCCGCGCGTATGAGAACCCATTAGTTCATCGGTGATAATGCCAATTACTGGCGTTCCTTCTTCGATTAAAGCGATGGTTCCATGTTTTAATTCACCGGCTGCAAATCCTTCCGCTTGAATATAGGAAATTTCTTTTAATTTTAAAGCGGCTTCCATGGAAACGTAGTAATCATTCCCACGCCCGATATAAAAGGCGTTGCGCGTAGTGGCTAAGTAATCTTCGGTTAGTTGACTAATCAGTGATTTTTCATTGACCATCATTTCCATCCCGTTAGCAACAATGGCTAGTTCGTGGAATAGATCGAACTCTTTAGCAAGTGGAAGTTGCTTTTGTGTACCAATTGCTTTGGCTAAAATTGCCATCACAGCAATTTGAGCGGTATAAGCCTTGGTTGAGGCTACGGCAATTTCTGGACCGGCATGCAGTAAGAGTGTATAAGACGCTTCTCTTGAAAGGGTTGAGCCCGGCACGTTGGTAATTGTTAGTGAAGGGTGGCCCAAGGCGTTGGTTTTAACCAAGACTTGACGGCTATCAGCTGTTTCACCACTTTGACTTAAGTAGATAAAGAATGGTTTAGCTGATAACAGGGGCGTATTATAACCAAATTCACTAGCAAGATGAATCTCTACTGGTAATTGAGTCATTTGTTCAAAGAAATGCTTGGCTGCCCACCCTGCATGAGAACTCGTACCGCAAGCGACGAGATAAATCCGATCGCTTTGGCTAATCGTAGCTAGGAGTTGGGGATCGATGTCGATGCTTCCGTCAGTTTGTTGATATTTTTCAACTAATCGCCGCATCACTGCGGGTTGCTCATCAATTTCTTTGAGCATGTAATAAGGGTACGTTCCTTTTTCAATATCGGTTAAGTCAAGTTGTGCTTCATACGACTCGCGATAAACTAAATTTCCTTTTAAATCTTCAATGTGAATGTTGTCAGCTTTGACAATTACAATTTCACCATCTTCAATTTCGACAAAATGTTGGACTTGATCAATCATGGCCATTGCATCGCTACAAATCACATTAAATCCATCGCCAATCCCGACTAACAACGGACTTTTATTTTTGGCAACATAAATCGTTTCGGGGTCTTCTTTGTCGATTAAGGCAAAGGCGTACGACCCTTTAATGGCATGAAGGGCTTTTTTGAAGGCTTCTTTGGTACTTAGTCCTTCTCTTAATAAGAAATACTCAACTAAGTGGACCGCAATTTCAGTGTCGGTTTGTCCGGTTAATTGGGCGTTGCTTAAATAATATTTGCGTAATTCAGCATAGTTTTCGATCACCCCGTTATGCACTAAAACTAGCCGATGACTTTCAGATGAGTGTGGGTGGGCATTTTCTTCGCTGGGTTTTCCGTGAGTCGCCCAACGTGTATGCCCAATCCCGATTGTTCCAGTGACTTCTTCGGTCAATTTTGCTTCGAGGTTTTTAATCCGTCCTTGTGCTTTGACTAAATGGTTATGTTTTGTATCGGCAACAAAGAGCCCGGCTGAGTCATAGCCCCGATATTCTAATTTTTCTAAGCCACTAATAATAATTTTTTCTGCTTTATTTTTTCCTACGATTCCTACGATTCCACACATAATTCTACCTCATTCTGCCGTTGTATTGTATCCTTGAAACTGCGTAACAAAAATTTTGGACCTAGTTTTGCAACTGGGGTTTGTTTTTTGTTTGTAGAGTGCAGACCCTAGAGTCATCCGCCGAAACTTCGATTAACTCTTCCTCGTCATCTAATCAATAGATCTGGCGCTAACTAAATAATTGGTATAGTTCGTTTAGTTTTATTTATTGCTTATCAGGATACAAAACAATGGTAATTTATCTTGTTTTTTTTGTCAAGCGTTAATTATGTTTTCTTAATTGGTATGGTTAACGGTTGTTAAAAATCCTTTCTTTCGTGGATGAAATTCGCTAAAATGGAAGCAATGAAGAGGGGGCAACAATATGGAAAATCAAGTAAATGGCATGTGTTTTAAAGAATTAAAAGAGCTGGTTGATGCTTTAGCAGCGAATCCGGCAATTAATGAGCAGACGAAGGTCTTTTTAGATACAGGGTGGGATAGCTTACAAGAAATTCTTCCTGGAGCAATCGCTGCCAAGCAAGCCAAAGCGTTTCAAGTTCAAGATGAACTGACCAAAGAATTTTTTGGTGGCTATTCGTTAGCTGAGAAACTACCAGATGAAACGACTGAAGAAACAGTGATTGTAATCGAGAATTTATATTAAGTATATTAAGTAAGTGGAGATGAAGGAATGGGTGAACAAATCAGCTTTCCCGATGAGTACCAACGATTATTACGTCAGGCAGATCTGGCAATTGCCCAAGCTGACTTTTTATTGGCAGAAAAGCAGCTAAAAAAAGCGTATCAGCTAATGGCGGATTTCGCCTTGAATTTGCGGCTAACAAAAATGCTAGAAAAAAATGGAGCTTATCAAGCGGCGTTAGCGCTCGCTGATGAGTATTATGGACATTATTTTCAGGAGCAAGTAACGTTTGAACATTATTTTCATTTATTGTTGTTGAATCGCCAGTTTTTAACAGCCAAAAAATATTTGCATTTAGGCGAAACGCATGCAAAAAGCACAAGGCACTTAGCCGAAGAACTAACCCTGTTAGAAGAGGTGCAAAAATTGCTTTCGCAAGATGAAGAGGTGAACAAACGACAATTACTAGAACAAATGTGTCAAGCCCAACAACCAATAACTACTAAGCAGTGGTGTGATTTCAGTGAGGGGATGACCTGTGCGCAGTTTGTCCGCTTAGTTCAAGTTGTCTTAATCAAAGAACTGAATCCTTTTTTACGGCCTAAGTTAGTAGAAGAATTGGTGAAGTTAAAAGTGAGCACGCCGATTGAAGTGCAAGATCTTTGGGGAGTTCAGCAACAAGTTATTCCCGCGAATTTGCCCTTGCCGCAAGATGTCCCTTTGTTAAAACAAACATTGGCACTACTAGAAGAGCAACTTGCACAAACCGACCCGCAATTAGCTGAGGGGATTGCACAAGAAATTACGGCTCATGTGAGTTTAAGTTACCCGGTGATGTTTGAAAAAATTGAACCAGCGCTTTGGTTGCAAAGCTACTATGCTGATTATCAGGCGTTTTTACCAGAGCGTTTTCATGGGTGTGTTAAAAATGAAGCGGCTTTGTTAGCATGCCAAAAAATAAAACAAGACCTACGCAATCTCTTTGGCTGAAGAGAGAAAAACGATGATTTTAAGAAGATTCAACTCTAAAATGTTTACATTTCATATGGGTTAGTGTAGTATTTATAAGGTATGCATGAAGTTATTTCATATGTAAAATATTTAGTTAATTCGGAGGGAAATACATGACTGCAAAATGGGAAAAAACAGGCACTAATGATGGTGTTTTGACATTTTCAATTGCTCAAGATGAAATTCAAAAAGGCTTAACACAAGCTTTTAATAAAGTGAAAGGTAACTTAAACGTTCCAGGTTTCCGTAAAGGGAAAGTATCTCGGACGGTGTTTAACCGTGTTTACGGCGAAGAAGCATTGTACGAAGATGCCTTAAACGTTGTTTTACCTGCAGCATATGATGCAGCTGTGGCAGAAGCTGGAATTGATCCAGTGGCGCAACCTAAAATTGATGTTGAAAGCATGAACAAAGGCGAAGATTGGGTAATCAAAGCTGAAGTGACTGTAAAACCTGAAGTAAAATTAGGCGAATACAAAAACTTAACAGTTGAAAAACAAGACCGTGAAGTATCTGAAGCTGACGTAGATGCGCGCATCGAAAAAGAATTAGAACAACAAGCAGAATTAGTTATCAAAGAAGACGCGGCTGTTGAAGGTGATACAGTTGTCATCGATTTTGAAGGTTTCTTAGGCGATGTTGCTTTTGAAGGCGGCAAAGGCGAAAACCATTCATTGGCATTAGGTTCTGGTTCATTCATCCCAGGATTTGAAGAACAATTAGTTGGCCAAAAAGCTGGCGACAATTTAGACGTAACAGTGACTTTCCCAGAAGACTACCAAGCAGAAGACTTAGCTGGTCAAGAAGCAGTCTTCAAAGTAACTGTTCATGAAGTGAAAGCGAAAGAATTACCTGAATTAGATGATGAGTTCGCAAAAGATGTAGACAGCGAAGTTAGCTCATTAGCGGAATTAAAAGAAAAATACCGCAAAGAATTAACTGAAACGAAAGAAAAAGCAGCACAAGATGCAAAAGATGAAGAAGCAATTCGTCAAGCCGTTGAAAATGCTGAAATCGTTGAATTACCACATTCAATGGTTCACGATGAAGTTCACCGTTCAATGGACGAGTTCTTAAACAACATGCAACGTCAAGGCATCTCAGCTGAAATGTACTACCAATTAACCAATACAACCGAAGCTGACTTACACACTCAATTTGAAGGTGAAGCAGAAGCGCGCGTGAAAACAAACTTAGTTGTTGAAGCGATTGCTAAAGCAGAAGGTTTGGAAGCAACTGAAGAAGCAATTGAAAAAGAGATTGCTGAGTTAGCAGAAACTTACAACATGCCGGTTGACCAAATCAAACGTGTCTTAACTGAAGACATGCTAAAACATGACATTACTATGAAACAAGCAATCGAGTTAGTAACTGGAACTGCTGTTGAAAAATAATTGTTAAGTTGAAAGACGAACGGTTTTTATCGTTCGTCTTTTTATTTGCGCCTAGGTTTTTAGAAAACGTTAATATTAACTGGAAAGCGCGGTACTTTCTGGGAAAGTGCTTTTTCTTTTATCGAAGATATGCTACTATTATTAGAGGCTATCGAGCCTATTTTATTCCACGCATAAGAGCAAGGAAATATTCAAGAGGTGAAGACCATGTACGATAATACAAATAATGGTGAAGCAGTACGCTGTTCTTTTTGTGGGAAGACTCAAGAAGAAGTGAAAAAAGTCGTTGCTGGACCTGGTGTTTACATTTGTAACGAATGTATTGATTTATGTAAAGAAATCATTGATGAAGAATTATACGAAGAAGTTGTCCGTGAGTTGATGGAAGTCCCTAAACCACAAGAACTTTTAAGTATCTTAAATGAATATGTGATTGGCCAAGATCGCGCGAAAAAAGCTCTTTCAGTTGCCGTTTATAATCACTACAAACGAGTGAATGCACAAGTCGGTGAAGATGATGTTGAATTACAAAAGAGTAATATTTGTTTGATCGGACCCACGGGTTCAGGGAAAACCTTTTTAGCTCAAACCTTAGCTAAATCTTTAAATGTTCCTTTGGCCATTGCGGATGCAACAAGCTTAACCGAAGCAGGGTATGTCGGTGAAGACGTGGAAAACATTTTATTGAAACTTTTACAAGCTGCTGATTATAATGTTGAGTTAGCGGAAAAAGGAATTATTTATATCGATGAGATTGATAAAATTGCTCGTAAAAGTGAAAATGTCTCCATCACACGTGATGTTTCAGGTGAAGGGGTGCAACAAGCGCTCTTAAAAATCTTAGAAGGAACGGAAGCAAGCGTCCCTCCTCAAGGTGGTCGCAAACATCCACATCAAGAAATGATTCAAATTGATACGACCAATATTTTGTTTGTGGTTGGTGGTGCTTTTGATGGAATCGAGACAATTGTCAAAAATCGTTTAGGTGAAAAAACAATTGGGTTTGGAACCAACAATAAAAAACTGGATGATAGTGAAAGCATCATGAAACACATTATTCCGGAAGATTTATTGAAATTTGGACTAATTCCAGAATTCATCGGACGTTTACCGGTGATGGCTGCCTTAGACAAACTAACTAGTGCGGATTTAGTTCGCATTTTAACCGAACCGAAAAATGCCTTGGTTAAACAATACCAAAAACTATTGGCTCTCGATGAAACACAGCTCGAATTTGAAGCCGAAGCGCTAACCTCAATTGCCGATAAAGCAATTGAACGCGATACCGGTGCGCGCGGGTTACGTTCGATTATTGAAGATATTATGATGGATATTATGTTTGAGGTTCCATCGGATGAATTAATCGAAAAAGTGATTATCACCAAAGAGGCTGCCAACGAAACAGGAACACCGAAAATTATTTACAAAAACGAAGAAAAAAAAGCAGGATAGTGTTGCCGGTCGGAAGATACAGTCAATTTTCCGACCGCCTTCTTGTTTATGGAGGTACTTATGAAAGTCCATCAAGCCGATATTATTATTAGTGCGGTTTCACCGTTACAATACCCGGACACAAAATTACCAGAGATCGCTCTAGCAGGACGTTCAAATGTTGGGAAATCATCGTTTATTAATACGTTAGTTGACCGCAAAAATTTAGCACGAACGTCAGGTAAACCCGGGAAAACGCAAACATTGAATTTTTATTTGATTGAAAATACGTTGCATTTTGTGGATGTTCCAGGATATGGTTATGCGAAAGTTTCAAAAGTTGAACGTGCCAAATGGGGCAAGATGATTGAAACCTATATGACCCAACGTGAAGAATTAAAAGCCGTGGTTTCATTAGTTGATTTACGTCACGCACCGTCACAAGAAGATATTCAAATGTATCAATTTTTAAAATACTATGATATTCCAGTGATTGTGGTCGCGACCAAGGCGGATAAGATTCCTCGTGGTAAATGGAATAAGCATGAATCGATTGTCAAAAAAGCCTTAGAATTTGATCCGGAAGATACGTTTATTTTGTTTTCATCCGTTACGAAAAAAGGCAAAGAAGAAGCCTGGCAAGCGATTGAAGCAGCCATCGCTGAATAAAGAAAATGAGCAGCTCTTAGGAGTTCTGCTCATTTTTTTGCTCTTTCGGTTTTGGATTTAAGAAGCGCTCAATATCGGTGGCTTGCTTGTTTTCTGGCTTTTCTTTTTTTTCAGGTAAAATAGCAAAAGACTCTAACATTTTATCTAAAGAATCTTCTTTTTGGAATTTCAATCCCATGAACTCACCCCCTCGATTGTTGTAAGTGTACCATGTTTTAAACAGAAAAGCTGTAACACAGTGAAACCCTATCACTTTTTTTATTTTTCAATTCTGTCTATAATGAAATTATACCCTAGTGAAGATGAGGTGAGAAGATGGTCACAGAAGGAAGAATGTATGCGACGATTCAATATGTTGCCTTAGATCAGTCATTAATTCACGAACATATCAACGATTGGTTAAGCTTAGCCCGTATTTTATACGAGCCATTGCATATGAAGATTTGGGATGGTGAAAAAGAAGCTTTTTCGTTAACCAAATTGAAGCAACTGTTACAAGAACTTCCGCCACACGAAGACTTATCAATTGCGCTTTGGTCAGATGAGAACCAATCAAGCTTGTTTTTAATTAATGGTAGTTTGCTAGAAAAACATTTAGTTACCAAAGGCGTCTTTTTTGAGAATAAATTCTTGCTTAATAGTTATTTAGAAGCGCAAATGCAAAAACGAGGATTATTTGCCTATGTCCGCTCATTTAATGAATATATCTATCATAACACCCGTCGAATTAGTGATCGCTTGCAATTTGAAACCCCATCCAAAGTTGAACAATTACCGAAAGTCAAAGATAAGTTGGGTGAGATTCAAATCGATTGCAATCAATTTGCTGGTTATGATATCTATTATCGGGGGTTTTGTTTAACTTCTTGTTGGCAGATGTATTTTAGTCCGCGTTATCGGAAATTATTCCCCCTTGAAATCATCGAAGATATCCAACAAGTCGAAGAAGTCAGCAAGCTCGAGCATGGGATATTAAAAATTGTTTTGCACAAAGATCCTTATAAGTGGGATGAACCGCAAAACTTAGCTTATCAACGGTTGTTTCGCGATCAAATTGGGATTGATCAACTCGTCTGGGATAATGGCATTGGTGTCTTACGCGAACCCTTCGTGGAATATGTCTTCACTGATTATATGATTCAAACGGTGCAATACCAAAATGAGCGACTCCAACCAACGCAAAAAAACAAAGCCACTCATTTTGTGACACGAACGTATGATTTGCTTCATAATGATTACAAAGAACGGCGAGTTGCGGGGGTCTTAAATGCGCGAGCGTATTTCCCTTGGGTCGATGAAGAGGGGATGAAGATGATGAATTATATCGTGGTCACCCCGGAATATACGTTAGATGAAGGGTTAGCCGCCTATGAATTTTATTTACGCCGTTATCTAGAAATTGATGTCGAAGATCCGCGTTATCAACATTATCTCGTGGTTTTAAATATCTATATCCCAGATCGTTTTGTCCATGAAGTTCCTTATCAGCATTTGAAAAACGAAATGTTGGATATTAAGTTTAGTCGCTTGAAAAAACGCAAAGACCGTGTCTTCTTTAATCTCAAGAAAAAAAATAATCATTTACGTGTTAATTTCATTAATATTTCTTCGCTCGAAAAAATCAAAAATCAAGAGATGCTTGGAGGTCGATGAAATGCAAGAGCAGTTTTTTAAGCAGATGTGGCCAGTGACACTATTAGCTGTAGTATTGATGTTTATTCCGAATTGGCCAATCAAAATTCCGGTAGCTATCTTGCTGATTTTTATCCGCGCAAGTTATTGTTTATTTGCATACTATCAAAATGAAACCGATTAAATTGGCCGGAAAATACTAAGCGAAAGTGAGGATATTTGTGATAATTATCATTTCTGGGGCAACCCATACAGGGAAAACTGCTCTGGCCCAAAAAATCTTGGAAAGGGCGCATTTTCCATATTTATCTCAAGATCATTTAAAAATGGGTTTGATTCGGGCTGAAGAAACGCAATTAACGCCTGAAGATGACGGACAATTGACGCCATATTTATGGAAAATCACGAAAGAAATCATCAAAACAGCGCTTGAAAACAAACAAAATTTGATTGTCGAAGGATGTTACATCCCGTTTGATTGGCAAGCAAGCTTTTCCGCGGGGGATTTGGCAGAAATTAAGTTTATTTGTTTGGTATTATCGAAAAAATATATCGAACAGTCCTTTGCTGAAATTAAAATGCACGCGAATGTAATGGAACAGCGCTTAGATGATTCTGATTGCACGAAGGAATTTTTAATTGCAGAAAATACGCGCTATCTAAAAGGGTGCCAAAGTGCTCAATTGGACTATCATCTAGTTGCTAAAAGGTACGATGTGGGCGACTATTTAAATGAGTTTATCAGATAAATATTATGTAAACAACGATAAGTAAAACAAACGTACAGCTGACGCTCCAATTTCGGGAATATCGGCTGTACGTTTGTTTTTATTTAACTATTTTGCTGCAACCAGTTTTTCAGGCGTTGGTGTTGCAACTACGGGTGCTTTTTTTAAATAACCTAAAATCACCCCTGAAATCACAGCGCCAATCAAGATAAAGACTAGGTAAAGTAGTGGTTGGCTAACTAATAAAGCAACGAAAATTCCACCATGAGGAGCGAGTAATTTAATTCCCAAGGCGCCAACTAACGCACCGGTAATTGAAGAACCGATAATAAAGCTGGGGATGGCGCGCAATGGGTCAGAGGCTGCAAAAGGAATCGCGCCTTCTGTCACAAAGGATAACCCCATCACAATATTGGTTAAGCCCGCATCACGTTGTTCTTGGGTAAATTTATTTTTGTATAACCGTGTGGCAACGAAAATCGCGAGTGGTGGCACCATTCCACCAGCCATGACAGCAGCCATCACTACGCTACCGCCGTCGGTAACTGTGGTCGCAAGTGTGGCAGTCCCGAAAACATACGCCGCTTTATTAATCGGTCCACCCAAATCAGCAGCCATCATACCGGCTAATAAGGCGCCTAAAAGAGCCGCGTTGGTGCCATCAAGCCCAGTTAAGAAGGCCGTTAAGCCATCATTAAATATTTTCATGGGAACATTTAAGACAAACATCAATAAACCAGTGATAATTAAACCAAAGACCGGATAGAAGAGAATCGTTTTGATCCCTTCAAGTGATTTGGGTAATCCGCGGAATAGTTTGCGTAAAAAGACGATGACATAACCGGCTAAGAACCCACCCAAGAGGGCCCCTAAGAATCCCGCACCACCAGTATTGGCTAACGCCCCAGCCGCAAAACCAGCTACAAGTCCCGGGCGATCAGCAATACTGGAAGCGATAAAACCGGCTAAAACCGGTAACATAAAGCCAAATGCTGCACCACCGATTTGATTGAACCAAGCCGCCGCCTGATTGTAAGAACCGAGCATATTGAGTGCGTCTTGGGGCACACCTAACGCTTGGTCAATTAAAAAGGAGATGGCAATCGCAATCCCGCCACCAATGACAAACGGTAACATATGTGAAACACCATTCATCAAATCTTTATAAATGCGTTGCCCAATGGAACCATCCGCTGAACTTTCTTTTTTTACACTGGTTCCATTGCTATGAAAGACCGGTGTTGTTCCATTTAAGGCGTCATTGATTAAATTTTCCGTCTTACGAATCCCATCACTCACCGGGCGATTAACCAAACGTTTGCCATTAAAGCGATTCATCTCGACTTTTTTATCAGCTGCCACAATTACCCCAACGGCTTGTGCAATCTCTGCATCAGTTAAGCGGTTTTTGATTCCTTCAGAGCCGTTAGTTTCGACCTTAATATCAACACCCATTTCTTTGGCTTTTTTCTTTAAGGCATCTTCAGCCATGTAGGTGTGTGCAATTCCAGTTGGGCAAGCGGTTACAGCGACGAGAAACGGGCGATTAGTGTTTTGATTGTTGGTTTCATTGGCGTTTTCTAATTCTTTGGCCCGTTCAGCTTCAGCGAAGAGTTGTTGCACTTCTTCCGGCGTTTGGGCGGCTTTTAGTTGGGCAATAAATGTCGGTTCAATTAACAAGCGTGAAAGAGCAGCTAGGGCTTGTAAGTGGGTATCGTTCGCGCCTGCAGGAGCCGCAATCATAAAGAAGAGGTTTGTTGGTTGCCCATCAAGTGCTTCATAGTCAATCCCAACTTGGCTTTTGGCAAATAAAACGGTTGCATTTTTAACCGCCGCATTTTTAGCATGCGGCATCGCAATCCCATCACCTAACCCCGTGGAAGTTTGCGCTTCTCGAGCAAGGATTCCTTCTTTAAAGGTTTCAATATCAGTAATTCGACCAGTCGAATATAATTTTTGCACCATTTCATCAATGGCCGCTTGTTTGGTCGTAGCTTTTAAATCCATAATCATTACTTCTTTCACTAACAACTCATTCATTTTCATTTGCTTCCTCCTATGGTTCTAACCAATTTTTGTAATTTTGACTTCAGGGAGTAACTCATTAATAAATGCGGCGGTGGCTAAATCATCTGAAAAGGCGGTTGCACTACCGCAAGCAATCCCCCATTTAAAGGCTGCTAAAACATCTTGTTCTTTGATGTATTCACCAAGGAATCCGGCAATCATCGAATCGCCCGCGCCGACGGAATTTTTTAAAGGCCGTTTTAAGACATTCGATTGATAAATCCCATTTGCAGTAAAGAGCAGTGCGCCATCACCGGCCATTGAAATAATGACATTTTTAGCACCAGCTGCTAGCAGTTTTTGGCCGTAAGGTAAAATATCAGTCACTGTTGCAAAGGTTGTTTGATAAAGTTCTGCTAACTCGTGATTATTGGGTTTAACGAGTAGTGGGTGATGGGGTAAGGCGTGCATTAAATCATCCCCAGTCGTATCAATCACAAATTCGGCTCTTTGTTTTTCAATCAATGCAATCAATTCTTGGTAAAAACCGCTGTGTAATGAGGCGGGGGTACTACCAGACAGCACGACAATGTCACCAGGCTTTAGAATTTTAAAGGCCGTTTTTAAGGCGGTGATTTCTGTATCGGTTAATGTCGGACCCGCACCATTAATTTCGGTTTCTGAATCAGCTTTTAATTTAATATTGATGCGGGTGTCGGCCTGAATCGGGGTGAAATCACTTAAAATTGCTTCTTCTTCCAGCCAGTCACTGATAAAACGTCCAGTGAAGCCACCTAGAAAGCCAAGGGCCGTTGAGGTATTGCCAAGGCGTTTTAAGATGCGACTGACATTAATTCCTTTGCCACCGGGGAGTTTTAAGTCGTTTTGCATGCGATTTAAAGCGCCCTCTTGAAAATGTTCGACCTTGACAATGTAGTCGATTGAGGGGTTGAGTGTCACCGTATAAATCATTTTGTTACCTCCAATATTTTTGTTTTTTCTAAATAGCGACGCGCATCCTCTGAAAGGGTATCGGTGATGACGGTGGCCGCCTTAAGTGGTGCGATTGTGGTAAAAGTCACCTGATTGAACTTGGAATGATCAGCTAGAATAAAAGCGTGTTCACTATTTTCAAGCGCCAAACGTTTGAGAGTGGCTTCTTCTGGGTCAGGGGTTGTAAACCCGGCTTTTAAATCGAGGCCGTTGGTTCCTAAGAAAACCTTATTAAAATGGAATTGCTGCAATTGTTGAATGGAAGTAAAGCCTAACGTGGCATTGGTCGTTAATTTAATCTTACCACCCAAGATAATCGTTTCAATTTGAGCGTCAATCAAAAGGCTCGCATGTTTGACTGAATTGGTCACCACCGTCAGTGAGTGAAGTTGTTTAAGAAAGGGGATCATCGCCAAAGTACTCGTACCGGCATCTAAATAAATAATGTCACTTTCTTGAACTTGTGTAGCTGCTAACTGAGCGATTTGAATCTTTTCTGATTGATGACTGGCTTCTTTTTCGCGCATATTGGCTTCAAAGGTTAGCGGGCGAATTTTTTTCGCACCACCATGGACACGTTCAAGCAAGCCTTGGTCTTCTAAATCTTGTAAGTCACGGCGGATGGTCGATTCTGACGTCTTTAGTAAATTGGTTAAATCATGGACTTTCACCACGTTTTCTTGTTCTAATAAGTCTAAGATTTGTTGCTGGCGTTCTTCTGTAAGCATTTACATCACCTCTTCGTAAGTATAATAGCACCATAAACAATCGATTTCAATCAAAAACGTTCAAAAAGATAAAAAATCATTCATAAACACGCAATAAGTGGAGTTGAATGCAAAAAAACAATCAAACTCAGTCAAACTAAGCTTGATTGTTTTGGTTGTTGAGCCAATTCTGGCAACTTGCTGAATCAAATTTGTTCATTGGCGCGTTTATCAATCGTTTTTCGGATGGTACCGACACTGTTTTTATCGGTTAAAATCATCAAGGTGTCACCCAGTTTCATAATGGTATCCCCGTGCGTTAAGAGTTCATGATCACCACGCTGAATGGAGATGAGTAGCATGTTCTTGGGCCAAGGGAAATCCCGTACCATCAGATTGTCTAAGCGACTCTCGACCATAATCGGATATTCTAAAATGACCTTCTTTCCGGTAATATCAGAAGCTTTCGGTGTAATCATTCGTTCTAATAATGATTCATAAATCGGGTTGCCACCTAAGACATCGACGACGACGTAAGCAACCAGTGAGACGACACCTAAAGGCATTAAGTGAACCAAGGAACCAACCATCTCTGTGACTAAAATAATTGCGGTTAAAGGTGCTTTACCAATAGCTGCGAAGTAACCAGCCATGGCAACGATAATAAAGTTTTTCACATAGATTGGATCAAGGCCAAAGAAAAGCACGGCTAGGTTGCCGTAGAGACTGCCAAGAATGGCGCCCAGTGTGAGAATCGGCAGAAAGATGCCCCCAGGTAAAGAAGCGCCATATGAAATTATGGAGAAAATAAAGCGCAATAAAAACAAAGCAATCAAAAATAAAATCGTTGGCGAAGCTTCACCAAAGCCAACCACGATTTGATTGCCACCGCCTAAGATTTCAGGGAAGTAAAAACCAATCGGAATGACTAATAAAAAGGGTAAAAGGCCATGCAAATGTTCTGGTAGGGGAATTTTTTTAAACCATCCAGCCAAAGAAAGCAAAATGATTTGATAAAAACGCCCAAAAACCCCTAAAAAGATACCTAAAATAACGAGCAACCAATAATCTTTTAATGGCAACGCTTGGATTTGCCCCAAATGTAAAACGGGTTGGAGACCAAAAATGGTTAATGAGACAAAGTTGGCCACAATCGCCGAAACAAAAGAAGTGAGCCAAACCAAGGGTGAGAAGTTATGGTGGACTTCTTCCACCACAAATAAAAGACCGGCAATTGGTGCGTTAAAAGCTGCCGCAAGACCGGCGCTAGCCCCACTAGAGATTAGAATCTTCTCTTCGGTTTTGCTAGCACGAAACTTACTAGCCACTCCCTGTCCAACGCTGGCACCGAGTTGAATCGAAGGTCCTTCACGCCCTAAAAAGAGCCCCATGCCAACTGAAAGCACACCCCCAACAAATTTTTTCCACAGCACGGAAAACCAATTTGTTTGAATCTCATCGCGCAACTGACCTTCAACTTGAGGAATCCCACTCCCTTTAATGTTGGGATCACTTTTAACCAGTTGGCCAACAAGTAACGCCAACACTAACGAAAGGCCGGCCCACAAAATCAGCCACTTTGGATGTTCTTGAAAGTAGCGATACGCCAGTACGACGAATTCACTAAATTCTTCAATAAACAAGCGGAAAAGGCTGACCACAATTCCGGCAATTCCACCGACGAGGACCCCTTTTCCAATAAATTTAATTCGTGTTTCATCTAAATATCTTACTTTTCCCGAACTCATTCAATAATCACCCATTCCTTATTATTAAATGTAGCGCGTTTTGTCAATCATGACAAGGATATCTGTAAGGAAATCTTAATTTTCTTGAAAAACTTCTAGAAATTATTTCTAGCCTTTTCATTTTATCTAGAGTGGCAAAATGCTATAATTGATTGATTGAAAAGAGAGAGGATGTTGAATTCATGTCATCCAAAAATGACCTGTTAGCTGGAATGAATCCCAGACAAAAAGAAGCTGTTCAATTAACTGAAGGACCGTTACTACTAATGGCTGGTGCTGGAAGTGGGAAAACGCGTGTCTTAACGCACCGGATTGCATACCTCATCGAGGAAAAAGCTGTGAATCCGTGGAACATTTTGGCAATTACCTTTACCAATAAAGCCGCCAAAGAAATGAAACAGCGGGTAACCGATTTATTAGGTGCCGGGGGTGAAGATGTTTGGGTCTCGACCTTCCATTCGATGTGTGTGCGGATTTTACGACGTGATGTTGAAGCGATTGGTTATTCGCGGAACTTTACGATTTTAGATTCTTCCGAACAGATGACCTTAATGAAGCGCATCTTAAAAGAATTAAACCTTGATCCGAAAAAATTTGACCCACGTTCGATTTTAGGCGCGATTTCCAACGCCAAAAACGGGTTACAAACGCCCAAAGATTATGAAGCGTTACAAGGGAGTCTCTTTGAACAAAATGTTGCCCGTTGTTATGCGATTTATCAAAAAGAACTACGGAACAATCAATGTATGGATTTTGATGATTTAATCATGAATACGATTCGTTTGTTTAAAGACAATCCTGAAATCTTAGCGTATTATCAAACCAAATTTCACTATATTCATGTCGATGAGTATCAAGATACGAACCACGCGCAATATACGTTAGTCAACCTCTTAGCAGCGCGTTTCAAGAATTTGTGTGTCGTTGGGGATGCCGATCAAAGTATTTATGGTTGGCGTGGTGCGGATATGCAAAATATTTTGGATTTTGAAAAAGATTATGCCGATGCTGCTGTTATTTTATTAGAACAAAACTACCGTTCAACGCAAACTATTTTAAAAGCTGCCAATCAAGTAATTGAAAATAACCGCAATCGGCGCAAAAAAGAACTGTGGACGGATAATCAACACGGTGAAAAAATTCAGTACTTTAGAGGGGAGAATGAACGGGAAGAGAGCCGGTTTATCGTTGGTGAGATTCAACGGTTACGCTTAGAGCAACAACGTCCCTATGGTGAATTTGCCGTCCTTTACCGCACCAATGCGCAATCACGGGTAGTGGAAGAAACTTTCTTGAAAGCCAATATTCCATATAAAATGGTTGGTGGCCATAAGTTCTATGATCGTAAGGAAATCAAGGACATCTTAGCTTACTTACAAGTGATTGCTAATCAAAAAGACTCACTAAGTTTTGAGCGGATTGTGAATGTGCCCAAACGTGGTGTCGGTCCAGGCTCAATTGAAAAATTACGTCAGTTTGCCCAATTGCATGAGTTTTCTTTGTTAGAGGCCGCCCAAAATATTGAATTAGCCAATATCACTGGCAAGGCCGGCCGTGAATTAGGGAGCTTTGGTCATTTAGTTGATAACTTTGCCCAAATGATTCCCTATTTATCGGTGACCGAGTTAACCAAAGAAGTGCTGAATAAATCAGGATATGAAGCAGAATTAAAAGCACAAAATAATTTAGAATCGCAAGCCCGTTTGGAAAACTTGGAAGAATTCTTATCGGTGACCCAAGAATTTGATAAAAATTATGAGAATCAAAAGGAAGAAGAAGCCGATGCGCCGGAAGAAAAATTAACGATTTTCTTAAATGATTTGGCCTTATTATCAGATGTTGATAGCTATGAAGAAGAAACGAGTCAGGTAACGATGATGACCTTACATGCGGCGAAAGGCCTAGAATTTCCCGTCGTGTTTTTAGTTGGGATGGAAGAAGGGGTCTTCCCCTTATCACGAGCAATGGCTGAAGAAAGTGAGTTAGAAGAAGAACGGCGACTGGCCTACGTAGGAATCACCCGCGCAGAAGAGACGCTTTATCTATCCAATGCGTTTTCACGCACACTTTATGGGCGCACCCAATACAATCGACCGTCACGTTTCATCGCCGAAATCGATGCTCTTTTATTAGCCAGTTCAGGTCGACAAACGGCAGCCAACTCAGGTGTTTCCTCCCAAATGAAACCAGCTTTTGGCCAAAAAACACCGGGGTTTCAACCCAAAGTCTTTAAACCGACGTATTCACAGCCGCCAAAAGCCAGTGTTTCCAGTAAGCAAGAAACCGGTGGCGCCGATGGAAGTTGGCATGTCGGTGATAAGGCCCAACATAAGAAGTGGGGCATTGGTACAGTTGTTCGTACAGCTGGTGTCGGAAAAGAAATTGAGTTAGATGTGGCCTTCCCTGAACAAGGCGTTAAGCGTTTATTGGCCGCTTTTGCACCAATTGAAAAAGTTTAAAGGAGTGGGAATGTGAGCCGAAACGAACAAGAAGCGAAAATTTCTGCCTTAAGAGAAGAATTAAAGCGTTACGCATATGAATATTATGTGTTAGACCAACCGACCGTGGCAGATGCGTATTATGACCAGCTGTATCATGAATTGGTTGGATTAGAAGCAGAAAATCCGGAACTTATCACTCCGGATTCGCCCACGCAACGTGTTGGCGGGCAAGTTTTAAGTGGTTTTGAAAAAGTGGTCCATGAAACAGCACTGTATAGTTTAAATGATGTCTTTAACCAAGAAGAAATTACCGCTTTTGATCAACGCGTGAAAAAAGCCTTGCAACGAGAAGATGTTTCTTATATTTGCGAACTAAAAATTGATGGCTTGTCCGTTTCTTTGAAGTATGTCGATGGTTTATTCGTTCAAGGTGCCACTCGTGGTGATGGAACGGTTGGCGAAAATATCACTGAGAACTTAAAAACCGTCAAGTCAATTCCGCTACGTTTAAAGGAGCCCTTATCAATTGAGGTGCGAGGCGAATGTTTCATGCCGAAAGCCTCGTTTGTTCGTTTAAACCAAGAACGAGAGGCAGATGGTGGGGAAGTTTTTGCCAACCCTAGAAATGCGGCTGCCGGTAGTTTGCGTCAATTAGACACTAAAGTCACCGCTAGTCGTAATCTAAGTGGCTTTTTATATACGGTGGCTGACTTTGGACCTTTAAAAGCAACAACCCAGTCCGCTGCCTTAACTCAACTGGATCGCTTAGGCTTTAAAACCAATCATGAACGGTCCATTTGTCATTCCGTGGCTGAAATTTGGTCGTACATCGAAACGTATCATCAAAAACGTAGCGAATTACCCTATGAAATTGATGGGGTCGTCATTAAAGTCAATGACTTGACTGCTCAAGATGAACTTGGCTTTACCGTCAAAGCACCACGTTGGGCGGCGGCCTACAAATTTCCGCCGGAAGAAGCCCAAACCATGATTGAAGACATCGAGTGGACCATCGGAAGAACCGGTGTGGTGACACCAACTGCGGTGATGACACCGGTGCGTGTGGCGGGGACGACCGTGAGTCGTGCGAGTTTGCACAATATCGACTACATCAAAATGAAAGACATCCGCCTAAATGATCAGGTTATGATTTATAAAGCGGGCGATATCATTCCTGAAGTCGGGCAAGTTTTAATTGATCAACGACCAGCCGACAGTGTTGCTTATGAGTTTCCAACGCATTGTCCAGTTTGTGAGAGTGAGTTGATTCATTTAGATGAAGAAGTGGCGCTTCGATGCATTAATCCGATGTGTCCAGCGCAAATCAAAGAGGGCTTAAGTCATTTTGTTTCGCGCAATGCGATGAATATCGATGGATTGGGTCCGCGAGTGCTCGCGCAAATGTATGACAAAGGTTTGCTTAAAGATGTTGCGGGCCTTTATACTTTAACGCAAGAAAAATTATTAACCTTAGACAAAATCAAAGAAAAGTCAGCTGCTAATATTTTAACAGCCATTGCTAGTAGTAAAGAAAATTCTGTCGAACGATTATTGTTTGGGTTAGGAATTCGTCATGTTGGGAGTAAAGCTTCGAAAATTTTAGCCGAGCATTTTGGTGATTTACGTAAAATTGCTCGTGCGACCAAAGAAGATGTTGTCGCCTTAGATACGATTGGTGAAACCATTGCGGAAAGCTTAGTAATGTACTTTGCTAACGAAGAAGTGCAGCTCTTAATTGATGAACTAGCACAAGCCCAAGTCAATTTTGAATACTTAGGATTAAGAAGGGCTGATATTGAGGCCGTTGATTCACCGTTTAAAGACAAAACGGTGGTTTTAACTGGTAAGCTCACAATCTTTAATCGTAATGAAGCGAAAGAAAAGATTGAAAGCCTCGGAGGCAAAGTCACGGGAAGTGTCTCGAAAAAAACCGATTTAGTTGTAGCCGGAGAAGATGCTGGAAGTAAATTAACCAAAGCACAATCTTTAGGGGTGATGGTCTGGTCAGAAGCTCAGATGGTTGAGGCAATCAACGCGAGTCAAGAATGATAGAAAATATCACCCAATCAAGTCATGAACAAGTTGCAACTATAGGTAAAAAATAGTAAGATATGTAGTGACTTTTTCTTGTTTTGGCAAGGGTCAAACGAGAATCGGTGGTCAGTAACGAGCACGAAAAAATGAATAAGTGACATTATTCCCAAAGAAAGAAGGAGTAAAATGGCAATTAGTGAAGAACAAGTAAAGCACGTCGCAAAATTAGCGAAACTTTCTTTTTCAGATGAAGAGCGTCAAGACTTTACAACAACCTTAGGAAAAATTATTGATATGGTTGAATTATTAGAAGAAGTGGATACTACAGGGGTTCCTTTTACTTCAAATGTCGTTGAAACAGTGAACGTCATGCGTCAAGACCGTGCAAATCCAGGTTGGGATCGCGATGAGTTATTACGTAATGTACCAGAAAAAGAAGATGGCTTCATTAAAGTACCAGCCATTATTGATAACGGGGAGGCTGGCGCATAATGACCAAATTATATGACAAATCAATCGAAGAGTTGCACGCCTTATTAGTCGCAAAAGAAATTACAGCGGTGGAGTTAATGCAAGCAACGATTGACCGGATCAAAGAAACGGAACCAGAGATGGCAGCGTTCATTACCTTAAATGAAGAAAGAGCGTTAGCACAAGCCAAAGCCATCGACGAAAAAGGGATTACGGAAGAAAATGTTTTAGCTGGTATTCCAATCGGGATCAAAGACAATATCGTCACGAAAGACGTTTTAACAACCGCTGCTTCAAAAATCTTAGCAAACTTCAACCCAATCTATGATGCAACAGTGATGGAAAAAGTTTACGCTTCAGATATGATTCCAGTGGGTAAACTAAATATGGATGAATTTGCCATGGGTGGTTCAACTGAAACTTCATACTTTAAGAAAACAACCAATGCTTGGGATCACACCAAAGTTCCTGGTGGCTCTTCAGGGGGTTCAGCAGCAGCCGTGGCAGCTGGTCAAGTAGCGGTTTCATTAGGTAGTGATACCGGTGGGTCAATCCGCCAACCAGCTGCTTTTAACGGAATCGTTGGGATGAAACCAACTTATGGCCGTGTGTCTCGTTTTGGTTTAATCGCTTTTGGTTCATCATTAGACCAAATTGGACCAATGACGCGGACAGTTAAAGACAATGCCTTAGTGTTAAATGCGATTTCTGGCTTTGATGAAAAAGACGGTACATCATCAGGCGTTTCGGTTCCTGATTTCACTGCGGGTATTAAAGGTGATATCAAAGGGATGAAGATTGGCTTGCCTAAAGAATACCTAGGCGAAGGCGTACAACCAGGCGTGAAAGAAGCCATTCTTAATGCGGCGGACAAATTCCGTGAATTAGGTGCGACAGTTGAAGAAGTTAGCTTGCCGCATTCAAAATATGGCGTAGCGGTTTACTATATTATTGCCTCTTCTGAAGCAAGTTCAAACTTACAACGTTTTGATGGGATCCGTTTTGGTCACCGTTCTGAAAATGTTGAGTCACTAGAAGACGTCTATGTGAACTCACGGAGCGAAGGTTTTGGTGAAGAAGTCAAACGTCGAATCATGTTAGGGACGTTCTCACTAAGTGCGGGTTACTATGATGCTTACTTCAAAAAAGCTGGTCAAGTGCGGACGTTAATTATGCGTGATTTTGACAAAGTCTTTAACGACTATGACTTAATCATTGGCCCAGCTGCACCAACTGTCGCATTTGGTCTTGGGGAAAATATTAAAGATCCAATCACGATGTACATGAGTGATATTTTAACCATTCCGGTGAACTTAGCGGGGCTTCCTGGAATGTCAATTCCAGCGGGTCTTTCAGAAGGTCTACCAGTTGGTTTACAATTAATTGGTAAACATTTTGATGAAGCAACCATGTATAAAGCGGCGTACGCTTTTGAGCAAGCGACTGATTTCCATAACGACAAACCAGCGATTTTAGGGGGGAACGACTAATGAATTTTGAAACAGTCATCGGACTAGAGGTCCACGTAGAATTAAAAACAAACTCTAAAATCTTTTCGCCAGCGCCAGCTCACTTTGGTGCAGAACCAAATAGCAACACGTCAGTCATTGACTGGGGGTATCCTGGCGTACTACCTGTTATGAACAAAACTGCATTAGAATTCGGGATGAAAGCTGCCTTAGCCTTAAACTGTGAAATCTCAAAAGACACGCACTTTGACCGTAAAAACTACTTCTATCCAGATAATCCCAAAGCGTACCAAATTTCACAAT
The DNA here is from genome assembly GCA_047975385.1 of Enterococcus sp. Lineage (GTDB taxonomy): Bacteria > Bacillota > Bacilli > Lactobacillales > Enterococcaceae > Enterococcus_C. The sequence continues at coordinate 4,520 of JBKEDL010000048.1, read as the reverse complement.
TTGACCAACCCATCGGACATGATGGCTGGATCGAAATCGAAGTTGAAGGCGAGAAAAAAATTATCCGGATTGAACGTGTGCACTTAGAAGAAGATGCGGGGAAAAACATGCACGGTAAAGGTGGTTATTCTCACGTTGACTTAAACCGTCAAGGAACACCATTGATTGAAATCGTCTCTGAAGCCGATATGCGTTCACCAGAAGAAGCGTATGCCTACTTAGAAGCCTTACGCTCAATCATCTTATTTACAGAAGTTTCTGATGTGAAGATGGAAGAAGGTTCAATGCGTTGTGATGCCAACATTTCTTTACGTCCTTATGGCCAAGAAGCGTTTGGTACCAAAGCCGAGATCAAAAACTTAAACTCAATGACTTTCGTTAAAAAAGGGTTAGCGTTTGAAGAAAAACGTCAAGCCAAAGTCTTACTTTCAGGTGGCGAAATCCAACAAGAAACACGTCGTTTTGATGATACAACAAATAAAACATTGTTAATGCGTGTTAAAGAAGGCTCAAGTGACTACCGTTACTTCCCAGAGCCAGATATTCCCCGTTTTGCAATTGATGACGAGTGGATTAACCGCGTGAAAGCAACGTTACCGGAATTACCAGCTTCACGTCGCGCACGTTACATTAACGAATTTGGTTTACCAGAATATGACGCCATGGTTCTCACACAAACCAAAGAAATGTCTGATTTCTTTGATGCAGCAATCACAGAAGGTGCGGATGCCAAACAAGTTTCTAACTGGTTAATGGGTGAAGTTTCAGCATACTTAAACAGTGAAAAACTTGAGTTATTAGAAACAAAATTAACACCAAGTAACTTAGCTGGTATGATTAAATTAATCGCTGATGGTACGATCAGTTCGAAAATTGCGAAGAAAGTCTTCCGTGAGTTAATCACTAACGGAGGAGACGCCAAAAAAGTCGTCGAAGCAAAAGGGTTGGTTCAATTATCTGATCCAGCACAATTATTACCAATGATTAACGAAGTGTTAGATAAGAACGAACAATCAGTTGAAGACTTCAAAAATGGGAAAGATCGTGCTGTCGGCTTCTTAGTCGGTCAAATCATGAAAGCGACTAAAGGCCAAGCGAACCCTGGCGTAGTGAATAAACTATTACAGGAAGAATTAGCGAAAAGGTAAGTAGTTATGAAAAAAGCAAGAGTTATATATAATCCGACTTCGGGAAAAGAGTTACTTAAAAGAAACCTTGCTGATATTTTAGATGTCTTAGAACGTGCTGGCTTTGAAGCCAGCGCGTTTGCTACGACAGCGATCCCTAATTCAGCAAGAGATGAAGCAAGGCGAGCGAGTTTAGCTGGTTTTGACTTAGTCGTTGCTGCCGGTGGGGATGGCACGATTAATGAAGTGGTTAATGGTATCGCGCCACTAGAAAAACGTCCGCAAATGGCAATTATTCCAGCGGGGACAACCAATGATTATGCGCGTGCATTGAAGATTCCGCGAACCAATCTCAAAGAAGCGGCCGAAGTGATTTTGAAAAAACAAACCATTAAAATGGATATCGGGAAAACCCCGAATAGCTATTTTATTAACATCGCAGCCGGCGGACATTTGACAGAACTGACGTATGATGTACCTTCAGAACTGAAGAGTTTGTTTGGTTATTTGGCCTATCTCGTTAAAGGAGCCGAATTACTCCCGCGGGTGAAACCGATCAAAATGCGTTTTGAATTTGATGAAGGGGTCTATGATGGCGATGCTTCGATGTTTTTCTTAGGATTGACAAATTCAGTTGGCGGCTTTGAGCAAATCGCTCCTGATGCGAAACTGGATGATGGGAACTTTTCTTTAATTATTGTCAAAACGGCCAATATTTTTGAAATTGTGCATATCATTGCCCAGATGTTAAACGGCGGCAAGCATATTAATGATAAACGTTTGATTTATACGAAAACCTCGAAGTTAACGGTTGAGGCACCAAATTCTGAAAAACGTTTGATGATTAACTTGGACGGCGAGTATGGTGGTGATGCACCGATGACGTTTGAAAATCTGCATAATCATATCGAAATGTATGCGGATTTAGATGCCATTCCAGCTGATGCGGTTGTTGGTGACATTGGTGGCTATGAAGAAGCGGGCCAAGATTTTATTAAAGAACTTGAACGGTTAACGGATGAAGACCTCAATGGTGATGGTCATATCGGTCATCCCCAATAATAAAGTACAAGCACTTTACCCAAAGCTAAAAAGCTCAAAGTAAAGTGCTTTTGTTTGTGGACGTTATTAAAAAAGCGTAAAATTAAAGAAAAAACAGAGGAGAATAATCGATGAAAGATTATCCAGTTACAAAAAATGAAACCCTAGAGTTAGAAATTATCGACTTATCCCATGAAGGAATGGGAATTGCCAAAGTTGATGGCTACCCGCTTTTTATTGAAAATGCTTTACCGGGTGAAACGGCCCAAGTCAAGATTTTAAAAGTTGGGAATAAATTTGGCTTCGGGAAGGTGATGGAACGTTTAACAACTAGTCCCGATCGCGAATCAAATGTGAATGAAAAGTTATTGCGCACAGGGATTGCACCGTTAAGTCATTTGTCCTATGAAAAACAATTACAATTCAAACAATACCAAGTCGAAAACTTAATGAAAAAAGTAGCCAAAATGCCTGAAGTCCCAGTATTAAACACGATTGGGATGGCCCAACCATTTGGTTATCGGAACAAAGCGCAAATTCCGGTTCGCAAAAAAGAAGGCAAATTACAAACTGGTTTTTATCGCAAAAACTCGCATGAATTAATTGCGATTGACGATTACTATATTCAAGATCCCCAGATTGATGCGGCAATTATTGCGATTCGTAATATCTTAGAGCGCTTTAATGTCAAGGCTTATAACGAAGAAGCCAATGAAGGCTTTATTCGTCACATTATCGTGCGTCGGGGACATTACAGCCACCAAATGATGGTTGTTTTAGTCACACGTAAAGAGAAATTCTTTAAAGGCGAAGAAATTGCTTTAGTCATTAAAGAAGAATTACCAGAAGTTGTTTCTGTTATCCAAAACGTTAATGAGATTAAAACCAATGTTATTTTAGGTGAAAAGGAACGCGTTTTATATGGGGAAAAGGTCATTAAAGATCAGTTGCTAGGGAAAACCTACCAAATTTCAGCCAAATCGTTCTACCAAGTAAATACCTTACAAACCGAAATTCTGTACCAAACAGCGATTGATTTTGCGGCATTGGCTAAAGATGACGTGGTAATTGATGCCTATTCAGGAATTGGCACGATTGGTTTATCATTGGCTGAGCGCGTCAGCCATGTTTATGGTATGGAAACGATTGAAACGGCCGTTGACGATGCGCGTGAAAATGCCAAAATCAATGGCATTGAAAACGCCACGTATTTAGTAGGTCGTGCGGAAAAAGTCATGGGGCAATGGGCAAAAGCCGAAATTAAACCAAGTGTCATTTTTGTTGACCCACCGAGAAAAGGGTTAGATGCGAAGTTTATCGAAGCTGCAGCGAATACGACTGCTGAGCGCATCGTCTATATCTCTTGTAACCCAGCGACCTTAGCGCGTGATGCTGCTTTATTTGCTGAATTAGGTTACGAAACAACGAAGATTCAACCAGTTGATTTGTTCCCACAAACGACGCATGTCGAGTGTGTGGCATTGTTGACGAAAAAATAATCATTAAATGATAACTTTTGAGAACTCAGATTTTGGTCTGGGTTCTCTTTTTTGCCCTAAATCAATAATTAGAAAATTTTCGTATTAACTATTAAGGAAGCGATTGATGATGTATAATAAAGCAAAATTTGAAAATACCTTGCATCGAGAATTTGCTTCTCAAGCTTCACTGGAACGAGTTTTGATAGACATATATACATTGGATGTAGTATGTAACTTGAGACATCATTTCTGAGAGGGTATAATGCTCTAAAAGAAAGGAAGATCTCAGATGGCAAAACGATACACCGATGAATTCAAACAAAATATTTTAGATCTCCACAACGCAGGGATAAAGACGGCACGTGAACTTTCAAATGAATATGGCGTTGGATATTCAACCATTCTTAAATGGTGCCAGGCAAAAAAGCCAGATCAAAAACAGGCTTAACGCCGGATAATTATAAAGCACAAGCTAAACGTATGGAAGAATTGGAATAAGAAAATGAAATCTTGAAAAAAGCTTTAGGCTTATTCGCACGCAAGTAGAATCCATCTACGTGTTCATTTGCGCAGAAAGTGTGGCAGGACACCATCGTGTTATCGTTGGAAAGAGCACGATCCTACTGCTCGAGAAGTGGAACGTGCTGATTTAAAAAAGCGAATCATCCGTATTTTCCATGAAGAATTAGATAGTGTTGAGGATGGCTGAATCTGTAGTGTTAAACGGGTTCAAAAAATCATGCGGGAACTTGGGCTTGTTTCTTGTCATCGAAAAAAATGGAAACCTATACCCACGCAAAATAAAGTTGAAGAACGTCCAAATTTACTGACACAAGATTTCACGACCATCAATTTAAATCGGATGTTACCT
>JBKEDL010000041.1:0-51225 GCA_047975385.1 Enterococcus sp. | reverse complement strand
CAAACAAATAAAAAGTTTTTCTTGATTCATCTTGATCAGTAATGGGTTCGTTTGTGTCACTTGGACATAGACATTTACTAAAAAACAAACACTCAGACCGCCTAACGTTAAAACCGCCAAGCCAGGACTGCCAAAAATCAAAAAATATTTATAAAGAACTAATAAGACTACACTTAGAAACTCCATCATAAAAAGCCCTCTAGTTTACTAGCAAGTATTGCTCTTCAATTCGTTCAATCATTTGACCCATTGTATACTTCTCATGAAATGTCGCTAGCGAGTTATGGCAAAAGATTTTCTTTTGTTGAACGGTATTAAAAATTGATGAAATCTCGCTAACTTCATTAAAAAAGCGCCCATTATAATCTTCAATAATCATTTCTTTTACACCAACTACTTTTTTCCCAACAATTGGTACACCAGCACGCATCGCTTCAATCAAAGCATATGGTAGACCTTCATACAGCGAAGTGATTAAGAAAATATCGTAATTAGCAACAATGAATTCACTGTCCGAGCGATTACCTAACAAATGGATATTCCTAGTCAAGCCTTGCTGCTCAACAAACCCTTTCACACTTTCAAAAAGTGGACCATCGCCAACCCAGACAAAATGATACAGCGCATTTTCTTTAACTATTTCTTGGGCAATCTCAATGAATAGCCAAGGATTTTTTTGTTCAGACATGCGCGCATTGTTGCCAATAATCACAGCTTCTAAAGGCAAGTTTAAAAATTCGCGAATTTTCAAATAATTTTCAGGCGTTTGCGGTCGAATGCCATTATAAATGACTTCAATTTCGCTATCTGCAGCAATTTTATTTAGCAGTGCTTGTTCTTTTTCACTATCTGAAACACAAAAGGTTTTGGTCGTTGCTACCTTACTTAAAATCCGTTCAATCGAAACAAAGACAAATTTCTTTTTATTACTAAACTCTGGTGCAAAAAAAGAATACGCATGTGGCGTATAGTAAACTTTTTTTACCCGACGTCGTTTCGCAGCTAAGCGCCCAAGTACACCAGCTTTTGAGCTATTACAATGAACCACTTCTGGATTAAGCTCTTTAATTTTTTGTGAAATAAAACGATAAGCCTTTAAATCTTTGCTCGGATTAATTTCTCTAACAATATCTGGGCATTCAAACAGTGTCGCATGTTTTTTAAGCTCTGCGATTTCTTCATAAAAATTATCATCGACTCGTTGAGTAGAATAAATGCAGTAGAGCTCAAAGCGTTTTTGATCTAAATTTTTAATTAAATCACGGACATGTCGGCCTGCGCCACCACTCATCGCTTCAATGATCAACAATATTTTTTGACGGTTCAATCTTTCTAGCTTCCTTCCTGAGCTCCCCTCCTGATTTCATAAATCGGAGGAAGGAGTATTAAATTACTTTTTACTACTATAAATAAATCCCACCGTGTTCACTCGGGCAATTTCCAATAAACTTTTGGCGTGTAAAATTGCTTTGCGCTCCGTATAACCTTCTCGAATCACTAAGATTGTTGCATCGGTTTGAGCGGCAATAATTTGAGCATCCGTTGACAATAAGACTGCTGGGGTATCAAAAATAATTAAATCAAACAGTTTATGCGCCTCAACTAATAATTGTTCGATTCGTTTGGTATCTAACAAGCCAATTTCATCAATTGCCCGGACATACGTTGGTAAAATTGATAAATTGTCGACTGAACTTTCATAAATACAATCAATTAATTCGGTTTCAGATCGCTCAATATAGGTATGCAATCCTTTAGAAATCTGCAACTGAAAATGTTTAGCCATTTGTGGATCACGAATATTGCCATCCACTAAAAGCACTTTTTTGCCATCGCTAGCGGCAATCACAGCTAAATTCCCGGCACTTGTTGTTCGACCTTCGTTTTTATCAGCTGAAGTAATGGTGAAGCTTTTTAATTTCTCCTCTGCAGAGCGAAACATTAAATTCGTATAGATAGTACGATATTGTTCACTGGCCGCTGATTCAGGTTGATCAATCGTTACAAATTGCTCGCCTTTTTCTTTATACATTTTTTTTAACAGTTTTTTCTTTATCATTTTTTACCCCTTGTTCGTTCCGTGACATTTCCTAAAAGCGGTAAGTTCAACTCTTCAACCACCAAGTGATTATTTTTAATCGAGGAGTCTAAGAAATACGTAACAAACGCGCTTGTTGTCCCAATCAATAACCCCAGAATAATTCCAATTGTCAAATTAACCTTTTTATTTGGTGAAATTGGATCTGCTGGAACTTCAGCCTCAGAAGTAACAGTGACTTTGGCAACATCAACAACATCCTTGACTGTATCCTTAAAAACTTTTGCCGTTGTATTTGCGATATCAGCAACTTTTTGCGCATCCTCTGCTGTGGCGCTGATTTTAAACATTTGTGAATTATCGGTTTGCTCAACAATAATATCTTGCTTGAGTTCCGTCGTATTCACATCATATTTATCTTGCAATTGATTTTGAACTTTCTCCATCACTAAATTTCCCATAATCATATCTTTATAGGTGTTGATCAATAAGATATTCCCATTAATATCGTCTTGGAGACTTGAGCTATCTGATTTATTACTTTGAACAATTAATTCTGCCGAAGAACTATAAACCGGTTCAATCACTTTGTTAGTTATTATGCCAGCCAGAAAAGTAGTAAAACACGTTATCAAGAAAATCTTAATGAAGTGTTTTTTTAAGATCGCTACTATTTCCTTTATCCCAATAATTTCTTCCATTCCCCACACTCCTTTATTCAAATAAAAATAACGGTCATAAGTTTTAAATTTAACTAGCGTAAATTATTTTTTGTCTCCATTACTTTAGCGAGAATATTTTAATTAACTGTGAATACATTATAAAAAACATTATTTCTTAAGAAAAAACTTGCTTTAAGGACTTTTATCGTCAATAACCTCAACGAACTGCTATCACATGCTTTAAGCAACTTCTTCAAATCGACTATTCTTTTAATCTGCCCACTTTTAACGCAAAAAAAAAAAACGAGACATTGTCTGTCTCAGTTTTTTCTTAATAGTTAATTCACTTCGTTATTCACTCACAACTAACACATCACACCTAGCATGATCGACAACGTAACTCACGGTTGAACCAATTAGTTTTTTCGCAAAGGTCCCTTTTCCCGTTTTCCCAATCATCACCAAATCAATTTTCGGGTCTTTCTCAACTAAATCAACAATCATTTTTTTAGCATCACCAAACAACACCCAAATTGCTGCTGACAACTCTGGATAATATTTTTTGGCCAATTCAATTTCATGATGCATCTCATCACGAACTTTGGTTTCCTCTAAATCAGCGTTTTCTTCAAAACGTAAGCCAATTTCACCACTTTCAATCACCCGCAGCAAAATAACTAACGCTTTGTTACGCTCAGCAACATCAAAAGCTGCTCGTAACGCCAACTTGGATTGTTCTGAGCCGTCATATGCGACTAAGATTTTTTGATATTGTTTCCACATAGCGCTCACTCCTTCGTCCAGTTTATATTTTTAGTGTACCATGGAGAGTACTTATTCCCGAAACAAAAAACACCCAATCCTTAACTAAGGATTGGGTGTTTGATAATTATGCTTCTTGGGCTACTGGATAAACTGAAACTTGTTTTTTGTCGCGACCTTTACGTTCGAAACGTACCACGCCGTCAACTTTTGCAAATAACGTATCATCGCCACCGATACCAACGTTTACGCCAGGGTAAATTTTAGTTCCGCGTTGGCGGTAAAGGATTGATCCTCCAGAAACAGTTTGACCGTCAGCACGTTTAGCGCCTAAACGTTTTGATTGTGAGTCACGACCGTTAGATGTAGAACCGCCACCTTTTTTGTGGGCGAAGAATTGTAAATTCATTTTCATCAACATGAGATGCACCTCCTATTTTATCGTTTTCAATTGGATATATTCGCTGTTTTCTTGTTCGATTGATTGCAGACCCAACAACAAATTTTCTAATAAAATCTGTTCAATGTTGGTTTGTTCTTGGGTTAGACCTGAAACGACTTCAACATAAAGAGCGCCGCCTTCACGTTCATTCGCTTCAACAATTGGTTTCGCCCCTGCTAAAGCTGTGATGCCATTGATTGTGCTAATGGCTACTGCAGACACCGCTGCACAGACAATATCACTGCCATATGGCCCAGCTTCGGCATGTCCGGTCAATTCAAAAGAAACAATTTGACCAGAGTCATTTCGTTTAAATGTCCCTTGGATCATTTTTGCGACCTTCTTTTTGGCTTATTAAGCGTTAATCGCTTCGATAACTACTTTAGTGTATGGTTGACGATGACCTTGTTTTGTGTGTGAATGTTTTTTAGGTTTGTATTTGAAAGAAACGACTTTCTTTTGTTTGCCGTGTTTTTCAACAGAACCTTCAACAGTTGCACCAGCTACTAGAGGAGCACCAACTTTTGTTGATTCGCCACCTACTAAGATTACTTCATCAAAAGTCACTTTTTGTCCTGCTTCAACGTCTAATTTTTCAACGTAGATTTCTTGACCAACTTCAACTTTGATTTGTTTACCACCAGTTTTGATAATTGCGTACATGCTATAAAGCACCTCCTTATTTTATACTTAGACTCGCCTTCCCAAGTGACTAACGTACTTAAAAACTTGTTCAGTGCGGTTGTAGCTGTGGAGTCCACAATTACAACAAGAATACTTTACCAAAAAATCGACCCTTCGTCAATCAAAAGTTTTACTTTCTAAAAAAAAGAAAAAACCGCTAGAAATAAAAATTTCTAACGGTTCAAATCATATCATAGGAGGGATTCGAACCCCCGACCGTCCGCTTAGAAGGCGGATGCTCTATCCAGCTGAGCTACTATGACAAATTCAGCAACAAAAACAATTATAAAAAAACAAATGCTTAATGTCAATCACTTTTGACTGCTTTCAACATTTTTCTCAAAAAAGACTAAAAACGCACAACAAACGACCGAGAATCCCGCCTTCGTTGCACGTTTTTAGTGACTAATTAGCTTTTTCTGGTAAATCAATCACAACTTGATCAGCTTCTTTGGTGATTAGGATGACACCATCACCTAAAGGCACTAAACTAGACGTTAAATCCGGATGCGTCATCACTACCTCTAAAAATTGATTGAGTTTGCGGTGAATCGCACGGTTTTTCCGTGGAATATTTTCAATATCTTCTAAGATCGTGCCCGCTTGAAACACATCATCGACCATTAGAACGCCGCCTTTTTTCAATAGCCGGAGACATTCTGGTAAAAATTCAATATATTTTGATTTGGCACTATCCATGAAAATAAAATCATAGGGACCCGCTAAAGTTGGTAAAATTTCAGCCGCTTGCCCTTCTAGGAGCGTCACTTTTTCTTCTAACCCTAAACGTTGATACGTTTTTTGAGCCTTTTTAATCATCACGTCAAAGCGATCAATCGTGGTGACGTGCCCTTCTTCTCCGACAAACTGGGCCATCAAACTCGAAGAAAAGCCAATTGCCGCCCCAATTTCTAAGACTTGTTGCGGTTTTAATTGGCCTAGTAAAAACTGCAAAAAGACCACTGTTTCGTGTGGAATCACAGGAATTTCATTTTCATTGGCTTCTGCTTCAATTTGACCGAGCTCACCAGGTAATTTCTTTTGTTTTGTTCGCATAAATTCAACAAGTTCGGGTTTCACAACCGGACGATGCATCATTTCATTACGCATATTTCCACCTCACTCTTTATCCTCGTTATTATACGAAGAAACCAAACACAACGCAATCTTTTTCCACTCGAACACTCATTTTTACTTGCTTTTTCCACTTGAGAATTTTACTATTAAGTTGGATTAGTAATAAAAATATGGTTTGAGAGAGTTGTCCACTTGCTGCGAGGCCAACACCCACTGTTTTTATGAACCTACCAATTAATTGATTATGAAAATAATCGGGGTCACGCCCTTATCCGTTTTGAGCTGGACTAGTTATTGGAACTAGTCAACAAAGGTGGTACCGCGAAATCCGACACATTTCGTCCTTTTTTAAGGATGGAATGTGTCTTTTTTATTTTAAAGGAGGAAAACACATGTCAAACCAACAAAAAAACGACTTTACGGAATGGTACGTTCAAACGATTCAAAAAGCTGAATTAATGGCTTATTCACCAGTTAAAGGATCAATCATCTTCCGTCCTGATGGCTTTGAGCTATGGGAGCATATTCAAGATGAATTCAATAAATTTTTACGTAGTGAAGGGATTCGTAATGCGTATTTTCCAATGCTCATCCCACAAAATTTTTTCTTAAAAGAAGCCGATCATATCGAAGGCTTTGCCCCAGAACTTCCATGGGTAACCGAAGTTGGCAACGAGAAATTAGAAGAACCTTTAGCATTACGCCCAACTTCTGAAACCATGATTGGCTCAGCTTTTTCAGATTGGATTAACTCTTATCGTGATTTGCCATACGAAATCAATCAATGGGCCAATGTTTTCCGTTGGGAGAAAAAAACTTTACCATTCTTAAGAACATCAGAATTCTTATGGCAAGAAGGTCACACCGCTCACACCGATGAACAAGAAGCGCGTGAACGGACATTGAAAATTTTAGATGAGTACGCACGTCTTTGTGAAGAATTCCTAGCAATCCCAGTATATAAAGGGCAAAAAACACCTTCTGAACGTTTCGCAGGTGCCGTTGATACGTACTCGATCGAAGCGATGATGAAAGATGGCAAAGCCGTTCAAGCCGGAACAAGTCACTATATGGGCACTAAATTCGCGGAAGCTTTTGATATCACTTACTTATCTAAAGAAAATAAACACGTTCATGCGCATACAACTTCTTGGGGCGTTTCGACGCGTCTCTTAGGCTCATTGATTATGACTCATGGGGATGAAAATGGTCTCGTCTTCCCACCAACTTTGGCACCAACGCAAATTGTCTTGATGCCAGTTGGACCTTGGAAGAAAAATCCAGCGATTCTGGAAAAACTTGAAGCTCTTTTTGCTGAGTTTAAAGGCCAAGGCTTGCGTGTTCGTTTAGATGACAGTGATAACTCACCAGGTTACAAATTTAACGAGTGGGAACTAAAAGGCGCTTGTATCCGAATCGAATGTGGCCCACGTGATTTAGAAAATAATCACGCGATGGTTAAAGTTCGTGACGTCGAGGGCAAAGTTGCCGTCAGTTTCGATGAACTAAACGACTATGTAGCCGAACAATTAGCTAGTATGCCGAAACGTTTGTTAGATGCTGCGAAAGCCCGCAACACTGAAAACGAATATACAGATGTTGAAACGTTGGCTGATTTAAAAGCCCACATCGAAAACTGTCAAAAAGAAGACAAAGTGACTGGTTTTGTTTTAATTGGTTGGGATGGTTCAGAAGAAACAGAAGCCAAAATCAAAGAAGAAACGGGCTTTACGACACGTAATATTCCATTTAACCCACCGATGGAAAAAACAGTCGATATCGTTAGCGGTAAACCTGCCAAACATACCGTCTGGATTGCGAAAGCTTATTAATAAGAAAAGCTCAATGAATTTGATCAGAGCATAAACTAGACAATGGAAAAATCGTCATTCAAAAATACTCCTAAACGAGCAAATTCAAGCGCGTTTAGGAGTATTTTTTAATAGATTAACGTTAGTAACTCTTCGACTTCAACTGCACCAAAGTATTTCTTCAAATCAATAGTTTCAAGAACTTGTTTGAGGCTTGCTTTTTCATACTTCACGCCAATGAGTGCGTCTTCGACATCTTTAATTGCACCCAGACCAAAGAAATCACCAAAAATTTTGACTTGGCTAATGACGCCCTCTGCAACATTTAACCGAATTTCAATCGAACCAATTGCAAAACGTTGACGACGAGTAATCGCAAATTCTGGGGACTCGCCATAGTTCCAATCCCAGTTACCATAGTATTCTTGGGAAATTTCGGCAACTTTTTCCCAATCTTTTTCGGTTAATTGATAGGTTTTAATTTCTGCCACCGTTTCGACACCAAATATTTTTAATAAAATCGCTTGGCGGAAATCAACCGTCGACATCCCTTGCAACTCTTCCGGTAAGAATGGTTTGATATTGGTTACCCGAGAACGGATTGACTTAATTCCTTTTGATTCAATCTTATCTTGGCGGACCTTTAAAGCCTTGACCACTTCATCAATGTCACTATCAAACAAAATCGTCCCATGAGCAAACATCCGCCCATTGGTCGCATACATCGCATTGCCGGAAAATTTCAGGTCGTTAATCACTAAATCATTGCGCCCTTTCAGTTCAGCTCCTGTAACCCCCAGATCTTGTAAGGCAGTCACTATCGGCTGCGTTAATTTTTTAAAATCGCGGAATGAATTGCCATCATCAGGCATAATAAAACTGAAATTCAAGTTCCCAAAGTCATGATAGACTGCTCCACCGCCACTTAAACGACGAACAACATGAATGCCCTTTTCTTCAACGTAAGTGGCATTAATTTCTTCAATCGTATTTTGGTTACGACCAATAATAATTGCGGGTTCATTAATGTAAAACAATAAAATCGGTTCATCTAAGGGCATTTCCTGTAATAAGAATTGCTCAATTGCTAAATTTATTCGTGGATCTTTTTTTTCATTGGGGACAAAAATCATCAATCGTTCCTCCTAAATTTCAAACGTTTTGCCGATTTGGGCTAAGTCAACCGGAATTTGTGGCCCACTAGCAGCCTGGGCTTCTTTGACCAACTGCTGTAAATCACCAATTTGTGGCAGGTGGGTTAAGACTAAATGTTTAACTTGCGCTACTCGAGCAATCTCACCCGCTTCGAGTGCCGTAAAATGCGCATGATGTCTTTCATTGCCACTAAAGAGATAGGTGTCCGCTAAAAATAAATCAGCCGCTTGGGAAAACTCATGGAAACTTTCTAAATAGCCCGAGTCCCCCGTAAAAACAAAGACTTTACCCGTAGATTTCTCAACAAATCGCATCGCATAACAGGTGACTGGATGAATGGTTTCCATAAAGGTCACCGTAAACGGACCTAAATCTAAGGGCTCGTTTTCATAATACGGTTGCCCTTTCGTGACATTTGGTAATGTTAAGTCGTTAAAATGCGCTTCATCTAAGGTGTGACCATAAATTGGTAGGATTGGTTTCACCTCTTTAGTCGGATAAAGTTGCCAATAATATTGTAAGACTCCTAAATCAGCGATGTGATCGTGATGATAATGTGAAATAATCACCGCATCTAAAGCGAGTGGATCTAAGTGTTTTTCTAATTCAACCAGCGTGGTGCTACCGGCATCTAATAATAAATTAAAGCCATCTGATTGCAACAAATAGCCCGTTGTCCCTTGACCATTGTATGGATAAGCGCCCAAACAACCTAAAACCGTTAGTTTCATGCATATCATTCCTTTCTATTATCTTCATGCTAGCATAAAACAACGAAAAAAGCGCAAAAAAACAGTTGCATTCATTTAAGTAGTTGAATGAATCCGTTCGTGTTAAATTCACGAGAAAAAAACGCTTAGAACAGCACCGTGTCCCAAGCGTTTGGTTCATAAAGTTATACTACTGGGCCACCGATATCTTTGCGTGCCTCATCATAAAAAGCGGCAATACTGGTGTTGTTATAAACAACGACCCAGAATAATCCAATCATCAAGGCCATCCCTCCGAGAATGTACCAGCCAATAAACGATAAGTGCAAGAGTAAATATTGAATGATTCGCCCTTTAAATAAGCGCCAACCTTCTTTAATCGATTGAAAAACGGTCAATTCTGGAAAATCCATCTTGCTCCAAGCGGCAAATTGGAAAATCCCCGTAAAAATACTGATAACAAACGTTGCAATTAACGAAATGACCAGTAATGAACCAATAAAAACGAAATTCCCTGCTACCAAATAATTAGACAGCCCGGCCGAACCGCCATCCCCACCTAGAACAAATGATAAATAGACTCCAAGGCCCGCGGTAATTAAAATCGGTAAAAAGACCAGTAATCCAATCAAATACGTGACTAAACTATTCACTAAATTAATAGCAAAAATCGGAAAATACAACTGGTTATCAAAAATGGTAAAAATTTGTTTGATTTGTGCTCGCTCACCCCGAATAACTTGTAAAGCGATATAATACGTCGCATACGTAAAAGCAAACGTAAATAGATTGGTGATTAAAAATTGCAAGATGTTGTCTTGGAGGCTACCAACCGAAAAGTCAGTTAAGCCACTGAAAACCCCAATAATCATCCCACTTAGTAAAAAAGAAACGAATAGAACACCTACGTTTATCCCCCATTGACCAGCTAGAGCTTCCCGTGCTTGAGCGCGTAGTTCGCGATTTTTCTTCATCAAAGACCTCCTAATAACTACGAATTTCTTTGACAGCTTGATCATCCAAACGACGAACGACCTCTGTCACTAATTTCACTGTATTTAAATAATCATCTTCATGGATGATCGATGTGTGTGAATGCAGGTAACGAACCGGTACCGTAATCGCAATCGACGGTACCCCATCACGCGTTAAATGCATCTGTCCGGCATCCGTTCCGCCACCCGTGATGACGGTATATTGGAAGGGAATTGCCAATTCTTCAGCGACGTTGATCACAAAGTTTAACAGCTTTTTGTGCGGAATCATCGAAGCATCAAAAATTAAGACTTGTGGGCCATCCCCCAACACCGAATCAGCTTCTTTCGGACTCATCCCCGGTGTGTCTCCTGCAGTTCCCGTATCCAAGGCAATCGCAATATCTGGATTTACTAAGTGTGAACTTGTCCGCGCGCCTCGCAGACCGACCTCTTCCATCACATCACTCCCCGCAAATAAGCAGTTGGGATGATTTTCTTGCGCAAGATTTTCCAATACACGTAAAGAAACTGCCGTCCCAACGCGATTGTCCCAAGCTTTCGCTAATAAAAACTTACTATCATTCATCCGTTTATATTCGATATAAGGGGTAATCATATCGCCCGGGCGAATGCCCCAAGCTTTCGCTTCTGCTTGACTTGTTGCACCGATATCAATAAACATTTCTTTGACATCATAGGGTTTATTCCGGGCTTCCGGACTTAAAACGTGCGGCGGTTTTGAACCAATCACACCATGAATTAATTTGCTGTCTTGGGTTTTGATTTCAACTTGTTGTGCGAGCATCACTTGCCCCCACCAACCGCCTAATGTTTGAAATTCAATAAAGCCTTTTTCGGTAATTTTCGTAACCATAAAACCAACTTCATCCATATGACCAGAAATAAAGACTTTCGGTCCGCCGCCGGTTCCGGTATGTTTGGCGATGACACTCCCTAAGCCATCAAAAAAGATATCTTCAGCAAATGGTTTTGCATATGCTTTAAACAACTCGCGAACTTCCTCTTCATTGCCCGGAACACCACGAGCAGTCGTCAAATCAATTAATAATTTTTCTTCTTTTGCTAACATCGAATCATCCCCTTTATTAATTATTTTTAAATTATACCATTGATTATTTCTCTTGCGCAGAATTTTCTTAATATATAGAACTTAATCCGTCACTAAACGTAAATAATAGCGAACCGTCACTAAGTAAAAACCACTCATCGCTACGAAAAAGCCCCCAAAAAACGCCCACACCAACCAGTAACTACTGCTGATTACAAATTGATTTAAGACACTCACTGCAAAAAACGCATGCAGACTAGCCAAAACAAACGGCGGTAAGAATACCCAAAGATTTTGTTGATAAACCAGACACTTAATTTGTTTTTGACTCACACCTAAATGACGTAACAGCTGATACACCGCGCGTTCTTCAACCGCTTCTGCAAATTGCCGGAGCATCAAAATACTCGCAATCGTAATCACAAAGATAATCCCGGTAAAGGTAGCAATAAATAGATAAATCCCCGCGAGCCTTTGTGCTTGTCGTTTCTGGGGATATTGACTGGCAATATTTAAGCGCAAATTACTATTGAATGATGGATCAGCTACGGGTTTCGCTTGAATCGTTCCTTGAAGCTGTTGATTGCTCAATTGATACTGCCAATAGATGGGATTTCCCCAGGTTTTAGGGACTTGTTGGTCAATCAATGCTTGGAGCACCTCTTTTTCAACGCCTTGAATTTCGAGAAAATCCACCGCGTAAGTTTCTCCAACCACGGTTTGATATACCGCTGGTGTGACAACGAGTACTGGCCGAGTGTAGCGCATCCCATCAGCACCAAATGAATCCGGATACACTTGGGTCAACGTTAGTTTTGGGGAATCTACTAAGGTTACCTGACGTTCCTGATTAGACAAACCTGTGGTAAAGCGCGCTGCCCCATCAAATAATACCGCATCCGTCGGCGTGTCGAGATGGATGCTAGGCGCTTTGGGGTAGACTTTACGAAACGCTTGGTATTGGTCAAGTGACAGCAAATTAATAAGGTCCACGCGTACAAACTGTTCCGTATCAAAAAGTGACTGATTGCCCCATGAACCAGTTAACTTATACTCAAGTGCGGCTTGTTTGGCAATCGTGCCGCCTTGATCAGTCACCAATTGGGTCACGGTCGCGACATCTTCACTACGAACTTGATAATCAACTGGATAACTATTTTGTAATTCTTGTTTTGATAAACTAATGACCGACAAGCTAACCCCTAACATCGTAATCGAAATGGCCAAAATTAGCGTAATCAGTGATAAACTTCGCCAATTTTTGATAAAGCGTAACTTACTTTGATTGAGCGTATATAACCGCACCCCAACGCTCGCTCTTTTTTTCAGCAAGTAGTTTAAAAATAAACGACTGCTAAGCCCATACCACAAATACGTACCAACCACACACAAAAAGACTATCACAAGCGGCAACCAGACAATGACAGCTAGATTTTCGATTTGCTGATTAATTAGGTAAAAATAAATCCACCTTAACCGCCACGCTAGGCCGTAACCGCCGACAAGAAAAACTAGCCCTAACCAACCACCGAACGTGCGCCACCAAGTCTTTTTCATTTTATGAAGCGGCAACGCTAAGTGGTTATGTGACAGCAAGCGATTCACTCGTTTTTTAGATAGTAACCAACTGTTTTGGAATGCCAATACCACATACATTCCTAAAAAGACTAGCGCGGTGTAATAAAAGGCTGTTGGTGAAAAAAACAACTGACTAGCAACTGCCACCCCCATCACTTTAACTAAAATCATCGCAAATAATTTCGAAAAGACTGCGCCTAAAAAGATGCCTAAACTAAAAGAGAGCAACATTAAGACCAAAGTTTCACTCAGAAATAAGAGTAAGATTTGCTGACGCGTCAAGCCAAATAACCGATACACCCCCAGTTCAGCCTGTCGTTGTTTAATAAAAAAACGATTGACACTGAGCATAAAAAACAAGGTGATCAAGAGCACAGATAAACTCCCTAATGCCAAAACTCCCGCAATCGACACGTCTTGTTGCGTTTGCGCCAACAAGTTTTGATTGTAGGTAATGGCCGTAAACGAATAATACGTCATCACCGCTAGCATGATGCACCCACTATACAAAAAGTAAGTCCGTGTTTGTTTGACAAAACTTTTCACCAATAATTTAAAAAGCATGCGGCTGACTCCCTCCAGCAAGTGTCGCTTGCATATCGATAATTTTTTCGAAGAAAGCTTGCTGTGAAGAGCTACGAACCACTTCGGCAAAAATCACGCCATCTTTAATCACTAAAATCCGATTACAATAACTCGCAGTATATGGATCATGGGTTACCATTAAAATGGTCGTTTTTTCTTTTTGATTTAATTCTTTTAAATAACTCAACAATTCACTCGCCGACCTAGAGTCTAACGCCCCCGTCGGCTCATCGGCAAAAACAATTGCTGGTTGAACAACCAACGCGCGCGCCGTCGCCACTCGTTGGCGTTGTCCTACCGATAATTCTTCTGGATAACGCGCTAACAGCGGCGCAACACCTAGCGACTTAGTCACCTGTAGCATGCGTTCTTGCGCCTCTTTTGCCGGCAAATGATCAATGGCTAGAGGCAACAAGATATTATCTTGCACCGTCAGCGATGCCAATAAATTAAAATCTTGAAAAATAAAACCTAGCATTTTGCGCCGAAACTCACTCAATGCAGCTTCCTTCATTTTAGAAATCAGCTTCCCCGCCACTTCTACATGACCAAACGTGGGCTGATCCATCGCCGATAAGACATTTAGTAACGTCGTCTTCCCCGCACCACTCGGCCCCATAATGCCCACGAATTCCCCTTGGTCAACTGAAAAAGACAAATTATTTAACACTTGGGTTTGATTTAAACGTCCACCATAATTTTTTGTTAGATTTTTAACCTGAATGATTTTTTCCATCAACAACACCTACTAACTATTTACTCGTTTTCTTAATGGTAGCATATTCACAAAAATCTTTCTAAACAGAGTTCAATCTTTATTCATTCAAAACAAGGCTGATTTCGCCGAAAAACCTTATTCTCATCTGCTTTCATGCTATTTGCAAATCTTTTTATACACAATATATAGTAGAATTACTCGCTATCCTCAAAGGAAAGCACCATATCTAGTTAATTTTGCAATTGCTTTTTCGCCCAAATTTGCGTATGATAGTTGATGAACTTAGCCAAATCAGGCTAAAAAAAGAACTGGAGTTGTTGATGATGATGGAAATAAAAACTGGTACTACTAGTAATCAAACCTACCCTACTTTGGCAAATATGAAGATTATTAAACGTGATGGGCGGTTAGTTGATTTTGATGACCAAAAAATTTACGACGCTTTATTAAAAGCCAAACGCAAAATTACTGGCACCAAACTTTCTCCTTTAGATCATCAACATATCTTAGACATCGTTGAGCGCATTGATCGTGAAATTAGCCAACGTTTCACCCAAGACGTTAAGATTTATGAAATCCAAAATATTGTGGAACATATCTTACTGGAAAACAATGACTACACGCTAGCTGAAGAATATATTAACTACCGCACACGTCGTGATTTTGAGCGGAGTAAATCGACTGATATTAACTTTACCATTGGAAAGTTACTCAACAAGGATCAAGCAGTCGTTAATGAAAATGCCAATAAAGATAGTGATGTTTTCAATACCCAGCGTGACTTAACGGCTGGGATTGTCGGAAAATCGATTGGCTTAAAAATGTTACCGCCGCATGTCGCCAACGCACACCAAAAAGGTGACATTCATTATCATGATTTGGATTATCATCCATATACGCCAATGACCAACTGTTGTTTAATCGATTTCAAAGGAATGTTAAATAACGGCTTTAAAATCGGTAATGCTGAGGTCGAATCACCAAAATCAATTCAAACCGCCACGGCCCAAATTTCACAAATCATCGCCAATGTCGCTTCGAGTCAATATGGTGGTTGTTCAGCTGATCGGACCGACGAATTGTTGGCACCTTTTGCTGAATTGAATTACCAAAAACACTTAGCTGATGCGAGACGTTGGATTGACACTGCTGAACGGCAAGAAGAATTTGCAAAAGAAAAAACCAAAAAAGATATTTTCGATGCGATGCAAAGTTTGGAATATGAAATCAATACCTTGTTTACTTCAAACGGTCAAACCCCGTTTACTTCACTTGGTTTTGGTCTAGGGACGAACTGGTTTGAACGCGAAATTCAAAAAGCAATTCTGCAAAATCGCATTAACGGTTTAGGTAGTGAAAAACGCACGGCGATTTTCCCGAAACTAATCTTTTCGATCAAACGTGGCGTCAACTCAAGCCCTAACGATCCTAATTATGATGTGAAACAACTCGCCTTAGAATGTGCAACCAAACGGATGTATCCTGATGTTTTAAACTATGACAAATTGGTGGAATTGACTGGAAGTTTCAAAGTACCGATGGGCTGTCGCTCTTTCTTACAAGGCTGGAAAGATGCGCAAGGAGCAGAAGTCAATGTTGGCCGGATGAACCTCGGGGTTGTGACCGTTAACTTGCCACGGATTGCGCTTGAGGCCAATGGTGATGTGGATAAATTCTGGACCAATCTTGCCGAACGTTTAGAAATCGCAAAAGACGCACTCGTTTATCGGGTTGAACGTGTCAAAGAAGCCACGCCAGCCAACGCGCCAATTCTTTACATGAACGGTGCTTTCGGTCAACGTCTCAAACGAAATGACTCTGTCGATGAATTGTTCAAAAACCGTCGCGCAACTGTTTCCTTAGGCTATATCGGCTTGTATGAAGTCGCAGCCGCTTTCTTTGGTGG
The DNA here is from genome assembly GCA_047975385.1 of Enterococcus sp. Lineage (GTDB taxonomy): Bacteria > Bacillota > Bacilli > Lactobacillales > Enterococcaceae > Enterococcus_C. Next base: position 35,051 of record JBKEDL010000041.1, on the reverse strand, counting down.
TCAGTGGGAACAAAATCCGGTAGCCAAAGAATTTACTTTAGCGATTGTCAAAGAATTAAAAGCACACGCTGACAACTGGAGTGACGAATACGATTATCATTTCAGCGTCTATTCAACACCAAGTGAAAGCTTGACCGATCGCTTCTGTCGTCTAGATACTGAAAAATTTGGGCTTGTCGCAAACATCACTGATAAAGAGTACTATACCAATAGTTTCCATTATGATGTTCGGAAAAATCCTTCTCCATTTGAGAAATTAGATTTTGAAAAAGACTATCCAAATTATTGTTCAGGTGGCTTCATTCACTATTGCGAATACCCTGTCTTACAACAAAATCCGAAAGCCTTAGAAGCGGTCTGGGATTATGCTTACGACCGGGTTGCTTACCTCGGAACGAATGCCCCGATTGATCGTTGTTACCAGTGCGATTACGAAGGCGATTTCCATCCAACCGAACGTGGCTTTGAATGTCCACAATGTGGCAACCACGATCCTAAAACCTGTGATGTTGTTAAACGAACCTGTGGCTATTTAGGAAACCCACAAGCTCGTCCGATGGTTAATGGTCGCCACAAAGAAATCTCGTCTCGTGTCAAACATATGAAATAACTACCACTGATAATGGTTAACCGAATGGAGCTCAGGTCTTGTTTGACCCCTCCATTCTTTTTTAACCACAGACCTAATTCTACTAATGAAAGAAGTTTTTAGATGCGAAATCCTCAACCCAAAGAATGGAAAACGGAAGACTATTCCCAAAATTACATTGCCGATTACAAAGCATTTAACTTCGTTGATGGCGAAGGTGTCCGTAATAGTTTGTATGTGAGCGGCTGCCTCTTTGCTTGTGAAGGTTGTTTTAACAAAGCGGTGCAAAACTTCCACTACGGAACACCTTTCACCCAAGAGCTAGAAGAGCAACTCATCACCGACCTCGCCCACGATTACGTTCAAGGGCTCACTTTACTCGGTGGCGAACCATTCTTAAACACCGCCGTTTGTTTACAAGTTGTAAATCGAGTCCGTAAAGAATTTGGCACCACCAAAGACATTTGGAGTTGGTCAGGGTATACTTTTGAAGAATTACTCTTAGAAACACCAGATAAACTCGAGCTATTAAGTCAAATCGATATTTTAGTCGATGGGCGCTTTGAGCTCAGCAAACGCAATTTGAATTTGCAATTTCGTGGAAGTAGCAACCAACGCATCCTCGATGTCAAAAAATCGCTCGCAGCCAAAAAAGCCATCATTTGGGACAGATGTCTGGATGGTGAGAAACAATACGAACAAGTTGCGCGCCGTGAATTAATCTAAACTAACCCCCGTTACCAGCTGATTTGGCAACGGGGGTTAGTTGTCCCATAAAGGTAACACCATATTTTCAAATGCAATCGGATCGAGATTAGTCACCGTGATTCCTAGTAAACGAATCCCCTTTTCAAGCCCTAAGATATCTTCCCAAAGCAAACTCGCTTGAGAAAAAAGCACTTCTTTTTGATCGATATAGTAAGGGAACGTCACGCGCTTGGTAATCGTGGTGTAATCGGTATAGCGAACTTTCAGCACGACGGTCTGGCCGTGTTTTTGCACTTTATTTAAAGCGACGGCCACTTTTTGCGCAAGCAATCGTAACTGAGCAATGACTTCCTCTTCTGTGGTGAGGACATTCGCATAAGTGTGTTCTTTGCCGACCGATTTTCTTTGTCGTGACACTTGGACGGGGGAATCGTGAATACCGCGAACTTTCCGATACAACGAATATCCCATCTTACCGAAGTGATGAATTAATTCTAATTCATCTTTTTTTAGTAAATCAGCGCCCGTAAAGATTCCTAATTCATGCATTTTAGGAACGGTCTTTTTGCCGACACCATGAAATTTTTCAATCGGTAAATCACTTAAAAAGGCAACCGCTTCTTCTGGTAAGACCACGGTCATCCCTCGCGGCTTTTGAAAATCAGAAGCGAGTTTGGCTAAAAATTTGTTATAACTCACGCCGGCCGAACAAGTTAAATGCAACTCTTGCCAAATATCTCGTTGAATCATCCGCGCAATTTTAATCGCAGACGTACTCCCAACCTTATTTTCAGTTACATCTAAATAGGCCTCATCAATCGAGACAACTTCAATCACCTTGGTATAGCGCTTAAAAATTTGCCGAACTTGTTGCGCGACTTCAGTGTATTTCTCGTAATTCCCTGGCATAAAAACCGCCGTTGGGCAAAGTTCAAACGCTTTTTGGGCACTCATCGCTGAATGAATCCCGTATTGACGCGCGAGATAATTGGCGGTCGTCACCACGCCACGTCCGCCCGTATCACTCGGATGTCTGGCAATTACCAATGGATGTTTAGCTAGTTCTGGCTGATCACGCTCTTCAACCGAGGCAAAAAAGGCATCCATGTCAATGTGGATGATTTTTCTTGACGTATCATTTTTTAAAGGAAATTGTAATTCTGCCATCTCAGCCCTCCTTTAACCTATTCTTATTATAAACGAACAAACGTTCCAATTCAATTTTTAACCAAGAAAAAAGCTATGGGGTAACGTCCCATAGCTTTTTTCTTCCTGTTAAATCGCTTGTTTCCCTCGTTCATTGGTGCGAATCCGAATGACTTCATCAATCGTCGAAACAAAAATTTTGCCATCCCCTACTTCATCGGTCTGACACACACCTAAAATAAAATCAATCACCGCATCAACCTGCGCATCCGGTACAACAAACGTGACTTGAATTTTTCTGACAAGTGCGGCAATCACTTCTTGACCGCGAACAAAGCTCGTCATCCCTTTTTGATTGCCGTAACCTAACGCTTGAGTGACCGTCATCCCACTGATACAGGTTTGTTTTTCGGCTGCTTCTTTTAATTCTTCCAATTTTTCCTCACGAATAATTGCTTCTACTTTTTTCATCGACTCACCCCACTTAAGAATCTAGTCCCATAAATGTTGGATACGCTGTTTCATCATGTTGCGAACGATCCAACCCAACCGCTTCATCACGCGATGTCACGCGAATTGGCATCAATAATTTCACAACTTGCACAATCACGAAACTAATGATTGCCGTATAGATAACGGTAAAACCAATCGCCTCAAGCTGAGCGAAAAATAATTCGCCGCCACCATAGAGTAAGCCTTTAATCCCATTGGCTGCATTTTCACCCACACTTGGGTCGGCAAAGATACCAGTCATAATCCCACCAAAAATACCCCCAACCCCGTGACAGCCAAAAGCATCTAGCGCATCATCAATCTCTAAACGTCCTTTGATAATGGAAATAAAGAAATAACAAACCGGACTAACTAAAGCGCCAATCACTAACGACGACCACAAGGAAACAAACCCGGCACCTGGAGTAATTGCAACCAGTCCAACAATCGCTCCGGTACACGCACCAACAACAGTCGGTTTACCAATCGTTACTTGTTCAATAATCATCCACGAAATCATCGCGGCAGCCGCTGCCGTATTGGTGGTCATCAACGCATGAACCGCTAGCCCATCTGCCGCTAAAGCCGAGCCAGCATTAAAGCCAAACCACCCAAACCATAACAATCCTGCTCCTAAAACAACAAAAGGAATATTATGCGGACGGTATTCTGCTTGGCCATAATCACGGCGACGACCTAAAACTAGTGCTAAGACTAAACCAGTAATCCCTGAACTGATATGAACAACATTGCCCCCGGCAAAATCAATCGAACCAATTTGAGCTAAGAAACCGCCGCCCCAAACCATATGAGCTAATGGCGCATACACTAAAATAATCCAAGCAGTCACAAAAGCGATGATGGCTGAAAAACGCATCCGACCAGCTACCGCGCCGGTAATAATCGCTGCGGTAATTAAGGCAAACATCATTTGAAATCCGGCAAACAAGCCATCTGGAATACTTGTTCCTTCAAACATCGACACCCCTCGTAAGAACACTTGATCCAAGTTGCCTACAAAAGTTCCACTACCACTAAACGCCAGACTGTAACCAACAATGACCCAAATCAATGAAACAACTCCTAGCATGACCAAAGACATCATCATCGTATTCAAGATATTTTTCCGTCGTGCTAATCCTCCATAAAAAAATGCTAGTGCTGGCGTCATTAAAAATACTAAGCCACTACAAATAATAATAAATGCAATATTTCCTGTATCCATCGCTTACATCCCCCTCTTTGTCTTCTATGTAAGAAATAGTAACACCGCTTTTTGTAACTTTCTAGTATTTTTGCAAAAAAAGTGCATCTTTTTCCAAAAGAGTCACTATTCATGTTAGCATTAATGACATTCAAAAGTGAATTTTGGCAACAAACACTAAAAAAACACCAAAACAATCACTTGTCTTAGTGTTTTCACTTATGCATTGATGCCGTGATACTCTTTGTAAACGACTTGTTTTTTTACTTGCTGACGTTTGGCAACTTCTTTAATCGCCTGATTGGGCGTCAAGCCTTCAGTTATCAAAAGTTCCACTTGTTCCTTCATAGTGCCTAGATCGGTTTGAACCACAGCTGCTTTGCCATCATTCCCCGCCACTAATAAACAACATTCCCCTTTAATTGCATTTTCCGCCAAATAAGCCTGCAGTTCAGTAAAGGTGCCACGCAAGTACTCTTCGTGAATTTTTGTTAATTCGCGACAAATAACCGCTTGACGATCGCCTAAGACTTCAGCCATGACTTTGATGGTGGCAGCGATGCGATACGGTGATTCATAGAAAATCAACGTCGCACTCTGAGCTTGCAACTGTTCTAGTTCTGCTACCTGTTCACTTTTTTTCCGAGGCAAAAACCCATAAAAAAGATTCGGTTGTGGACTTAATCCCGAAGCAATCAACGCCGTTAAGCCGGCCGTTGCCCCTGGCAAAGAAATGACCGGAATCGCTTCTGCTAGACAAGCTAGAACCAATTCATGGCCCGGGTCACTAATCGAAGGCATCCCAGCATCACTAACTTGGGCAATAGATTGCCCGGTTTTTAAGAATTCAATCAGTTGAGGAATCCGCTCTTTGTAATTGTGTTCATGCAAACTTTTTTGCGGCGTGCTAATTTCAAAATGGTTTAATAATTTTTGGGTATTCCGTGTATCTTCACTGGCAATTAACGCAACTTCTTGTAATGTTTTCACACTACGATAGGTCATATCCTCCAAATTACCAATCGGAGTGGGAACCAAATAAACGGCCCCCCAATTTGTTTGTTCCTTAAAACTTCGTTGTTTTCGCATCGCTTCTCCTTTCATTTGAAAAAAAGCCTGAAGAAGCCAACTCGGTCCTTCAAACTTTTCGGCTACTATTTACCACTTTCCCGATAGATGACCTCTAAACAAAAGGCGCACGGTTCATCATATTCGCGACGTGAGCCATATAAGTCGTAACAAACATGAAAACCTTCTTCGTAAATTTTTTCTAAATTTAAGCGCGATTTAGACAAGCCATGCGTCACTTTTTCAGCTGGCGTATCGACGCGATCCAATTCACGTAAATGCTCACGTAACTTTTGATTTTCTAGCTCTAGGGTGGTATTTTTTTCAACGATTTCTTGTAATGCGAGCTTCATCTCACCCAAGCGGCGCAACGAACTTTCTAACTCACCTTCTAGTTGATTCAACCCATCATACAAGGAGCGTTTATCCATCGTCATGAAGATTCACCTACTCTCAACTCTTCTAATTCCTCATAGCCATATTCGACAATCGATTCACGGCCCACATGACGAACTCTCACAATCTGACTCAATAAATTCAATCCCACCACGCGTGCTTTACCATCGGGGGTCATGATTTCGGTACCATAATCAGGCAATGCTTTTTTGGCTAGTTCATAGGATTCATTTTCATATTTCAAACAACACATCAAACGGCCACATAAACCAGAAATTTTGGTTGGATTCAAGGAAAGACTTTGATCTTTGGCCATCTTGATGGAAACAGGAATAAAATCACCTAAAAAGGTCGAACAGCACAGTTGCCGCCCACAAGGTCCCACGCCACCTAAAATCTTGGCCTCATCACGAACACCAATCTGGCGCAACTCGATGCGAGTATGAAATTGACTCGCTAAATCTTTGACGAGATCACGAAAATCAATCCGTCCATCGGCAGTAAAATGAAAAATCATTTTACTGCGATCAAACGTATATTCAACCTGAATCATCTTCATTGCTAATTGATGTTTGCTAATTTTTTGTTTCCCAATCACTAGCGCTTTTAACGCATCGGCTTGATTGACTGCTTCTTTGGCTAAATCTTTAGGCGATGCTTTTGCTAAAATCGGTTTGACTTCTTCTGGTAAATCACTAGCATCCATCTCTACTTTCGGTATAGCCACAGTTGCGATATGCTTGGCTTGTTGCGACTCCACCAAAACTTTTTCATTATATGCGTAATCAGATTTTCCAGGAGAAAAATAATAGATATGGCCTGCGTCACGATAACGAACACCCACAACCTCTACCATTTTTGCACTCCTTCCTCTGTTAACTATTTTTTATTCATGATCCGTAACACTAATTGCTCACAAACATTTTGAAACGAGACATTGGCTCGTAGTTTTTGTTCAGCTTGTAAGACCAATTCTAATGACTGATTCACCGTAGCAACGTGCAATGGATCAGTCAGTGCTTGATCGCGCGCACGACGCAGATAAAATAACAACATCTGCAAGACAAGTTGCTGTTGTGTTTTTTCTTTAACCAGTGGTACAAGTTTTTTTTGAACATAGATAAATGCTTGAAAATCCTTTTTTTCTAAATAAGAAAACCATTGCAACGTGGCATCCTTAGCACCATTAAACCACTCATCTTGGGAGATTTCAACCGCTTTTTGATAACTCTTGGTGAGACTAGCTAAGACTTGGGCCGACTCTTGACCCACACCATCACTTTGGAGTTTTTCAATTAAGTGACGGGGGTTAAGCGGTGAGAAATGGATAATTTGACAACGCGATTGAATCGTTGGCAAGATGCGTCCTAGCGACTCGGTTTCTAAAATTGCTAAAAAACGGCCTTGCGGTTCTTCTAAGAACTTCAATAAACTATTGGCTGCACTCGCATTCATTTTTTCTGCATCACGGAGGATGAAGACTTGCTGCCGACTTTCAAAGCCACTCTTTGAAAATTCAGTCTGTAATTGCCGAATTTGATCGACTTTAATGGTTTGCCCATCTGGCGACACAATATGTACATTGGGATGCTCGTGACTAGCAATCCGCAAACAATTATTACAAACTTGGCACGGTTCCCCTTGCTGAACTTGCGTACAAAAGAGCCGTTTGGTTAACCAATCGCCCAATTGTTGCTTCCCTGTTCCCTGATCGCCTTCAAAAAGATAAGCATGGGCTAAACGCCCATGCTCAACACTTCGTTTGATTTGCGAAAAGACAAGCGGTTGATACTTGGTTAAAAATCCTTGTTCTTCCATACTCTCCCCCGCAATCTTTAGTACTGATGGAAGCCTTCAATTGGTAACACAAAGACGGTTGCTCCACCAACTTCGACTTCGACTGGATAAGGTACTTGACCATCTAAAGAAATATCTAGTGACATTGGTGTTGATACATATTGCATTCTGGCTTGACAGGTTTCTTTGATTAACGCAAGTGCTGCTTCCACCCGCTCATCTTCAATCCCGATAATAAAGGTACTATTCCCCGCCTTTAAAAAGCCGCCGGTAGAAGAAAGTTTGGTTGCCCGAATATCGGCATCAATAAATTCATTTGCTAAGCGGTTACTATCTTTATCTTGTACAATCGCCATAATCAATTTCATCGTATCATCTCCTTATAGATTAAAAACACTGCCGTCGTAAACTATTAACTTTGAAAGAATTCTGGGTACGCATTGGTAATTGCGGCAAAACTCTGATCAACCACATCTTGTAGGCTCAGCCGAGCATTGATTTTATGAATTCGTTGCGGGTCATTTTCAGCGAGCTTCAAATAGGCATGACGCACTCGTTGATGAAACTCAAGCCCTTCTGTTTCTAAGCGATCCACCCCACTGCGATTAGCGGCAATCCGTTTTAACCCCGTATCAGAATCCACATCCAAATACAACGTAAACGCCGGCATCGTCCCTTCAATGGCGAACTCATTAATTTTTTCAATTTCAGGAATCCCAATGCGGCGTCCTGCCCCTTGGTAAGCTAACGAGCTATCAATAAACCGATCGCAAATCACAATTTGACCGTTATTCAGTGCTGGTAAAATGACTTCGACCAAATGTTGACGACGAGCAGCTGCATACAATAACGCTTCCGTCCGTTCATCCATCTCTTCATTTCTGGGATCTAAAATAATTTTGCGTATTTTTTCTGAAATATTGACGCCACCAGGTTCTCTTGTTCGAATCACTTCTTGCGTACTCGCAAGTTGCAAACGCGGAAACAATTCGCTCAAGACACTGGTTTTTCCAGCCCCATCCGGTCCTTCAATTGTGATAAATAATCCGTTCACACGCTAAGCCTCCATTATTTGTGTTATCTTTATTTTACTAAAAACTACGATTTACTCAACTATTTATAATTCTCGTCTGCCTTCGACCGCTTTTAACAAGGTGACCTCATCGGCGTATTCAATATCACTGCCCACCGACAAGCCGTGCGCTAAACGCGTCACCGTAATGCCCGCCGGTTTGATTAAGCGCGACAAGTACATCGCAGTCGCCTCACCTTCTGTCGTGGCGTTGGTTGCAATAATGACTTCTTTTACTTGATCATCATGGAGACGTTGAATGAGGGCAGGGATATTAATATCTTCAGGTCCCGTCCCTTCCATCGGTGACAACACCCCATGTAACACATGATATTGTCCTTGGTATTCCCGCATTTTTTCAAGCGCCATCACATCTTTGGGTTCTTCCACCACTAAAATCATACTTTTATCACGGCTCGGATTGCTACAAATCTCACACGGGTCTAGCTCGGTGATATTGCCACACACACTACAAAAATGTAAATCCCGCTTGACACTGAGCAATGACTTCGCAAATTCATTCACTACTTCATCCTTCATATCAATCGTATGAAAAGCTAAGCGGGTGGCGGTCTTTTGCCCAATTCCTGGCAACTTCATATAGCTATCGATTAATTTGGCAATGGGTTCAGGATAATGCATCTAATCCCCTCAATTTCTTTTTAGAATCCAGGCATCCCTTTAGTATATTTGCCCATCGTACGTTCGGTTTCTTTTTCAATCTTAGTAAGACCATCATTGACGGCACTCATTAATAAATCTTGTAACATTTCTGGGTCCTCAGGATCAATAATGGCTGGCGTAATTTCTAAATCAACGAGTTTTTTATCGCCTGTAAATTTCGCTTTCACGTAACTATTGGTTGATTCCCCAATAAATTCACGCGCGTGTAACTCTTCTTGCGCTTTGGCCATTTCCTTTTGCATTTTTTGTACTTGTTTCATCATGCCTTGCATATTTCCCATGCCTCGCATCATAATTCTTCACTCCTAATCTTCTTTTATGGTGGCTAAATCGCCAAATAATTCTTGGGCTTTGGTAACAACTGGTTCGTCGGGTGTTTCTGGTAATAAACTAATCTCACTAGCATCATCTTCAAAGACTTCTGCTGGTTCATTTTGATTGCCCGCCAAAAATTCTTGACGCAATTCCGGCCAACTATCTCGAGTAATATAGACAACTTGCGGCGCATAGCCTGAGATCATCTTACTCAAATTATTATGAATGGCCAATGCCAAGTCATCATCATTTGCCGCCCGTTGACAGACGATTTCATAATCAAACGCAATCAACAAACTTGTCGCACCCGCTGCTTGTGCTTCACTTGCGCGCAACATCGCCCGTTGAGTGACCGACAGACTGAGCAGTAAATCTTCCCAGACATTGCGAACATTCATTAAATGTTCTTTGGTCGCTTCTTTTAGCACCCCAAAGACCCGCTCTTTAGGAATTCGGTAGTTGACCGCTGGTTTTTTCGCTTTCGTACTAGCCGAGGCCGGTTTGTTTGAATTGGTCTGCTCGGTTTGTTTGAGTCGTTGGACTTCTTTTTGCAGTGTTGCGAGCTGTTGGCGCAGTTGGGCTAACTCTTGTTTGGCCTCACCGCTTATTTCACCATTCATTACTGGCACACTTGAGCTCGGTAACGTTGGCGTCGAAAGTTTCACTGTGGCGACTTCTAAATACAACGTTGGACTATTGGTAAATCGCACTTCATTTTGCGTCTCATTTAAAATTGTAATCCAGTGATAAATTTCTTCGGCCGGCACTTTTTGGGCTAATTCTTGAAATTCCTTTGTAACCCCCCCACTTTTTTCGACTAATAAAGCCGGGGCTTGTTGATAAATCAGTAGGTCCCGACAGTAAAGTAAGAGGTTTTCCAGTAAACGCCGCGCTTCTTTACCGTTAGCTAACATCGCTTGAATCTCTGTTAACGCCGCGCTCGTTTGTTGCGCCAAGCACTGACTCATGTAACGATCCATCATTTCATTGGTCAAACTACCAGTAACTTCCATTGCATCATGCAGAGTAATTTTTTCTTCACTAAATGAAATGGCTTGATCCAAAATACTTAAGGCATCGCGCATTCCACCTTCAGCTGCCCGCGCAATCGCAAAAAGCGCCTCTTCTTCATAGTCTTGATTGACCTCGTTTAGGATATGCTTTAGGTGAAGTACAATATCATTCGTATCAATTCGTTTAAAATCAAAGCGTTGCGTTCGTGAAATAATCGTCGCCGGAATCTTATGTGGTTCCGTCGTCGCTAAGATGAAGACGACGTTTTTACTTGGTTCTTCCAAGGTTTTCAACAAGGCGTTAAACGCCCCGGTCGATAGCATATGCACCTCATCAATAATATAGACTTTAAACTTGGCTTGGGTGGGTGCATAGTTCGCTCGATCACGAATAAAGCGAATTTCTTCAACCCCATTGTTACTAGCCGCGTCAATTTCAATGACATCTTCTTGACTGCCACTCGTAATAGAGCGACACATCTCACACTCATTACAAGGTTCACCATCACGACTATTCGGACAGTTGATGGCTTTGGCGAAGATTTTGGCGGCACTGGTTTTCCCAGTCCCACGTGGTCCCGTGAATAAATACGCATGAGAAATTTGGTCTTGAGTAATTGCATTTTTCAATGTTTGCGTAATCGCCTGTTGCCCGACAACATCATCAAAGCGTTGGGAACGCCAGACACGATACAGTGCTTGATAAGCCATTCTTTTTTCCTCATTTCTAAAAAATTCACTAATATCTATTATACGAAAAATCCCGCAAAAAAACCACCCTCAACTCATGAAGATGTTTTTTCCGGCTATCGTCTAATATCAGGATTTTTTGGTGCTATGCTATAATAAAAACAAACAAAATTTTTCGAGGAGGAATTAAGATGGGATTAATTAAAGCAGCAACGAGTTCAATCGGTGGCGGCCTAGCCGATCAGTGGGTGGAAGTCATTGAACCAGATCAGATGAGTGATACGACGGTGATGACCAAAGGCGTCAAGGTTCGGCCCAATGACAAACGTGGCGCAAATCGTAAAGGAACCGAAGATGTGATTACCGATGGCTCGGTCATCCATGTGTATCCTAATATGATGATGTTATTAGTTGATGGCGGTCGAATTATCGATTTCACGGCTGAAGAAGGCTATTACACCGTCAAAAATGCCTCTGCCCCTTCGATGTTTAACGGTTCTTTGAAAAGTGCCATCAGTGAAACCTTTGACCGTTTCAAGTTTGGTGGTGTCACCCCACAAAAACAACAAGTCTTCTACATTAACTTACAAGAATTAAAAGGCATTCGCTTCGGGACTCCCGCTCCTTTAAATTACTTTGATAATTTTTACAACGCCGAGCTCTTTTTACGGGCACATGGCTCATATTCTGTACGCATCACTGACCCAATTTTATTTTATAGTAACGCCATTCCCAAAAACAAAATCCAAGTCGAAATCACTGACATTAACGAACAATACCTCAATGAATTCTTAACGGCGCTCCAATCCTCAATCAACCAAATGTCAGCGGCCGGACAACGGATTTCACACGTCCCTGCCAAAAGCATGGAATTAAGCAACTATATGGGAGATGTCTTAGATACCAATTGGAAAGAATTACGCGGGATGGAAATCGTGATGGTGGCGGTTGCTAGCATCTCTTATACCGATGACTCAATGAAACTAATCAATATGCGCAACCAAGGTGCAATGCTTGGTGACCCCAACGTCCGTGAAGGTTACGTCCAAGGATCAATTGCTCGTGGAATGGAAGCCGCTGGTAGTAACGAAGGTGGCGCGACCAATGCCTTTTTTGGGATGGGGATGGGAATGAACAACAGTGGTGGCTTTTTCAATCAAGCCTCACAGACCAATCAGCAACAAATGCAACAAGCTCCTCAAGCATCACCAAGCAAAGATACTTGGACTTGTCCACAATGTAACGAAGAAAATAGTGGCAAATTTTGCGGGAATTGTGGAACACCGAAACCGCAAAAAACAGCTGCAGCAACGCTTGAGATGAAATGTGCCGATTGCGGTGAAACAATCGACTTAACGAAAGGGATTCCAAAATTCTGCCCGAACTGTGGAAAACCATTCAAAGCCGTCCCGCTCGATTAACCTTGTTTAAAGGAGGAATCTCATGGATACCATCACGCATAAATGTCCCAATTGTGGCGGTGCGTTGACCTTTGAACCAACAGATCAACAGTTTCACTGCCCTTATTGTATGAGCACTTTTACCGCCGATGAGCTAACTGCTTTTGAAGAACAACAAAAAGAAGCCCATCTGCCGGATGCAAAATTAGATTCAGCTACTGCCAATCAAGCCGCCGCTGATGCAAAATCTGGTACCGCTCAACTTGATGAGATGGAATTATTTTTATGTCCCAGTTGCGGCGCTGAAATCGTGACCGATGCCACGACTGCCGCAACGTATTGCTACTATTGTCACAACCCAGTCGTCTTACAAGGTCGTTTAAGTGGTGACTTCTTACCCGATAAAGTCTTACCTTTTGCCATCAGTAAAGAAGAAGCCACCAAACAATTTCTCACATGGGCAGCGAAAAAACGTTTTGTACCCAAAGCGTTCTTCAACCAAAGTCAAGTCGAAAAACTAACCGGGGTTTACTTTCCGTATTGGGAAGTTGATGCCCAGGCTACCGGTGAACTCCAAGGAACCGGGACTTCGCTTCGTGTCTGGCGGGTGGGTGATCTTGAATATACCGAAACGAAAAAATTTGCTATTGAACGCTCAGGTAAGATGAATTTTCGGAACCTCATCAAAAATGCCCTATCCAAAAATATCCAGCAAAAGATGGTAGAAGGCGTTCAGCCCTTCCCCATCGACCAAGCGGTGACTTTTAAGAATCAATACCTCGCGGGCTTTCAAGCGGAGAAACGTGATATTGAATACGACACACTCCAAGCAGCCATTCAAAGCGAATTGGCCGATTATGGTGAAAATTTATTAAAAGATACGGTTGGCAGTTTCACGACGTTCAAAATCAAACACAAACAGTTTGATTTGACTGAAGAAACCAAAGCTTATTGTCTCTTACCGGTCTGGATTGTGACTTATCAAGGGGAGCGCCAAGACAAACGCACCTATTACTATGCGATGAACGGACAAACCGGCAAAGTTAGCGGTATCTTGCCCATCAGCTATCAAAAGTTAAGCCTAGTCGCAGGTGGCATCTTTCTTCTCGTGCTGATTGCTTGTTTGTTAGGGGGGTACTTCCTATGAAAAAATTACTAATTACGAGCATTTTACTAATCAGCTGTTGGTTTTTCCCTCATATTGCACTCGCTGATACTTTGGTTGACGATCAGGCCCAGTTGTTCGCCCCCAAAGAAATCCAGGAACTAGAAACCGCGGCTCAAGAACTTGGTGAGAGTTTCAAAGGACAAGCTTATATCGTTACCACTGATACCAACACTGACGAACCGCGAGATTTCGCTGACGAGTATTTGCGAGATAAAGTCGGTAATAATAACAACGGGGTCGTCTTATTACTGGATATGGGCCAACGCCAGATTTATATTTCAACATCGGGGAATATGATTGATTATTTAACCGATAGCCGGATTGATGAGATGCTCGATCAACTAGAAAGTGACATGGGTGATGGGAATTATTACGCTGCGGCCACGCATTTCATTACGATGAGTGAGGAATTTGTTCAAGCCGGTGTTCCAGGTGGGCACTATCGCGTGGATGAAACGACTGGCAAGATTACCTATTACAACGTCTTGACGCCTTTTGAAATCACTTTGTCCTTAATTATCGCAGCAATTGCTGGCGGGGCCTTTTTCATCATTATCAAATCACGCTATCAATTAAAACTCGGTGGCTACCATTATGATTATCGCCAAAATTCAGCTTTAGAACTTACAACGAAAGAAAATCGGCTGGTGAACTCGTTCATCACCACCCGAAGAATTCCACGAAACAAAGGCAATGGTGGCGGTGGCGGTTCGACGACGCATTCAAGTGGCGGCGGGACGTTTGGTGGCGGTGGTCGCGGATTTTGACCTCTTCTGATTAAATAACAAAAGAATTTTTGCGAAAATAGTCAGATTCCCCCATTTGATTAATAAAATGGTATAATTCGAGATAAGGAGGTGCATAACGCATGACGCTATTTTATCTATTAATCATCACATACAGTCTATTTATGATCTATATTGCCTTTTATTTACGAAAAAAACTTTCGGGCAACCTCGTATTCTTGACGATTCTGAGTAGTGTCATTTTATTATGTACACCTCTCCACCCACTCTTTTTATATGGTGGCATTATCTTACTCCATATTTCTGGGATTTTAAATGATTATTATATGTCAGGGAAAGTGGACTACCGACACTTATTAATTCGCGGGATTTTTTCGCTTGGCGTGCTGTTTCTTTACTTCTTTATTAGATAACTTCAATAAAAAAACCTCAAAATTAGCAATTATGCCAGTTTTGAGGTTTTTTTGACGGCTTCAGTCATCCGTTGGCCATCTTTATTAAATTCTAGCTATTGAAATTAGTCGCTAGTCGTCCCAAACTGCTCACAGCCGTATGATTCCACCCAAAGTAGTGATGCAAGACAAAAATAATCAGCCAGATTAGCGCTGCCAATCCAATCAAAGATTCAAAGAGCCCACCGGTCGTATAAAGTGGCACATGGTACTTCTTTTTGCTAAGCGGTAACAACCAACTCACGCCGCGATTACTGAAACTGTCTTCTAAGATATGCAGAAAAACACCGATGGTAAACCACTGGCCGATAGAAGCAATCCCTAAGCTACTCGTCAACGGAATAACCACCATCCCGATAAATACGACAAATGTAAGGCTATGGGTGAGTCCACGATGGCCAAAAACCCCTCCCACTATATCCGATACCCCCCTAGTCCTTCTACCAATATATGACTTGGGTTTATCGATATCTGGGATTAACACACCTAAACTCAACGCCAATACACCACCGATAGTTAGTGTATCCGTCATTTCCATCAGTGGAATTGCCACTGCATTACTAACAAGTAAATGATTTTTATATAGCATAATCTGTTCCTCAATCTAATTATTCAGCATGAAAAATTCATTATAACACGGATTGCTGAAATAGATAAGAACTAACGTTTGTGTTTTATGAATAAAAAAAGCTTTGCATCACCCTGACTCCAAATCATAATCATTTGAGAAGTCTGCTATGCAAAGCAATTTAACTAGATCGGAATCTGAAATGACAACACGTTTTGGAGGCATTCAGAACAACACAGCTATAAAACGTAGTCTATTTCTTCATACTGACTAGCGTGGTTTTGGAGGCATTCAGAACAACACAGCTATAAAACCTAAGCGATTCCGTACCAAAAATAGTTGCTGTTTTGGAGGCATTCAGAACAACACAGCTATAAAACTCCATAGTGACTTTATAAATATTATACGTGGTTTTGGAGGCATTCAGAACAACACAGCTATAAAACACCTTTTAACGTGAATAAATGCTTGCACATGTTTTGGAGGCATTCAGAACAACACAGCTATAAAACAAAAAACGAGGTGTCGCAAGTGAGTTTGAAGTTTTGGAGGCATTCAGAACAACACAGCTATAAAACGCACCAAGACCGCAACCGCCCAAGTAGCCAGTTTTGGAGGCATTCAGAACAACACAGCTATAAAACGAAAATGAATTTGACGACAGTGGCAATATTGTTTTGGAGGCATTCAGAACAACACAGCTATAAAACCTTAAGTTCGCGCTACGCAAGTTTGTGAAAGTTTTGGAGGCATTCAGAACAACACAGCTATAAAACCTCGGAGATAATTTTTTCTCCGGATTTCTTAATCGCGCTGCTCGTCCATAGCAAGACTTTCGTCTGAATGCTTCCCATAAATTTTGTTGATATAGTTTCTTTTCTATTTGATTATCAAGGATCATTTAATTATCTAATTTAATTTTTCTGTGTAGAAAAAATAATCTTCATCTAGAATAAATTGACTCTGCCCTTTAATCTTTCGTGGTTCTAAAAATAAGGTATCCACATTTGACAAATCAATATAGTGAGCTACTTCTATTATCTCACCCTCTGTTAAATATGCAAGACAATTGATAAAAACTAACAACTTTTTCGTGCTTAGATAACCAAATACTTGAATAATTTCAAGTATTTTTTCAAAAATAGTAGCACTCTTGTCCTCGACACGTATTTTCATTAATTTAAACAAACCATTAATATCAATATCTTCCCAGGATAAATCCAACTCATGTTCTAGAGTTTCATGACCAACAATAGAACTTGCATTGATTAACAAGCACTCAATCTCAGACTTAACTTCAGGTTGTTCATTGAGTTGTTCAAAAAGGTCGCAATGAATTGATTTTAACGTACTAGCTGAATTCAAATCAAAACCTAAAATATCAGTTATGACCATCAACTCTTGGGACTTCAAAGATTTGCAAGTGCGGTCATAGATTTTTAAATTATTAATTTCTTCATATTGATAAAATAGTGTGCTCAACTCCGAGAATACTTGTACATCTTCAATTACAAGAATAGTAAATTTGTCAATTTCTACCCCTTCATCAAATAAGGGAAAATTAATTTTCATCATAAGTATCACCTAGAAAAATCACTCTTGTATCAGAATTTCCAACGCATTGATCTCTTTCACCATTTAAATAAATCATTTTAGCAAACTGTTTTTCTGTTACAGAAAGGATGGTAATTATTCCTTTTTGAGGATTATTTTGTTTTAGCCTAGTAACCATTGACTTGCTCGCCGTTCCATTCAAAAGCAACTTACTATATACCGAAAACTGGTGCATAATGAAACCTTCTGCTAATAGAAATTTCCGAAATTTTCGATAAGCTTTTCGCTCATCAGCTGTTTCAGTGGGCATATCAAACATCAGTAATAATCTCATATAACGATAACTCATATTCTAAAAGTTGGTAATTCTTGGATGTCATTATTCAAATTCTTCACGACCTTCTTAGTATAATCACTCACGATATTTGTTAAAAACATCTCTTTGTTTCCGTAACTATATTTGTCTGAAAAAAGGCTAAAAAGCGATCGCTTGATAGTAGAAAATTTCTCATGGCGGTATTCGTATACAATTTGGTCCACTAATGGTCGAAAAGGTTCCATCAAGTCACTTGCTAAATTAAAATCATTGAACTGGTTCGCATGTTTTAGACCAAATTGAGTCATACAACCACAACGAACCACTTCTCTAGCAAAGATGCTCATCAGTAAGGTGTACCCATAGTTCAACGCAGCATTGACGTCAGTATCTAGCTCACGGGTAAAAGAATTTCCAAAAAGCGCATTGAAATAAGTTCTAGCTGCATGTCCTTCTCTATTTGACGGATCATACGGTTCCAAGGCTTCGTGTAACCTCATCACTGATTCAGACTTTTCTTCAAAACCAACAAGTTTCAAATTGAGACTTTGGTTTAGAATTTTTTGGGAAATAATTTCTGTCCAAACATTTATTTTTTGTTCAGAACTCCAAGCTAATTGTCGAGTCAATTGTAAACTACTGTCATGCCGTGCATAAAACGGTAATAACTTACCAATTGGGAGACGTTTATCATCACAGAATAAAACTAAAATATTTTCATCTACCAACCGTTTAATCAGCATTGTGGTAATTGTTATATCTGTTGTTTCTAAAAGCAATACATCAATTTCAGAAAGGTGAATTATTTCTTGTTGCCTAGAAGATTTAAAAATTAAATGATTGTTCTTATAGGACAACTTAGAGTGCGTATTTACTACAATCGTGCGCCATCCCATAATATTAATCTCCTATTTTTATTCTAGTTTCATAAAGTCCAGTAATTGATTGATTAATGATCGTTGATTCAAGTAATTCAGTTACGCTCGTATAACGTTTGCGTGGAATATTAACTTCAAAGAACTTAAAGTCTGCTGGAGCCCCCATTGTTGTGAACTGCATTAAGTTTACAAATGATTGGGCTAATTCTTTAATTTCACCATTCTCAAAGTTTTTTTCAAATAAATTCTGGATAGTGGAAAGATTTTTTTCTGCATTGATATACTTTTTAGCGAAAAGTTGAATATTTACTAACACTTCTGAGAATTTCTCTTTATTTTCAGATACATACGCTAGGCTATCATGCTGATCATCTTTACAGCGATTGGCATGATACAAAAGTTCCACCAAATGAGCCGGTAAAACAATCTGATTTCCTTTTTGAACTTCACTTGCGCTCGCAACTAATCTTCGAACTCCCGCATTTGTTTCATACATTGTGTATTTAGGTAGTTTGGCTTTAATTTTAGGATTCATATATCCCTTAGTTTCTAAAAATTGAATTGAATCCTTTTCAAAAGCAGCTGTTTCCATGATTTTAATACCTTCAATTTTATCAACGATTTTTTTATTTTTGCCTTTTTCATATGAAAATACTACTGAATAAGCAACAATTGGGCTGTCAAACCCACCGTATTTCGCTGTATCCCAACCTTGTTTTCTTGCAATCAATTTATTTGACTCACCTTTTGGTAAAATTGATTCTTTCGAAAACCCACCTTTTTGAACTTCCGTTTTCTTCACAATATTCATTTGACGATACGCCATCACCTTTTTGATTGTCGCAAGGTATTTAGTATCCCAAAGAATCTCACCATCACCACTAACAATCGGTTCGTCTTTTGCAAAGAACTTCATGATATTGGTGTAAAATTGTTTCTTCGCTGTGGCTTTATTTTCTTTGAAGGCATTGAATTTTTTGTACTCACCATAAACAAATTCTGGTTCTAGTTGAGGATACACTTTCAACAAAGTATTTGCTACCACACCATTTAAGTAAGCATCGTGTGCATGATGATAATCATTGATTTCACGAACTTTATATAAATTAAACTGTTTGCGGAATTGACTTGTAAGTGCTGATTTCAGGGTAATAATTCTGACATCCCGAATGGTCTTACCTGATTCATCTTGATTCGCATTAAACTGCGCATCCAATATTCTAGCCACATGTTTGGTAATCTGTCTGGTTTCTACCAACTGCCGTTTGATAAATCCAGCTTTGTCTTCATCGGTCAAGCCACCTCGTTGCGCTTTGGTTAAGTTATTTAGTTTACGCTCACTAATTAATTTCGATTTTTCTAGATGCGTCCAAAACCCTTGCATCTTGTTGACGATTTCAACGCTTGGTACGTCATCTGACTTGCCACGGTTTGCAGATGAACTTGTCAAAACGCGATTATCAATTGAATTGTCTGTAGTAAAGCTTTGAGGAATAATATGATCGATATCATAATTTGATAAATTATTAATATCTAAATCTTCGCCCGTATACATGTCTTTTCCATTTTGCAAATAATACAAGTAAAGACGGTCATTTTGTAGTTCTTGGTTGCCGATTGGGTGTTCTTTCAAAAGCTTACTACCTAATTCTTGCATCGCTGTTTCCAAAGACTTCAAGCGCGGTTTTGAATTACTGCGACCTCGGCCAGTTGTTTGGTTTTCACGCGCCATTTCGACAACAATCTTTCGCGGATTACGCCCCATGATTGTCACAATCTCTTCAACAATTTTCAGACTTTGTAAAATCCCTTTTTTAATTGCTGGGCTACCGGCTAAATTTTGGACAATATCGGTTAAATTATCTACCGTCTCAATTTGTTGTGCGTTAGCAATTTTTTCTTTAAACGATAAATTATTATCATTAATTAGTTGCATGAAGTTACGATTTCGTTCATCATCCATCAAATAATCTAAGATTGTTTGATGTGATTCGCTGTCTCTAATCTCGTTGATTAACTTATGAGACAAACGGCCCCACCCCGTATAGTGACGGCGTTCTAGTTTTTTCAAAACTTCACTACTAAAAATTTCGGCATAAGATTCTAATTGCTGACGAATCATCTTACGATCCTCAAAAATAGTCAAGATTTTGACTATTTCTTCAAACATCGCTTCATTTTCTTCAGCATCGAGTAATTCTTTTGAAACACCCATTTTTATGAAATCTTGATAGGTTCCATAAGAAGCATTGAATTTATTTTCAATACCAGAAACGACAACCTCATCCATATTTGATTCGTTCAGTAGATAGTTTTCGATATCTTTTTGCGACACCTTGCGTTTTGTTTTAAAGAACTGATTAAAAATTGCTTTTTTCTCTGTACTTGAAAGTTTATGTGTATTGCCTCGTTCATCCAAATAAGTAATTCCCGTTAACTCATTAAAAACAGCATATTTTTCATAAACCAAACTATGTTTCGGCAAGACTTTTTCTTCTGGCAAATACAAATCATAATTTGTCATTCTTTCGATAAACGAAGTCGCTGATTTTCCTAAATCAACCGTATCACCTAAGTTCCAAGGTCGAATGGCTTCCTCATTTTTTCTCGTTAACCATGCAAACTCACTATTCTCATTAGCTAGTGGTCCTACGTAATATGGAATTCTAAAAGTAAGCAACGCTTCAATTTTCGCTTTTTGTTCCAATAAAAACGGATAAAACGGTCCTTGTTTTTGAATGATTGCACGTAATTCTTCTAAATGAATTTGATGTGGAATGACGCCGTTATCAAACGTCCGTTGCTTGCGTAGGAAATCTTCTTGTTCAATTTTAGCTACGAAGTATTCTGAACCATTAACCTTTTCAATTAAGCTTCTAGTTTTTTTGTAAAAAACTTCTTGAGTTGTCTTGCCTTCAATGTATCCTGCATAGCCATCTTTTGTATTATCTCTAAAAATCTCATAGTATTTCTCTGGTAGTTCTTGTTTTACGAACAATTTGAATTTTTCTAAATCTGTTTTATGATTCTCATAGCGTTCAATCATACTTGTAGAAAGTTTTGCTTTTGATGTTGGATCAGAAACTCTTAGGATATTGGACAGCTCAATCGCATCATAGGCATTTTTAGCAGCCACAAAAACATCGGCATACTCATCACCAATTTTCGCTAATAAAGCCTCCAGATTTTCCTCGTATTCTTCTTTGGAAAATTGTAACTTTTCATCCTCTTCAAGAGTGAAGACTTTTTTGAAGTTCCCTTGATTACCTACAATCAACTTCACAAACTGAGCAAAATTTCCGGTATTCTTTTCTCCAGCAAATAATTGAACAATCCGTTCCGCCTTCTTCGCTCTTGAAATCTTTTCCGTAGCAAATTCACCAATTTCAACAGTTTCATTAAGCGGGTTGATTAAGCTTCCATCTATTTGTGTCGTGAAGGTACGATTATACGCCTGTAAGAAAATTTTAAACGTTTCTTCAACCGATGAATTTTCAGTGTTTAATTCCCCTTCGATTAAGAAATGACCTCTAAATTTAATGATATGTGCTAACGCTAAATAAACTAATCGCAAATCAGCTTTTTTGTCAGATTCAATTAGTCTTTTACGCAAGTGGTAAATGGTTGGAAATTCCTCATGAAACGCAACCTCTTCCTCTAACGTCGCAAAAAATGGATGCTTCTCCCATTCTTTGTCTTCAGCTACAAAAAAGCTATCTCGTAAACGATAGAAGAAATTTTCATCAACCGGTTTCATTTCAGACCTAAACAAATCTTGTAACCATTTAATCCGATTTTTTCTTCTAGTATACCGACGTCTCGCAGTTCGTTTTAAACGTCTCGTTTCTGCAGTTTGCCCTTCTTCAAAGAGTCGTACGCCCCAGAAGTTCTTTTTAATCGCCTTCGTCTCAGTATTGCCTAAAACTTTCATTTTCTTCTTCACTAATTGATAATCTTCCGTTAGCACAGCCCAGCCAACCGAATTTGTTCCAATATCTAATCCAATCGTATAATCTTTCATTCAATTAACTCCTTCTGTTAATAAGTTAAATTTAATATTGCATTAATAAATTGATTTGCTATAATTAAGTTGTTGGTAGCATTCAAAACAACATAGCGAGTTAAAATAAGGCTTTGTCCGTAATCAACTTTTTAAGTGGCGCTGTTTCGGCGCTTTTTTTTTGCGCGTTTTTTTCAGAATAGTCAGATAATACTTCATTAGTACTAAAACTATCAAAGTAACCTTAGTATAATACGAAACTTCAATTAAAAAAATATAATTTACACTTTCTCCCCAAATTATTTCCTCCTCCCGTTTAAATCAAAAAAACGCTCTATCAGCCGATACCTCACTCCACTTGAGTGCAACTATCAACTGATAAAGCGGTAGTAAAATTTTGTACCTAGCTATTAATTGGCAAAAAAATGTTATGCTCAGTAATTATATTATAGGCTCATTAGGAACTCTAGTGCATGCATTCACTATCCCATACTAGGCAACAATATCCTTAATTACGAAGTCAGAAGAGTTAATTGCATCTTTGTTCATTAATTCGCTAACCATCAAATGATTATAATCATGCTCATAAGGCATTAAAATCTCCTTAACAATTTCTTCTTCTGAGTAGTGTTGTCCACGAATCTGTAGCAACTCCTCTGTATCAAAGTACCAACCAATTTGTTTGTTATAATCTTCCGCATCTTCTTGTAAAATCAAGATTTTACGATTTAAATGCGCAAAATCAAACATCGCACTCGAAAAGTCAGTAATTAAAACTTCTGCCAATAAGAACAATTCTTGAATGTCTAAAACTTCATTAAAGAAACAGTGAATGCGTGGGTCAAGGTTCGCATATTTCCCCCGTAGATATGCTTCATGCGGATGAAGTTTCACAATAATTTCGTAATCTTTCGGCAGACTAGCAATCACTTCTTTTAACTTCAAGGAGGTCATCTCTGTACGTTTGCCTTTTCGCCAAGTCGGACAAAAGAGAACATACTTCTGGTTTTCAAATGGGCGATTGAAGATTTTTTGATGAATCCGCGAGATTTCCTTTTCATCATGAACGTATTTTTTTAGATACTCATTTCGCGGCATGCCATGTTCTAACACTTTTAACTGTTTATTTTCAGCTAAATTAAACGCTGATTGAAGTAAAGTTGAATTAAATGCCGATGACGTCAATAAGTAGTCCCACTTTTGCATGCGTGGTGAGAAGGCCGTACTTTCCTCTTCACGTTGTTCTACATCTTCTAAATCATTCACCATTTTTTTCAATGGAAAACCATGCCACGTTTGAATGAATTTTTGTCCCGGTTGTTTGCCACATTTATCAAGTGGGTTACCATTAGTGATGACATAGCGACTTTGTTTGAATTTCTTCACGTAATTAGGACTACCCGTCCGAATCGGATAAAACCCGTAACTCAAGACTTCGATATCGACTAATTGGTTAGTTGAAGAAACGTAAAAATTCATATTGGGGAATTGCTCTTTCATCGTAATCGCCATGAATTTCGGATCACCAGAGAAAGATTTCCCGTGAAAACTTTCAATAAAAGCGAAGTCATCACGAACCTCAAAGGAAAGCTCTTTGGTCTTATATACTGAATGATAAACGTTCTTTAGTAAGTTATGCGTCGCTGATCCTTGAGTGAGCTTTTGCTTGATACTCGGGAAACGCTCCACCAAATTGTTATAACTTTTCGATAAAATATTCGTCCGCGATAACTGATCAAAGGCATAAATGGCATTAAAAATCGCTTCTTTCCGTTCACCGGTCTGCTCATAGGTCAGCACAGTCGTTCCTTTAACAACCGACTCAATAAAGCGATAGCCATAATTTTCAATAATGCTATAATGCAAGGCTTGTGCTAAGTCTGCTTGAAAATCAACCAAACCAAATGATTTTTGTGAATAATCCAACACATATTGGGCATCTTTTTCGATATTTTTGGTCAACCAACCAAATGTTTTGAAATTGCCATAAATATCCTCTAAAACTCGATCATCTCCACTATACACCATTACTTTACGTCCCTTGGTGAAGGCTTCACTAATTGAGTAGCCAAATGTTTCATAGCGAGCAGTTGATAAATAAATGGCATCTTGCGGAATTTTGGCATTCACAAAGACATTCTTTTGTAAGCGATAATATTTAACTAAGTTTTTATACAATGTTTCACCAGGTCCGCTACCATTGATATATAACTTGAAGTCTTTTTGACCAAGATAGTTCACAAGATAATCGATTAATTTGATGCTATAGCTGATATCTTTTTGTGTCTCGTCGAAGCGTGAATAGATAAATAAATTTTTCGATTCATGCGTAGCTAATTCATCTGCTAATGAGTAATCAATATGGTTCACACTGACCGGAAAAGCCACGACTCTACCTTGATACGCACCAATTTTTTGCAAAAAATCAACTTTAATTTTTTCGGTTGCCACACGATAGACGTCAATTGATTCTTTACATAACTCTAATTCAGGCTCAATCAATGGTAATGGCGCGTGGATTTCACCAACTACAATTGCTTGCTTGAATTTTTTCTTGATTAATTTTGATAATACAAATAAATTTTCACGAGTCAAAATATAAGCGTCATTTGCAGCATCGTCCAGTAATTGACTGAAGTGACGGTATTTAATTTGTTCCCCAATCACCGGATTCGCTTTTTGAAAGTTTTCGACTGCACGATTTGTAAATTTACGTGTATTATAATACGTTATTTCTACATTCGGAACCGCCAAAAACTCCGTAATCAGATTAATATTGCTCCGACTAGTCCCACCTATCCCAAAAAGATGGTACCCAACAATCGCTATTTTCATCCATAACAAACTCCTTCATTGTCTTTTCGTAAAAATTTTACAAAAAATTTACAAAAATTATTATAGCATAAATATGAATGTTTTTCTTTAAATTTCTCCAATAGCAACCATGGTAGACAATACTCATCATCCGGGCAACGCTCTTGATGTTTCGTAGTACGTTCACCTAATTAATAATCAATTAAGATTTGAATAAGGATTATTTTATCAATCCACGTTATGATAAAGGTATCAATTCAGACTTATAGGAGGAGCCTATGGAAAAAGTTGTCACGATTACCTCACTGACTAAAAAATATGGCAAACAAACAGCACTTAAGGATGTGTCCTTAACGATTAATCAAGGTGACATTTATGGTTTAGTTGGTCGCAACGGCGCCGGCAAAACAACCTTACTAAAAGCGATTCTCCAAATGATTCATCCAACAAGTGGCGAAATTCAATTATTCGGAGCAACGACACCCAAAGAATATACCCAACAATTGGGGCGGGTCGGTAATATCATCGAAACCCCGGTTGCCTACGACCAACTCACGGCCTTACAGAACCTCAATTATTATTGTAAGTTATACGGAATTGTCGAGGAAAACGCCGCTCAAAAAGCACTCGCGTTTGTCAATTTACAAAATACTGGCAACAAAAAATACAAAGGTTTCTCTTTAGGGATGCGCCAAAAACTTGGTCTAGCGCTGGCTTTGTTAAATAAACCCGATGTCTTAATTCTCGATGAACCGATTAATGGCCTAGATCCGGTCGCCATTGTCGAGATTCGCGAACTATTACTGAAATTAAATCGGGAACAAAATATCACGATTATCATTTCGAGCCATATTCTCGATGAACTGCACCAAATCGCTAATCGCTTTGGGTTTATCAAGGATGGTGAATTGGTTGAAGAAATGGACAAAGAAGAATTTCATCAAAAAGCCTCCAGTTTTATCCGTTTAGAAACCACCGAAACTTCAGCCGCCATTAGTGTGTTAGCATCACTGGGGATTTTGGAATGTAAAGTGGTAACCAAAAATCAAATTAATATTTACCAAACCACAGTCCCGATTGAACAGATTATCCGCGCCTTAACTAAAGAAAATATCCCCATTCAAGGCATTATTTTAGAAGCCGAGAGCTTAGAATCTTATTTCAAAGAATTGATTTCATCAGAAAGGTAGGAAGAACCGATGTTAAATTTCATTCGTGGGGATATTTATCGCCTATTACGCACACGTGCCTTTTGGATTGCTGAACTATTGATTTTAACGTTAGTAGTGACTGACTTATTGCCAGGAAATGAACCTAGTCCCACTTCGGCGATGGCTCCAGCTATTAACGGCTTAACAGCAATCGATACGAACTTAAATGGGAAATTACTGATTTATATGCTCCCACTCATCATCATGATCTTAGGGAGTGAATACGCCAAGGGCACGTTAAAGAATCTAATTTCTAGTGGTATTTCACGAAGCCAGTACGTCCTCAATAAATTTGCTAGCTTTGGTGCGGTTTTATTTCTCCAAATGGCGCTAATCGCTGGTTTAAGTTTCGTGACCGGTAGCATTATTTATAGAAGTACCGGCATCCAAGAAGTAACCGATATTTTTAACCATCTTTTCTATTTCTTTTGTGTCTGGTTTATCTTAATGGCGATTGCAACGGTCACACTGGTCGTTTTATACGCCTCCAAAAGTATCGTCTTAAGCATCTTGATTTCGCTCATTTTCCCCTTTGGCATTTTGTTTTTTCACCTGACACATGGCGACTGGGAAATTTTAAAATATCTTGATTTATTTACCACCTTATTAAATGTTACCTCGAGTACCTTGAATGATTTCACCCTCATTCGCCCCGGTTTAATTGGCTCCTTGATTACCATTATCGCCGGTCTCTTTGTCGCTGACTGGATTTTCAAACGCCAAGAATATTAACAAAAAGCGCTAGAATCGCTGGATTCTAGCGCTTTTTGTTAAATTGAATCGCAATTTCAAATTGTTGCTCCGATACGTGAATACTGAGTTTTCCATCTAAGCGTGTCACTAACTCATGTACGATAAACAAGCCTAGACCAGAATTTTTGCTTTGACGGGCCAAATCTTCGGTGTAAAAGCGCTCCGTCAAGCGTTCTGGATGCTGAATAACTCCTTGATACGCGTTTTTAACGACTAAATTGATGTGCGCTGACGTTTGCCGCAACTCAATCGCCCCCGGACCAATCCCATGTTTTAACATATTGCCAAATAGATTTTGCAAGATGCGCGTCATGATTTGTGGATCAGTAATCATAACCACCTCTTTTTCAATTGAAACATCTAGTTGCCAATCAGCTGCTTGAAAGGACTGATAGAAACTCAACAACTCTTGTTCGACTAAGCGCGACACAGAGACCTTGGCTAGTTCGAGTTGAACTTGGTTTTCATTTAAGCGCTGATAGTCTAACAACTGCTCGAGATGTTCTTCCACGGATGAGAGATTGGTCGCAATTTTTTGGAGCAAGGCTTTTTGTTCCTCATCCATTGAGCGATCGCTCGCCAAAATTTGCGTGTAGCCATCCGCAACGGTGAGCGGTGTGCGCAGATCATGCGAAATATTATGAATCGCTTGTTCCAATTGTTTTTTTTCTTGGTGCAACTGAAAACGCAGTTGTTTTTGTTTTTGGAGAACTTGATTGTTTAAAATGGTAATTTTGACCAATCCCGGAATGCGGGTGCCCATCCGCAGTTCTTGATTCGTGTCTTCTTGAGAAATCAAACTTAAACGTTTGGCATATTGATTCAAATCATAAAATATGAATACAAGATAACTGCTGAGACCAATAATGATGACGAGCAATAAAAAAAGCATCTCATCCCTCCTCAGCTAACTTCACGCCAATGCCCCAAACGGTATCGATGTAGGTGTTGGCTTCATCGACTTCCTTTAATTTTTTACGTAAATTACTGATATGCACATTAATGGTGTTTTCATCACCATAATAGGCTTCCCCCCAGACCTCTTCATACAACATTTCTTTGGTGTAGACTTTCTTTGGATGGTTCAAAAGTAATTGGAGGATATCAAATTCTTTGCGTTTTAATTGTACGGTTTCAGTTGGGCCTTGCAGTGCAAACGTATCCGGTAATAACGTAATCTTTTTAAAGTGCACGACGGTTTCGGGCAGCGTTCCTGTTGTTTGTCTTAACTGCACCACAATCCGCGCTTTTAACTCATCGATATTAAATGGCTTCGTTAAATAATCATTGGCACCATTGATTAAAAATTCAGCAATTTCTTGTTTATCAGCTAAGGCGGTTAACATAATCACCGGTACTTGTGAACTTTGGCGAATCGCTTTTAAGACCGCTTGGCCGTCTTTACCTGGTAACATCCGATCTAGTAAAACTAAATCAAACGTTTCTTGCTTAAATAACAGTAGTGCTTCGGTCCCCGAGAAGGCTTGGTGAACCGTATATTCAGAACCTAAAATCGTACTGATCATTTCATTCATTTCAGTATTATCTTCAACAATTAATATTTTTTTCATGCAACTCCCTCACCTTCTCACCTATTTTATCATAGCCAATCGCTTGAAAAAAAGAGTGATGAATCGAATAACAACGACTCATCACCCTTTGATGCTTAAATTTCTTCGCCGTTAGTGGCAATGACTTTTTGGTACCAGTAATACGAATCTTTCGGAATCCGATCAAGGCTCCCCTTCATCGTTTCATCTTGATCAACATAGACGAACCCGTACCGTTTTTGATAGCCGTTTAACCAACTCAATAAATCGGTATAACTCCACGTGTGATAACCTAAGACATCGACGCCATCAGTAATCGCTTCTTGAATGGCTTTGACGTGTTTGGCTAGATAATCAATGCGGTACGTATCATGAATCGCACCTTCTTCTAGTTTGTCATACTCGCCTAAACCATTTTCCGTAATCATCACCGGTAAACGATAGCGACTATTCATCCGCCGTAAGGCAATTCGCAGACCGACTGGATCAATTGTCCAATCCCAATTGGTTGTTTCAACAAACGGATTTTTCACCGTTTTTTGCACCCCAGGAATGCCCGAGTCTTTCGATGTCCCTTTTTTGCCAGTGGTGTTCATTTGATAACTATCTTTGTTTGACACGCCATCAAGTGGATTCCACGTATTGGTTGCCGTTTGATAAAAATTCAACCCTAAAAAGTCCGGTTTGGCACTTTGCAACAATTCCATATCGCCGTCTTGAATATCAATTGTGATTCCTTTACCTGCCAAATATTTCAGCGCCATCTTCGGATATTCGCCATACACATAGATATCCATCCAGAAATTACCTAGTAAATCTTCGGCATTTTCAGCTGCTAGGACATTTAGCGGATTGGAATCAAAAGCATATTGCGGTGTATAGGCAAATGAAGGACCGATTTTTCCCGGAATTTCTAACTCATGAAATTTTTTAATTACGGCCGCATTGGCTAAATTCGCAATGTGATTGACATTATAAAATAATTGCTCATCTTTTTTCCCTGGCGGATGTGTCGCAATTTGCCAGCCTTGGTGGGTAAAGATGTTTTGCTCATTTAAAGACACCCAGTATTTGACTTTGCCTTTGAACGTCTCAAATAAAACGTGGGCATAGTTCACAAAATCAGCAATAATCGCTCTTGATTCCCAACCATTATAAGCTTCTTGTAAAGCAGCGGGTAAATCCCAATGGTAAATCGTTAAGACTGGTTCGATGTTATTGGCAATTAATTCATCAACTAAATCAATATAAAATTGCAACCCTTTCTGATTGACTTCCCCGCGTCCTTCAGGAAATACTCGTGTCCAAGCCACAGAAAAACGATACGATTTTAAACCTTGCTCTTTCATTAAGCGCACATCTTCTTTAAAACGATGGTAATGATCAACGGCAATATCGCCATTGGTTCCTTTAAAGGTTTTGCCGGGAATGCGCACAAAATCATCCCAGACCGACTTGCCTTTGCCATCTTCATTCCAAGCGCCTTCGACTTGATAAGCTGCTGAAGCTGAGCCCCATAAAAAATCTTGAGGGAACGCATCTAATTTTTTGTATTCCATAGTTCCTCCTTCTGGCTTTGACCGATTAACGTGATTTTTTTATTTTCCTTTATTTAACGAACAAAAAGAAAACGCCTTCTTGCTACAACTAAAACTATATAGTTTTTAAAACAATTTGTCAACACGATACTTATTTTTCATCAAAACCGCCGTCACAAAGCAACTTAAACATAAAAAAAAGATATAGTTTTAGCTACTAGACCATGGTATACTATACCCATTCTAAAAATGAGCGAGGGAAAATCGATGAGCACAACCACCAAATATTTAGCCATTTCAGCGCACATTAAAGCAGCGATTGAAAATGGTCATTATGCCGTCAACGAAAAACTACCCCAAGGCCGCTTACTCGCTGAAAAGTACGGTGTTAGTGAGTTAACAATTAGTAAAGCATTGAATTTATTAGTGCGTGATGGCTATATTGTCCGTCGGCGCGGTTCGGGGAGTTTTGTCCAAGAATTGAAAAATAAACAATTAACCAAATTTGCCCCGCTAGCTGGTAGTACTTCGGCACACAACGGCGAGGTTGAGTCAGTAGTGATTGGTTTTACGACCGAAATTCCAACACCTGAAATCGCCGAAAAACTTAGCGTTGATCAAGAAACACTGGTCTATAAAATTATTCGTCTGCGGATTATCAAAGGGTTCCCGGCTGTGATTGAATACATTTGGATGCCGATTACGATTATTCCCAATTTAACGCTGAATGAATTGGAGTCTTCCATCTATGCGTATATTGCTGAAACATTGCATTTGAAAATCAAAAGCGCACATGTCAATGTCGCTGGTGTCCGCCCCAATGCCCTCGAAAAAAAATATCTCCAACTTTCAGATCAAGATTTCTTGATGCAAGTTGATCAAGTCGGCTATTTAGCTGACGGGCGAATTTTTGAATTTTCGATTGCAAAACACCTGCCAGAAGAATTTACTTTTGAAACAGTTTTTATCGCCGAAGAATGAGTATTTTAATGAAATGAAGCGTTCTTCAGTAAATTGTGGCTTTTTCAAGGTCCAAAAATGAGTTTATCCACGAGTAATTTTCAGTGTAAGACAGATCTATAAATCTGTTGATTTTGGTGTCAACAGATTTATAGATCTGTCTTACACTTTTTTAGCTGTTTGAATGGTTGCTTTTTTCATAGTTGGAAATACCGCTTTTTTTGCTACTAAAAAAATATAGCGGAGCGATTGAGCGCCACGCTATATTGATAGTTACCTAATTTTTACTGAATTGTGCTGCATAGAGTGCCGCATAATGGCCTTTTTTCGCCAGTAAAGCTGCATGCGTACCTTCTTCGACAATCCCTTGTGGACTAACCACGACGATGCGAGTGGCATGCTTAATTGTAGCCAAACGATGGGCGATGATTAAAGTGGTTCGACCGTCGGCTAAAGAATTTAACGACTCTTGAATGACTTGCTCTGTTTCCGTATCCAAAGCAGAAGTTGCTTCATCCAAGATGAGAATCGGGGGATTTTTCAGAAACATGCGGGCAATCGCCACGCGTTGTTTTTGGCCACCTGATAATTTCACCCCGCGTTCGCCAATCACGGTGTCTAACCCTTCACTCATCTGGGTGATGACTTGTTCTAGATGGGCCAGTTTCACGGCTTCTTTAATTTCGTCCTCCGTGGCATCAAGCTTCCCATAGGCGATATTTTCCCGAATCGTTCCCGGAAATAAGAAGACATCTTGTTGCACCGTTCCGATTTGTTCACGTAGACTCGCTAAGGTCATGTCTTGGATATTGATTCCATCGATTGTCACCGCACCTGCCGTCACCTCATAAAATCGTGGCAATAGATTACACAAAGTAGTCTTACCTGAACCACTCTGACCGACAAAGGCGACCGTTTCTCCCGCTTGAATCGTCAAATTAATTTGATTGAGCACTTTGGTATGATCCGCATAAGCAAATGATACATCTTGATAAACAATATCCCCCGCTAAGTTCGCTACCTCAAGCGCATCTTCATGATCTTTAATCACCGGTTCTTTATCCAATTCTTCTGTGAGACGTTTAAAGCCCGCAAAGCCTTTGGGATAGCTTTCAATCATCGTATTGACTTTCTCGATTGGTCGCACGAAAATATTGGATAATAAGATGAATCCGACAAACTCCCCATTACTCAATTCCCCTTTGATCACATAATACGACCCAAAAATCAAAGCAAACAGATTCACTAAACGAATCAAGAAATAATTATAAGCTGAACTAATCCCCATGACACGATAAAAAATGATTTTCGACTGACGATACAACTCACTCAGGCCATCGAAACGACGGTGTTCAAATTTTTCATTAGCAAATGATTGAGTCACCCGAATCCCGCTGACTGACGCTTCAACACCGGCATTAAATTCGCCTAAATTATCATATATCTCAGTGTTCACATTGGTCATCTTCTGATTAAAGAAGATCAACGCTACCGTAATCAACGGCACGACAACAAACATCGCCAACGCCAATTGGGCATGCATCTGAAACATCAAGTAAAATGAACCCACTAAAGTCATGATGGTGATGAAGACATCTTCTGGGCCATGATGCGCAAGTTCTGAGATTTCAAATAAATCCGTCGTCAAACGACTAATCAAACGCCCCGTCTTTTGATTGTCATAATACTCAAATGATTGGGTTTGCAAATGGCGAAACAATTCTTGGCGCATATCGGTTTCGATGTTAACTCCTAGTTTGTGCCCGTGATAGACCACGATATATTGCAAAACGGTATTGATCAAATAAAATGAAAATAAGCCCAAACAAGCCAGTAAGATTAAGCGAAAATTATTTTGCGGCATAATTTCATCGATGACATGATTGACCGCAACGGGAAAAGCCAACTCCAGTACCCCCGCAACGACCGCACACGAAAAATCTAAAAGAAATAGCGATCGATACGGTTTATAATAACTAAAAAAACGTTTAAACAAAAAATACTCCCCCTTCCTAGATTATTATAAGTCTAAGTGAAGGGGAGTCAATCAATTAATTTTAGGGATTTAAACTTATTCGCTGATTTTCTTTAAGTCTTCCGTCCCTAAAATATTCTTTTTCGGACTCTTGTAATAAGTTGGTGAGACATTTACAGTCACATGAACTTCTAGTAGGTTTTTCCCCCGACTCAATGCTAATAACAATCCTGCACTTCCAAGTAAACTCAATCCAACTAACGCATGATGTTTCTTTGACATATTCATTCCCCCAATTCCTTTGATACTTCATTTTAACACGTTCACTCGCTGATTAAGTGAAAAAAGTGAAGCACTCGTTTGGTGAGTGCTTCACTTCGATTTATACTTCTTATTTATCTAATGTTCTTACTAACTAGATTAAGCTTTTTTTCTAAAGTTAACTAATCCAGCAAATCCTAATAATAGGCTACCCAAAATTGGTAAGAACGCATTACTTTCTGATCCTGTTTGTGGTAACGATTCGCTGTTTGTGCTTTCGCCCGCGGCAGTTAAATCAGTTGCAACGTTTGTTACTGGAGCTGCAATTTCTGCAGCTGTTTGTGTTTGAACTACAGTTGCTTGACCAGCATCAGCTGTTTTAGCCGCTGCTACTGCTTTAGCTGCTAAAGTTATTAATTCTTCAGTACTTGTCGCAACTGGTGCATCTAGTTCTTGCTCTACATCTGCTTGAACTAATCCTGTTTCTTCTGAATCACTTTGCACTGATACTGGTTCTTGAACAGCTTCAACTTCAAGTGACGTTGGAACGCCTTGTTCAATGATTGTTGGAAGCTCTGTTGGAATACCTTGCGCAATCACTTCTGGACCTGCTACTGGTGTGACTTCTGCTTTCAATGCTTCAGGTGCTACTTCCGGTGTTAAGTTTGGTGTAGCTACTGGTGTTGCTGGTGTTTCTGGAATTGATTGTAATTCTTCTGGTACCGCTACTGGTGCTTGATCCGGTGTTGCTGGTGTTTCCGGAATTGATTGTAATTCTTCTGGTACCGCTACTGGTGCTTGATCCGGTGTTTGTAATTCTTCTGTTTCTTCTGGTACTGCTACTGGTGTTGCCACAGGTTCTTCAACTGGGATTTCATTTGTTGATAAATCAACCTTTTTACCATTATCATAATAGCCATCGTCATCTTTGTTGTATTCAGTCCCAGATTCACCTACAAGAGCTCCATTTTTTCCATTCACATCTGTAATGAGATCTCCATTAATACTGCTATTTGCTGGAATCGGTAAGGCTTCGGGTGTTGCATCGGGTGTTGCATTCGGTGCTAGCACGACTTTTTGACCATCATCAAAGTAGCCATCATTATCTTTAGCGTATGTCTTTCCAGACTCGCCTACAAGAGATTTTGTTGAATCGTCGACTGCAACAATTACATCTCCATTAACATTCCCATTAATCTGATCTGCAGATACAGCTTCTGCCCCCGCAAAAGTTGCAAAAATTAAAGCAATCCCTAACAATGTTTTATTCATCTATAATTAATTCCTTCCATTATCGAGTAGTTTTTTATTTCAAGTCATCGTTTTCAGTAAATTTATTTGGTAGTGTCAATAATTTTGTGTAAATAAATTTATTAGATAGTAACTGATTTCTTTAGATGAACATTGATTCTAACGTGTCTCTGCACTGGGCAAATCCACGGTGACACCGGTCATCATGTTTATTGTTGTAGTCCAAAAATTGTGTAACTAAAAATCGTTCCAAAGCTTCTTCGTTTGGAAATTGTTCTTTCTTTTTCGTGGCCCGTTTCAGATGTTTATTGAATCCCTCAATTAAGTTGGTTGAATAAATACTGCACCGAATGGTTGGGGGGAAGTCAAAAAACGTTAAGAGACAGGTTTGTTCTTCCAATTTTTTTATCAACTTGGGGTATCTTTTACGCCAAGCATTGGTGAACTGAACGAAGTGTCCCGCCGCTTCTTCTTTGTCTTTT